>NZ_JBSFSX010000005.1:544161-707629 GCF_053590035.1 Nonomuraea sp. NPDC003214 | reverse complement strand
CCGACGAGTTCGAGGCCATCTACTACGCTCACCACCATCCCCACGAAGCCCTAGCAATCAACCGCTGAGGTCTCCACCAAAGCCGGGGCGATTCACTCCGCGCTGGCGCTGCTCCTGACAGGCGGGTTCGTTGCATTCGTTCTTTTGACGCCCGCCCGCCTGGCGCGGACGGTGCCTCAGACGGTGCTCAGCGTCATCCTCTTCGGCGTCGTTGCAGTGATCGCGCGGAAGGTCTACCTCGCGGCGTTCGACCAGCCGCAACCAGCCCCCCGAAATCCTGACCGTTCCAGCCCATCCTCGTGGGAGATCGTCATGCCCGTACCCATCCCCGCCGACGTGGCCGAGCAGGCCGCCACCTACCTCGCCGAGCTGCGAGTCTTGCTGGAAGAACGAGGCTTGCACGCCCGCCTTCTTACCCCTGCCGGGCTGATGCCGCGCCTACGGGTCATCAACCCTGACTGCGCCTCGCTGTGTGAGGTGGTCACCGCCGCGCCGCTCGATGGCGAGTGGAGCTTGTGGTGGTCCTGGGCCGAACAGATCACCGGTGTCGGTGACATGGCCACCGCTGCCGAACGGATCGGCCACGTGCTGACCCCGGCAGCACCGTCGGCCCGCCTGACCCCACAGGCGTAGACCACCCCAGGGCGCGTGGCCCACCCCGGGCAGTGAACCGGGAAGCGTCCCTCGCCGCCGCCGTACGGCGTCAGGGCACGCACCCCCGACCCGACCGGCCGACGCCGGACGGGTTCCCGACCCCTGTCAGCCACAGCCGCTGAGCGGGCGGATCCCTGTGGCTGACAGCGCCCTCACTCGGCCATGTCCGGGAAGCCGGGTGAGGGCACCCCGAACTTTCTTGAGCATGCCGGACCGAGCCCAGGCGGGCTGGTGCGCTCCCGAGATAGCAGTGACCGCAAACGCCTCATGCACTAGCGCGGACGCGGTCGCCTCAAGGTGGCCGGCCGGAAGAGGACAACGGCCAGCCACCTCCCGAAGACGATCACGGCGGGTGCCCCCCGTCCGCCTGATCGTCGCCAGGGCGGCCCCTGTCGGGGAGGGGAGTGTCGCGGCAGCGGAGGCGTGACGCGACGGGCCGCCCACCCCCGAAATCGTCCGACGGCAAGCACCTCCCCTCCCCAAAGGGTGCTGCCGCTGGACCCGGCGGAAGAGAGCGGAGGCCGGTCATCCTGTGCGGCTGACCGGCCTCCGCATACACCTCGTCCTTCCTGCCTGGCGGGTGGCGTCGGACTGGTTGGCCTGGTCGGCAGGGGCACTACCGACCCACCGGCCTGTCCCACCTCGGCGTTGGACCGGGTTCCGGTTGTGCTCGGCCGAGGTGGGACCGGCCGGGGCGCGGGCACCGGCGATCCGGTCAGGAACGCGGCGGTCGCCTCGGCCGCGGGTGCGGCTGCTTCGAGGTAGACGCTGGTGTAGGTAGCGGGTGAAGGACGCGGTCTTGTGCCCCAGAACCTCGTGCACGAGCTTGATGTCCACTCCGGCTGCCAGCATCGCGGTGGCCGCCAGATGGCGCGGGTCGTGCAGCCGGATCGGCGGCAGCCCGGCCTGGTAGCAGATCTGGTAGAAGCGGTCGGTCACGTGCTGGGGTGTAGGGGCCGGCCGAGCTCGTCGGTGAAGACGAACCCCGACTCGACCCAGTCCTCGCCTGCGGCCAGCCGTTCTTTCGCCTGTCGCGTGTGGTGTTCCTTCAGCAAGCCCATGCTCTCGGCGTCGACGACGATCTCGCGGCTGGGATCGATCCGGCCCTGAGGGATGCGGGCACGGGTGAGCTTCTTGGCGGTGGTGATGCCCCACCTCCAGGCCATCATCTGGAAGAACTCCAGCCGCGAGCTGTCGGCGCGGCGCGTGCTGGGCCTGCTCATGGCTGGTGGCTCAGGCGTGCCGGAGGGGTTGCCCGTGGCGGTGCTGTTGCTCATGCCTTCGCCTCCCGCCCCGCCGAACTGCTGCTCGGGGCCTCTGCCGGGGAGGCCGGCGGGAGTGCCTTCGCCTGGGTCAGGAACGTTCGAGCCGCGTCTTGCCGGATGAGGGCCAAGGCCCGCTCGAAGTGGGCCAGGGCGAGTTCGTGCTCGCAGCGCAGCCCGAGCATGCGGAAGTTCGTAGCGGTGTCGAGCGCGCTGGCGTCGTCGTCCAGATACGGGCTGATCCAGGCGACGAACCTGGCCACCGTCTGCTCCGAAGGCAGGCCCCGGCCACCTCGGGCGTGCCGAATGTGCCGGTCAACGAGCAGCCACCACCCGGCGAGTATCTGGGCGTGCAGAGTGTCGTAGAGCACCTCGGCGCTCAACCGCTCGCCCCGGCCCAGCCGCCGTCCGATGATGTCGGCGTTGTGCTGCCGCATCTGGCGGGCCTGGGCGATCACCACCTCCACCGACAGCGGCTCGCGTGGGTTGAGGTCGGAGGTGACGGCAGTGCCGGTGTCGGGTGCAGGAGCCGGGGCATCCGGGTGTTGTGGGTTCCGCATGGGACTGTCCTTCGTCGCGTGGTGAAGCCAGCACCGGGGCGCGCTGGCGCGGGGTGTTGGTCGTTCATGGCGCGTCCGCCGACGCCGGTGGCATCACCGGGGATGCTGCTGGGTCGTCCGCGTGGCGGTGGTTCACCGGCGCGTTCGGATCCGGGATGTCGGCTTGGCGACGGACCCGGCGAGGTGGTGGGTCAGGAGCTGGCCGCTGGCGTTGAGGAAGTCGCGGGCGGCGATGCGCGAGGCGTGGGCGACCGCATGCTCGAACAGCGTCCCCGGCCGCCCGGCCGGGGCCTCGTTCGTGAGGTAGTGGCGGGTCCAGGAGCGCACCCACCGCACCGCGTGATCACAGGCCGGCCTGTTGGCCGTGATCTGCACGTCCACCAGATCCCACCAGGCGCGCGAGGACCGGGTGTACTCGGTGGCGAACAACTGCTCGCCTGATAGCCAGCGTCCGTTCTGCAGGGCGGCGACCGCCTCAGCCGCCGCAGCGTAATGCGCGTGACGCGCGGCGCTGATCTTCTCGGATATCAGCTCATCCAACGAGCGCCGCGTCTGCCCGGTCGAGGAGTTGGTGATGTCGGAGGCTGGGGCGGCGGTGGGCGGCCCGTCATCCAGGAGCGGGGGCCCGGGCTGGTAGCGGTCATTCATCGCATGCGTTCCTTTCGTCGGGTGACATGGGCAGGTGAGAGGTGAGGGTCATGGGGTGACCGCCGGTCCGGCGCTCCGCCCTCGCCACTACAAGCAGAGGGCGGGCGAAACCATGCGGGCAGCGCGTGCCAGCCCGACTGTCACAGCCGGTACTCGCTGGCCGAACCTGCAGGCTCGGCAGCGGCGAGCGAGGCGGCGTGAGTGGCAAGGCCGTCGTCCGAGCAGGCATCTCGTACGGGCGGCGGGGTGAGCGCGTCGGCGAGATTCTGGGTGGCGTCCAGGAAGGCACGCGCGCCGCCCCGGCGGGACTCGGCCATCGCCAGGGCGAACAAGCCGCCATTGGTCAGCGGGCGGCGTTGATCAGGAGGTCCTGGGCCCGTTGCCGGACGATCTCCAGCGCGGTCGCACCGTCGACGGTCTCCTCGCGGCCGTGGGTGAGGTCGGTGACCTGCTGCCACCATGACATCCGCTGGTAGGCGTAGGCGATGCGGCCCAGGTCCTTGTCGCGCAACGTGCCTTCGTCGTCGAGGGAGGCGATGCGGTTGAGTGCCTCGCCGAGCTCATGCCGGGCGAGGGTGGCGTTGTGCAGGGCCAGGTCTTCGAGTCGTCCCATGATGAACTCCTTCGCGATCAGGTGATGGGGTCGTTCGATGGGGTCGCCCGGCCGGGCGCGGGCATTGTCGGCCGAGGGCATGGGCGGGACCGAGGGGATCGTCGGTGGGGGCCGCTCCAGCGCGCACGCCGCGTGTGGGCGTGGATTCGGCGCGAGCGGCGTGGCTGCGCGCAGGGTTACGCCGTCCGGCTGAGATGCCCGGCGCGGCTCCGTGAGGGGGCCGCGCCGGGGCGGTCCGGTCAGACCGTGGAGAGCATCCGGAAGGCGCGGGCCTTGATCTTGGCGTTGTCGTGGTCATCGAGCAGGGCGCGCTCGGCGCGGACGGTGGCCACATCGCGGCTACCGAACACTGGGCTCTGGTGGTCCAGCCGCTCGGTCACCGCGTTGTAGGCCGCCCACCGCGTGTTACGGATCGGCTCTTGCGTAGGGGCGTAGGCGAACAGGTGCTCAAGCTGACGCAGAGTCAGCTCACGGTTCTTGCGCGCCAGGTCCTTAGCGCCCGGCGGGATCGGGTACAGGACCTGGCTGAACTTGCGGAACTCGGCGAAGTTCATCGGTGCCGCCAGGAGCTTCTCGGCCTCGGCCGCGAAGGCTTCCCCGTGCTTCCACGTGAGCTTGAGCGCCTCGCGCGCCTCGGCGATGCGCCCGGCCACGTTGCCGGTGTGCCGGACGGTGAACTTGGAGGCGTGGTTGGCCAGCGCGGCCCGTTCGGTGTTGGCGCACACCACCCGGACCGGGGTCGCGACCGTCGTGAACGCGCCCCACCCGTCATGCCGGGAGAACGCCGCCAAGTACAGGTCGATCTGATCGAGCCCGCCCACCATGAGCGGCTCAGGCAGCCGCATCGTGACGAACACCCGCCGCCCGCCGTTCAGCGACCCGCCCGTGTCGAAGATCGCCCCGGACTCGTCCACCAGCGTCTGTAGGAAGTCGGTGACGTCCTCGTTCTGCAGGACCTGATACTCCTTACCGACGCGGCCGAGGCGCTGCGGCTGGCCAGTGACCGGGTTGGTGCGCACCACCAGGAAGTCCTCGTCCGTGACCACCGGCTGGCCGGTGACCGGGTCGGTGACCTGACCGACCGGCACCTTGCGCACGTTCCACCCGGCCAGCTGCGCGTTGGACAGGAGCTCCTCGGCGGTCATCGGGCCGGGCGCGGTGTAGCCGAGTCCGTGCCAGCCGGGCTTCCCGGCGGCGGCGAATACGGCCGAACCGTTGGCGAAGATCTCGATCTCGTGAGCCATGGCAGTGCCTTTCTGATGTGGGGTTTTCGGTGTGTGGGGACGTGGCACAGACGCGATGCCGCGATGGGTGTCAGGGGGGTCGGCCCCCGGCCCCGTGCGGGCCGCTGTGCCGGTGATCAGTGGGTGCTGGGCGTTCGTCCGGCGCGGGGCCGGGAGCCGTGCGCGGACGTGTTGCGGGCCGGTGCGGGCGGGGCGGTAGGGGTGTCCCGCCCACTACCCGGGCTGGGGCGGGCGGGCCGGTAAGGGCGGCCCGCCCCACCTCGGGGTTCAGGCCGCGTCGGCGTCCTCGTCGACGTCCGGGTCGTGGGTGTCGGCGGGCGCGGCGGGGGTGGGCTTGGCGGCGGGGGCGGCGAGGGTGGGCTTGGCAGTGGGGGCGAGGCCGAACCGGCGGGGCCGCTCACACGTCAGCACCGCCTCGCCGAGGCTGACCAGCCGGTCCAGGGCATTGGCCACCGCACCGGACGATCGGTTGATGACCTTCCCGATCTCGTACGGGGTGAAGTCCTTGCCCGGGAACTCGACCAGGTGCGCGTACACCATGTCCCGCAACGCACCCGGCCGAACCGCATCCCCCGCGCCCGCGCCGCTACCGGCACCCGGACGGGCCGCCGACACCGCACGGGCCGGGGCGGCGTTGCCAGTCAGCGCCGCCCGCGCATTGCGGTGTGCTGAGGCGACCTTGGTCATCGCCATTTCCAGGCACCCCAACGCCATCACGGCGTTCCCCTCGTCCTTCGCCGAAATCACTCCGCCGAACAGGTCGACCAACTCTGCCAGTTCGGCGTGCGCCCGTGCCCATGCCGGGTCGTCCGCCACCGGCACAGACACCGGCCCGGACTGGTCTGCCTCGGTGACCACGTCGAGGTCACCGTCCGCCCCGCCCGAATCCTGACCGGATGCCTCACTGGCGATCAGGTCCTCCTCGCCGATCGGCTCATCCGCCGAGGCCGAATCGGCCGAACCGATCGCGGCCGGAGCCGTGTCCGTCCCCGGCGCGGGCACCGCGTCAACCTCCGGGGTGTCGGCGTCCGTACCGGGCGCGATGATCCCCTCGGGCGCGGCATCCGGCATCTCGGGGGCCGGGACGGGCGCGTCAGCGGTACCGGTCGGCTCCGCGTCGGCGTCGGCGTCGGTGACGGCGTCGGTGACGGCGTCGGTGACGGCGTCGGTGACGGTGTTGGTGACGGCGTCGGTGACGGTGTTGGTGACGGTGTTGGTGACGGGTTCGGGGGTGATCGGGAACCATCGGTCAGCCGCCCGCCCGCGCCCGCCCTCGCTCACGCCCGGCTCCCGCTGCGCCCGGCCGTTCGCCTCGAAGTCGTTGAGGATCTTCCCCGCCGCCATCCGGCTCAGGCCCGCCGCCGCCCCGATCGCCGCGGCCGACCCGCCCGGCTCGGCGTTCAGCGCCGCCCACACCGCCGCCACAGGCCCGTCGGCATCCGGGGCGGGTCAGCGCCGGAGGCCGCGGTTGCGGCGCTGTCAGGGGCCGTGAGGGGCGCGGTGGCGGCCGTTGCGGTAACGGCGCTTTCCGCATCAGCGGGGATGGTTTCGGTAGCGGTCATTTCCGGGGTGTGAATAGCCATTGCGTGACGCCCTTTTCGGTTGATTTCCCGGCCCCGGTGCGGGCCGGTGTTTTTCGTTTGCGTCACGACCACCCCTCGCCGGCAACGCGGGCGGCAAGTCGATCCGGCATCAAATAGTGTCACCCCGGCGGCTAGAGAGGCTGCCCTAACAAAACAATCGCTGATCTACGGAAATATCTCGCGAGAAGGTCGCCGGTTCGGCTTGACATCCCGGGCAGGCCCGACTCTTCGCCTAACAAGAATACGACGGTGGACGATGCCGGATTGCCTGAATTCCCGTGGGAAAGATTCTGCGAGGTGAATGCGAATTCCGATTGACATCACTACGGAAGCGAGCGTCCATGGAATTAGGCGGGAACACCGCCGACAAACGCACCCTGGTCAACGCGCCGGGGTAAACGGAAGGAGCCGCATGGAACACACCGGGATCGGAACCCCGCCCGCGCCGCCTGTGGTGGCGTCCGGGGCGGCGGTGGGCGGATGGGTGTTCACGTGGGCGGCGATCAGCTCGGCCACGTCAGCGGGCGGGGTGTCGGCGCGAAGATCCGTGACGGGGTACATGCCGCCAGGGGCGATACGGCCGAGGTAGATCCATCGGATCGTGAGCGGCGGCGCGGGCGCGTCCCCGTGGGCGGGATCGGTGGCGGGCGTCAGCGGGACATGTACCTCGACAATGTGCCCTCCGTACCGGATCCGAGGGGGTAGAGCTCCATCCAGGGCGTGTTGAAGTCGCCCGCCACCACCGCCGGGTTGGGGTTGCCGGCGAGGTCCGCGCGCAGCCTGTCCAGTTCCTTGAGCCGCCAGGTGGCCTGTTTCTCGATGAGCCGGGCGGTCTGCGAGGTGAAGACGCCGGAGAGGCTGCCGCGGAAGGGGTTGTCCCCCAGCCGGAAGGGCGTCGGCAGATGGACGTTGTAGAAGGAGACCGTGCGCCCGTCGATCCGGATGTCGGTGCGCTGGTTCTTCGCCGCCTTCCAGAACCACTGGGAGCCGGTGCCGGGCACGTGCTCATGGTGCGTCGCGACGATGGGCAGCCGGGAAAGAGTGACGAACGTGCTGTCGACGGACAGGTGGTAGCCGGGGAATTCCGCCCGCAGCCGGGCCGACTCGTCGATGCGGAACACGTGGTTGTACGGCGCGGCCTCTTTCGCGTGCAGATATTCCTGCAGGAGATAGACGTCGGCATCCTGGCGGCGCAGGAAGGCGTAGAAGTCATCCCTGTCGTCCCACATCTCCCAGTATCCGGTGTTCCAGGCGAACACCTTGATCCCGCCGGAGGCACTGGTGGCGCCTGACCATCCACGGCCGTAACCGGCCAGATAGGCCCCGGCCAGCAGCAGGAGAACCAGGACGACCGAGAGCCAACGGCGGACCGGGCGCGCGAACCACACGAACGCGAGCAGCAGCAGCGGCACCACCACCGCCGTCACCGGAGGAGTGGCCTCGAAGACGGACCACACCCACCACCGCCCGGCGAACAGAATGAGCAGGACGAGGTACGTGATCCACGCCGCCGTGGCGGCCACGAGGAGCCGTGTCCCCTTGCACCAGCGGCGTCGCGCGCCCGGGGTGTCCCGCGGCTCCCCGGTGTCGTCTCCTTCGGGCGGGGACAGGGACGGATTGCCTTCTTGCGCCTGTGCGTGTTCCATCGGAGCGTGCGTCCTAACTGACCTGTCGATGGGTGTCTGACGGTTTCACGCGGCGGATTCCGGCCAGCAGCCCCAGCACGCCGAGGGTCGCGACCACGTGCCCCAGGGTCGTGATGGCCCGGCTGAGCAACAGCAGGGTGACCAGGTCCGGCCCGCCGAGCAGAACGCCGAAGGTGAGGCTGAGCACGGCCTCGCGCACTCCCAGGCCGGCGGGCGCGAACGACAGCCCTCCGGCGACGGCGCTCAGCGCGAACCCTCCGATGCCCAGCGTCATGGCGGACGCCGCGGGCACCCCGAGGGCGATGCCGATGATCGCCGCGTGCAGGCCCGTGCACCACCATCCGAGGACGCCCAGGGCGATCACCGCCAGGGAGACCCTGCCGGTGGGAAGCGTGATCTCACGCTCGCCCCGTCGCAGTAGCCGCTGACCCAGGCGGATCAGCCGCCTCAGCAGGGGCGGCGCCAGCATGACCACACAGGCGCAGAGCACGAGCGGCACCATCAGCCACCATCGGGGACTGTCCGCCACCAGTCGCGGGAGGGCGAGCAGCCCGACCAGGGTCCCGCCGATCGCCGTCATGATCATCATCACCAGGCCCGCCCCGAGAAGCCTGGTCGCCGGCACTCCGACCCGCCGGGCGAGCGTGGCCTGGGTGACGGTGGGCCACATCGCCCCGGGCAGGTAGATCGTCACCCCGGAGAGGAAGTACAGCCAGGCCGCGTCGGTAACGGCGAGGCGTCCGCAGGTGCGCGTCACCAGGAGCCGCCACCCGAAGAATCCGGGGAAGTTCGCCATCACGGTGACCCCCACCGCGGCAGCGGCGGCCCCCCAGCCCACGGAGCTCAGGCTGTCCGCGAGTCCATGTCGTACACGCCAGACCTGCCAGCCCAGGAAGACGGCGACGGCCGCGTAGACGGCCACTCTCAGAACCTTGAGAACGCTCTTCGGCGAACGCACCGCTATCGCACCATCGTGGTCCGGCGATGCGAGCCGATGACGGAGGGGCGGTCCCGGAGCGGAACGAGCTGATCGAACAGCTCCTCGTACGCCTTGAAGCAGTTCTCCTTGTCGTAGAGCTCCCGGGCCCTGCGCCCGCCCTCCGCGCGCTCATCCGGGGTCAGGGCCGCGAGCTCGGTGATCGCGCGGGCCAGCGCGGCCGGATCACGCATCGGGACCCGGCGGCCGAACCCCGTTTCCATGACGGGCGAGCGTCCTCCAGGAAAGTCCGTGGTGACCGAAGGGACGCCGGCCATCATCGCCTCGGCCTGCACGATGCCGAAGGATTCCCAGATGGACGGCAGGGCGAAGACGTCGATCGACGCATAGAAGTCGTCGATCTGGCCTCCTCGCAGCATGCCGAGCATCCGCACCCGGCTGTCGTCGCCGATGAGCGGGCGAAGCCGATCCTCGATTCCGCCGCCGGCCACCTCGATCCAGTCGCCGCCGATCAGCAGCCGGGCGTCCGGGTCGTCGAGCAGCTGGAATGCCCGGATCAGGTATTCGATCCCCTTCTCTTCCACGATCCGGCCGAGGAATCCGATGTGCAGCCCGGGGCCGTCACGATGGTTCGGCTCGGCGCCCCGGCGATCCAGGCACGGCGGCGCGATCCCGCGCCAGTGCCTGCGCCTGATCATGGGCCACAGCTTGGAGCCACGCGCCTGATCGGAGCTGTTCAGTACGACGGCGTCGGCGAACCGCATCGCCATCCACGTGGAACGGCTGACCGCGTTCGTGGCGACCGAGTTGACCATTCCCGGTGGCAGCCACAGGTCGGTGTGGTGCGTGATCACCAAGGGCCGGTCCCGCACGCTCAGCGCGATCGGCGCCACTTCGAGCATCGGCACATGCAGGTTGACGATCGCCGACCGGCGAGCGACACGCCGGACAAGGGGCACGAACTGCGGGCTCACCGGCCCCCGCCCGATTCTGGTGCGGACGGGGCTGCGGAAGATCGAGACGCCGGCGCGGAGCTCCCGCAGGGGCAGCGACTCGTCGTGCTGGACGGCCACGACCGCCACCCGGCTCCCCCGCTTGGCCAGTCCCTCCGCCAGCGTCTGGGCATAGATCGTCAGCCCGCTGACGTACGGAGCGTAATAGTTGATGATGATCGCAACGTCGAATTCATGAGCACTCATGGCAGGCATCGGTTCCTCACCCGGACGCGACCAGGGCGTGAGTTCATGGCATGCGTTCACGGCATGGCGGGATGGTTGTCGAGCATCAACAGGACGCTGAACGCGACCGCCCACAGAACACAGGCGCACTGCAGGGTGCGGTCGCGCAGCAGGTGCCGCACCGGGTCGCCGTCGTTCCGGCTCGTCAGCTGGATCTGCAGGTAGCGGAAGACGATGAAGAGCGCGAACGGGGCGGACAGCGCCATCGCCGTCTGGCCGTGGTCGCGGCTCAGCGAAGCCCCGGTCCCCAGGTACATGAGGCCGGAGATGAGGGCGAACACCGACGTGACCTGCATGAGCCAGCCGGTCAGCTCCACCGTGTAGCCGCGGAGCGCCGGCCGGTGCGCGGCTCCCGCGCCCAGGAGTTCCTGGCGTCGCTTGCCGAGGAGGAACAGCACGGACACCGCCAGCACCGTGACCAGGAGCCAGTGGGCGACGGGTTCGCCCACCGCCAGATAACCCTGGACGACCCGGAGGACGAAGCCCAGCCCCACCGCGCTCAGGTCCACGAGCGGAACGTGCTTGAGAACCAGGCTGTAGGCCACGTTGAGCCCCAGGTACACCAGCACCGGCCAGCTCGGGACAGGGGCGAAGGCCAGCACCGCGCCGAGCGAGGCGAGCAGTCCGGCGCAGTAGAGGTATCCCACCGGCACCGGAATCCGGCCGGAGGCGATGGGGCGGTGGCATTTGACCTCATGGCGGCCGTCCCGGTGCCGGTCGGCGATGTCGTTGCCGACGTAGACCGCGGCGGAGGCCAGCATGAACGCGCCCACAGCCCACGCGATCCTGCCGGCCATCGCGACGTTCCAGGGCCAGGCGTCGATGAGCGCGAGCGGGACGAAGAAGACCGCCTTGACGGAGTGCAGCGGCCGCGCCAGCCGGACGAGGTCCAGGACCCACCGCAGCCGGCCGCCCTCGGCCTGCTCTGCCGGTAGGTCCGGGCGCTCGGAGTTCCTCGGCACACCGGTGGATCCCATGACGTGCATGTCGCAACCTCCGGCCAGGCTCAGAAGAAGACCTTCGCGAGTGACAGTGCGCCCTGCCGCCAGGCATCGCGGCTGGTCCGGCCCGCCTTCCCGGACGACCTGGCCTGACGTTGCTCCTGCCACCACTCGTACGTGCGGAGGATCGCTTCCCGGTTGGACAGCCGGGGCCGGAAGCCGAGCCGGTCACGGGCCTTGTCGATGCTGACGTAGGAGTCGTCGAGCAGTTTGTGGGCCAGCCGCCCGTACACCGGGGAGAGCCGCATCCGCTCCAGGATCCGGAGTCCGGCCAGGGCCGGCCGAGCCGGGAGCGAGACCACCCGCTTGCCGTGGCCCGCGGCGTCGAGCACCGCCTGGAAGTTCTCCCGGACCGTGCCGAACTCCGCGGCCGCGATGTTGTACGTGTCGCCCGCCACGTCCGCCGGAGCGGAAAGGACGCCGACGACGGCCTCCACCAGGTCCTCGATGGCCAGCATCTGGTTGCGGGTATTGCCGTCGCCCAGGACGGGGAAGTTGCGCCCTTCCTCGGCCCACTCGAAGAGCATCGCGAACAGGCCCATCCGGCCGGGGCCGACGAAAGTCTTGGGACGCAGGATCGGAACGCACATGCCGTCCGCCCGGTATTCTTCGGCCACTTCCTCCGCCGCGCTCTTGGCCCGCGTGTACGGGTCGACCGGCTCGCGCGGATGATCCTCCGGGGTCGGCACCAGCTTGGGCAGCCCGTAGACGGCGGTGGACGAGATGTGGACGACCCGCTCGACGCCGGCGCGGCGTCCGGCCTCGAGCACGCTGCGGGTGCCGTGGACGATCACGTCGTGGATCTGGGCAGCCGGGTAGCTCGGCAGCGCACCGGCGCAGTGCACGACGGCGTCGGCCCCCGCCATCGCGTCGGTCAGCATCGCGGTGTCGCGGATGTCGCCGATCCGCTGCCGCCAGCCGTAGCCGGGGTCGGGCGACAGGCGCAGGTCCACGCCGACGACGTCACGGCCCTGCCCGACGAGATGCCGGGCCAGTGCGCCGCCGAGCATTCCCGCGCTTCCGGTGACTACGATCCGCTCGGCCATCGCGGCGCCACCTTCTCCCGTACGAATCGGACGAGGAGCCGCGACAGGCCCTTGGCCAAGGTCTGGTCCAGGGCGTCCAGGAAATATTCGACGTCCGCGGGCTCCGCCACCAAAGGGGGTGCCACGACGAGCGGATTCCGGCCGTTCAAGGTGTAATACGCGTAGACGTCGTGATCATGATATAAGGCGTCGATGACCGAGCAGGTGATCAGTTTGACGCGGAAATTCGGGTCGCGAGCCAGGCCGCTGGGCGCCAATTTGGCGACGAGATCGAGGATGCGCGGCCCGCCGTCCAGGAAGACGCCGTACAGCGCACCGGCGCCGCGCACGTCGGCCACCGCATGGCCGTGCTCCTTGCGGATCCGGTCCAGACCTGGCGCCAACACCTGCTCGATGTCCCTCGCCCGTTTCGGATAGTCGTCCTCGACGGCGATGTTGACGGCCTCGATGGCGGTGACGCTCTCCTCGCCGAACCCGTAATACGTCGTGCTCGTGCTGAGCAGGAGGGAATCGGTGAGGTTGTCGTACGCCTTGCGGAACACCGGCTCTCTCGCGATGTACGCCGAGACCGAGGATTTTCCGCCGCCGAACGATTTCGACGTCGTGAGGATGTCCGGGACGAGATCGGGGTAACGCATGAAATAGAACAGGCTCCCGGACTTCCCCCATCCGGTGTAGATCTCGTCGAAGATCAGGATGATGCCTTCGTCGGTGCAGAGATCCCGCAGCCCGCGCAGGAACTCCTCCGAGCACAACCGCATGGTCGACGCGCTGAACGGCTCGATGAGAATCGCGTACACATCGCAGCCGCCGTCCGGCCGGCGGGCCCGGCGGACCGCGTCCCGTACGGAATCGAGGTCGTCGTAGCGAAAGCTGCCGATGCCGGGGATCGTGGGAAAGGCGAAATTCTTCTGCGCCCCGCCGGTGAGACCGGCGGATCCGAGCAGTTTGCCGTGAAAGCTGATGTCGGCGTGGAGGATCTGCCCTCTTCGGCCCTCATGGTATTTGTACGCCATCTTGACCGCGCCTTCGACGGCCTCGGCGCCGGAATTCGGGAAGAACGACATGTTCAGGTCGCCGGGCAGCAGCTGGGCGAGGTTGTGGCTGAGGGCGGCGACGTAGGGCGAGAAATAGGTCTTGTGCACCTCCATGCGCCGCCGGTCGGCGAAGCGGCGGCGGGCGGCCAGGATGCGCGGATGATTGTGCCCGTGGTTGAGAACTCCGACCCCGCCCGTGACGTCGAGGATGCGGCGGCCGTCACGCGTCCAGATCCACGCGCCTTCCGCCCGGTCGACCAGTTCGCGGCCGAATCCGAAGGAGGTCATCAGGGACACCTGGCTGCGGCTGACATATTTGCGGTAAAGGTCGTGAACCTGTTTTGCGGTAAGACGCTCACACTCGTCGACTGTGATCAGTTTGGACACGTGGGCATTCCTTTCGCAGGCGTGAAGACCGCGTTTCCGTCGGTGACGGCCCGCCCTTTTATTGCCTGACCGGCATTCGTAGGATGACAGTGAGGGCGCTCAAATCCCGCCCAACTTCCGCCCAAGACGGGTGGCACGGCATTCATTCGGGCCCGCGCTGACGGCCCGCCCGGGCCCGGCACCGGGGGGCGCCGGCTCCAGCGGCCGGGCGCCTCTTACGCGCCCGCCGGTACCGGCATGCAGCAGCCTGCCGTCCGCCCGTTGACTGGCCGATCGCGACGTCCTACCGTCAGTGCCACTTAAAGGAAAGTTTCCTATAAATTCGGGAGACGTCACGTGAAGAAGGTCCTGCTCGCCCTCACCCTCTTACTCGGCATGACGGTGGTGTCAGCCCCCGCCGAAGCCCACCGCGACGGCTTCAAGAGAGTCGCCTACTTCATCCAGTGGGGCGTCTACGGCCGCAACTACCACGTCAAGGACATGGAAGCCAGCGGAGCGGCCCGCAAGCTCACGCACATCAACTACGCCTTCGGGCTCGTGAACCAGCAGGCCGAGTGCTACTCCTCCGACCCCTGGGCCGACTGGCAGCGGCCCGTGCCCGCCGAGCAGAGCGTCGACGGCGTCGCCGACGCGGAGGGCCAGGCGCTGAACGGCAACCTCAACCAGTTCAAGAAGCTCAAGGCCAAGTACCCCAAGCTCAAGATCCTGATCTCGCTGGGCGGCTGGACCGGCTCCGCGCACTTCTCCGACGCCGTCCTCACCCCCGAGTCGCGCAGCAAGCTCGCCAAGTCCTGCATCGACCTGTGGCTGCGCGGCAACCTGCCCGGCCTGCCCGAGGGCGCGGGCGCCGGCATCTTCGACGGCATCGACCTCGACTGGGAGTGGCCGGGCTTCCCCGGCGCCCCCGGTAACGTCGTCCGCCCCGAGGACAAGCAGAACTTCACCGCCTTCGTCGCCGAGCTCAGGTCGCAGCTCGACGAGTACCGGCGCAACGCCCTGCTGACGGCGTTCCTGCCCGCCGCCACCCGCGTCATCGACGCCGGCCTCGAAGTGCCGAAGATCTTCCGCAACCTCGACTACGCCACCATCCAGGGCTACGACCTGCACGGCCCGTGGGACAAGATCACCGGCCACCACTCCAACCTCTTCAACGACCGCCGCGACCCCAACGAGATCCGCGAGAGCCTCGACCAGACCATCACCTACTACCGCGAGCGCGGCGCCCCCGCCCGCAAGCTCGTCGCCGGCGTCCCCGCCTACGGCAAGGGCTGGACCGGAGTCCCCGCCGGACCCGCCCGGGACGGCGTGTACCAGCCCGCCACCGGCGCGGCCCCCGGCAAGTGGGAAGCCGGCTCCGAGGACTACAAGGACATCCTCGCCAAGCCCGGCAAGCGCTACCGCGACCTCAGGACCGGCGCCGTGTGGCTGTACGACGGCAACGAGTTCTGGACGTACGACGACCCGACGGTGATGCTGCAGAAGGCCGCCTACATCCGGCACAAGAAGCTGGGCGGCTACATGATGTGGTCCATCGACGGCGACGACGCCAAGGCCTCCCTCACCTCCGCCTTGTACAGGGTCCTGCGCTAGATGCGCTTGGCCAAGATCTTGTGACTCTCCCTGATCGCGCCTTCCGGCCGCGGTCAGGGAGAGTCGCCACGGCCCATGCGTTCCCCCGGCTGCGCGATCGCCCGAAGGCTGGAGCGCGTCCACGACGGCGTCACGGCCGCCCCTCCCGCCGGAGCATGCCGACGACGGTGGCCAGATGGTGGGACAGCGAGTAGGCCTTCCACTCACCGGCGCCACCGGCGCCGCCGTCCCTGCGGGCGGCCCTGGCGATCCGCTCGTCGCCCCAGGAGAAGTCCGCGCCCTCGTGCGGCCAGTCCGGCGACTCGACCAGTTCCTGGCAGAGGTCGTAGAAGGGCGTGTGCTTCCGGTCCTCACCGACGGGCCAGTAGTACAGGAACCATCGGCGCCCGACCGTGTAGCGCAGGTTGGGCGCGGGCCAGCCGGGCTCGTCGAGCAGCAGGCCGGGATGGTCGACCCCGTAATCTCCGTAGCCGACCTCGTCCCAGGAGCCGGCGATGCGGCGCCAGAGGTCGGCTTCACGCCGGGGAATGCATGTGACCTGCGCGGTGGCAGGCGTGACGAAGGTCTCGGGCGGCGGGAACGATCCGGCCACGACGGTGACCGACTGCCAGCGGCCGGCCTCGTCGACGAGCGGCCCCAGGCAGTCCGCCACGCGGGTGAAGGCGGTGGCGGGCGAGGTGATGTAGCCGCAGTCGATCACCAGGTCGGTACGCCATGCCGGTTCCCCTATGGAGCGCAGTTGCTCGAAAAGCATCTCGGGGCCGCGCAAACTCGGGAGGAATTCGCCGTCCACCCGGAGACATACTCCGCTCTGTTGTTTCTGAATGGCGTCACGCACCTCGTTGAGATCGTCCAGGGTGTCGCCGAGATGCGCTACGGGGCGGAAAGAATAGAAGTCGAGCTCCACGGCGAGAAACTGCAAGGCTTCCCGGGCGCCCGGTTTTCCGAAGCGGCCGACGAGCGGCCTCGTGTCCAGGGCGAGGTCGACGCCGCTGTCCAGCCGATTCTGCCGGAGCTGCCCTGTCACCCGGTCCACGGCCACCTTCGGGGATCCGTCGCCCGGCCGGGCCACGACCTCGATCAGTGGCCTGACGCTGTCCTTGACCTCCTTGCTCGCATGGCCGAGCGCCTGCAGGCTCGGCCGACGGCTGTTGACGATGACCGTGTACGCCGTCATGGCGGGTTCTCCGTGCGGTTGCCGTCCCTGCCCTGACGGTGCACTTCGCCGGTGAGGGCGTCAATATCCGCACAGTCAGGTCCGCACGCCTTCACCATTCCCGGGCTCCGGGCCATTACGGGATCGCGTTTCAGGTCGCCCGAAACCCGCCAGGACAGGGCCGGCACATCACCGGAGGGCGACGTTCCCCATTCCCCGTGTGCATCAACCGTTTCGATTCGATATCGACTGCTCGCCGGAGCCGAGTTTCTTGACAAAAGCCTCGACTACTGTTTCCGGCGAACCTGACACAACTGCGAGGAGGCGACGTGTTACCCAGGCTCACACCACTGCGCGTGGCGGCAGTCACGCTGATCACGCTGTCGGGCTTCACGGCCATGCCGATGGGCGCAGCGCAGGCGGATCGGGTGGATCCGTCGGTCCAGGAACAGGTGGACAGTCAACTGCACGACTACCCGGGCGGCGTGCAGAGCGCGCCGGGCGTGATCACCTACGCCGGAGGGTCGGTCAAGGTCGTCATCCCGCGCGCCGGCGCCGCCGCCACCTGCCCGAGCGGCTGGTACTGCTTCTTCCAGGACAGGAACTGGATCGGGCGCATGCTGCAGTTCCGCGACTGCGGCGGCAACCAGTCCCTGACCGACTACGGCTTCGGGAACCAGGCCACCTCCTGGGTGAACAACACCCGGCACCTGGTCGAGGTCTACGACAGGGACGTCGACCCCTTCGACACCCTCTGGCGGGAGGCCGCGAACGCGCGTGCCTCCTACGTGGAGGCCGGCAAGGACAACCGGGCCGACTTCTTCCACACCTACTGCGGGAGCTGATGGCCATGCGCTCTGTCAGCGTGGCCATCGCCGCGACGCTCACGCTCCTGGCGTCGATGACACCGGCGGCGGCCGACCCCGCGGCCGACCGTGACTGGATCAGGTCCACCACCACGACGTTCACCCTGGACGAGACCGCCGATCAGGCCCGGAGCGGCCCCGAGCACGCCACGGCCGGGACCGATGCCGACGACGTCCTGCGCAAGGTCGCGGCGGGTGACTACGACTACATCAGCCCGTCCGACTGCGCCGCCAGCGACGAGGCCGACGAGCCGGGCGGCTGGATCAAGAACCGCTTCGCGTGGTGCAAGCGCGACTACAAGACCGAGTCGACGGCCAAGGCCTGCGACCCGCAGCGGCCCGACGTCTGCGTCATCCACGGCAAGCTGAGAACCACCTTCACCGTCATCGGCTACGGTGAGCACACTCAGGACCCCGACCGCCCGAGCAGGTCCGAGCGCTACCTGGGCTTCGGCTTCCACGTGACCTCGATGGTCCCCACCGGGGTCTTCCTCAACCCGGAGGCCACCTACAGCCTCAGCATGCGGTGCTACACCAACGGCCCGCCGGCCGACTGTTCGGCGCCGACCGCCAACGGGGCGCTGAGGCCGGTGTCGCACTGGCAGCGGGACTGGACCGCGAGCGTCGAGTTCATCTCACAGGCTCAGCCGCCCGCCCGGCAGCACGGCGACCAGTTCGTCCACGGCGAGGTGACCGTGCTCTCCCTCGGCCAGGTGCCCGGCTACCTGGGCGCCGAGCAGGCCGAGCACCCGGCCACCAGCATCCGCTTCGACTCCTCCTGGTACAACGGCACGGCCAAGCGGGGCTCCATCTTCTACGTGCCCGATCCTCCGGGAGAGGCCAGGCCGCATCCGTTCCTGACGTTCAGCTCGGCGGCCAACAGCGGGTACAAGGAGGTCGCCGACCATCTGGACCAGGCACTGAACCGCCCGAAGGAGACCAAGCCGCCGTTCTCCGACAAGCAGCTTCCCGGCAAGTCGATGAGCAACCCGCTGCACCGGCTGGTGGAGAAGTACGACGGCGACGGCGGCTACTCCGAGAAGCGCGTCGCCGCCAACCGGTACGAGGCCAAGGCGTGGGGATGCGATCCGTACTTCCCCCGGTGGAACGAGCCGAGGTGGCCGCCGGACGACCCCGACGGCCCTGACAGCCGTCCCGCCTTCGAATGCGACGAGTATCCCTTCGCCTCCACCTTCGAGGGCGCCGGCCGCTGGAAGTATCCCGCCGACGAGTACGGCGGCGCCCGCTACCAGAACATGTTCTCCGCCAGGCCGGTCTTCTGGCGGGACAACAAGAAGGCGGGCGAAGTGCTGCTGGCCTGGTACAACTGGGACCGCATCGCCCACAAGGACGCGTTCTTCATCAGGGTCCGATAGCTCCGGGACCCCGTCAGGCGGCGGGGTCCTTGGTGAAGGTCATGTCCATCCAGTGCCGCCAGGCCGAGCCGTCGTCGGTGCGCTCCCAGGTGGCGGCCATGGAGGCGCCGTCCTCGGCCATCGTCAGCGTCGCCCGCTCCGTCTCCCCCGCGAACGTCCAGACGCCGTCGTCGTCGACGCTCGCCCGCATGGTGGCGAAGGCGCCGTGGTTGTCGAAGGAGCGCGCGGGATAGGTGCGGGTCGCCGGGTCGTAGGGGCCGATCATCTCGATGACCTCGACGGGCTCGCCGTTCACGCGCACGTCCACGCGGTGGACGAGGAAGTGTTCGCCCGCCAGCCACTCGTAGGTGTCCGAACCGGTGATGTGGATCGCCGGTTCGGACGGCGTGGCGACGGTCCGCCCCTGGGAGCGCCAACGGCCGGCCAGGGCGTTCAGGCGGCGGTTCTCCGGGGGCGGGGCATGGGTGTTGCCGGCTTCCGTCATGGGCGTGTCCCTCTCACTGCACTAGTATGTAAGCGGTTGCTTAAACACTTACACAGCTCCCGGAGGGTGCGCAAACGCATGGACGATGCCCTGCGGGCGGTGGCGGACCCGACGCGCCGCGCCATCCTCGTCCTCGTACGGGACCGCGAGGTGTCGGCGGGCGAGATCGCCGGGCGCTTCCCGGAGATCAGCCGCCCGGCGGTCTCCCAGCACCTGCGGACGCTGGTGGCGGCCGGTCTGGTCGACGTGCGCCGCGCCGGCAACCGCCGCTTCTACCGGCTGCGCCCCGAAGGGCTGGCCGAGGCGGTGACGTTCCTGGAGTCGATGTGGTCTGCCTCGCTCGGCCGCCTCCAGCGCGAGGCCGAGCGGGAAGAGCGCGCGGACACCGGCGAGCACGACGCGAAGGGATCACCGTGAGCAGGACGATCGAGCAGACGTTGCACATCCGGGCGCGTCCCGAGACGGTGTGGCGGTTCTTCACGGACCCGGCCCGCCTGGCGCGCTGGTGGGGGACGGCCGAGCTCGACGCCCGCCCCGGCGGCACGCTGCGGGTGGCGATGCACGAAGGCCCGCGCCCGGTGATGCGCGGCCAGTTCGTGGAGCTCGTCCCGTACGAACGGCTGGTCTTCACCTTCGGCTGGGAGCCCACGCCGGGAGCGCCCGGCCTCGGCCCCGGCGCCTCCCGGGTCGAGGTCACCCTGACCCCCGACGGTGACGGCACCACGCTCACCCTGCGCCACAGCGGCCTGCCCGCCCCGCTGGAGGAGGAGACCGGCGGCGGCTGGGCGCACCTGCTGCCCCGCCTCGGCGAGGCCGCGGCCACGGCCACGGCCACGGACTGACGGCTGGTGGCGGAGGGCCGGCTGTGCGGAAACCTTCAATGCGGCATCGCCGGTCGGCTCCCTAGAGTCATGAGTATGGACGTGGTACGGGGGGCGGCGCGCGGCACGGCCGGGCTGGTGCTCGGGGCGGTGACGGCCGTGGTCGAGCTGGCGTGGGTCGTCGTCGCGGTGCCCATGCTGGCCCTACCGGCGACCCGGCCGTGGTCGGTCCGCGGCACCCGGTGGCTGGCCGAGACCGATCGGGTCCGGGTCAACCGCTGCCTGGGCGGCGCGATACCGCCGGGGCCGGCCGGGGGACGCTCGCTAGCGTACGTGGCGGCGCACGCCGTGGTGGGCGGGCTCGGCGGCGCGGTGCTGGTGCTGGTCGGGGTGTGGGTGGTGGTGAGCCGGCGGGCGCTGTCCGGCGGCTCGGGCACGCGGGCCGCGATGAGCTGGTACGACCCGATCACCTGGACGGCGTTCGGGCTCCTCGTCCTGTTCCTGGCGGCGCAGGCGCTGATCGGCCTGGCGGCGCTGGAGCGGCGGCTGGCGGAGTGGGGCCTGGCGCCCAGCGACAGGGAGATGCTGCGCAGCCGCGTCCAGCAGTTGTCGCGGACGCGGACGGAGGTCCTGGAGGCCGTCGACGACGAGCGGCGGCGGATCGAACGGGACCTGCACGACGGCGTGCAGCAGCGGCTGGTGGCTCTGGGCATGCTGCTCGGCCGCGCCGAGCGCCTCGGCGACCCGGGCGCCGCGGCCCCGCTGTTCCGCCAGGCGCGGGAGGAGTCCCGCCGCGCGCTGGAGGAGCTGCGGGAGGTGGCCTGGCGGATCTACCCGGTGGCACTGGACGACGGCGGCCTGCCGGCGGCGCTGGAGTCGCTGGCCGAAGGGTCGAGCGTGCCGATCGTCCTCGACCTCGACCTGCCGGTACGGCCCGGCCCGGCCGTGGAGACGGCCGCCTACTTCGTGGTCAGCGAGGCGGTGACGAACGCGCTCAAGCACAGCCGGGCCGGGCGCGTCGAGGTCGGGATCAGCCGGTCCGGCGGCGTCCTGCTGGTCCGGGTCGCCGACGACGGTGTCGGCGGCGCGCGGGCCGACGGGCGCGGCCTGTCGGGCCTGGCCCGGCGGGTGGCGGCCCACGACGGCCGGTTCGAGCTGGACAGCCCCGCAGGCGGGCCGACGACGCTGCGGGCGGAGCTGCCGTGCGCGTAGTGCTGGCCGAGGACAACACGCTGCTGCGTGAGGGGCTGACCCGGCTGCTGGGCGAGGACGGCCACGAGGTCGTGGCGGCCGTCGGCGACGGCGAGGCGCTGGTCGCCGCGTGTGACGAGCATCGGCCGGAGGTGGTCATCGCCGACGTCCGCATGCCGCCCACGTACACCAGCGAGGGCCTGCGGGCCGCGCTCGCCGTCCGGCGGCGGCATCCGGGGATCGGCGTGCTGATGCTGTCGCAGTACGTCGACACCCGCTACGCCGCCCAGCTTCTCGACGGCGACGCGCGCGGGGCCGGCTACCTGCTGAAGGACCGGGTGGCCGAGGTCGGCGACTTCCTGGAGGCGCTGCGGCGGGTGGCGGACGGCGGCACGGCGTTCGACCCGGAGGTCGTCCGGCGGCTGCTCAACCGCGCCCGCGACACCGTGGCCCTGGCCCGGCTCACCCCGCGCGAGCACGAGGTGCTGGCCCGGATGGCGCAGGGGCACACCAACGAGTCGATCGCCGCCCGCCTGCACGTCTCGCGCAGCGCGGTGGAGAAGCACGCCAACGCCATCTTCGACAAGCTCGGCCTCGCGCACGCCGACGGCTACAACCGGCGGGTCCTGGCCATCGTGCTCTTCCTGAACGAGTAACCCCTCCTGACCCGACGACCGGGCGGCCCTGCGAGCCGCGGCCGGTCCCCTCGTCCTGCCCTTTCCGATGGAGCCTGCCCCTTTCCGAAGGAGCCTGCCCCTCCCCGATGAAGCCTGCTCCCTTCCGGCGGAGCCTCCCTTTTTCCGATGAAGCCTGCCCCTTTCCGATGGAGTGCGTATGAACGTGTTGACCAGGCGGCTCGTGAGCGGTGCGGCCGCGGCCGTGTTCTGTCTCGGCCCGGCGGCCTCCCCCGCCTCGGCGGCGCCCCCGCGACCGGACCCGGCCGCGATCGCCGGCGTGGTGCGGGCCAACCTCGGCCCGGCCCGCCTGCCCGGCGTCGCGGTGGCGCTCGTCAAGGACGGCCGCGTCCTGCACACCGGCGGGTACGGGCACGACGCGCGAGGCGAGCCGGTCACGAGCCGTACGCCGATGCGGATCGCGTCGCTGTCGAAGTCGTTCACCGCCCTGGCGGTGATGCAGCTGGTCGAGGCCGGTCGCCTCGGCCTCGACGATCCCGTGGTGCGCCATCTGCCGGAGTTCGCCCCGGCCGACCCGAGGGCCGGGCGGATCACCGTCCGTCACCTGCTCGACCACAGCTCCGGCATGTCGGACACCACGTACCCGGAGGCCACGCTCCCCCAGCCGGACTCGCTCCGCCAGGCGGTGGCGGACCTGCGCCACGCCCGGCTGGCCGCCGCGCCGGGCGTGCGGCACGACTACCACAACGCCAACTACTGGGTGGCCGCGCGGCTGGTGGAGGTGGTGAGCGGGGTGCCCTTCGCCGACCAGCTCGACCGGCGGGTGTTCACCCCGTTGCGGATGACCTCGACCGTGACCGTCGGCAACTGGCGGGACCCGGTGCCGGGGCTCGTGGACGGGCACAACCGTTTCCTCGGCCTCACCTGGCCGCGCACCGAGCCCGACCGGTTCGTGGCCGGCTCGGCCGGCGTCGTCACCACGGCCGACGACCTCGCCCGGTGGCTGGCCCTGCACACCCGGGACGCGACGAGCGCGGTCCTGTCCCGGCGCGGGCTGCGGGAGCTGCGCCGGCCCAGCGCGCCCGACGGGCGCTACGCCCTCGGCTGGGACAATCCCGACACCTACGGCGGCCCCCGGCAGATCACGCACCCCGGATCGTCGTTCACCTCGACGGCGACCATGGTGCTGCTGCCCGACACCGGGTACGGCATCGCGCTGATGTCCAACAGCCGGATGCCGCTGGAGGCCGATGTCGAGGCCGTCATGGAGGACCTGATCGCCCTGACCCGGGGATCGTCCGGCGCGGGCGCCCCGCTCCCGCTGGCCTTCGTCGCCGACCTGACCGCCCTCGCCGCGGCGCTGTCGATCGTGGCGGCCGGGGCGGTCAAGGCCCGCCGGGCGCGGCTCTGGGCGCGGCGCCGCGCCGGCGCCGCACGCTGGCGGACGGCGCTCCGGCTGGTGCCCTATCTGCTGCCGTTGCCGGGGTTCGTCTTCCTGCCGCGCCTCCTGGAGCTGGTCACCGGCGGCCGTGACGTCACCTTCGTCCCGCTATCGCACCTCTGGCCGGCCCTTCTCGCCACGGCCGGTCTGACCGCCGCGACCGGGCTCCTGGTCCTGGCCGCCCGCATCCGCGCACTCCTGCGGCAGGGCGGCGCGGGCCACCGAGGCTCGCCGCCCGGCCGTGCTCAGCCGGAGGCGCGGGTGTCGTAGGTCTCGCGGTTGGCGAGGACCTCCCCCATGTGCGACTGCGCCCAGCCCCTGAGCCCGCGCGCCATGCGGTGGAGCGAGAGGCCGAGGTCGGTCAGCTCGTAGGTGACGGTGACGGGGACGGTCGGCGTCACGGTGCGGACGAGCAGCCCGTCGCGCTCCAGCGCCCGCAGCGTCTGGGTCAGCATCTTCTGGCTGACCCCGGCCAGCAGACGGGAGATCTCGGAGTAACGCATCGCCTGCGGAGCCGCACCGCCCTCGTCGGCGCCGCTGTCGCCGCCCAGCGCGCACAGGATCAGGACGACCCACTTGTCCGAGATCCGGTCGAGCAGCCGCCGGCTGGGGCATTCCGCCAGGAACGCGTTGTACTCCACCTTGGCCTGGGCCCTCTTCTGGGCCGCCTTCATCGTCGTCACCGCTTCGCACCTCTCACCGCTGGGCGAGTTACGCACTTCAGAGTGCCTACTTCCGGAAAGGAAGCTTCTCTCCAATGCTGATGCAAGGAGGCGGCGGACGCCACCTCCTGATGGCATGACGAAAGGCGATGACATGAGCACCCCGGCTCGCACTCTTCCCGGCGGCACCTGGACCCTGGGCGACCTGACCGTCACCCGCTTCGGGTACGGCGCCATGCAACTGGCCGGCCCGTGGGTCATGGGGCCGCCCGCCGACCGCGACGGCGCCCTGGCCGTGCTGCGCGAGGCGGTCGACCTCGGCATCACCCACATCGACACCAGCGACGCGTACGGGCCGCGCGTCACCAACGAGCTGATCCGCGAGGCGCTGCACCCCTACCCCGAGTCGCTGCGCATCGCCACCAAGGTGGGCGCGACCCGCGACGAGCAGGGCGGCTGGCCTCCGGCCCGGCGGCCGGAGGACCTGCGCCGCCAGGTCCACGAGAACCTGGAGTCCCTAGGGCTCGACGTTCTCGACCTGGTCAACCTCCGGCTCGGCGACGCCGAGGGCCCGCGGCCAGGCTCGCTCGCCGAGGCGTTCGGGACGCTGGCCGACCTTCAGCGGCAGGGCCTGATCCGTCACCTCGGCGTCAGCAACGCCACGGCGGAGCAGGTCGCGGAGGCGCGGAGCATCGCGCCGATCGTGTGCGTGCAGAACATGTACAACCTCGCCCACCGCGGCGACGACGCGCTCATCGACCGGCTCGCCGCCGACGGCATCGCGTACGTGCCCTTCTTCCCGCTCGGGGGCTTCACCCCGCTCCAGTCGTCGGCGCTCTCGGCGGTCGCCGCCCGTGCGGGGGCAGCGCCGATGTCCGTCGCGCTGGCCTGGCTGCTGCGGCGGTCACCGAACATCCTGCTCATCCCCGGCACCTCGTCGACGGCCCACCTGCGCGAGAACGTCGCCGGCGCGGGCCTGTCCCTCTCGGAGGAGGACCTGGCCGAGCTGGACGGCATCAGCCGCTGACCGGCCCCCTTCAGCAGGAGGAGCGCGCCAGCCGGGCCGCGAGCTCCCGGATCTGCTCGGGGCGGGGGTTGGCGCCGGTCAGCACGGTCGCCGGCCGGTCGCCGGGGACCAGGCCCTGGGCGATCGCGGCCAGGCCGGCCGCGCCCGCCGGTTCCAGGAGGATGCCCAGCGTGCGCGCCGCCAGCTCCACGGCCGCGGCGATGGCCTCGTCGCTCACCAGGACGATCTCGTCCACCAGGGCGCGGGCCCGCCGCACCGAGGCTTCCAGCGGGAGGCTCACCGCGATCCCGTCGGCGAAGGTGCGGGCGCGTTCGACGCGGACCGGGCGGCCGGCGCGCAGGCTCTGCAGCATCGAGGGCGCGCCCTCGGCGTTGACGCCGACGATCCGGGTGCCGGGAGCGTGCTCCTTCATCCACCGCCCCACGCCGTTGATCAGCGCGCCGTCGCCGACCGGGAGCACGACGGCGTCGTACGCCGGGCGCCCCGCGCCACCCGGCCGGGGCCGGGTCAGCTCGACCCCGATCGTCCCGGCGCCCTCGGCGATCGCCGCCTGCGAGCCGTCCTGCGCGTAGAAGCGGTCAGGGTGGTCCGCGGCGTAGGCGGCCGCGGCCTCCCGCGCGGCCGACCCGTCGGGCCCGGCCGCGATGACGCGGGCGCCGAACGCTTCCATCCGTTCACGCTTGCCGGGGTTGACCGTCTCAGGCACGAACACCTCGACCGGCATCCCCCGGGCCCGCCCGGCGTAGGCGACGGCCTGCCCGAAGTTGCCCGAGCTGGCGCACACCACCGGCGTGCCGGGGGCGAGGGTGCTCAGCATCAGATCGGCGCCCCGGCCCTTGAAGCTGCGCACCGGGTTGGCCGTCTCCACCTTGACGGTCACCGCCCGGCCGCCCAGCGCCCGGCACAGCTGCTCGTCGAGATACTGCGGCGTGTCCAGGAACACCGGATCGATCACCCGCACGGCCTTCTCGATCCGCGCCACGTCCAGATCCACGCGCGCCGCCCTTCCTCGGTAGCTTCGGGAACCCGGCCGACGTTAGCCGAACCCCTGATCGAACCGATTGAGGATCTTCGCCCCGCGACGCAATAATCTTGCATGCCCGAACCGCCGCCGCCCCGCCTGGACGAGATCGACGCCCACCTGCTGGACCTGCTCCAGCAGGACTCCGGGCGCACCCTGCACGAGCTCGGCGAGCAGGTCGGGCTCTCGCCCAGCGCCGTCCAGCGGCGGATCGCCCGCTACCGCAGGGACGGCCTCATCACCCGGCAGGTCGCCGTCCTCGACCCGCACCTCTTCGGCCCCACCGTCCTGGCCACGGTCCTGGTGACCCTGGCCAGGGAGTCGTTCGAGCACCACCGCGCCTTCGCCGGCCGGATGCGCGCCGACCCGCAGGTCCAGCAGTGCTACCGGGTCGCGGGGCCGTGGGACTACGTGGTCGTCCTGGCCGCGCGGAGCACCCGCGACTGCGGCCGGCTCGGCGACCGCCTGTTCAAGGCGGACGACAACGTCCAGCGCTACGAGACGCTGGTCGTCTTCGACACCGTCAAGACCGGCCTGACCCTCCCCCTGCCCGCCCTGCCCCAGGACGGGCGGTCATAGGTCGCCTGTCCGCAGCGGGCCGAGGTCGCGGACGGTCCTGGCGAGGGCGCGGATGGGGCCGCTCTCCGCCTTGGTGCGCCACACCAGGGCGTACGGCAGGGCGCCCATGTCGCGTACGGCCAGGTAGGTGAGGTCGGGGCGGGCGCCGTAGCGGGCCATGTGCGCGGGGAAGACGGTCACGACCTCGCCCAGGCCGGTCAGGGTGAGCACGTCGTTGGGATTGTGGACCAGGGGGCCGCGCTCGATGCGGCGGCCCTTGCGGGTCCGGGCGGGCAGGTAGCTCTCGAACCAGTACGCCGGCCCGATGTCGGTGTCCGGGTGCTGGTAGTCGCTGACCATCTCCAGGGAGACGGACGTGTGCCGGGCGAGCTCGTGCCCGGCGGACACCGCGAGCACCCGCGGCTCGGAGAAGAGCACCGGGCCGACGGTGAGGTCGGGCTCCTCGACCGGTAACCAGGCGACCAGGACGTCGAGCTCGCCGCGGCGCAGGTTGCCGAACATGTCGGTGAAGGGCGGGTGGCTGAAGCGCAGCTCCCAGGTGGGGTGGCGGGCGCGGAAGGTGGCCCAGTAGGGGCGCAGGTCGTGGACGTTCATCGGCAGCATGCCGACGCGGAGCACGGAGGTGATGCCCCGGGCCGCGAGGCGGGCGCGTTCGATGGCCTCGCACAGGGCGGCGTAGGCCGGCCCGAGCTCGCCGTGGAGCTGCCGGCCGAGCGGGGTGAGCTCGATCCTGCGCCGGTTGGAGCGGTCGAACAGCGCGCCGCCCAGGCGGCGTTCCTGCTCGGCGATGGCCTGGCTGACCCGGGCCTGGGAGACGTGCAGCCGCGCGGCGGCCCGGCCGAAGTGCAACTCCTCGGCGAGCACCAGAAAGATCGTTATGTCACGTATCTCCATTGGCCCGATTTCAGGTTGATCCAGGCTCTGTCCAGCGGTGATAACCGGGGTGTTATCGCGGGTGCGCCGAGAACGGCGTTGATCGGGGTCCAGCGGCTCTGCACAGTGAGGTCCGGCCCCATAGAGCGCGCGGACCGGCCCTGGTGCACAGCGTAACAACACTCCCCCCACTGGAGCCTCCCATGAACGTCGCGATCGCCGTCGAAGAGCTCCGCAAGAGCATCGGGCGCACGCACGCCCACGCTGGTCCCGGCGTTCTGACCGCCGACCGGCTCTGGTCCCTGGCGGGCGCGCTGCTGAGCCTGGCCGGCGCGGTCGCGGGCGGGCTCGCGCCGGCCCGCGCCGCCCGCCGGCCGGCCGCCTGACCTCGGGCACGCAGCCCGGCCATCCGGAACGAAGAGGAGGAAGACATCATGAGCAAGGTCTGGTTCGTCACCGGTTCGTCGCGCGGTCTCGGCCGCCGGTTCGTCGAGGCCGCCCTGGCCAGGGGTGACAGGGTGGCCGCCACCGCCAGGACCGTCGCCGGCCTGGACGACCTGGTCGCCCGCCACGGCGACGCGGTGCTCCCGCTGGTCCTGGACGTGACCGACAGGACGGCCGTGTTCGCGACGGTCGAGCGGGCCGCGAAGCACTTCGGCCGCCTGGACGTCGTCGTGAACAACGCCGGGTACGCCCAGTTCGGCGCGGTCGAGGAGCTGACCGAGCGGGAGCTGCGCGACCAGATGGAGACGAACCTGTTCGGCGCGGTCTGGGTGATCCAGGCCGCGCTGCCGTACCTGCGCGAGCAGCGCTCCGGGCACATCGTCCAGCTCTCGTCGGCCGCGGGGATCATCACGATGCCGCTCGGCGGCGCCTACCACGCCTCCAAGTGGGCGCTCGAAGGGCTCAACGAGGCCCTGGCCGCCGAGGTCGCCGGGTTCGGCGTCAAGGTGACCGTCGTCGAGCCCGGCACGTTCGCCACCCGCGACGGCAAGAACCCGGACCCGCTGGCCAACGGCCACCTGGCCCGGACGGATCCGGCCTACGACGACGTCCGCAGGCGTCTCGGCGCGATGACCGGGAGGCTGCCCGCCGGTGACCCGGCCGCCGCGGCCCAGGCGCTGCTCACTCTCGTCGACCTGGACAATCCGCCGCTGCGGGTGATCTTCGGCGTGGGCATCCACCCGATGGTCCAGCAGGTCTACGCCGACCGGCTCAGGACCTGGGACGAGTGGCAGGAGCTCTCGGCCGCGTCCCACGGCGGGACGTGACGCCGGCGCTCAGGGCTGGAGGTCGGTGAGGGTGAGGATGGTCGCGCCGGTGCTGCCGCCGTAGCCGGGAGCCAGGCAGTCGAGGAGCGGCGTGATGGGGTCCTCCAGGGTGACGCCCTCGGAGGTCACGGTGTCGCCGGCGAACTTGCCCGCGGTGACGGCGCCGACGACGGCGAAGACCGACTGGCCCGCGACCACGTTGAGCGTGACGGTGTAGCTGATGGTCGAGGTCTCGCCGGTGTTCCAGGTGACGACCTCGGTCGCGGGCATGGAGCCGGACAGGCAGCCGAGGCTGCCCTGCCCGGAGATCGTCGACGTGCCCGAGGTGATGTCCGGGTCGCTGGACACGCAGGTCGGGTAGGTGCCGGTGCCGGTCATGGTCACGTTCTGCTCGGTCAGGCGCAGCTTGGGCGAGAAGGCCAGGGTGTTGGTGCCGTCGATCGAGCAGAGGACGTCCTGGCCGATGGCGTGCGCCGGTGCGGCGTACGCCAGGCCCAGGGGGCAGAGCAGCGCGAGGACGGCGCCGCAGACCGCGGTCCTGGCTGAGGTGGCTCCGGTGCGCATGGGGCGTCCCTTTCGCGACGAGGCGGAACAGGCGCTGGGAGCCGGTTCTCCGGACCCCCACCCAGGACAGTAGAGGTCACGGAGTGTGTCGACAAGGTACGATTCTGCCACCATCGCGGGCATAGCGGCGTACCGAGGATGAAGCTGTCATGTCTTGGTACGTCCGATGATTCCGTCCTTGGGAGTGCCTGGTGACCCCTCGTTCCTCTCGGCCGCGCCGAGGCGTGCGCGTCCTGATCGCCGTCGCGGCCGTCGCCGCCTTCAGCGTGGCCGTCCCGGCCGCGGGTCCCGCCCAGGCGGCGGCGCCCGCGCAGTGCCAGGGCACCGAGACCGTCACGTACAGCCCGGGGGTGACCTTCACGCCGCGGGACATCGAGGTGACGGTGAGCGGGAACTTCAGCTCCTGCCTCGACGGCGCGGGCCAGGTCACGAGCGGGACGTACGGGGAGCGGTTCACGATCTTCGCCGGGTGCAACGACCTCCTCGACGGCTTCGAGGCGGTACGGGTCGTCGAGTGGAACACCGGCGACAGCAGCGCCATCGACGGCGCCGGGAGCAGCACCGCCGTGGCCGGTCAGGTGATCACCACGTTCACCGGCCCTGTCGTCCAGGGCCGGTTCCAGGGCCGGTCAGCCGTGCAGACCGTGACGCTCGTCCAGCCGGACCTGCTGAAGTGCCTCACCACCGGGCTCACCGGGGCGAACGGGGTGACGACGCTCACCATCACCTGAGCCGGTCACCTGAGCCCGTCACCTGAGCCCGTCACCTCGTCCAGGTCCACTTCTGGTTGTCGCCGCCGTGGCAGGCGTAGAGCTGGAGGCGGGTGCCGTTGGCGGTGCCCCGGCCGACGGCGTCCAGGCACAGCCCGGACTGCACGCCCACGATCGAGCCGTCGGCGTTGACGCGCCACTTCTGGTTGTCGCCGCCCCAGCACGCGTAGATCTGGACGGCGGCGCCGTTGCCGGTGCCTGCCGCGTCGAGGCACTTGGCGCCGTAGACCTTGATCTCGCCGGCGGCGGTGGCGGCCCACTGCTGGTTGGCGCGGCCGTTGCAGTCCCACAGCTGCACGGCGGTGCCGTCGGCGGTGGCGGCGCCGGGCACGTCCACGCAGCGTCCGGAGCCCGTCCCCCTGATCTGCCCGGAGCCGTCGCCGGGCGCGCCGCCGTCCAGGCCGAAGAAGCGGACGGCGTGCGCGGCCATCCCGGCGTGCGGCAGGTCGTGGCCGGCGCCGGTGACGGTGTACGCCTCGACCTGCCCGGAGCCGAAGACCCGCCGGGTCCAGCCGGGCTGCGGGCTGTCGGTGGTGACGGGGGTGGTGCTGATCCCGTGCACTCCGGTCCACTGGTCGACCTGCTCCTGCAGCATCGTGTAGGGCAGGACGGAGTCCTGCGTGCCGTGCCAGGTCATCAAGCGCGGCCGGGGCCCGGTGTAGCCGGGGTAGGCGTTCCTCACCATGTCGCTCCACTGCTGCGGCGTCCTGTCGGCGCATCCGGCGGGGCCGAGGCACCCGTACGGGACGCCCGCGAACGGCGCGCCCGCCTTGAAGACGTCCGGGTAGGTGGCGAGCAGGTTGACGGTCTCCATCGCCCCGGAGGAGAAGCCGGTGGCGAACACCCGCTGCGGGTCGCCGTCGTAGCGTTGCAGGACGTGGTTCGTCATGGAGACGATCGACACCGGGTCGCTGCCGCCGCCGTGGCGCAGGGCGGCGTCCGACCACACGTCGAAGCAGTTCGACAGGCCGTTGGCGCTCTTGTTGGCCTGCGGGTAGATGACGACGAAGCCGTGCCGGTCCGCGAGCGAGGCGAACTCGGTCCCCTGGTGGAAGGCGGGGGCCCAGCCGTTGCAGCCGTGCATCGCCACCAGGACGCCCGGCCTGGGCGCCAGCCGGTCGGGGACGTAGACGTACATCCGCAGGCCGCCCGGGTTGGGGCCGAAATCGGTCACCTCGGTCAGGGAGGCCGCCGCCGCCTGCGGCGGGGCCGTGAGGAACACGGACAGGAGGGTGATCAGAGCCGCCAGAGCGGCGTACGTCCTGGTACGGGCTCTCGCGGGGGGTGCTGGTCCCATGCTTCCGCCTCTCTCAGGGGGGTGTTAGCGCTAACAGACACGGAGTCGCGGGCGCTGTCAAGCGGGCCCGCATCGGCGCGGGACCCCCTCCCCCGCGCCGACCTCGCGATATCGGGCCACAGGGCCGCGCGTCACGATGAAACTTTCATGCCGACGCCCCGCCGCCGTATCGCCGGGCGAAACTTTTAGGCGCGCGAACGCAGGACGACCTGGGCAGGAACAGCAGCACCCCGCCGAAAGTTTTCAGTCATATCTTGACAAGTTTCGGAGCGCTTCCCACACTGAGCCCCCAGGACGATCTCCAGCTCGTGATCCGCTTCATGGAGGTTCAGGCAATGAGCGTCAACGCCGTTTCCCCACCCACCGCCCGGCCACCGCGAAGCGGGCGCCGCCGGGCGCTGATCACCGGCGCGATCGGCGCCGTCGGCCTGGTCGCCGCGCTGACGTCGGCGCTGCCCGCGAGCGCCGCGGAGAGCACGCTGGGCGCCGCCGCCGCCCAGAGCGGCCGCTATTTCGGCACCGCCATCACCTCGAGCAAGCTCGGCGAGGCCGCCTACACCTCGATCGCGGCGCGCGAGTTCGACATGGTGACGGCCGAGAACGAGATGAAGATCGACGCCACCGAGCCGCAGCGGGGGCAGTTCAACTTCACCCAGGGCGACCGCGTCTACAACTGGGCCGTCCAGAACGGCAAGCGGGTCCGCGGGCACACCCTGGCCTGGCACTCGCAGCAGCCGCAGTGGATGCAGAACCTGTCCGGCAGCACGCTGCGCCAGGCGATGATCAACCACATCAACGGCGTCATGGCCCACTACAAGGGCAAGATCTACTCCTGGGACGTGGTCAACGAGGCCTACGCCGACGGCAACTCCGGCGGCCGGCGCGACTCCAACCTCCAGCGCACCGGCAACGACTGGATCGAGGTCGCCTTCCGCACCGCGCGCACCGCCGACCCGGCGGCCAAGCTCTGCTACAACGACTACAACATCGAGAACTGGACCTGGGCCAAGACGCAGGGCGTCTACAACATGGTCAGGGACTTCAAGGCGCGGGGCGTGCCCATCGACTGCGTCGGCTTCCAGGCGCACTTCAACAGCGGCAGCCCGTACAACAGCAACTTCCGCACCACGCTGCAGAGCTTCGCCGCGCTCGGCGTCGACGTGGCCATCACCGAGCTGGACATCCAGGGCGCCTCGGCCGGCACGTACGCCGCCGTGACCCAGGACTGCCTGGCCGTGCCGCGCTGCGTCGGCATCACGGTGTGGGGCGTGCGCGACATCGACTCCTGGCGCTCGGGCGACACCCCGCTGCTGTTCGACGGCAACGGCAACAAGAAGCCCGCCTACACCGCGGTGCTCAACGCGCTGAACGGCGGCAGCACGACGACGCCGCCGCCGGGCGGGGACGAGGGCCAGCTCAAGGGCGTCGCCTCCGGCCGCTGCGTGGACGTGCCCAACGCCTCGACCGCCGACGGCACCGCGGTGCAGCTGTGGGACTGCAACGGGCAGACCAACCAGCAGTGGACGCGGACCTCGGCCGGGGAGCTGCGGGTCTACGGCAACAAGTGCCTGGACGCCGGGGGCTCGGGCAACGGCGCCAGGATCCAGATCTACTCCTGCTGGGGTGGCGACAACCAGAAGTGGCGCGTCAACTCCGACGGCTCGATCGTGGGCGTGCAGTCCGGGCTGTGCCTCGACGCCGTCGGCAACGGCACCGCGAACGGGACCGGGCTGCAGCTCTACACCTGCTGGGGCGGCAGCAACCAGAAGTGGACGTACAACGCGGGCTCCGTCTCGCCCTGATCGCCCCTCCGGGTTCCCCCTCCCTCGGGGTGGAGGGGAAGGGGAACCCGGGGCGGCCCGTCAACGCGCGATCTCCCGCACGTTGACGGGCCGGCTCCAGGCCGCCGCCGTGAAACTTTCACGGCGGCGCGCGGGGCCGCGTGATCTCCCTCGAGCGCGAAAGCGCAGCAGGGAAGCCGTCCAGGCGGCATCGGCCGCGCCACCGGGGGAGGCCCGCCGTTGACGGCGGGCCGGACTGTCGTATGTACTCCCCGGCAACACCCCGAGGAAGAGAACGACGCAGATCCGGCCGGCGAAATGTTAACGCTAACACTCCCCCACCCCCCCAAGGAGCACCGCATGTCCTTGAGCCGTCGTCAGCTCCTCCAGGCCGCGGGCGCGACCGCCGCGTTCACGGTCGCCGGCCAGGCGGCCGGACCCTCCCCCGCGCTCGCCGCCGCCCTCCCCCGGGCCAGGCCCGACATCGGCGTCTCGGCCTACGAGTTCGACCTCGGCCAGGTCCGGCTGACCTCCGGCCGCTGGCTGGACAACCAGAACCGCACCCTGGCCTACCTGCGCTTCGTCGACGTCAACCGGCTCCTGTACGTCTTCCGGGCCAACCATCGGCTGTCCACCGGCGGCGCGGCGGCCAACGGCGGCTGGGACGCGCCCGGCTTCCCGTTCCGCTCCCACATGCAGGGCCACTTCCTGACGGCCTGGGCGCAGGCCTACGCCGTGCTCGGCGACACCACCTGCCGGGACAAGGCCAACCACATGGTGGCCGAGCTGGCCCGATGCCAGGCGAACAACGCCGCCGCCGGGTTCACCGCCGGCTATCTGTCCGGCTTCCCCGAGTCGGACATCACGGCCGTGGAGAACCGCACGCTGAACAACGGCAACGTGCCGTACTACTGCATCCACAAGACGCTGGCCGGGCTGCTGGACGCCTGGCGGCTGATCGGCAACACCCAGGCCAGGACCGTGCTGCTGGCGCTGGCCGGATGGGTGGACGCCCGCACGTCGCGGCTGAGCCAGAGCCAGATGCAGGCGATGCTCGGCACCGAGTTCGGCGGCATGAACGCCGTGCTCACGGACCTGTACCAGATGACCGGCGACGCCCGCTGGCTGACCACGGCCCGGCGCTTCGACCACGCGGCGGTGTTCGACCCGCTGGCCTCGGGCCAGGACCGGCTCAACGGGCTGCACGCCAACACGCAGGTGCCCAAGTGGATCGGCGCGGCCCGGGAGTACAAGGCGACGGGCACGACCCGCTACCGCGACATCGCCGCCAACGCCTGGTCCATCACCGTCGGCGCGCACACGTACGTGAACGGCTCCAACAGCCAGGCCGAGCACTTCCGCGCCCCCGGCGCGATCGCCGCGCACCTGACCAGGGACACCGGGGAGGCGTGCAACACGTACAACATGCTCAAGCTCACCCGGGAGCTGTGGCTGCTGTCGCCGACGCGGGCCGACTACTTCGACTACTACGAGAACGCCCTGCTCAACCATCTGATCGGGCAGCAGGACCCGGCGAACCCGCACGGGCACGTCACCTACTTCACCCCGCTGAACCCCGGCGGGCGGCGGGGTGTCGGCCCGGCCTGGGGCGGAGGCACCTGGAGCACGGACTACAACTCGTTCTGGTGCTGCCAGGGCACCGGGATCGAGACCAACACCAAGCTGATGGACTCGATCTACTTCCACGACGGCACCACGCTGTTCGTGAACCTGTTCGTGCCCTCCACGCTCGACTGGGCCCGGCGCGGCATCACGGTCACCCAGACGACCTCCTACCCGGTCGGCGACACCACGACCTTGCAGGTCACCGGCAACGTGAGCGGATCGTGGACGATGCGCGTGCGCATCCCGGGCTGGACGCAGGGCGCGACGGTCAGCGTCAACGGCGTCCGGCAGGACATCGCCACCACGCCGGGCAGCTACGCCGCCCTCACCCGGTCGTGGGCCCCGGGCGACACCGTGACCGTGCGGCTGCCGATGCGCGTGATCATGAGGGCCGCCGCCGACGACCCCCGCGTGCAGGCCGTCACCTACGGCCCGGTCGTGCTGTCGGGCGACTACGGCAACACCGCCCTGTCGTCGGCCCCCACGCTCACCCCGTCGTCGGTCACCCGGACCAGCGCCTCCTCCCTGGCCTTCACGGCCACGGCCGACGGGGCGCAGGTGCGGCTGGGGCCCTTCCACGACGCGCACGGCCACAACTACGTCGTGTACTGGAACACCGGCGGCCCGGGCGGGAGCGGCGCGGCGAGCTTCCGGCTGATCAACGCGGCCAGCGGGCTGGCCCTCGGCATCCAGAACATGTCCACCGCCGACGGCGGCCTGGCCCTCCAGTGGACGGACAACGGCACCGCCGACCACGACTGGGTCCCGATCGCCGACGGCAACGCGGTGCGCTTCCGCAACGCGCACAGCGGCAAGGTGCTCGGCGTCGAGAACATGTCGACGGCCGACGACGCGCGGGTGCTCCAGTGGGGCGACACCGGCACCGCCGACCACCGCTGGACGGTCGGCGACACGGGCGACGGCTCCGTCAAGATCCGCAACGTGCACAGCGGCAAGCTGCTCGGCGTACGGAACGGCTCGACGGCCAACGGCGCGCAGGTGGTGCAGGACTCCGACAACGGCAGCCCGGACAACCTGTGGCGGTTCGTGCCGAACGGCGCGCGGCGCATCCAGAACGTGGGGACCGGGATGGTGCTGGGCGTCACCGGCATGTCCACGGCCGACGGCGCGCTCGTCGTCCAGTGGGGCGACACCGGCACCGCCGACCACCTGTGGACGGCTGTCGTCGACAGCGGCGGCTACCTGCGGCTGCGCAACTCCCACAGCCAGAAGGTGCTGGGCGTGGAGAACATGGGCACCGCCGCCGGTTCGCGCGTCGTGCAGTGGGCCGACAACGGCACCGCCGACCACCGCTGGCGGCTGCGCCACGGGCCGGGGGTCACGTTCCGGATCCAGTGCGCCAACGGCGGCCGCGTCCTCGGCCTGGCCGGCGCGTCGCAGGGCGCGCAGGTGGTGCTCGCCGACGACGGCGGCGCGAACGACATCCTCTGGAGGTTCCTGTGAGGCGCGTGCTCTCCATCCTGTCGTCCCTGCTCGTCGTGGGCGTGTTCCTGACCCCCCAGGCGTCGGCCGCCACGGTCGACACCAACGCCTGGTACGTGCTCGTCAACCGCAACAGCGGCAAGGCGCTGGACGTCTACAACCTCTCGACGGCCGACGGCGGCCGGATCACCCAGTGGGCGCGCAACGACCAGAACCAGCAGCAGTGGCAGTTCGTCGACTCCGGCGGCGGCTACTACCGCCTCAAGTCCCGCCACTCCGGCAAGGTCCTGGACGTCTACAACTGGTCCACCGCCAACGGCGCGGCCATCGTCCAGTGGACCGACCACAACGGCGCCAACCAGCAATGGCGCCTGGCCGACAGCCCCGACGGGCACATCCGCCTCATCTCCCGCCACAGCGGCAAAGCCCTCGAAGTCCAAGGAGCCTCCACCGCCGACGGCGGCAACATCGTCCAGTACGACGACTGGGGCGGCGCCAACCAGCAATGGCAACTCGTCCGCGTCGACGGCGGCGGCGGCTACACCAACCCGGTCGTCTGGCAGGACTTCGCCGACGGCGACATCATCCGGGTCGGCGACGCCTACTACTACTCGGCCTCGACGATGCACTACTCGCCGGGCGCGCCGATCCTGCGCTCCTACAACCTGGTCGACTGGGAGTACGCCGGCCACTCGGTCCCGAGGCTCGACTTCGACTCCGGCGCCTACGACCTCAACGGCGGCCGGGCGTACGTCAAGGGCATCTGGGCCTCGACCCTGAACTACCGGCCCAGCACCGGCACCTTCTACTGGATCGGCTGCGTCGAGTTCGGCCGCACCTACGTCTACACCGCCTCCGCCGTGGACGGCACGTGGACCAAGCGCTCGCGGATCGACAACTGCTACTACGACGCCGGCCTGCTGGTCGACACCGACGACACCATGTACGTCGCGTACGGCAACGGGACCATCAGCGTCGCCCAGCTCACGCCCGACGGGCTCGGCCAGGTGCGGGCACAGCAGGTGTTCCAGACCCCGAGCAGCGTCGGCACCCTGGAGGGCGCCCGCTTCTACAAGCGCAACGGCTACTACTACATCTGGTTGACCCGGCCCGCCAACGGCCAGTACGTGCTCCGCTCCACCTCGCCGTGGGGCCCGTACGAGATGCGCCAGGTCCTGCTCGACCTGCCCGGTCCTATCTCCGGCGGCGGCGTCCCCCACCAGGGCGGGCTCGTCCAGACGCAGAACGGCGACTGGTACTACATGGCGTTCGTCGACGCCTACCCGGGCGGGCGCATGCCCGCGCTCGCGCCGATCACCTGGAGCGGCGACTGGCCGTCCGTGCGGACCGTCGACGGCCGCTGGGGAGTCACGTACCCGAAGCCGAACATCCAGACCAGCCGCACCGTGGCCCCCATGATCGGCCCGGACGCCTTCACCTCGCCCGCCCTCGGGCACCGCTGGGAGTGGAACCACAACCCCGACACCAGCCGCTTCACCACCGGTGACGGCCTGCGGCTGCGGACCGCGACCGTCACGAACGACCTCTACAACGCGCGCAACACGCTGACGCACCGCATCCAGGGCCCGTCGTCGACGGCGACGATCGAGCTCGACCACACGCAGATGGCGAACGGCGACCGCGCCGGGCTGGCCATGCTGCGCGACCGGTCGGCGTGGATCGGCGTCAAACGCGACAACGGCGTCAGCCGGGTCGTGATGACCGACGGGCTGACCATGAACAGCTCGTGGCAGACCACCGGCACGGGCACCGAGGCGGCCAGCGCGGCCGTCGCGGGCGGCCGGATCTGGCTGCGGGTCAGCGCCGACATCCGGCCGGGCTCCGGCAGGCAGGCCCGCTTCTCCTACAGCACCGACGGCAGCACGTTCACGAGCCTCGGCCCGGCCTTCACGCTGAACAACGCCTGGCAGTTCTTCATGGGCTACCGCTTCGGGATCTTCAACTACGCCACGCAGTCCCTCGGCGGCGCGGTGACCGTGCGCCGCTTCGACCTCACCACCCCCTGACGAAAGGCACAGCCGTGAAACGCAGATCCCTGACCGTCCTGGCGACGGTCGCCGTCATGCTGGCGAGCCTGTTCGCCGCCCTGCAGACCCAGGCCGCCCACGCGGCGACGGTCGACACCAACGCCTGGTACGTGCTCGTCAACCGCAACAGCGGCAAGGCGCTGGACGTCTACAACCTGGCCACCAACGACGGCGCCCGCATCACCCAGTGGGCGCGCAACGACCAGAACCAGCAGCAGTGGCAGTTCGTCGACTCCGGCGGCGGCTACTACCGGCTCAAGTCCCGCCACTCCGGCAAGGTCCTGGACATCTACAACTGGTCCACCGCCAACGGCGCGGCCATCGTCCAGTGGACCGACCACAACGGCGCCAACCAGCAATGGCGCCTGGCCGACAGCCCCGACGGGCACATCCGCCTCATCTCCCGCCACAGCGGCAAAGCCCTCGAAGTCCAGGGAGCCTCCACCGCCGACGGCGGCAACATCGTCCAGTACGACGACTGGGGCGGCGCCAACCAGCAGTGGCAGCTCGTCCGCGTCGACGGCGGCGGCAACCCGGGACCGTGCGACCTTCCGTCGACGTACCGGTGGAGCTCGACCGGCCCGCTGGCGACGCCGAAGGCCGGCTGGGTCTCGCTCAAGGACTTCACCGTCGCCCCCTACAACGGCAAGCACCTCGTCTACGCGACCACGCACGACACGGGCACCCGGTGGGGCTCGATGAACTTCGGCCTCTTCGGCAACTGGTCCGAGATGGCCTCGGCCAGCCAGAACGCGATGTCCGCCTCGACGGTCGCGCCCACTCTCTTCTACTTCGCCCCGAAGAACGTGTGGGTGCTCGCCTACCAGTGGGGCGGGACCGCGTTCTCGTACCGGACGTCGAACGACCCGGCGAACCCGAACGGCTGGTCGGCGCAGCAGGTGCTCTTCTCCGGCAGCATCAGCGGCTCCGGGACCGGCCCCATCGACCAGACGCTCATCGGTGACGGCACGAACATGTACCTGTTCTTCGCCGGGGACAACGGCAAGATCTACCGGGCCAGCATGCCCATCGGCAACTTCCCGGGCAGCTTCGGCACTAACTCGACCGTGATCATGAGCGACACGACGAACAACCTGTTCGAGGCCGTCCAGGTGTACAAGCTCCAGGGCCAGAACCGCTACCTGATGATCGTCGAGGCGATCGGCGCGCAGGGGCGCTACTTCCGCTCGTTCACGGCCACCAGCCTGGGCGGCTCGTGGACGCCGCAGGCCGCGACCGAGGCCAACCCGTTCGCCGGCAAGGCCAACAGCGGCGCCACCTGGACCAACGACATCAGCCACGGCGAGCTGATCCGCACCAGCCCCGACCAGACCATGACCGTCGACCCGTGCAACCTGCAGCTCCTCTACCAGGGGCGCAGCCCGAACTCCGGCGGCGACTACGGCCTGCTGCCCTACCGGCCCGGCCTGCTGACCCTGCAGCGCTGAGCCGATCCGGCGGGCCCGGCACGGTCCGGGCCCGCCCTCGCCTCCTGGCCGGACCGCCCGCCGGACCGTGATCGGGGGTCAGGTCACGGCCAGGTGGACCCGGTGGTGGCGCGGGCTCTCGGCCTCGTCCAGCAGGGCGATGGCGAAGTCCGCGTACGACATCCGCGCCGCCGGGTCGCCGTGGTCACGGATCTCGTAGCTGCCGGTGCGCCGCCCCTCGTGGTCGAAGTCGCCGGCCGGGCTGACGTACACCCAGTCCAGCGGGCCGGCCTCGGCCCGCAGCGCCTCCAGCCCGGCGGCGTGGGCCAGGCAGAAGGGCCGGAACTCGGCCGGGAACGCGGGCGCGTCCAGCAGCCGGACCCCGTCGGCGCCGTGCAGCAGCGAGGCGAGCCCGGCCGTGACGAGCCTGTCCAGCCCGGCCTCGCGCAGGCCGGCGGCCAGGGCGTGCGCGGCGTCGGTGAAGAACGTGCCGGAGCCGAGCGCCGCGGTCGTGTTGACCGCGTGGTCGTGACCGGCCGCGAGGGCGGCGACGGCCGCCGGGTCGGTGACGTCCCCGGCGGCGACGCGTACGCCGTCGTCCGCCGGGCCGGTGTAGCGGGACGGGTCGCGGACGACCGCGGTGACCTGGTGGCCGCGCCCGCGCGCCTCGGCGACCGCCTGCCTGCCCGCCCTGCCGCCCGCCCCGAAGATCACATACTTGCTCATGGCCGGAATACCTCCCGTTGCGTGGATGCTCCGGGAAAGGTAGCCGCAGCCGCGGTTACCTTCTGGATACCGCGCGACCGGCCGACAGGCGGGAGAGACCGTGACGCATCGCCGACCGCTGCCCCGGGACATGTTCGACGAGCTGTGCCCGTCCTCGCTGCTGCCGTTCCGGTTCGGCGACAAGTGGGCGGCCCTGGTCATGCGCTGCCTGGAGGACGGCCCGCGCCGCTTCTCGGAGCTGCGCGTGCCGCTGCACCGCGTCACCCCGAAGGTGCTCACGCAGTCGCTGCGCGGGCTGGAGCGGGACGGGTTCGTCTCGCGCACCGTGCACGAGGGGCCGAGGCCGGCGGTGGAGTACGCGCTGACGCCGCTGGGGCGCAGCATGCTGGAGCCGCTGTACGCCGCGTGCGCGTGGGCGGCCGAGCACTGGGACGAGCTGCTCGACGCCCGGGAGCGGCACCCGGCCCCGTGACCCCCGCCGGCGGCTCGCCGGTCGTGATTATCACCGAGCGTGACCGGACCGGCTGGTAGCGTCGCTGCCGTGGCTCGGTTCAAGGGCTTGCCCGGCGGCGACGGATGGCGGCGCGCGATGACCGCCGCGGCCGTCGTCCTGCTGATCGCCGTCGTCCTGTCCATCGCCGCGATCGCGATCCTGCTCCAGACCGCCGGGCTCGACTGAACGTCGCCGGATTCGCCCCTGTCGTGCGGAGGTGTCGCTCCCCTAAGGTTTGCGGCATGAAAACCATTACTCTGAGTAGTTGGATAACTACTCTCAGACATGATGTTCCGGCATCACTGGTGGTGTTCCTCGTCGCCGTGCCCCTTTCGCTCGGCGTCGCCATGGCGGCCGGGGCGCCGCTCGCCTCCGGCCTGATCGCCGCCGCGGCGGGCGGGATCGTCGCCGGCTGGCTCGGCGGATCGGCCGTCCAGGTGAGCGGGCCGACGGCGAGCCTCACGCTGGTGATCGCCGGCCTGGTGCAGACCTACGGCTGGCGCGCCACCTGCTTCATCACCATCCTCGCCGGGCTGCTCCAGCTCGTCCTGGGGGCGTTCAAGGCGGCGCGTGCCGCGCTGGCCGTCTCCCCCGCCGTCGTGCACGGCATGCTGACCGGCGTCGGCATCATCATCGCCGTGGCGCAGCTCCGCGTCGTGCTGGGCGGCGACCCGCAGCACTCCACCTGGGCCAACCTGGTCGAGCTGCCCGGGCAGATCATCGACGCGCACGGCCACAAGGTCATGGTGGGCGTGCTCACCATCACCGTGCTGCTGGTCTGGGGCCGCGCGCCCAAGCACGTCCGGGCGGTCCCGGCGCCGCTGGCGGCGCTGCTCGTGGCCGCGGGCACGGCGTGGGCGTTCGGCTGGGACGTCACCCGCATCGACCTCACCGGCGCCGTCACCTCGTGGCAGCCGCCGCAGATCCCGCAGGGCGAGTGGCAGCTCGTCGCGGTCGGGGTGCTCCTGGTCGCCCTGCTGGCCGGGGCCGAGTCGCTGCTGTGCTGCGTGGCCACCGACGCCACGCACACCGGCCCGCGCGCCGACCTCGACAGGGAGCTGTCCGGCCAGGGCGCGGCGAACGTCGTCAGCGGCCTGCTCGGCGGCCTCCCGGTGGCCGGGGTGATCGTGCGCAGCACGACGAACGTGCGCGCGGGCGCGCGCAGCCGCTGGTCCGCCGTCCTGCACGGCGTCTGGGTGCTGCTCTTCGCGCTCTGCCTGGGCTGGACCATCAAGCTCATCCCCATGGAGGCGCTGGCGGCGCTGCTCGTCTTCATCGGCATCCGGACGATCAGCCTGGGTCATATCAGGAAGGTGCACGGCCACAACGAGGTGCCCGTCTATCTGGTGACCATGCTCGTCGTGGTCGGCGTCGGGCTGGCCGAGGGCGTCGTCGCCGGGCTCGGCCTGGCGGCGCTGCTGGCGCTGCGGCGGCTCACCCGCGTGACCGTGGACAAGCGGCCCGCGCCGGACGGCCGCCTGCACGCGACGATCTCCGGCTCGCTCACCTTCCTCGGCGTGCCGCGCCTGACGCAGGAGCTGCGCGCCATCCCCGCCGGCACCGCCGTGGAGCTGGACCTGAACATCGACTTCATGGACTACGCCGCCTTCGAGGCGCTGCACTCCTGGCGGCTGGACCACGAACGGCTCGGCGGCACGATCACCATCGACGAGCTGCACGACGAGTGGTACACGATGGCGGCCAGCGGGGCCCGCATGTTCCCGGCCAAGAGCCCGCCCCGGGCGGCCCACCACTGGTGGCTGCCGTGGGCGCACCACCGCCGCCTCCCGGCCGTCGCGGCGGCCGGGCAGTGCCGGCTCACGCAGGGGGCCGACGAGTTCCACCAGCACCGGGCGCCGCTGATGCGGTCCATCTTCACCGAGCTGGCCCGCGCCCAGCAGCCTACGCACCTGTTCATCACCTGCGCCGACTCGCGGGTGGTGCCCAGCCTGATCACCTCCAGCGGCCCCGGCGACCTGTTCACGGTGCGCAACCTGGGCAACCTGGTGCCGCGCGCGGGCTCGGACCTGGGCGACAACTCGGTGGCGGCGGCCATCGAGTACGCCACCCGCGTCCTGGACGTGCGGACGATCACGGTGTGCGGGCACTCCGGCTGCGCGGCGATGGTGGCGCTGCTCACCGGCCAGCGCGACCGGCCCGACCTGCCGGAGCTGGACCGCTGGCTGCGGCACGGCGATCCGAGCCTGGCCAGACTCGGCCCGCCGGGCGACGGCGAGTCGCCGCCCGGCGACACGCTCGACAGGCTCTGCCGGCTGAACATCCAGCAGCAGCTGGAGAACCTGCGGACCTACCGCGGCATCGCCGAGCGGGTCGAGGCGGGGCAGCTGGAGCTGGTGGGGCTCTACTTCGACATCGCCTCGGCGCGGGTGCACGTGGTGCCGCCCGCGCCGTGCGACCCCTCGGCTCCCGCGCCGCCCCCGGCGCCCCCGGCGCCCTCGGCGCCCTCGGTGCCCGAGCCCAGCCAGGGCTGACCGCAGGAGGTCACCGTGCCGCGCCCGGCGCGGTGACCTTCCGGTCGCGGCGGGGTCAGGCGCTCCAGGCTCCCGCTTGGGCGGCCTCCTTGACGTACGCGGCGAAGGAGCGCGGTTCGCGGCCGAGCGCGCGCCGCACGCCGTCGCTGACGTGCTCACCGGCGCCGTCGCGGATCCGGACGAGGAGTTCGGTCACCAGGTCGGCGGCCTCGGCCGGCAGCCCCTGGCCGGTCAGCGCGGCGGTGAACCCGGCCGGCTCCAGGGGCGTGTAGCGGATCTCCCGCCCGGTGGCCTCGGCGATCAGCTCGACGGCGGTGCGGAACGACAGCGCCTCCGGCCCGGACAGCTCGTAGACCTCGCCCGCGTGGCCGTCGCCGGTGAGCGCGGCGGCCGCGACGTCGGCGATGTCGCCGGCGTCGACGAACGCCTCGCGCCCCTCGCCGGTCGGCAGCGCCAGCTCCCCGGCCAGGATCGGCTCCAGGAACAGGTCCTCGCTGAAGTTCTGCGCGAACCAGGCCGGGCGCAGGATCGTCCACTCCAGGCCCGTCGCGCGCACGGCGCGCTCGACCGGCTCCTGGTACGACTCGGCCGCGCCGGCCGGGCCGCGCGCCGACAGCAGCACGACCCGGCGGACGCCGCTCTCCGCCGCCGCGCCGGCGAACTCCGCCACGGTGGCGACCGGGACGGACTCGTGCATCGGGACGAGATAGACCGCGCCCGCCCCGGCCAGCGCGGGCCGCCAGGTGTCACGGTCGGCGAGGTCGAAGGCGGGACTGCCGGAGCGGGAGGCCGCGCGGACGGGAAGGCCGAGCCGGTCGAGCCGGGCGGCGACACGGCGGCCGGTCTTGCCCCGGGCGCCGATCACGAGAATGGGTGAAACGGACATGCGGCCAGCACATCAGAGGCTCAGGGAGACGATCCATGGCCATCTGTCTCCGTCATATGTGAGATCGTCTCAGCATGGATCTGCTGGAGGACTATCTCGCGGGCGTCCGGGCGCAGGGCGCGGTCTTCTGCCAGTCGGTCGCCGAGCCGCCGTGGGCGGTGCGGTTCACCGATCCGGCGCCGCTGGCGCTGGGCGCGATGCTGCGCGGCGAGTCCTGGATCGTGCGCGCCGGCCTGCCGCCCGTCCGGGTCCGCGAGCGCGGCGTGGTGCTGGTGCGCGGCCTGCGGCCGTTCACCGTGGCCGACCGGCCGGACACCGAGCCCCAGGTGGTGATCGACGGCGCCGACCGGTGCTGGACCACGGCCGGCGGCCCGCAGGCGGCCGGGGCCGAGCTGCTGCTCGGGCCGCGCACGTACGGGCTCAGCGCCGACGGGTCCGACCTGTTCGTCACCGCCGAGTATCCCCTGCGCGGCGACGTGTCCGAGCGCCTGCTCAAGGCGCTGCCCGAGGTGGCCGTGATCCCGGCGGAGCCGCAGTTCGCGCCGCTGCTCGACCTGCTGGCCGGCGAGATCGGCGGCCAGGAGCCCGGCCAGCAGGTCATCCTGGACCGGCTGCTCGACCTGATGCTGGTGCGGGCGCTGCGGGCGTGGTTCGCCCAGCCCGGCGTCGACGCCCCGCCCGGCTACCGGGCCCTGTCCGACCCCCGGATCGGGCGGGCGCTGCGGCTGATGCACGAGCAGCCCGCCCGCCCGTGGACGGTGGCGGCCCTGGGCGCGGAGGTGGGGATGTCGCGGGCGGTGTTCGCCCGGCGCTTCGCCGAGCTGGTCGGGCAGCCGCCGCTGGTCTACCTGCGGGAGTGGCGCATGACCGCCGCCGCCGACCTGCTGCGCGTGCCCGGCGCCACCGTGACCGCCGTGGCCAGGCGGGTCGGTTACGCCGACGGGTTCGCGTTCAGCACCGCCTTCAAGCGGGTACGCGGCGTGCCCCCGAGTGCGCTGACCCGCTGAGCCTGGCCGCCTGCATGGCGCTCAGCCGCCGCACGTACAGCGCGGTGACGACCGCCGCCGGCACCGCCAGCAGGTGCGTGACGAGGATGGCCCAGCCGATCGGCTCCAGGTCGTACAGGTGGTACGACTCGTCGTCCAGCTCGTACTCCACGTCCCCCTGGCGGAAGAACTCCGTCCACGGCAGCCAGAAGACGGGCCAGGTCAGGAAGGTGGCCAGCCACACGGCCCACCAGGCGTGCAGGAGCCCGGCGGGGGCCATCGCCCGGTCGTGCCGGGGCGGGCTGGAGGCGTGCCAGACGTCGTCGGCGATCTGCTTGGGCAGCACCAGGCCGGCCAGCGGGACGAACCAGCCGTACACGGCCATGGCCGGGCGGTAACGCAGCCGGCCGGGCGCCAGCCGTTCGGCGACCGCCCGCACCCGCGCGAACCAGAGCAGCCAGCACACCACGAGCAGCGGGCCGAGGAGGGCCTGGACGACCATCAGCGGGATGGCGACCTCCTCGACGGGGTCGCGGATCTCCTCGTACGCCTCCAGCAGGCCGATCTGCTCGGCGTGCTCGGCAACCGTGAGCTGGTGGATCGCCGCGACCCCCGAGCCCAGCGCGAACAGGGCCAGCAGGACGTACACGGCGATCTCGTACCCGGTGGCCGGATACAGCGGGCGACCGCCGCGCAGGTGCCGCCGTTCGTTGACGAGCAACGGCGGCCCGGCCGCCGGGCCGGGCGGCGGCGGGGGCGCCGGCTGTTCGAGCGCGGTCAGCGCCAGGGTCCGGCGATCGGCGATGACCTGGGTGAGCGTCTCGGGCAGCCAGCGCACCGGGCCGGGGCCGTCACCGGCGGAGGCGAGGCCGGACAGCTGCGCCAGCACCTGCTCCAGGCCCGGCCGGGCGGCGGGGTCCTTGGCCAGGCAGGCCGCGACCAGCCCGGCCAGCGGGGCGGGCACCCCGGTCAGGTCGGGGTCGCCGTGCACCACCCGGTAGACGATCGCGTGGACGGGGCCGTCGCCGAACGGGCCCCGGCCGGTGGCGGCGTAGGCCAGCACGCAGCCGAGCGAGAACACGTCCGAGGCCGGCCCGACCGGCTGGGCCGTGGCCTGCTCGGGCGACATGAACGCGGCGGTGCCCAGCACGGCGGCCGTCTGCGTCTGGCTGGTGGCGTCCAGCGCGCGGGCGATCCCGAAGTCGATCAGTCGGGGCCCGTCCTCGGCGAGGATGACGTTGGCCGGTTTGAGGTCGCGGTGCACGACCTCGCAGGCGTGCACGGCGGCGAGCCCTTCGGCCAGCCCGGCCCCCAGCACCGCGACCGACTCCAGCGGGAGCGGCCCGTGCTCGTCGACCGCCTGGTGCAACGAGGGGCCGGGGATGTAGGCGGTGGCCAGCCACGGCGGGTCGGCGTCGGCGCCCGCGTCGACGACCTGGGCGGTGTAGAAGCCGCCGACCTTGCGGGCGGCCTCCACCTCGGCGGCGAAACGGCGCCGGAAGTGCGCGTTGTCAGCCAGCTCCGGGCGCACCGCCTTGACCGCCACCAGCCGCCCGCCGGGAGAGCGGCCCAGGAACACCTGGCCCATCCCGCCCCCGCCGAGCCGCGCGCGCAGCCGGTAGGGGCCGATCTGGATCGGGTCGCCGTCGTGCAGGGGATGAGGCATGACACCGCTTCCGCGTAGAGATCGTCGCCGGGTCGGTGTCATGATGCCAAAACGCCGGACTCCGGGCAGGCGAAACCGGATCGGCGCAAGAGGGATGTGCGGCAAGATGATCACGTCGCCGTGAAGGAGGCCGCTTGCTCGCTTTCGCCTGCGCCGGGTGCGGGGCCGTGCTGACCGCGAAGGTGTCGCGGGTGGAGCTTCCCGACCACGCCGGGCAGAAGTACGGCCACGACCTGGTGCCCGCCCTCCTGGAGCCGGGCACGTACACGGTCGATCCCGGGAACGGGCGGCCGTGGCGGCCGGAGACGCCCGAAGAGGAAGGCGGCGTCCGGCTGCTGACCCTCCACCTCGACGGCCCGCCGGGCAGGATCGGGCTCGCGCCGGGCGACGTCCGCGGCACGGTCGTGCTGACCGACCGGCTGGGCGGCTGCTGCTGCGGCTGGGACGGCCGGTACGGCCCGAACCTGGCGTGCGCGGGCTGCGGCGGCGCGGTGGCGACCCGGGTCGACGACTGCGGCCACTGGCAGGTGGTGTGGCTGGAGCCGGACGCCGTGCGTCCGGTCGCCGTCGAGGGGCCCGTCCAGCGGGTGATGGACTGGACGGAGCTACCGGGCCCGCCGCCCGTCGAGCCGGCCGGGTGCTGGAGCCCGGTGTGGGAGGCGGCGATCGCGGCGTCACTGGCCCACCTCGTGGTGGCTTCGGAAGGGCGGCGGGTGACCGTGCCCGACGGGCCGGTCGCCTGGGCGTTCCGGCCGGCGATCGACGGCCTGCTCCCCCGGGGCCTGCCGGAACGGCGTCTCGCCCTGGCCGGGCCCGGCGTGCCCGAACCGGTCGCGGACCTGGCCCTGGTGCCCCGGCATCCGCAGACCGGCGCGGTGTGGCCGGGCGCGACGGCGGCGGCGGTGCCGCTGGCGGCCGGGGTGTGGGCGCGCCTGGCGTTCGCCGACGACCGGCGGCTCCTGCTCGCCTCGCCCCGGATGCCCGACGGCGTCCGGCGTGACGACCCGCCCCCGCCGCTCCCGCACCTGCCCTTCCGGCCGGACGGGAGGGTGTTCGCCGGGACGCTGGAGCGGCTGGGGGCGACCCGGGAGCCGTGGCTGCGCCGGATCCACGACCGGGTGAGGGACGCCCCCTTCGAGCCCCCGTTCGGGTAGCCGTCGCGCTGGAACGTGCTGGTCGTGGCCGTAGCGGGTGCTAACGTACCTGGGTCCGCCGTCGTCCCTGGAGTGTGCATGAGCGACCGTCTCACCGCCTCGATGATCAGCCGGGCGGCCGAGCGGTTGCGCCCCGTGACCAGCCGCACGGCGCTGGAGCCCAACGAGCGGCTGTCCGGCCTGGTGGGCGGCCGGGTGCTGCTCAAGCGCGAGGACGCGCAGGTCTGCCGCTCCTACAAGGTGCGCGGCGCGTTCAACCTGATCGCCTCGCTCACGGAGGAGGAGCGGCGGCGTGGCGTCGTCTGCGCGAGCGCGGGCAACCACGGGCAGGGCGTCGCGTTCGCCTGCGCGCGGCTGGGCATCCACGGCCGCGTGTACGTCCCGTCGACCACGCCGAGGCAGAAGCGCGAGCGCATCGCGGCGCTCGGCGGCGACCGGGTGGAGGTCGTGGTGGGCGGCGGCACGTACGACGAGGCGAGCGACGCCGCGCACGCCGACAGCGGCCGTGGCGGGGCCGTCTACGTGCACCCGTTCGACGACGTGCGGACGATGGCGGGGCAGGGCACGGTCGGCCTGGAGATCCTGGAGCAGTGCGGCGAGCCGCCGGGCACCGTGGTGGTCCCGGTCGGCGGCGGCGGCCTGATCAGCGGCATCGCCGTCTGGCTGCGCGAGCACGCGCCCGCCACCCGCATCGTCGGCGCCGAGCCCGCGGGCGCGGCCAGCATGCGGGCCGCGCTGCGGCACGGCGGGCCGATCGCGCTGCCGGAGCTCGACACGTTCGTGGACGGCGCCGCCGTCGGCAGGGTCGGCGAGGCCACGTTCCCGCTGGTGAAAGAGCTGGTGGACGAGGTCGTCGCGGTCGACGAGGGCGCGGTGTGCACGGAGATGCTGGACCTCTACCAGTCCGACGGCATCATCGCCGAGCCCGCCGGGGCGCTCGCGGGCGCGGCGGCGCGCGAGGTGCTGCCGTACGCGCCCGAAGGCCCCGTCGTGTGCGTGGTGTCGGGCGGCAACAACGACGTCAGCCGCTACAACGAGGTGCTGGAGCGCTCGCTCGTCCACATCGGGCTGCGCCACTACTTCCTGGTGACGTTCCCGCAGCGGCCCGGGGCCCTGCGCCACTTCCTGGACGAGGTCCTGGGCGAGGGCGAGGACATCATCGCCTTCGAGTACGTCAAGAAGAACAACCGCGAGACCGGCCCGGCTCTCGTCGGCATCGAGCTGGAGCGGGCGGGCGACCTGGACAGCCTGCTGGCCCGGATGAAGGCCGGTCCGCTCACGGTCGAGCGCATCCCGCCGGGCTCGCCGTTGTTCACCTTCCTCCTGTGAGCCGGGGGCCGCAGATGCCGAGGGCCCTGCCGATCAGGGCGGGATCCTCGGCGGTGTCGAGCAGCGCCATCGCGTAGTCGGCGCGGGAGAGCTGCGCCGCGCCGCCCGTGGCGTTGGCCTCGAAGTCGACGTGCACGCGCCCGGCGGGCGGCTTGTCGTTGAGCATGGTGGCGCGGGCGATGCTCCAGTCGAGGCCGCTGACCTGCAGCATGCCCTCGGCGCGGGCGAGGTCGGCGTACGCCTCGCGGAAGATCAGCCAGGCGAGCGTGACCGCGAGGCGGGGCCTGGTGGCGGGGATGGAGCGGCTGCTCGTCATGACCACCCGCCGGACGCCGTGCTCGTGCATGGCGGTGATGAGGGTGGCGGCGATCCGGCTGCCGCCGACCGCGGCGATGACGGCGTCCTGTCCCTGTACGGCCCGGCGTACGGCGTCGAGGTCGTGCGCGTCGCCCTGGTGCACGCCGGCCAGCTCGGCGGTGCCGGTGAGGAGTTCGGGGCGGCGGGCGAAGGCGGTGATCTCGTGTCCGCGCCGGACGCCCTGGGTCAGCACGTGCTTGCCGGTCCGGCCCGTCGCGCCGATGACCATGATCTTCATGATGATGCCTCCTTCTATATGGCAGTTTGCACTATAGCGATACTCATGGGCTATAGTGCAAACTGCACTAAGAAAAGGAGAGTCATGGCACGACGTCCCGACCTGGTCGGCCTGACCGTGCTGGCCATGCTGTCGGTACGTCCCGCCCACCCGTACGAGCTGCACCGGTTCATCCTCGACACGCACAAGGACTACGTGACGGGGCTGCCGCGCAGCCTCTACCACGCGGTCGACAAGCTGGCCGGCGAGGAGCTGATCGTTCCCGTGGAGACCAGCCGCGAGGGCCGCCGGCCCGAGCGGACCATCTACGAGATCACCGGCGAGGGCCGCCAGGAGCTGGCGACCCGGCTCCGGGCGCTGCTGGAGAACCCGGGCGGCGAGCGCCGCGTCTTCACCGCGGCCGTCTCGCTCATCGGCGTCCTGCCGGTGCCCGAGGCGCTGCAGTCGCTGCGCACCCGGGCGGCGGCGCTCGAAGGGAGCGTCACCGCGCTCAACGGCCACCTGAAGGCGCTGCGCGACAGCGGCCTGCCCGACGTGCTGGCGCTCGAGCTGGACTACGAGCGGGCGCTGACCGAGACCGAGCTGGCCTGGGTCAGGCAGCTCATCGGCCGCCTGGAGTCGGGCGAGCTCGGCTGGTCCGACGCCTCCCGGCGCGACCAGCTCGACCAGCTCGACAAGGTGCTCGACCAGCCATGACCAGATGGCTGCCAGGGTGCGCCAACACCCCGGCAGCCGGACCACCGACAAGGCGCCTGCCCTGCCTGGAGTCGCATCCCCAGGATAGGCGCCGCGACCATGAGGAGTTGCGCCATGTCCGCCGACGCGGAGATCGTCACCATGCTCACCCGTCTCGCCGGCGCCTGGAACGCCGGCGACGCCACCGCCTACGCCGCCCTCTTCACCGAGGACGCCGACTACATCACGTTCGCCGGCACCCACAGCAGGGGCCGGGAGGAGATCGAGTCCTCGCACCGGTGGCTGTTCGAGGGGCCGCTGAAGGGCTCCACCATGCCCGCCCCGGGCGACGTCCTGGTCAAGCCGCTGGCCGACGGCGCCGTGCTGGTGATCGCGCGGGGCGGCACCAGCGTCGGCGGCGACCTGCGCGACTCGGTCGTCAGCTTCACCGCCGTGCGCACCGCCGAGGGCTGGCGCTTCGCCTCCTTCCAGAACACCCGGGTGGCGTCATGACGAAGAAGACGCTGCTCGCCGAGGCGGCCGGGGTCGTCGAGGCGCCCGTCGCCACCGTGTGGGCCGACGAGCGGACGGGACGCCGCCTGGGCCGGCCCACCCGCCCGGCCTGACCGGGCACGCCGCCCGCCCCGGTCAGCGGGCGGGCGGCGCCGCGACGACCGGCCGGTTCGCCAGCGGGCTCGAGAAGATCATCGTGCTCGACGGCTTCCCGTAGACGGCCAGCCGGTCGATCAGCGCCTCGAACGCCGCCATCGACGGGACCGCGATCTTGAGGATGCTGCACACGTCGCCGGTGACGCGGTGGATCTCCCGGATCTCCGGCCAGGCGGCCACCTCGGGGTCACGCAGCACGCACGTCGGCCCGTAGCAGGTGAGCTGCACGAACGCGGCCACCTCCCAGCCGACCCGGCCCGGGTCCACCGTCGCGTGGTAGCCGGTGATCACCCCGGACTCCTCCAGCCGCCGGATCCGCTCGGCCACGGCCGGCGGCGACAGGTGGACGCGGCGCGACAACTCGTTGAAGGAGAGCCTCGCGTTCTCCTGGAGTTCGCGCAGCAGCTCCCAATCCATGGCGTCCATCACACGCTCTTTCGTTCACAAGGTGACCTGGCGGATATCCGTACCGAATATAAGGCCGGAGCCGGGAACGGCCATTTCATCGGCATTCCGTCACTCGGTGCCGCCTCGGCATCATGAGAGGACCGACAAAGCGAGAGGAGTGCCGCAATGCCACGCGTACGTCCGGTCTCAGCCGGTGAACGGGCCGAGCGGGCCAGGGCCGGGGGCGGGCTGCCGACCCTCGACTTCGAGCAGGAGACCCCGTACGACTCCTACGTCGGCACCGGCGCCCTCCTCGGCCTGCAGCGGCCGCTCAGCGACGCGCCGGGCGAGATGTCGTTCCTGGTGATCACGCAGGTGATGGAGCTGTACTTCAAGCTCGTCGCCCACGAGCTGCGCGGCGCCCAGGAGTCGCTGCGCGCCGACCGGGTGCCGGACGCCGTCGCCGCGCTGCGCCGCACCGGCCTGCACCTGGAAGGGCTGAACGGGAGCTGGCGCGGGCTGAGCTGGATGACGCCGTCGGACTTCAACCGCTTCCGCGACCTGCTCGGCGAGGCGTCGGGGCTGCAGTCGAGCATGTACCGGCTGGTGGAGTTCAGGCTCGGGCTGAAGAGCGAGGCGCTGCTGCGGCCGTTCAGGCGCAGCCCCGGCGGGCAGGCGCTGCGGCGGGCGTTCGCCGAGCCGAGCCTGTGGGACGACACCGTCGCGCTGCTCGCCCGGCACGGCCACGACCTGCCCGCCGGCGTGCTCGGCCGCGACCACGCCGCCGAGTACGAGCCGCACGAGGCCGTCGAGCGCGCCTGGGTGGCGGTCTACCGCGACGAGTCCCCCGCCAACCTGCTCAGGTCGCTCGGCGACGCGCTGACCGAGGTCGCCGAGCGGTTCGGCGACTGGCGCTACCAGCACGTGGCGGCGGTGCGCAGGTCGATGGGCGCCAAGCCGGGCAGCGGCGGCTCCAACGGGCTGGCCTGGCTGGAGCGCAGCATGACCCGCGTGGTCTTCCCCGAGCTGTGGTCGGCCCGCACCCACATGTAGACCGGAGGGGATCTTCCGTTCGGCGGGCCGAGCGTCTAACGTCCGGAACGGCCGCGGGCCGCCCGTGCCCGGCCGGTCCGTGAGGAGAACCGCTCGTGCAACTCATGCGCATCGGCGCGCCCGGCGCCGAGAAGCCCGTCGTCCGCGTGGACGACGCCCACTACGTCGACGTCTCCGATGTCACGCCCGACTTCGACGAGCGGTTCTTCGGCTCCGGCCGCATCGCCCTGCTGCCCGAGCGGGTCGCCACCGGCGAGCGACGGCCGTTCGCCGGGGAGCGGATCGGCGCGCCGATCGCCCGGCCGCACCAGATCCTGTGCATCGGCCTCAACTACGCCGACCACGCCGCCGAGGCCGGGCTGCCGGTGCCGGACGAGCCGATCCTGTTCACCAAGTCGCCCAACACCCTCGTCGGACCCCACGACGACGTGCGCATCCCGCGCGGGTCCACCAAGACCGACTGGGAGGTCGAGCTGGGCGTCGTCATCGGCCGCCGCACCTCCTACCTGGACTCGCCGGACGAGGCACGCGACGCCATCGCCGGCTACTGCGTGGTCAACGACGTGAGCGAGCGCGCCTTCCAGATGGAACGCGGCGGCCAGTGGTCCAAGGGCAAGTCCGCCGAGACGTTCAACCCGGCCGGGCCGTGGCTGGTCACCCCGGACGAGATCCCGGACGTGCGCGACCTCGGCCTGTGGCTGGACGTCAACGAGGTACGGCGGCAGACCGGCTCCACCAAGACGATGATCTTCGACCCGTACGTGATCGTGCACCATCTGAGCCAGTTCATGGTGCTGGAGCCCGGCGACCTGATCAACACCGGCACCCCGCCCGGCGTCGGCATGGGCCGCGACCCGCAGGTCTGGCTGCGGCCCGGGGACGTCGTCGAGCTGGGCATCGACCGCCTCGGCAGCCAGCGTCAGCGCGTCGTCGGACCCCGGTAGTGCGGGCGCTCGTCCTGACCGGGCCAAGCCGGGCCGAGGTCCAGGAGGTCGAGCCGCCCGCCGCCCTGCCCGGCGAGGTGGTGGTGGACGTCGAGCGGGCCGGCGTGTGCGGCACGGACGCCGAGCTGTTCAGCGGCCGGATGAGCTACCTGCGCACCGGCCGGTCCCGGTATCCGCTGCGTCCCGGCCACGAGTGGTGCGGCCGGGTGAGCGCGACCGGCGACGGCGTCGACCCGGCCTGGCTGGGGCGGCGCGTCACCGGCGACACGATGCTCGGCTGCGGCCGGTGCGCGCGCTGCCTGGCGGGCCGCCACCACGTGTGCGCGGACGTGGCGGAGCTCGGGATCAGCCGGGGCCGCCCCGGCGCGCTCGCCGAGCAGGTCGCGGTGCCGGTCACGGCGCTGCACCCGCTGCCCGGCGCCGTGGACCCGGCGGCGGGGGCGCTGGCCGAGCCGGGCGGCAACGCGCTGCGGGCCGTCCGCGCCGCCGCGCTGGAGCCGGGCGAGCGGCTGCTGGTGCTGGGCACGGGGACGATCGGCCTGCTCGTGGCGCTGTTCGCGCGGGCCAGGGGCATCGGCGTCCACCTGATGGGGCGCGACGAGGACTCCCTGGAGCACGCCCGGCTGCTCGGCTTCGACCGCCTCTGGACCCGGGAGTCGCTGCCGCCGGCGCCCTGGGACGCCGTGGTCGACGCCTCCAACGCGGCCGGGCTGCCCGCTCTCGCGGCGCGGCTCGCCGAACCCGGCCGGCGCGTCGTCTGCATCGGCCTGTCCGGCAGCCCGTCCACGCTCGACACGCGGGACCTGGTGCTCAGGGACGTCACCGTCGTCGGCGTCCTCGGCGGGTCCGCCGGGCTGGCCGGGGCCGTCGCCGCCTACGCCGACGGCTCCGTGGACCCCCGCCCGCTCGTGGCCGCCACCGTCGGGCTCGACGAGACGGCCGGCGTGCTCGCGGGGCGGCGTCCGGCCGGCGCCGGGCCCGGGCCGAAGGTGCACATCGACCCCCGGCGCGTCAGGGGCGGGTGAGCGCCCGCTGCGTCAGGCCGTCGAGCCGGGCGCGGGCGGCGCGGACGAGGGGCCGGTCGGCCTCCACGTCCGTGACCGTCATGGACGGCAGCGGCAGGGCGGGCAGGGGCAGCACCGGGGTGAGCGTGAGCGGGACGCCGCCGACCTTGGCGCGCAGCCGGGACACGTACAGGACGACGCCGCCCGACAGGCTCAGCCGGGCGAAGCGCTGCCGCGCTGCCCGGCCGGGGCCGCCGGTCCAGTGCAGGCCGTCGGTGATCTCGACGGCGGACATGGACAGCTTGAGCCGGGCGCCGGCGGGCCGGCGCACCACCTCGATCCGCGCGCCGTGCACGGTGAGCCGCGCGGCCGTGAGGCCGGACCGAGCGGGCTCGGCGGGCCCGGCGGGCGTGGCGGGCTCAGCGGGCGTGGCGGGCTCAGCGGGCGTGGCGGGGTGCGGGAGGGCGAGGACGAGGGCCACGGGGACGGCGGCGAGGGCCCGCAGCGGGTCACGCGCCGGACGCTCCCGGCGGGCGGTGGGGGTCCAGGCGCACAGGAGGGCGCCGCCGGTGAGCCCGGCGAGCATGCCGACGCCGAAGCCGCCGAAGTTGGACGTGACGAAGGACCCCAGCGACAGCGCGATGGCGGTGATCCCGAGGAACACCCGCTGCCCGAGCTGCCACCAGCTCAGCAGCCCGGCGGCGACGAGGAGCAGCCCGGCCAGGTAGCCGGAGATCCCGGCGACGCCCTGCCGGACGAGGAGCGGGAGCGGGGCGAGGGGCGCGAGCAGGATGACGGCCCCACCGGCGATCACCCACAGCCCTCCCCAGAAGGGACGGCTGCGGCGCCACCGGCGGAATCGAGCCATGATCAGAAGCACTCGTGGTCGCCGGGCCGGAAGCTCAGCCGCAGCCCGTTGAGCCGGAAGGTGCCCGCGTTGACGGCGTAGGCGGTCTGCCGCAGGCCGGTGATGCGCACGGTGGCGGCCCGCTGGCCGATGTCGCCCCGGCGGCCGGTCCGCCCGGCGGGGGCGCCGAGGGTGGCGGCGTCGACGCCGATCTCGATGTCGCCGAACTCGGCGTCGCCGGAGAGCTGGTGCAGGTCGATGACCAGGTTCGTGACCTCGACGGGCCGCTCGCCGTCGCCCGCCCTGACCAGGAACGTGACGGGCCCGGCGGGGGTGCGGACGAGCGCGGACTGGCACAGGCCGGTGATCCGCGCCCTGCCGATCACCGAGACGAGGACCGGCCGCTGCCCGGCGGTGGTCGCGGCCACGTCGCCGTACTGGGCGAACCCCTCCCCCACGAGCCGGTCCGCCGACACCTTGAACCGCTCGCCCGACAGCGCGAAGGACGCCGCCACGCCGCCCGTGCCGGTCAGGCCGACGAGGAGCGCGGCCGCCGCCAGCGCGGGGACGAGCACGGCGGCGAAGCGGCGCCACCGGGTGCCGCCCGCCGGACCGGGCACCGGCTCACCTGACATCACGTCCCGCCTCCGCTCAGGTGCGGTGTGGTCGCCGGAACGGGCGAACCGGCACGCCACAGTATAGAGACCCATCGCACACAATTGACTACTCTCGGCGACACTGGCCAGATTTCCAAAGCCCACCACACCATCCCTTAACGGGAGGCATCACCGTCACCAGGGAGGAACACGAACAGTCGCTATTCGGTCACGTATGGCTGTGGTGCCATGGGGTCGCGGACGAGCAGAAGGGTGACGGAATGAGCGCAGGCGGTAACGGGCAGGCGTGGCCGCGCCAGGCGGTGGCGATCGTGGGCGTGGGGTGCCGGCTCCCCGGCGGCATCCGCGACCTCGACGGACTGTGGCAGGCGCTGCTGCGCGGCGACGATCTGGTCGGCACCGTGCCGCCGGACCGCTTCGAGGCCGACCGGTACGTCGACGAGTCCATCCCGCGCCTCGACCGCAGCTACACGCGGGCCGGCGGCTTCCTCGACGACGTCACCGGCTTCGACGCCGCCTACTTCGGGATCTCCCCCAAGGAGGCCGCCTCGATGGACCCGCAGCAGCGGCTGCTGCTGGAGATGGCGGCCGAGGCGTTCGACGACGCCGGCATCGACCCGGCCCGCCTGGCGGGCGGCGACACGGGCGTGTTCGTCGGCGTCTCCGACCCGTCGTACGGGGTGCTGCAGGCGCTCGAACCCGGCGGGATGGGCCCGTACACGATGTCCGGCATGGCGCTGTCCATCGCCGCGAACCGGCTCTCGCACGCGTTCGACCTGCGCGGGCCCAGCATGAGCATCGACACCGCGTGCTCGTCGGCGCTGCAGGCGGTCGAACGGGCCTGCCGGGCGCTGGCCGACGGCTCCGCCAGCACGGCGCTGGCCGGCGGCGTGAACGTGCTGCTCAACCCGATGGGGTTCATCGGGTTCAGCCAGGCGGCGATGCTGTCGCCGACCGGGCGGTGCCGGGCGTTCTCGGCCGACGCCGACGGGTTCGTCCGGGCCGAGGGCGGCGGCGTGGTCGTGCTCAAGCTGCTGGACGACGCGCTCGCCGACGGCGACCGGGTGCACGGCGTCATCGTCGGCGCCGCCGCCAACAACGACGGCCGCACGATGGGGCTGGCGCTGCCGAGCACCGAGGCGCAGGAGGCGCTGCTGCGCCAGGTGTACTGGAAGGCCGGCGTCGACCCGGACGAGGTCGCGTACGTGGAGGCCCACGGCACCGGCACGCAGGCCGGCGACCCCGCCGAGTGCGGCGCGCTGGGACGGGCGCTCGGCACGGCCCGGTCGGGCGGCCCGCTGCCGATCGGCTCGGTCAAGACGAACCTCGGCCACCTGGAGCCCGCCTCCGGCATGCCGGGGCTGTTCAAGGCGCTGCTCGTGCTGCGGCACCGGACGATCCCGGCGTCCCTGCACGCCTCGGTGCCGAACCCCGCCATCGACTTCGACGGGCTCGGGCTGAGCATCGTCACCGAGCCGCGCCCGCTGCCCGAGACGGGCGGGCGGACGGTGGTGGGGGTGAACTCGTTCGGGTTCGGCGGCGCGAACGTGCACGTGGCCGTCGCCGCGCCGCCTTCGGTGGGGGTGTCTTCGGAGGGGGCGCCGGGGCGGGTGGAGGGGGCCGTCCCGGTGCCCGTCGTCGTGTCCGCGCGCTCCGGCGGCGCGCTGACGGAGGCCGTCACGCGCGCCGCCGCGCACCTGGAGACGGTCGGCGCGGACGGCTTCTACGACGTCGCCTACACCGCCGCGCGCCGCCGCGGCCTGCACCGGCACCGCGCCGTCGTGCTCGCCGCCTCCCCCGCGGAGGCGGCGGGCGGCCTGTCCAGGCTGTACGCGACCGGGGACGAGGCCCGTACGGGCGGATCGGCGCCCAGGGCGGTCACCGGCGAGGCCGTGGAGCACGGCCGGGTCGCCCTGGTGTTCTGCGGCAACGGGTCGCAGTGGGCCGGGATGGGCGCCGACCTGCTCGGCGAACCCGCGTTCCGGCAGGCCGTCGAGGCCGTCGACGGCGAACTGGCCGACCGGCTCGGCTGGTCGGTGCTTCACGAGCTGGAGCTGCCGCCCGACCGGTGGCGGCTGTCGGCGACCGAGGTGGCCCAGCCGCTGCTGTTCGCGGTGCAGGCCGGGGTGGCGGCGATGCTGGAGGCGGCGGGCGTACGGGCCGGGGCGGTGCTGGGGCACAGCGTCGGCGAGGTCGCCGCCGCGTACACCTCCGGCGCGCTGTCGGCCGCCCAGGCGGCGCGGGTGATCGCCGCCCGCGGGCTGGCGCAGTCGGCGACGCGCGGCCAGGGCCGGATGGCGGCCGTCGGGCTGCCCGAGGCCGAGGCCCGGCAGCTCCTCGCCGGCTACCCCGGCGTGGAGGTCGCCGCCGTCAACACCGCCCGGGACGTGACCGTCGCCGGGCCCCAGGGCGCGCTCAAGCTACTGGGCGAGGACCTGGCGGCGCGCGAGGTCTTCTACCGCGAGCTGGACGTGGACTATCCGTTCCACAGCGCCGCCATGGACGCCGTACGCGAACCGCTCTGCGCGGCGCTGGAGGGGCTGCGGCCGTCTCGGGCGCGGATCCCCATGGTGTCGACGGTCTCGGGCGAGACGCTGACCGGCGAGGAGCTCGACGCCACGTACTGGTGGCAGAACGTACGGCGGCCCGTGCGGTTCGCGGAGGCGGTGGACCGGGTGCTCGCCGACGGGTTCGACGTGCTGGTGGAGGTCGGGCCCCACCCGGTGCTCCGCTCCTACCTGCGCCGCCTCTCCGCCGCCGCCCACACCCGCACCGCCCTCATCCCCACCCTCCACCGCCCCCCGGCGACCGACCCCGCACCCGACACCCCGCAGTCCCCCGCGAACGGCGCAGAGGACACGCCCGCCGTGGGAGCGGACCGGTCCCCGGCGGGTCCCGCGAACGAGGCCCCGGGTGACGGCGGCACGGAAGACGCCCCGGCAGACGGCGCGGAAGACGCCACCACGGACAGCGCGGCAACCGCCCCGGCGAGCAGCACGGGAGACGCGCCCGATCCCGGGGCGGAGGGCGCCCCCGCGAACGGCGCGCACCCCGCTCCGGCGGACGGCCCGGGGGAAACCCTCGCCACGGATGCTCCGGTGGAGGTGGCAGCCGGGGCTGGGGTGGCCGCGGGGCCGGCGGCGGTCGGGGCGGCGGTGGCGGGGGTCGTGGCGGCCGGGGGTGAGATCGACTGGGACCGGTACTTCCCGCGCCCCGGCGTGGTGCGGTCGCTGCCCGCCTACCCGTGGCAGCGGCAGCGCCACTGGACCGGCGGCCCGCTGAGCTGGGCGCGCTCCATCGGCGACCCGGCGATCGTGCACCCGCTGCTGGGCCAGCGGCTGCCGACGCTCGAACCGTCCTGGTACGGGGAGATCGACCAGGTACGGGTGCCGTGGGTGAACGACCACCGGGCGGCCGGGGCCGCCGTGATGCCCGCGACCGGCTACCTGGAGATGGCGCTGGCCGCCGGGCGGCACGCGATCCCGGAGGCGGCCGAGGCGGTCGAGATCGACCGGGCGAGCATCACCCGCGCCCTGGTGGTGCCGCCCCCGAGCGGGGAGCCGGTCTGCGTGCAGACGTCGCTGTCCGCAGAGACGGGCATGATCACCGTGTCGAGCACGAATCGGCGCGGGCAGCATTCGCGCGAGCACTTCCGGGCGCGGGTGCGGCCGCTGCTGCGTGCCGCCCCGCCGCCGCTCGACCTGGCCGAGCTGCGCGCCCGCGTCGCCGAGCCCGTCGACGTGCCCGCCTACTACGCGCGGGCGGCCGAGGGGCGGATGGCGTGGGGGCCGACGTTCCGGGTGCTCACGGGGCTGTGGCGGGCACCGGGTGAGGTCCTGGGCGCGTACACCTGCCCGGACCAGCAGGACGAGCGCTACGAGGCGCACCCGGTGCTGCTCGACAGCGCCCTGCAGGCGGGCGTGCTGTGGCTGGTCGACCTGCTGGTGGACGGCACCGGCTACATGCCCGCGGCGATCGGCGCCGTCCGCGTGTGGGGCAGGCCGGACCCGGAGGGCCTCCTGCACGTACGGGAACGCTCCAGCAGCCTGGAGGAGGTGTGCTGGGACATCACGATCACCGGGACGGACGGCCGGGTGGCGGCCGAGATGGACGGCGTCCGGCTGCGCCGCATGCCGGGCACCCACACGACCCGGCCCGAGCGCTACCACGTCGAGCTGCGCGCGGCCCCCCGCCCCACCGACCCCGCCGCCGCCTGGCCCGGCCCCTCTCCGGCCGCGCTGCTCGCCGGCGCGGCCGACCGGCTGGCCGAAGCGCACTCCGCCTGGCGGGACCTGCGCCATCCGGCGTACGCGGCCCTCCTGGAGGAGACCTCCGCCCACGCCCTCGCCGCGGCGCTGGCGGCCCTGACGACCGGCGAAGCCGAACCGGCCGCCGAGAACGTACCGGCCACCGGAGACGGACCGGCGGCGGAGGGACCGGCCCCCGAGAGCGCGCCGACCGCCGAGAGCACGCCGGCCGCCGAGAGCACGCCGGCCGCCGGGGGCGCGTCGCCCACCGGGAACCGGCCGACCGGTGCGAACCGGCCGGGCGGCGGGGGGCTGGGCGTGGAGGAACTGGTCGCCGTGTGCCGGGAGCCGCGGCATCGGGAGCTGGTGCGGGCGGCGTTGCCGCTGCTGGAGCGGTACGGAGTGCTGGAGCGGCACGGCGACGGGAGCGTACGCCTGGCCGGGGGCGCGCCGGACCTGCGGAGGCTGGTGGAGGCCGGGGCGGCGTTCCCGGCGCAGACGGCGCTGGCGGTGCGGGCCGCGACGCGGCTGCGGGAGGTGCTGGCCGGGGAGGTCGAGGCGGCCGACGTGCTCGGCGCGGACGGGGCCGCCGACCTGCTGGAGCAGTATCACGACATCGGGCCGGTGAGCCTGTTCACGAACCGGATCGCGCGGGCCCTGGTCGAGCAGGTCGTCCAGGGGTGGCCGGTGGATCGGCCGCTGCGCGTGCTGGAGGTGGGGGCGGGCACCGGCGGCACCACGGCGGCGCTGCTGCCGGTCCTGCCGGTCGACCGGACCCGCTACACCGTCACCGACGTGGCGGAACCGGCGCTGGCCCGGCTGCGGCAGCGGCTGTCCGGGGCCGACGTCGTCGAGTTCGGGCTGCTCGACCTGGACGTGGACCCGGGCGAGCAGGGGTATGCGGAAGGCGCGTTCGACCTGGTGGTGGCGGGCGGGTGCCTGCATGCGGCCCGGGACGTGGCCGGGGCGCTGCGCGGGCTGGGGCGGCTGCTCGCGCCCGGCGGGAAGCTGCTCGCGGCGGTGCCGCACCGGGAGGGGCCGCCGTTGCCGCTGCCGGAGCTGACGCCGGAGTTCCGGGACGCGCCGCCGGACGCGCCGACGCGATCCGCGCGGCAGTGGGCGGAGCTGCTGGCCGAGGCGGGCTACGCCGATGTGGTGCGGGCCGGGCCCGAGGAGGACCCTGAGGTGGGCGGCTTCTCGGTGCTGCTCGCGACCTCCCCCGCCGGCGCGTCCGCGGACCGGGCGGCGCTGCCTGACGGCGGGGCTGACGGCACCTGGGTCCTCATCGCGGAGGATTCCGGCGACCCGGTGGTCGCCGAGCTCGCGGCGCTGCTGCGGGAGCGCGGCGGCCAGGCGGTGGTGGCCCCTCCGGGCGACGACCCCGCCGCCTGGGCCGCCCACGCCTCCACAGCCGAGAGGATCACGTACGCCCTGATCCTGGGCGAGCCCGCCCGACCGGACACCCCCGCAGGCGCCACCGAGCCGCAGTCAGCCACCACACCCCCGGACGGCGGCGTGCCGCAGGAGGTCGCCGGGCCGGCCGAGGGTGGCGGGGCGCTGGACGTCGGTGTCCCGCATGAGGTTGTGGGGCGGGTCGTACGGCGGGCGGGGGTGCTCCGGGGGCTGGCGGTGGCCTGTGAGGAGCTGCCGCAGAGCCTGCCCGTGCGGTTGTGGCTGGTGGCCCGGCCCTGCGGGGCGCTGCCTGAGCCGGAGGGCGGCGAGGTGCACGCGGAGGACGCGGCCACGTGGGGGACGGTGCGGTCGCTGGGGAACGAGCAGCCGCGGCTGGACGCCCGGCGGGTGTGCCTGCACCGGGGCGGCGACGCGCGCCGGGACGCGGAGCGGCTGGCGGCGGAGCTGCTGGAGCCGGGCGACGACGACGAGATCCTCCTGGCGCGGGCGGGGCGGTTCACGCCTCGGCTGGTGCGGTCGGCGCCGCCGGCCGTGCGGGCGGCCGCTGGGGACGCGTACCGGCTGGCGGTGCGGGATCCGGGGCTGGCGTACGAGCTCGTGTGGGAGCGGACCGCGCGGCCGGAGCCGGGCCCGGGGCAGGCGCTGGTCGAGGTGGGGGCGATCGGGCTGAACTACCGGGACGTCATGTTCGCGGTGGGCCTGCTGCCGTCGGAGGCCGTGGAGGCCGTGTTCGGCGGGCACGAGCTGGGCCTGGAGTGCGCCGGGACGGTCGTGGCCGTGGGGCCGGGCGTGACGCGGTTGCGCCCGGGGGACCGGGTGGCGGCGGCCGGGCCGGTGGGGTTCGGCAGCCATGCGGTGATCGAGGAGTGGACGGCCATCCGCATCGCGGACGGGCTCGGTTTCGCCGGGGCGGCCACGCTGCCGATGCCGTACTCGACCGTTCATCACGCGCTGCATCACTGCGCGAGGATCCGGGCGGGCGAGACGGTGCTGGTGCACGGCGGCGCGGGCGGGGTCGGGCTGGCGGCGCTGGAGTACGCGCGGGCGGCCGGGGCGCACGTGATCGCGACGGCGGGCAGCGAGGCCAAGCGGGACCTGCTGCGGGCGCTGGGGGCGGCGCACGTGCTGGACTCGCGGAGCCTGCGCTTCGCCGAGCAGGTGCGGGAGCTGACCTGCGGCCGGGGCGTGGACATCGTGCTGAACTCGCTGGCCGGGGAGGCCGTGAGCCGGAGCCTGGAGTGCCTGCGGCACGGCGGGCGCTTCGTCGAGCTGGGCAAGCGCGACATCTACGAGAGCCGGCATCTGGCGCTGCGGCCGTTCGGGGACAACATCGCGTTCTACGGCGTGGACGTGGGCACGCTCATGTGGAAGGACCCGGCGCTGATGGCCGAGCACATGGCGACGCTCCTGACGGTGACGGACATGCGTCCGCTGCCGCACACGGTGTTCCCGGCGGAGCGGGTGGCGGACGCGTTCGCGCTCATGCGGCATTCCCGGCATATCGGGAAGGTCGTGGTCTCGCTGGATCCACGGGACGAGCCGGGCCTGGTGCGCTTCCGTCCCGCCGTGCGGCGGGGCTCGGGCACGTACCTGATCACGGGTGGCCTGAGCGGGTTCGGCGCGGAGACCGCGCGGCGCCTGGCGGGGGCGGGGGTGCGGCGGCTGGCGCTGGTGAGCAGGCGCGGCGCGGCCACGCCGGAGGCGGACGCGCTGCTGGAGGAGCTGCGCGAGCTCGGCGCGGAGGCCACGGCGCACGCGGCCGACGTCGCCGACCGCGACGCCGTGGCTGGCCTGCTGCGCGAGCTCGACGAGGCGGGGCACCCGGTGCGCGGCGTCGTGCACGCCGCCATGACGCTCGACGACGCCGCGCTCGCGGACCTGTCCGACGACCGGTTCCGGGAGGTCCTGCGGCCGAAGATCGCCGGCGCGCTGGTGCTGGACGAGCTCACGGCGGGGCTGCCGCTGGAGGCGTTCGTGCTGTACTCGTCGCTGACGACGATCGGCAACATCGGGCAGTCGCCGTACGTGTCGGCGAACCTGTTCCTGGAGGCGCTGGCCAGGCGGCGGCGGGCCAGGGGCCTGCCCGCGCTCGCGGTGTGCCTGGGCGCGCTGGCCGGCACCGGCGTGCTGGCGCACGGCACCCAGGCGGAGGCGCTGGCCAGGCTCGGCATCGGCTCCATGGACCCGGCCGTGGCGCTGGCCGCCGTGGACGACATGCTGGCCGACGGCTCCGACGTGGCCGTGATCGGCCGCTGCGACTGGGCCAGGCTGCGCCAGGCGCTCCCGGGGCTGCGGCGGCCGTGGCTGTCGGCGGTGCTGCCGCCCGGCGCCGACCAGGCGCCCGACGTCGAGGACCTGCTGGGGAAGCTGGCCCTGATGGACGCCGAGGAGGCGCACGCGTACGTCGTCGAGCAGATCACCGAGCTGCTGTCGTCGGTGCTGCTGGTCCCGGCCGCCGACATCGACCCGGACCGGCGGCTGGACGAGTACGGCCTCGACTCGCTCATGGCCACGCAGCTCCTGCTGTCGATGCGGCACGCGTTCGCGGTGGACATCCCGCCGATGGAGCTGATCCGCGGGGCCGGGACCGTCAGCGACATCGCCCGCACGGTGCTCCTCCACCTGGGGCTGCAGGCCTCGCGCCCGGCTTCCTGAGGAGGAGGCGCATGACCGCCGTTCACGCCCGGGTGGCCGGAGTGGCCGCCCACCTGCCCGAGACCACGATGACCACGGCCGAGCTGGAGGACCGGCTCGCCGCCCGCAACCCGGGGATGGACCTGCCCCGGAGCGTGATCCACAAGGCCAGCGGGGTGCGGCGCAGGCACGTCGCGCCGCCGCACGAGATGCCGTCCGACCTGGCCGCGCACGCCGCCCGCGCGCTGCTGGCCGAGCACGACCTGCACGCGCGCGACCTCGACCTGCTCGTCTACGCGGGGGTGACCATCGACCTCATCGAACCGGCGACCGCGCACATCGTGGCGGCGAAGCTGGGCGCCGGCTGCCCGGTGTTCGACGTGCGCAACGCCTGCAACAGCGTGCTGAACGCGATCCAGGTGGCCGAGGCGCTCATCGTCACGGGACGCCACCGGCGGGTGCTGATCTGCTGCGGCGAGCTGCCGACCGCGTTCATGCCGTGGACGCTGTCCGGGGCCGACGAGTTCCTGACGATCGCCGCCGCCTACACGGTGTCGGACGCCGGGGCAGCGCTGCTGCTGGAGCCCTCGGCGGAGCCGGGCGTGCTCGGCCACCGGTTCGCCGCCCAGTCGCTCGGGTGGGACGCCGCCACCGTGCCGCTGCTCAACCTGACCTCCGACCCGGCGTCCGACTGGCCGGTCATCCGGCCGCTCACCGTCGACGCCGTCGAGCTGGTGCGCGGCATCGAGGCGACCGACCACGCCGTCTTCACCGACCCGCTCGCCGCGCTCGGCCTCACCTGGGACGACTTCGCCGCCGTGTGCGTGCACCAGGCGTCGCTGCCCGCGCTGTGGAAGTTCTGCGACCACGTCGGGATCCCGCAGGGCAAGGTGGTCGTCACCATCGCCCAGCACGGCAACCTGGTGGCGGCGACGCTGCCGGTCCAGCTCGCCCAGGCGGTCGCCTCGGGGCGGGTGCGGCGCGGCGACCTGGTCGCGCTCGTCGGGCTGGCGAGCGGGTTCAGCGCCGGCACGGTGGTGGTGCGGTGGTGACGCCGGCGCCGGTGAGCGAGCTGGTCACCCGGGCCGAGCGGTGGGCCGCCGACCGGCCGGACGCGGTCGCCTGCCAGGTGGGCGGGCGGACGCCGCACGCGGTCAGCTACGCGGAGACGGCCGAGGCGGTGCGGGAGACGACGGCCGCGCTGGCGCTCGCCGGGGTGCGTCCGGGCATGCGGACGGTGTTGCTGGTGTTCCCGGGCGTGGAGCTCGGCGTGCTGGCGTTGTCGCTGCTGCGGCTGGGGGCGGTGCCGGTCATGGTCGATCCGGGGCTGCCGTGGGCGGCGGTGCGGCGGTGCCTGGAGCGGGCGGAGCCGGAGGCGTTCATCGGCGTGCCGCTCGCCCAGGCGGCCCGGCTGGCGCTGGGCTGGGCGCGGCGCACCAGCCGCGTCACGATCACGGTCGGGCCGCGCCGGTTCTGGCCGGGCCCGACCCTCGACGGCCTCCGAGCCACCGCCCGTGCCAACGCGGGCGTCGAGGCCCGTGCCGACGCGGGCGCCACCGCCACCGCCACCGCGCCCGCGCCACCGCCCGGGCCCGATGATCTGGCGCTGATCGCGTACACGTCCGGGTCGACCGGCCCGCCGAAGGGGGTGCCGTTGCGGCACCGGCATCTGACGGCGCAGCTCGACCTGCTCGCCGGGCTGGACGCCGTCCGCGCGGGCGCGTCCGTCCTGTCGACGTTCGTCCCGTTCGCGCTGGGGGCGGCGGCGCTCGGCGCGACCGCCGTGCTGCCCGACCTGGACCCGCGCCACCCGCTGCGGTTCGACCCGGCGGCGCTGGCCGAGGACATCCGCCGCTACCGGGTGTCGGCGGCGTTCGCCGCGCCCGCGCTGCTGGACCGGCTGGCCCGGCACTGCGCGGCCCGGGGCCTGGTGCTCGGCTCGCTGGACACGGTGGCCGTGGCGGGCGCGCCGCTGTCGCTGCCGACGCTGGAGCGCGTGCGCGCCTGCCTGCCCGGCGGGGCGCGGGTGCTGTCGGTGTACGGGGCGACCGAGTGCCTGCCCGTGGCCGCGATCGAGGGGCGTGAGCTGACGGCGGCGCTGGCCGCGCACCCGGGGATGGGCACCTGTCTAGGTGCGCCGCTGCCGGGGGTCGAGGTCCGGGTCATCGGCGTCACCGACGACCCGATCGCCCGGTGGGACGACGACCTGGCGGCGCCGCCCGGCACCGTGGGCGAGATCGTGGTCTCCTCCCCCGCCGTCAGCGACCCGTACCTGGACGATCCCCACGCGACCGCCCTGGCCAGGATCGCGGACGGCGACCGGGTCTGGCACCGGATGGGCGATCTGGGCCGGCTGGACGAGGACGGCCGGCTGTGGTTCGCGGGCCGCAGGTCCGAGCGCGTCCGCGCGCCGGGCGGCGACCTCTACCCCGACCACGTCGAAACGCTGCTGGCGGGGACGCCGGGGGCGCGCCGGGTCGCGCTGGTGGGCGCGGGGCCGCGCCCGGTGCTGGTGGTGGAGCCCGAGGACGGCGTCCGGCCCGGCGCGGCACGGGCCGCGCTGCTGGCGGAGGCCGCGCGGCACCCGGCCACGGCGGGGCTGCGGGACGTGCTGGCGCATCCGCGGTTCCCGGTGGACGCCCGGCACAACAGCAAGATCCGCCGCGACCTGCTCGGCGTCTGGGCCGGGCGGCGGCTGTGAACGTCCTGGTGACCGGGGGCGGCGGCTTCCTCGGCCTGGCGGTGTGCCGCCTCCTGGCCGGGCGCGGCGACACCGTGCGCGCCCTGCACCGCCGCCGGCACGCCGGGCTGGACGCGCTCGGCGTCACCCAGCGCCTGGCCGACGTCCGCGACCCGGCCGCCGTGCGCGCCGCCGTGGACGGCTGCGAGGCCGTGGTGCACTGCGCGGCCATGACGGGGGCGTACGGCGCGTACCGGGACTTCCGCGAGGTCAACGTGGACGGCACCCGCAACGTGCTGGACGCGTGCGCGGCCGCCGGCGCGCGGCTGGTGCACGTGTCGTCGCCGAGCGTCGTCCACGACGGGCGCGATCTGGAGGGCGTCGACGAGTCCGTCCCGTACGCCACCCGGTTCACCGCCGCCTACCCGCGCACGAAGGCGATGGCCGAGCGGATCGTGCTGGCCGGGCCCGTCCCGGCCGTGGCGCTGCGCCCGCACCTGGTCTGGGGGCCGGGCGATCCGCACTTCCTGCCCGGGTTCGTGGCGAACCGGCGGCGGCTGTGGCTGCTGGGCCGCGAGGACCGGACGATCGACACCGTCTACGTGGACAACGCGGCGGACGCCTGCGTGCTGGCCCTGGACCGGCTGCGGCCCGGGTCGCCGCTGTGCGGGCGGGCGTACTTCGTCACGCAGGGCGAGCCGTGCGGCTTCGGCGAGTGGGTGAACGCGCTGCTGGCCGCGGCCGGGCTGCCGCCGGTGCGGCGGCGGCTGCCGGTCCGGGCGGCGCGGGCGGCGGCCTTCGTCCTGGAGCGGCTGGCCGGGGTGCGGGACGGCTGGGAGCCGCCGCTCACCCGGTTCCTGGTGGAGCAGGCGTCGACCGCGCACTGGTTCGACATCTCGGCCGCGCGCCGCGACCTCGGCTACCGGCCGCGCGTGAGCATGGCCGACGGGCTGGCCCGCCTGGCCGCGCACCTTTCGGAGGCCCCGTGACCCGGTTCCCCGGCTACCCGTTCACGTCCCACTGGTACGCGCATCCGTCCCGGGGCGGGCTGCGCCAGCACTACGTGGACGAGGGGGCGGGGCCGCCGGTGCTGTTCGTGCACGGCAACCCGTCCTGGAGCTACCTGTGGCGGCGGCCGGTCGCGGCGCTGCGGGACCGGTTCCGCTGCGTGGCGCCGGACCATCTCGGCATGGGCCTGTCGGACAAGCCGTCCGCCGAGGAGTACGAGCACACGCTCGCCTCACGCGTCGACGACCTGGACGCGCTGGTGGGGCACCTCATCGCCCGCCGGGGCGCGCCCGGCCGGGGGTGGACGCTGGTCATGCACGACTGGGGCGGGCCGATCGGCATGGCGTGGGCCTGCCGCCACCCGGGCCGGGTCGCCCGCCTGGTCATCCTCAACACGGCGGCCTTCCCGAACCCGCACGGCGAGCGGGTCCGGCTGCCGCTGCGGGCGCCGCTGTGGGTGCTGCGCCGCACCCGGCTGGGGGCGCGGCTGTTCCTGCGGCACAACCTGTTCGCGCGGGCCGCCACCTGGCGTCCGCTCGGCGTGCGCCGCCGCATGCCCGCGCACGTGCGGGCGGCCTTCCTGGCCCCGTACGACCGGCCCGCGCACCGGGTGGCCGTGCAGCGGTTCGTGCACGACATCCCGCTGCGGCCGGGCGATCCGGCGTGGCCGCTGCTGGAGGGGACCGCCCGGCGGCTGGACCTGTTCGCCGGACTGCCCGCGTTCGTCGGGTGGGGGCTGCGCGACCCGGTGTTCGACCCGGCCGTGCTGGCCGAGTGGCGCCGCCGCCTGCCCGCGGCCCGGGTGCGCGTCTACCCTCGGGCCGGGCATTACGTGCTGGAGGACGCGCACGAGGAGCTGGTCCCCGAGATCCGCGCGTTCCTGACCGGGTCCGCCTGACCCGGCTGTTCAGGCTCCGGGGTTCTTGCGGGCGATGGCGGCGTTGAGCGCGGTGGCGAACAGCGTCCATCCGGCGTAGGGCAGCAGGAGCAGCCCGGCGCGGCGGTCGGCCGCCCAGCCCCGGCGGACGAGCAGCGCGTTGGAGGCGTTCAGCACGGCGATCTCGGCGAGCGCCGCGCGCGGAGCGTGCGCCCGGAAGAACAGGGCCGGCCAGGCGGCGTTGAGGAGCAGGTTGGCGGCCAGCGCGCCGCGGAACGCCCGCCGGTCCTCCTCCCGCCCGTTCGACAGGGCCCGGGCGCCGGCGTAGGTGATGAGCCCGTACAGGGGCGTCCACACCAGGCCGAACGCCTGCGGCGGGGGCTGCCACGACGGTTTCGCCAGCCGCCGGTACCAGGCGGAGCGCGCGTCGGTGGCGAGCGTTCCGGCGACGGCGGCGGCGGTGACCCCGAGTGCGGTCTTCAGCAGGAGTTTCCCTCTCATGGCGACCTCCTGCCCTCGGACCGCGCTCCCGCACCTCGGTCAGGGGCCGGCGATCCCCCTCTCGCGGAACCGCACATCCTGGGGCATACTTATGCCGGTTGACCATGATCACTGACCCCCGGTGAAGGGAACCATGGCTGAGCGTGGCATCGACCGGCGTCGGCTCCTGACCGTCTGCGGCCTGTCCCTGGGGCTGGCCGCCCTCCCCACCGGGGCGCGGGCCGCCGCCTCACCGCCCGGCCCCCGGCCCCGCCGCGCCGAGGCGACGTGGGAGAACATCATCGAGAAGTCCTCCTTCAGCAGCTGGGCCGCGTTCGACCAGGAGTGGAACCGCCTCTACCCGTGGGACGGCGACGCGGACACGCACAACGGCGCCGCGCTGATGCACGCCGACCAGATCGCGCTGTCGGGAGGCGTGCTCACCCTGACGGCGACCCGGCTCGCGGCGGCTCAGGGCACCAGCCCCCACGCGCCGCACGCCCCGCTCTGGTACCGCTCGGGCGCCGTCCACGCCAAGGAGCTGATCCTGGTCGACGACCAGTTCCCCGAGTACGACATCGAGGGCGAGTTCAGCGCGCAGACCGGGCCGGGCGTCTGGCCGGCGTTCTGGACGACCGGCGAGTGGCCGGCGTGGCCGCCGGAGAGCGACATCCTGGAGTACGTGGGCGACTCCACGAACCTCTTCAACACCTGGAACAAGACCTCCAGCGGCGACGAGGGCGAGGAGTCCGGCGGCGACCACTTCGTCACCCGGGCGAAGGTCCCCGTCGCCGACCCGGCGGCCTGGCACACGTACCGGGTGTGGATGTACAAGCAGGGCCCCGACGTCATGATCGACTACTACCTCGACGGCACGTGGGTGGCCACCCACCGGGGCAGGAACTGGGCCGGCGTCCCGCAGCGCCTCATCATCAACCTGCAGATGGGCTCGTACGCCTCCGGGCTGGACGGGCCCGGCGACGCCGGCTGGGCCGACCAGCTGCCGGGGCCCACCGGCGACACCCTGCTGCGCGCCCGGAACGTGTGGGTGGGGCGCACCCGCGCCTGGTAGCGGCACCGGTCCGATCATCACCGTCATTTCCCGCCACGTCACACGACAGATGGAGGAAGTGCTCGTGAAACTCGCACACCGCCGACCCGCCCGCCGACTGGCCCGCCGCCTGGTGACCGCCCTGACGGCGGCGTCCGCGCTGGTCCTCGCCATGACCTCGCCGGGCGCCGCGGGCGCCGCCGGGGCCGCGCCCGTGAAGGTGGAGCCGCTGGCCGTCACGAGCCTCCCGCCGATGGGCGCCAAGGCCGCGGAGCTGACCGCGAAGGCCCGCGGCGGCACGGCCAGGACCGCCTCGCCGCAGCGGGCGCGGGCCGCGCGGGCGTTCCACGAGCTCCAGCTCAACCTGTGCAACAGCGGCAAGGCCGCCTGCTACGCCGACGGGCAGGCCGTCTTCGAGGGCGGCGACCTGATCTACGTGCTGGCCCCCGACCTGGTGACGCTGAACGAGATCTGCTCCGTCGACCTGCCGGACTACCTGCAGCCGTCGCTGGCCGAGGCGTGGCCGGACGACTGGACGTACTCCGTCTTCCAGCCGGCGCTCAACAAGGCCACCGGCCAGCCGATCACCTGCACGAACGGCGGCACGTACGGCAACGCGGTGCTCGGCCGGGTCCCCGCGGACCTGTGGCAGGGGGCCGAAGGCTGGGCCGGCCAGTACACGACGCAGGACAGCGGCAACGAGGCGCGCACGTTCGCCTGCGCGTACGCGATCGGCGACCACCTGTCGTGCGCCACCCACCTGAGCGCGGCGAGCGAGGCGATCGCGCTGGCGCAGTGCCGGGCGCTGATGTTCGACGCCGTGCCGTACATCAGGTCGGAGGAGGGCATCTCCGGCAAGACGGTCGTCGGCGGTGACTTCAACCTGGAGTACGACACCTCCGACCCGGAGAACGTCCAGAAGTGCGTGCCCGCGGGCAACGTCCGCAAGGGCGACGGCGACGTCCAGCACGTGATCTTCAGCAACGACTTCGCCTTCACCGGCCGCTCCACGTTCGGGATGACGCACACCGACCACGACGCCCTCCTGATCAAGCTCAGCAAGCCGTGAGCGGGTCAGTCCCAGCGGAAGAAGGCTGAGGCGACGGCCGTCCCCACGACGACGCAGCCGGCCAGGCCGATCAGGTGGGCGCCCTGCACCGGGGCGCCCGCCCAGGCCGCCGACAGCGCCTCGACCCCGGCGCCGAACGGCAGCCACTCCCCCACCGCGGCGACCGGCCCCGGCAGGCTGTCGCGCCCGCCGAACATGCCGCCGGTGGCCCCCAGCAGGAAGAACAGGGTCAGGCCGATCGCCACGGCGGAGTTCGGCGTGGGCGACAGCGCCGCGACGATCAGCCCGGCGGCGTACATGGCGGCCACCATCAGCGCCAGCACGCCGACAGCGGCGCCCGCGCGCACGGGCGGGTTCGCGCCGAAGGCCAGCAGGGCGAGCACCCAGGCGGCGGCGATGCCCACGGCGATCTGCGCCACCCCGACCGCGCCCTGCGCGACCAGCACCATCAGCGGCGAGGCGGGCGTCACGCCGAGGCGGCGCAGGATGCCGCTGCGCCGGTAGTAGGCCAGGAAGCTCGGCATGTTGACGACGCCGGTGGTGGCCGCGACCATCGTGAACACCAGCGGCAGCACGTACACGTCGAGCGCGGTGCGGCCGTTGCCGACGCTCTGACCCCCGGCGGCGGAGGCGTTCATCACCAGGATGAGCATCGGCAGGCCGATCGGCACGATCAGCCCGGCGGTGTCGCGGGCCACCATCTTGAGCTCGCAGACCAGCAGCGTGGCGAAGGCGCGCGGGCCCGGCCGGTGCGCGGTGACGTCGGTCATCGGGCGTCCTCCTCCTCGGCGCCGAGCCGGTGCCCGGTCAGCGCGACGAACGCGTCCTCCAGCCCGGCCCGCTCGCTGCGGGTCCCGGTGGCCACGACGCCGGCGCGCACGAGCGCGACGCTGACGGCCTGCAGCAGCTCGCCGTGCCCCTCGACGACGACCCGGCCGCCGTCGGCGCGCACCCGCTCGACGCCGGGAACCCCTTCCAGCAGGCCCTCCGGTACGGGCGTCGCCGCGTGGAAGGTGATCCGCTGGGCGAACCCGGCGCGTTCGACGAGCCCGGCAGGCGAGCCGAGGGCGACGACCCGGCCCGCGTCGAGCAGCGCGACCCGGTCGCACAGCCGCTCGACCTCCTCCATCGCGTGGCTGACGAGCAGGATGGTCACGCCGGAGTCGCGCATCCGCTCGACGGTGGACCACATCTGGCGGCGCGCCTCGGGGTCGAGCCCGGTGGTGAGCTCGTCGAGGATCACCACGCGGGGCCGCCCGACGAGGGCGAGCGCGATCGACAGCCGCTGCTGCTGGCCGCCGGACAGGCTCTCGAACCGGTTGCGGGCCGAGGCGGTCAGGCCGACCGACTCGATCAGCTCCCCGGCCGGCACCGGGTCGCGGTAGAAGGTCGCGTACAGGCGGACCAGCTCGGACACGGTGAGCGCGGCGTGCAGGGTGGCGTCCTGCAACTGGACGCCGAGGACCTGGCGCAGCCGGGCCCGGTCGCGCCGGGCGTCCAGGCCGAGGACGCGGACGGCGCCGCGGTCGGGCCGCCGCAGCCCGGCGATCAGCTCCACGGTGGTCGTCTTGCCCGCCCCGTTGCGTCCGAGGATGCCGAAGATCTCCCCGGCGTCGATCGTCAGGCTGACGTCCTCGACGGCGACCTTGGGCCCGTAGCGCTTGTGCAGTCGTTCCGCCTCGACGGCGGGCGTTGATGACATGTCCCGGACGTTAGGCGGGGGCCGCCCACCGGCGCCCGTGCCGATCGTCAGCATCGGCGGCCATGACTTTCGGCACCCCCGGCCTGCCGGGAGTCGCCATTACAGTGGCGTCATGCGGCGAATCGAGCCGGACACGTGGGCGGGCCTGGCGATGCTGCTGGTGTGTGTCGCGGTGGGCAGCCCGACGCTGCTCGGCGCGGCCGGGACGCGCGTCCCGCTGCCGGTGTGGGGGGTGCAGTTCGCGCTCCTGCTGGCCACGCTGATGGGCGCCGCGCTCTGGGAGGACAGCCGCCCCCTGCTGTCGCGGGCCTGCTACGGCGCGTCGATCGTGCTGGGCTGGCTGACGCTGCTGACCGCGCCGAACGCCGGATGGCTGCCGATCCTGCTGGTCTGCACCGCGACCATGGGCGCGTACGTGGCCCCGCCCTGGGCCGCCCCGGCGGTGATCGCGCTCAACAGCGTCGTCATCGCCGTGACCGCGGGCCTGGCCGGCGCCGATGCCACCTCCATCGGCCTGCAGACGCTGCTCTACCTGCTGATCCAGGTGGCGGGGCTGCTCAGCTCGCTGTCGATCCTCCGGGAGCAGCGGATGCGCCGCGAGCTGGCCGAGGCGCACGTCGAGCTGCGCGCGGCGAGCGTCATCCTGGCCGACACCGCCCGCGCCCACGAACGCCTGCGCATCTCCCGCGAGCTGCACGACCTCATGGGGCACCAGCTCACCGCGCTCACGCTGGAGCTGGAGGTCGCCCGCCACCAGGAGGGCGACGCCGCCCGCGCCCATGTCGAACGCGCCGGCGAGGTGGCCCGCACGCTGCTGAGCGACGTGCGCGCCACCGTGGGCCGGCTCCGCGCCGACGCCCCCGAGCTGCGCGCGTCGCTGCGCGCCGTGGTGCGCGACATCCCCGGGCTGGACGTCGACCTGCGGATCGACGACGACGTGCGGCCCTGCGAGGAGGTGACGCTGACGCTCGTCCGCGTCGTGCAGGAGATCGTCACCAACACGATCCGGCACGCCGGGGCGACCTCGCTGCGCGTCCGGATCGAGAGCGCGCCCGACGGGGGCGTCCGGCTCACCTCGGCCGACGACGGGCGCGGCAGCCCGCTGCTGCGGCTCGGCAACGGGCTGCGCGGCCTGCGCGAGCGCGTCGACGCCGTGGGCGGCCAGGTGCGGTTCGACGGCAGCTCCGGGTTCCGCGTGACCGCCACGGTGCCGGGGCGGTGACCGGGGTGACCCAGGTGATCCGGGTGATCGTCGTCGACGACCAGACGCTGGTCCGGCATGGCATCCGCAGCCTCCTCGACCTGACCGAGGACATCGAGGTGGCCGGGGAGGCCGACGACGGCATGGCGGCGCTGGCGGCGATCGAGGAGCACGCCCCGGACGTCGTCCTGCTCGACCTGCGCATGCCGCGTCACGACGGCCTCTGGACGCTCGACGCGCTGCGCGAGCGGGCGGGCGGCGCGCCGCCGGTGCTCGTGCTGACCACGTTCGACGACGACACGCTCGTGCTGGACGCGATGCGCGCGGGCGCGGGCGGCTACCTGCTGAAGGACGTGACGCTGGAGCGGCTGACCGGGGCCATCCGGGTGCTGGCCGGAGGGGGGACGCTGATCTCGCCGTCGATCACCGACCGGCTCATGCGGGCGGTGCGCCGCCGCCGTCCGCCGGACGGGGCCGGCCTGCCCGCCGTCCAGCCGCTCACCGAGCGGGAGCTGGAGGTGCTGCGGCTGGTCGCGGAGGGCTACAGCAACCGGGAGATCGCGCAGGCGCTGTTCCTGGCCGAGGGCACGGTCAAGAACCACGTCTCGACCGTGCTGCTCAAGCTGGGGGCGCGCGACCGGACGAACGCGGTGCTGCGCGCCCTGCACGCCGACCTCCTCGGCTGACCGCTTGATAGGCAAGTGGCGACTTGCCTATTGTGGGGCGCATGGCGGATGATGTCTTCAAGGCCCTGGCCGATCCCACCCGCCGGCGCATCCTCGACGCGCTGGTGCAACGGGACGGCCAGACGCTGTTCGAGATCTGCGCGCGCCTGGTGACCGAGCACGGATCGGGCCTGACCCGCCAGGCGATCAGCCAGCATCTGGCCGTCCTGGAGTCGGCCGGCCTGGTCCGGACGCGCCGCCAGGGCCGCTACAAGTTCCACGACCTCGACACCGAACCGCTTGAGCGCGCCATGACCCGATGGCTCAAGCCCCGCACACCTGAGGAGAACCCATGAGGATCCACCTGACGAGCGTCTTCGTCGACGACCAGGAGAAGGCGCTGCGCTTCTACACCGACGTGCTCGGCTTCGTGAAGAAGAACGACGTGCCGCTGGGCGGGGACCGCTGGCTCACCGTCGTCTCGCCCGAGGCCCCCGACGGCACCGAGCTGCTGCTGGAGCCCGACGGCCACCCCGCCGTGAAGCCCTACAAGGCGGCGCTGGCCGCCGACGGCATCCCGGCCGCGTCGTTCGCCGTGGACGACGTGACCGCCGAGTTCGAACGGCTGCGCGCGCTCGGCGTCACCTTCACCCAGGAGCCCCTGGAGATGGGCCCGGTCACCACGGCCGTCCTGGACGACACCTGCGGCAACCTCATCCAGATCGCGCACAGCAAGTGACCCCGCGCCCGGCCTCCCCCGGCCGGGCGACGGCAGGCGTAAATGCGGAAAAGATTTCTTACCCACTCGTCCCCGATATCCAAACTCCGCATTTGACAGGCGGAAACTCCACCCCAAACTGGGCATTGCGGTCACGTTCTTTTTGATAGATCATCGACGCGTGGCCCCCGCCACCGATGCCCCTAGGCTCGGAGGACGCCTGTCGTGATTTTCGCTGTCGTGGGACTGGTATTCGTCGGCGTGATCGGCCTGGTCAACCTCGCGATCCTGCTGGTCCTGCTCCGCCGGTGGCGCGAGCTGGGACCGGCCGGAGGCGCGGGCGGCCGGGGAATCGTCCGGACCATCGATCGAATTCCGAGTTTCTCCGCCGAAGCCCTCGACGGCGCCACGGTGACCGAGCGCACGCTGCTCGGAAAGGAGTCCCTGGTCGGATTCTTCTCGCTCACGTGCGAGGCGTGCGTCACGGCGGTGCCGCTGTTCGCCGCGCACGCCGAGCGGCTGCGCGCCGCCGGGGGGATCTCCCTGGCGGTCGTGCACGGCGACGACGCGGCCCGCAGCGAGCTGGCCGCGATGCTCCGCGACACGGTCGACCTCGTGATCGCCGAGGACGCGCGCGCCGAGCTGTCCCGGCGCTACGGCGCCAGGAACTACCCGACCTACGCGTGGTACGGACCCGACGGCGTGGTCACCACGGCGGGCGCGGGCGTCGCCGCCCTGCGGACCGAGCTGGTCGCCCCCTAGCGCCTCCCGGAGGCCGCCCCCCAAGCCCGCGCGGGCTGCCGGCCACGGTGAACACCCCCTATCCGTGGTCCGGAGCCCGCGTGCGGAGAACCGATCCACTCACCCCAGAGGAGAGGCATGATCCAGAGCCTGACCCGGCGTGTCACCCGCGCGGTCGAGACCCTGCTCCCCAAGGCCACCGCCGACGCCGGATGCACCCCCGAGTCGTGGATGGAGTACAAGGTCCAGGGCGGCGTGTGCTTCGGCCGCACCTGCTCGCTCAACGGCGCCTGCGTGAAGCACTGCGGCGCCTGGTACAGCTACAGCCACAACTACTGCTGATCCCCCGCGTGAGCTGAACGCGCGCGGCCGCACCCGCCAGAGCGGCCGCGCGCGTGCCCCCTTTCCCGGAGCTTCCTGGAGCTTTCGTGCTGTACGTTTCGCTCGCCTGCCGTCTCACCCTGGTGGCGGTGCTGGCGCTCGCGGCGGTGGCCAAGCTGCGCTCCCCGCGGGTGTTCGCCGCCTCGCTGGCGGGCTTCGACGTCGTCCCGGCGCGGCTGCGCGGGCCGCTGGCCGTGCTGGTCCCGGCCGCCGAGCTGCTGGTCGCGCTCCTGCTGGCGCTGCCGCCCACGGTCACGGCGGGGTTCGTGGCCGCGACGGCGCTCTGTCTCGGGCTGACGGCCGTCCCGGTGCTGGTCGTGGCGCGCGGCAAGCGGGTGACCTGCGCCTGCTTCGGCGCGAGCCAGGCGCCGCTCGGCGTCCGGCACATCGCCCGCAACGCGGTGCTCCTGGCGGCGGCGGTCACGGGCGCGGCCGTGACGCTCCCGGCGGGCGGCGGGGTGCCGTCCGGCGTGCCCGGGATCGTGCTGGCCGTGGTCTCCGCCGGCGTGCTCACCGCCCTGATCGTCTTCGTCGACGACCTCGCCTCGCTCTTCGCCTCTCCCTCGTCGGCCGGGGGCCGCTGAGGCGGCGCCGGAAGGGACCTCCGTGGAACACCTTGCCGCAGGACTCGTCCTGGTCACGGCGATCACCGCGCTGAACGCGGTGCTTACCCTGGCCCTGGTACGCCGCTGGCGGAGCCTGACGAGCTCCCCGCCGGACGCCCACGACCACCACGATCACCATGGCCACCACGATCACCACGGCCACGACGGCGCGCCGGATCTGGGCATCGCGCCGGGCAGCCGGATGCCCGCGTTCTCCGCCGTCGCCGCCGACGGTTCGGCGGTCACCCGCGAGACGCTGATCGGCCGGCCCGTGCTGGTGGCGTTCCTGTCGCTGGACTGCTCGGGCTGCGACGACAGCCTGCCCGCCTTCGCCGAGCGCGCGCGGCGCGTCCGCGAGGCGGGCGGCCGGGTGCTGGCCACGGTCGTCGGCGTCGACGCGGCCGGGAGCGAGCTGGCCGCCCGGCTGCGCGACCTCGCCGACCACGTGGTGCCCGAGTTCCTCGACGCGCCGGTCGGGGCCCGGTTCGGGGCACGCTACTACCCCGGGTTCGCCCACTACGACGCCGACGGCATCGCCGTGACGGCCGGCGTCGGCCTCGCCGCGCTGGACGACGTACGGGACTTACGGGACGGCGTACGGATGGACATGCGGGACGGGGAGACGGCGGCGCGGTGAGGGGCGGCGACGGCGCGGAGGGCGTCTCCATCCTGCGCGCGATGGCGGCCGCGTACGCCCTGGCCTGGCGGTCCTGCCCCGGCATGCTGCTCGTGCAGGGCGTCACGGCGGTGGTCGGCGGCACGGCCCCGGTGGCCGCCGCCTGGCTGACCAAGGTCGCGCTCGACGAGCTCGCCTCCCCCTTCCCCAGGGCGGGCGCGCTGGTGTGGGTGGCGGCCGGGATCGGCGCCCTGGGTGTGGCGCTGGCCACGACCTCCGCCGTCACCGCGTACGCGCAGGGGCGCGCCCGGCGGGCCATCGGGCTGCGGTCGCACGACCGGCTGTTCGAGGCCGTCAACGGGATGAGCGGCCTGGCGCGGCTGGAGGACCCGCGCTTCCACGACCGGCTGCGGCTGGCCCAGCAGTCGGCCGAGCACGCCCCGGACCAGCTCGTCCAGATGGGCCTGGCCACGGTGCAGGGGGCGCTCGGCGTCCTCGGGTTCCTGGGCGCGCTGGTGGCGATCAGCCCGGTCATGGCGGGGGTCGCGGTGCTGGCCGCCGCCCCGGCGATGGCCGCCCACCTGGCGCTGAGCAGGCGGCGGGCGGGCCTGATGTGGCGGACGAGCCCCGGCATGCGGCGCAAGCTCTTCTACCAGATGCTGCTCACGGATCTGCAGGCGGCGAAGGAGGTGCGCCTGTTCGGGCTGGGCGGCTTCCTGAAGGGCCGGATGCTCACCGAGCTGCGCGCCGCCAACCGCGCGGAGGACCGGCTGGAGGGCGGCGTGGTGCGCGTCCAGGTGTCCCTCGCCGTGCTCGGCGCGCTGCTGTCGGCCGGCGGGCTGGTGTGGGCGGTGCACGCCGCGGCGGGCGGGAGCATCGGCGTCGGCGACGTGTCGATCTTCATCGCGTCGCTGGCCGGGGTCCAGTCGGGGCTGGCGGCCCTGGTGCAGGGCATCGCCGCCGGGCACCAGTCGGCGCTGGTCTTCCACCACTACCTGGCGGTGACGGGGGTCGCGGACGACCTGCCCGTGCCCGCCCGGCCGCGCGGGCTCGCCCCGCTCGCGCGCGGGATCGAGCTGCGCGACGTGTGGTTCCGCTACGGCGAGGACTCGCCGTGGGTGCTGCGCGGGCTGAGCCTGACCATCCCGTACGGGACGAGCGTGGCGATCGTCGGGCTGAACGGCGCCGGCAAGAGCACGCTCGTCAAGCTGCTCTGCCGCTTCTACGACCCGCAGCGCGGCAGCATCCTGTGGGACGGCGTGGACGTGCGGGACGTCCCGGTGGCGCGGCTGCGCGAGCGGATCGGCGCGGTGTTCCAGGACTACATGGACTACGACCTGACCGCCGCCGAGAACATCGGCCTGGGCGACCTGGCCGCGCTCGGCGACCGGGACCGGATCCGCGCCGCCGCCCGGCGGGCCGGGGTCCACGAGGTCGTCGAACGGCTGCCGTCGGGCTACGGGACGCTGCTGAGCCGGGTCTTCCACGCGGGCGAGGAGGACGACGGCGACGGCCCGGCGAGCGGCGTGCACCTGTCGGGAGGGCAGTGGCAGCGCCTGGCGCTGGCGCGCGGCCTGATGCGGCAGGGCCGCGACCTGATGATCCTGGACGAGCCCAGCTCCGGCCTCGACGCGGAGGCCGAGGCGGCGGTCCACGACCGGCTGCGGGAGCTGCGCGCGGGCTCCACGAGCGTGCTGGTCTCCCACCGGCTGAGCGCCGTGCGCCGGGCCGACCGGATCGTCGTCGTGCAGGACGGCCGCGTGCTGGAGAGCGGCGACCACGCCTCGCTCACCGCGTCGCCGGACGGCGCGTACGCCCGGCTGTTCCGCACCCAGGCGGCGGGCTACCGCGAGGACCCGGTGGCCGCCGAGTGAGCCTGTTCCTGACCTGCGCGGTGGTCCTGCTGGCCGGGGGCGCGGTGGCGGCGCGGCTGCTGCTGTCCACGGTGACCGTGCGGGGCGGCAGCATGTCGCCGGTCCTGTCCGACGGGGACGTCCTGCTGGTGCTGCGCGGCCGTCGCCGGGTGCGGGCGGGCCGGATCGTGGTCGTGCGACGGCCCGCGCCGGGCACGGGCTGGGCCGGGACCGCCGGGGCCGGCTGGTACGTCAAGCGGGTCGCCGCGGCGCCCGGCGACCCGATGCCGCCGTGGGCGCCTGCCGGGCTCCCGGACCGGGTGCCGCCGGGGGCACTGGTGCTGCTCGGGGAGCATCCGGGCTCGGAGGACTCCAAGCAGTGGGGGCTCTGCCCGGCGGAGCTGATGTACGGGGTGATGCTGCTACGGCTGTCACGATGACCCCACCACATCTCGGATGACGCTATCATCTGGATTGCATGAACATTTGGATTGCAGTCGTCGGAGGAGAGGTGTGGCGATGGTCCGGCTGACACGCGCCCAGCAGCAGGCGCGCACGCGCGCGGCGGTGCTGGCGGCGGCGCGGGAGGAGTTCGTGGAGCACGGTTACGCGGCGGCCAAGGTCGACCGGATCGCCGAGCGGACCGACCTCACCCGCGGCGCCGTCTACTCGAACTTCCCCAGCAAGCGCGCGCTCTACCTGGCCGTGCTCGTCGACCTGGTGGAGAACGCGCCCCCGGCCGCGCCCAGCCCCGCCGCGTCGCTGCCGGGCGCGCTCGGCGCGTTCGCCAGGACGTGGCTGGAGCGGCTGCCCCTCGTCGACGACCCCGCCGCCGGCGGCCGCCTGCAACTGCGCTCGCTCGTGGGCGTCGTCGACGACGAGCCGGGCCGCGCCGTGCTGGCGCAGCTCGCCCGCCTGGAGGCGCTGCTGCTCGCCCTCGGCCTGGAGTCGTGCGAGTCCGACCCCCGCGCCCCGCGCCGCGTCCGCCTGGCCGAGCTGGTGCTGACCATGCTCAACGGCTCCGGCCTCATGGCCGAGCTGGCGCCCGGCTTCGGCGACCCGTTCGACCGGGCGCTCGCCTGCGAGCACCTGGCCGGGCTGGCGGGCGAGCGCGGCCTCGGCGACACCTGGGACCCGCCGTACCTGACCTTCGTCGGGCTCGCCGAGCGGTGCCGGGAGCCGTGGGACCCGCCCACCGGGCTGCTCGACCACCTCACCGGAAGCCCCGCCGACCTGGGCGCCGACGGCCTCGTCGTGGCGCTGGGCGCGCGGCGCCTGTCGGCCGCCGAGGAGGCCGTGCGCTCGGCCCGGCCCGGCGAGCAGGTCACGGTGGCCGTCGTCACCGCCGACCCGGCCGAGACCGGCAGCCTCGTCCGGCTCCGGGTCAGCGACCTCGCCGCGTGCCTGCGCCGCGTGTTCACGCCCGAGGCGTGGGGGCACGTACGCCTGATCGTGAGCGACGGCGCGGTGGCCGCCGCCGCCCTCGGCGTGAACGGGTACGACGACCAGACGGAAGCGGCCGTACGGGTCCGCGACGGCATGGTCGTCGCCCGCAGCCAGGGCCGGGGCGCCGCCTACGCCGCGGCCACCGGCGAGAGCGCGCACGACCCTCGGGGGGCCGGCGCATGAGCGGGCTCCACGGGACCGGGCTCCCCGGAATCGAGCACGGCGCGGTGCTGCTGCACACGCTGCGCTGCGCCGGCTGGTGCGCCGTCGAGCGGCTGGCCGCGGCCACCGGCCTGGACGAGGCCACCACCGAGTCCGAGCTGATCGACCTCGCCGTCGCCGGGCTGGTCACGCGCACGTCCGGCGCCTTCGCCGCGTGGGGGCTGACCGACGCCGGCCGCGCCGCGAACGCCGAGCGGATCGCCGCCGAGCTGGAGTCGGCCGGGACCCGTCCCGCGCTGCTCGCCGCGTTCGAGCGCTTCCTCGTGCTCAACCCCGAGCTGCTCGACCTCTGCGCCGCCTGGCAGCTCCGGCCCGTCGACGGCGTCCTGGCCGCCAACGACCACAGCGACCCGTCCTACGACGCCCGCGTCGTCGCCCGGTTCGAGGACCTCGACCGGCGGGCCGAGGCCGTCTGCGCCGACCTGGCCGGGGCGCTGCCGCGCTTCGGCCGCTACCGGGTCCGGCTCGCCGAGGCGCTCGGCCGGGCCCGGGCGGGGGAACGGCGCTACCTGGCCGACGGCACCGCCTCCTACCACGCGGTGTGGGCCGAGCTGCACGAGGACCTGCTCGTGACGCTGGGGATCCCCCGATGAGGTGGATCCGCCCGCTCTCCGCGCGGACCGGGGAGAGCGCCGCCGTCATCGGCGCCAAGGCGCACGGCCTCGTGACGCTGCACCGGCTCGGGCTGCCGGTCCCCGCCGGGTTCGTGGTCACCACCGAGGCGTGCCGGGCGTTCCTGCGCGACGGCCGGCTGCCCGTCGGGCTCGCCGACGAGCTCGCGAGCGCCGTACGCGACCTGGAGGCGGCGACGGGACGCCGGTTCGGCGGGCCGGGGATCCCGCTGGCCGTGTCGGTGCGCTCCGGGGCGGGCGTGTCGATGCCCGGCATGATGCACACCGTGCTCAACCTGGGCCTCACCGCCGAGGCGGCGGCCGGGCTGGCGGCCGAGACCGGCGACGTCCGGTTCGCCGAGGACTCGCGGCGGCGGTTCCTGGCGAGCCTCGCCGCCGCCACCGGCGACGCGGGCCTGGCGATCCCCGGCGACCCCGCCGCGCAGCTCGAGCTCGCGGTCCAGACCGTCTTCGCCTCGTGGGACACGCCGCGGGCGCGCACGTACCGTGAGCTGCACGACATCCCGCACGACCTCGGCACGGCCGTGATCGTGCAGGCGATGGTGTACGGCAACCGCGACGGCCGCAGCGGCACCGGGGTCGCCTTCAGCCGCGACCCCACCACGGGCGAGAACACCCCGTTCGGCGACGTGCTCTTCGGCCACCAGGGCGAGGACGTCGTCTCCGGCCGGTCGCTCACCCTCCCGCTGCGCGAGCTGGCCGGCCGGGAGCCCGCCGTGTGGGCCGCGCTGGCCGACGCGCTGCGCCGGGTCGAGCGGCACTACCGGGACGCGTGCTACGCCGAGTTCACCTTCCAGGCCGGGGAGCTGTGGATGCTGCAGGTCCGGCCCGGCGGGCTCACCGGCGGGGCCGCCGTCCGCGTCGCCACCGAGCTGGCCGGCGAGGGGCTGATCAGCCGGCGGGAGGCGCTGCTGCGGGTGTCGCCGCAGCAGCTCCGGCACGTGCGCACGCCGCGCCTGGCGGCCTCGGCGCGGGCCGCCGTCGTGGCCCGGGGCGTGGGCGCGTGCCCGGGCGTGGCGGCCGGGAGGGTGGCGACGTCGACCGAGGCGGCGGTGCGGATGGCCGCCTCGGGGCCGGTCATCCTCGTGCGGCCGGAGACGTCGCCGCACGACATGCGCGGCCTGGCCGCCGCGGCGGGGATCGTCACCGCGCGCGGCGGGCCCGCCAGCCACGCGGCGGTCGTCGCCCGGTCGATGGGCAAGCCCGCCGTCGTCGGCGTCGCCGGGCTGGTCGTCGGCGCCGGGTCGGTGACGGCGGGGGGCCGGGTCATCGAGGAGGGCGCGCTCGTCACGATCGACGGCTCCGGCGGCGAGGTCGCCCTCGGCTCCGCCCCGGTCTCCACCGACGAAGCCGGCCCCCACCTGCGCCGCCTGCTCGCCTGGGCGGACGACGTGTCGGGCGGCGACCCCGCCGGCGACGAGGCCGCCCGCCTCGCCGCCGCCCACGCCGCCCTCCGCACCCCCTGAGGGCCGGCCGGTCCCGTACGCCCTGAGCCCCCCGGCCCCCGCCGGGGGCGCGCGGGCTCAGGGGCGGATGCGGGGGCCGAAGCCGGTCCAGCGGAGGTCCGGCGGGAGGTGGCCCATGTCGTTGTAGAGCAGCACCGCCGGGGCGGCGCGGTCGTGGAAGTCGATCGCGGTGAGCGCGGCGTTGCCGCAGTTGAGGCCCAGCCAGCGGGCCGGGGGCGCGTCGAGGGCGTGCCGCACCAGCCAGGCCACCTGGTAGGCGTGCGTGATCAGGACCTCGTGGGTCTCGGTCTCGGCGGGCCTGGCGAACCGGCCGATCAGCGCCGCCGCGAGCCTCGCGCCCTCGGCCGCCTCGGCGGGGTCGTACCCGTCGAAGAACCCCGCCCACTCGGCGGGCATCTCCTCGGGCACGTGCGGCACGTGGTCCACCAGCTCGGCGGCCTCGCGTACGGGGACGCCGGGCAGGCGCCCGCCGACGATCTCCGCGCACCGGACGGCGCGTGGCAGCGGCGAGTGCCACACGGCGTCGACCGGCAGGGCGGCGAGGCGGTCCCCCAGCAGCTCGGACTGCCGGTGGCCCACGTCGGTGAGCGTCCCGAACGCGTCCGCCGACCCGTGTCTCGCCACGTACAGATGCCTTGTCGCCATGCCCGCCCGCCTTTTCCGATGCTGTCAACATTCAGATGATGGCATCATCCTAGCGGTCGTTCGCTGTCCAGGTCGGCCATGTGCCTGCTGGGGTAGCGGTCGCCCTTGGCGGCGTCGCGCGGGATCAGCTCCTCGATCCGGGCGAGCTCGTCATCGCCGAGGGAGACGCGGACGCTGTCGACCAGCGCGCCGACCTGGTCGAGGCGCCGCGCGCCCACGACGGGCACGATGTCCTCGCCGCGGGAGGCGACCCACGCGATCGCCAGTTGCGCGATCGTGGCGCCCTTCGCGGCGGCCAGGTCCGCCAGCCGCGCGGCCAGCGCGGCGTTGTGCTCGCGGTTGCCGTCCTGGAAGCGCGGCGACGCCGCCCGCATGCCGCCGGTGGTCCCGCCGCCGATGAGGCCGCGCGACAGCACCCCGTACGCGGTGACGCCGATGCCGAGCTCGCGGCACGCGGGCAGGATCTCGTCCTCGATCCCCCGGCTGAACAGCGAGTACTCCAGCTGCACGTCACAGATGGGGGCGACGGCCGCGGCGCGGCGGATGGTCGCGGCGCAGACCTCGCTCAGGCCGACGTGCCGCACGTACCCCTGCTCGACCAGCTCGGCGATGGCGCCGACGGTCTCCTCGACGGGGACGGCCGGGTCGAGCCTGGCCGGGCGGTAGACGTCGACGTGGTCGACGCCGAGCCGCCGGAGCGAGTACGTCAGGAAGTTCCGCACGGCGGCGGGGCGGGCGTCGAACCCGGCGTGGCTCCCGTCGGGGCCGCGCAGGGCGCCGAACTTGACCGAGAACACGACCTCGTCCCGGTCCCGCCCGGCCAGCGCGCGCCGGATCAGCAGTTCGTTGTGCCCGGATCCGTAGAAGTCGCCGGTGTCCAGGAGGGTGCCGCCGGCGTCCAGGTAGGCGTGCAGGACGCGTACGCCGTCGTCGTCGCGCACGGGCCCGTACGCGCCGGACAGGCCCATCGCGCCGAGGCCGGGCGAGGAGACGGCGGGGCCGGTGCGGCCGAGGCGGCGGGAGGTGAGCTGGGTCTTCGTCGTCATGCCTCCCACTGTGCGCACCGCCGCGCGGCGCAGCCAGGCACGGCCCAGCCAGGGACAGGCCGTCCCTGGCTGGGCGCGGCCTCGTCCCTAGACTGGAGGCGTGATCGACCGTGCCGGGCTCGCCGACTTCCTCCGCCGGCGCCGCGAGCTGCTGCGCCCCGCGGACGTGGGCCTGCCGGCCGGCGTGCGGCGCCGGACGCCGGGGCTGCGGCGGGACGAGGTGGCGCAGCTCGCCGGCATGTCCGCCGACTACTACGCCCGGCTGGAGCAGCGGCGCGGCGCGAACCCGTCGGAGCCGATCGTGGCCTCGCTGGCGCGGGCGCTCCGCTGCGACCTGGACGAGCGCGACCACCTCTACCATCTGGCCGGGCTCGCTCCCCCGGCGCGCCGGGCCGGCCGGCACATCCGGCCCGGCCTGATCAGCCTGGCCGACCGGCTCACCGACGTGCCGGTGTGCATCTGCACCGACCTGAACGAGGTCCTGTGGCAGAACGCGCTCGCCGACGTCGTGCTCGGCCCGCGCCACCCCGGGCAGGCGCAGATCATCTGGCGGTGGTTCACCGAGCCGGGTGCGCGCGACCGCTTCCCGGAGGAGGACTGGCCGCGCCACTCGCAGGCGCACGTCGCCGACCTGCGGGCGACGTACGCGCGCCGCGCCGGCGAGGAGGACGTGGTCCGGCTGGTGCGCGGGCTGCTCAGGCGCAGCGCCGAGTTCCGCGAGCTGTGGGAGCGGCACGAGGTGGCGGTGCGCCGGTTCGACCGCAAGCGGTTCGCGCACCCGGAGGTCGGGCTGCTGCACCTGACGTGCGAGGTCCTGCTCACTCCCGAGGCGGACCTCAAGGTGCTGGCGTTCTTCCCGACCGAGGGCACCGACGCGAAGGAGAAGCTCGACCTGCTGCGCGTCATCGGGACGCAGGACCTGCGACCGGCCCGGTGACGGCGGCGCTCAGGGGGCGGCGGCCGTGAGCCGGTTGCTGAACCGGGCGAGCATCCCGCTCTGCGACGTCTCGGAGAACAGCCGCCCGATCACCGGCGGGATCCGCCAGTTGGCCGGGCTGCGCCGGGCCAGGCTGGACACCAGGGAGACGTGCTTGTAGCGGGCCCGTTCGTAGGCGCGCAGCCGTTGCGCCACGTCGCCGCCCTTGGCGAGTTCGCGCCCGAGCACCCAGGCGTCCTCGAACGTCTGGTTGGCGCCCTGCCCGAGGGTCGGCGGCATGAGGTGGGCGGCGTCGCCGACCAGGGTGACGCGGCCCTTGCCCCACTCGCGGCGCACCTTCTGCCAGTGGTGGCCGAAGAAGTCCAGGTCGGACTCGGACGCCTGGGCGAGCACCTCGGGCACCGGCGAGGCCCAGTGGCCGAAGCGCCGCCTCAGCTCGGCGAGCGGCGCGGCGGGGCGCGGGTCGCCGGGCTTCCACCGCACGTCGAACCACCACTGCAGGTTCCCGTCGCCCGCCGGGATGAGCCCGCACGCGCCCTCCCGGCCGGTGATCATGAGGTGCACGTGGGTGCGGGCCAGGTCGATGTCGATCCGGCTGAGCGCCTGCCAGGTGCCGAAGGCGGCCGTCCGGATGGGCACGTCTCCCCACAGCTCGCGCCGGACGACGGAGTGGTGGCCGTCGGCGCCGACGAGCAGGTCACCCGTGGCGGTCGAGCCGTCGTCGAAGACGGCGGTGACCCGGTCGGCGTCCTGGGTGACGCCGCGGCAGCCCGTGCCGAAACGGATCAGGTCGCCGGGCAGCCCCTCGGCCAGGCGTTCGAGCACGACGCGGCGCGAGACCGACTTGTTGGCGAAGCCGTAGCGCGCCTCCGCGTGGGCCATGTCGGAGCGGAGGCGGAGCCGGCCGTCCGACGTCATCGCGTCGATGCGGTCGAACCTCCCGCCCGCGCCGTCGAGGCTGACGCCGAGGTCGTGCAGCACGGCGGCGCCGTTGCTGAAGATGCTCAGCCCCGCCCCGCCGGTCCGCATGGACTCGGCCCGTTCGAAGATCCGCACCCGGTGCCCGGTGGCCAGCAGGCTCCGGGCGACGGCCAGGCCGCCCACTCCCGCGCCGATGACAAGAACGTCCATTATCTCTCCAAACCGGAATCTCTCCGATTCAAAGATACATCGATGTGAAGTACATTGGGCCGGGTGACCGACAAGCATCCAGAAGAGGACATCTTCCGCGAGTTCCTGATCGCGGTCATGCTGCACATCGAGGCCGTCGCCGACCGGCTCGGCGTGCACCACGCGGACGTGGCCGCCCTCATCCTGCTGGAGATGCGCGGCCCCCTCGCGGTCGGGGCGATCGCCGAGGAGCTGGGCCTGCCGTCCGCCTCCACGACCCGGCTCATCGACCGGCTGGAGAAGGCCGGCTACGTGCGGCGGGTGCGCGGCCGCCGCGACCGCCGCACGGTCACCGTGGAGCTGATCGAGGAGGGCATGGCCGCCTACCACGCCACCCGGATCGCCTCCGAGCGGCACCTGGAGAAGATCGCCGCACACTACTCGCCGGAGCAGGTGCCACTGATGCTGGGCATGCTCGGCGGCGTCGCCCGCGCCTACCGCTCGGCGACCAGGGAGCTGCGCGAGGGCATCGAACACTCTCCGTAATCAATTCGTCACTCTCCGGTTATCAACCCTTCGCCTTCCCGGGCGTTCCGGCGGCTCCTCACGGACGGTTACCGTCCGGAAGGAGGGGGTGATCGCCATCCACGGAGTCTGGGACGTGGTGGTCGTCGGCGCCGGTCCCGCGGGCGCCACGGCGGCCCGCGTGGCGGCCGAGGCGGGATGCGCGGTGCTGCTGCTGGAACGTGCCACCATCCCGCGCTACAAGACGTGCGGCGGGGGCCTGATCGGCGGCGCCCGGGCGGCGCTGCCCGACGGCCTGCCGGTCCGGGTCCGGGACGTCGCCCGGACGTTCGAGTTCACCTGGGAGGGCCGCAGGCGCCGCGCGCTCACCTCCGCCGGGGAGCAGCCGATCCAGATGGTGTTCCGCGACGAGCTGGACGCCGCCCTCACCGTCGCCGCCGCCGACGCGGGCGCCCAGGTCCGCGACGGCACGCCGATCGCCGGGCTGGAGGACGACGGGCTGGTCAGCGTACGGACCTCGCGGGGTGAGACGATCCGCGCCCGGGCCCTGGTCGGCGCGGACGGCAGCGCCGGCCGGATCGCCGGGCACGTCGGGGTGCGCTGCGAGCAGATCGACCTGGCGCTGGAGGCCGAGGTGCCGGTCGGCGACGACGCGGCGGCCCGCTGGCGCGGGCGGATGCTCATCGAGTGGGGGCCGCTGCCGGGCTCGTTCGGCTGGGTGTTCCCCAAGGGCGACATCTGCACCGCCGGCGTGGTCGCCTCCCGCGGCCAGGGCGAGGCCACCCGCGCCTACCTGCGCGACTTCCTCACGCGCCACGGGCTCGCCGAGGCCGAGCCGCTGCACGACACCGGCCACCTGACGCGCTGCCGCCACCCCGACTCTCCGCTCGCCCGGGGCCGCGTCGTCGTGGCCGGTGACGCGGCGGGACTGTGCGACCCCTGGTCACGCGAGGGCATCTCGTTCGCGTTGCGCTCCGGCGCCTGGGCGGGCGAGGCGGCCGCGCTGATCGCCGCCGCCGACGACGACGCCGCCGTCACCCGGGCCGCCGACGACTACACCCGTACGGTGACTGCCACGCTCGGCGCCGAGATGGCGGCCTCCCGGCAGGTCATGAACCTGTTCATGCGGCGTCCCGGCCTCGTGCACGGCGCTCTGACCAGGGTGCCGCCGGTCTGGCGGATGTTCGACCGCTACGTCAACGGCGAGACGACGATCCCCGCGCTGGTCCGCCATCCAGTGGCCCGCGCGGCCCTGCGGGCGTTCGGCCGCCTGGCCTGAACGCCCGCCGACAGAGAGGACACGCATGTGAGCCCGCCGAACGAGCACCGCCGGCAGGTCCCGGTCGCCATCGTGGGAACCGCGTGCCGCGCGCCGGGCGGCGTGACCGACGCCGCCGGCCTGTGGCGCCTGCTGCTGGACAAGCGCGACGCCGTGGCCGGGTCCGAGCCCGGCCCGCGGTGGGCGGAGCACGAGCGCGTCGTCCCCGCCGACCTGGCCGCCACCGGGATGCTCGGCAACGGCGCGTTCCTCGACGGGATCGAGCTGTTCGACCCCGCGTTCTTCGGCATCCCCGTCAAGGACGCCTCCTCCGTGGACCCGCAGCACCGGCTGCTGATGGAGACCGGATGGGAGGCGCTGGAGAACGCCGGGATCGCGCCCCGCTCCCTCGGCGGCTCGGCCACCGGCCTGTTCGTCGGCATCTCCAGCACCGACTACGCCAAGCGGTTCACCCTGCACGACGTGGACATCTACCAGGGGATCTCGGCCGTCACGTCGGGGGCGCCGGGGCGGATCTCGTACTTCCTCGACGTCAACGGGCCCTCGCTGGCGGTGGACGCCGCGTGCGCGTCCTCGCTGGTGGCGGTGCACCTGGCGTGCCGGTCGCTGCACGACGGCGAGACCGACCTGGCGCTGGCGGGCGGGGTCACGATCCAGCTGGAGTGGGCGGGCATCATCGGGTTCGCCCGCGCCGGGGCGCTGTCGGCGCGGGGCCGCTGCGCGGCGTTCGACGAGAGCGCCGACGGGTTCGTCCGGGGCGAGGGCTGCGGGATGGTCGTGCTCAAGCGGCTGCCCGACGCCGTGCGCGACGGCGACCGGGTCCTCGCCGTGATCACCGGCACGGCGATCAACCACGCGGGCCGGGTGCGGGGCATCACGCAGCCCTCGCGGGCCGCGCAGCGGGCGGTGCTGGGCACGGCGATGCGCGTGGCCGGGCTGTCCCCGGGCGACGTGCAGTACGTCGAGGCGCACGGCACCGGCACGCCGGTCGGCGACCCGATCGAGTTCGCCGCGGTCGACGACGTCTACGGGGCCGCCGAGCGGCCGTGCGCGCTCGGCTCGCTCAAGACCAACATCGGGCACCCGGAGAGCGCGGCCGGGGTGCTGGGGCTGATCAAGGCGGCGACGGCCGTGCACACCGGGCTGATCCCGGCGAACCTGCACTTCCAGCGGTGGAACCCCGCCGTGCGGGCCGAGGGCACCCGGTTCTACGTGCCCACGGAGACGACGCCGTGGGAGGACGCGCCGGGGCCGCGCCGCGCCGCCGTGTCGGCGTTCGGCGTGACCGGAGCCAACGCGCACGTCGTCGTCGAGGAGCCCCCCGCCCGGCGGCCCCGCCGGCCCGCCGCCCCCGCCCGTACGCGCGTCCACCCGGTGTCGGCGGCGACCCCGGGCGGCCTGGCCGCGACCAGCGCCCGCCTGGCCGACCACCTGGAGGCGTCCCCGGAGGACGCCCCGGAGCCGGCGGACGTGGCGCACACGCTCGCGGTGCGGCGCAGCCCGCTGGCCCGGCGGGCCTGCGTGCTCGCCGAGGGCCGGGACGACCTCGTGGCCGGGCTGCGGGCGCTGGCCGAAGGGCGCGACGACGACCGGGTGCTGACGGGAGCGGCCGGGCACGCGGGCGACCCGGTCTGGGTGTTCTCGGGGCACGGGTCGCAGTGGGCGGGGATGGCGCGCCCGCTGCTGGACCGCGACCCCGCCTTCACCGAGACGATCGACAGCCTGGACCCGCTGGTCACCGCGCAGGCGGGGTTCTCGCTGCGGCAGCGGCTGGCCTCCGGCGAGTGCGGCGAGCGGATGGACGAGGTGCAGCCGCTGGTGTTCGCCGTGCAGACCGGGCTGGCCGCGATGTGGCGGCGCTGGGGGGTGCGGCCCGCCGCCGTGGTGGGGCACTCCATGGGCGAGGCCGCCGCCGCGGTCGCCGCGGGCATCCTGCCGCCCGAGGACGGCATGCGGATCACGCTGATCAGGTCGGCGATGCTGCAGCGGGTGGCGGGCGGCTGCATGGTCAGCGTGGCGCTGCCCGCCGACCAGGTCGCCGCCGAGATCGAAGGGGTGCCGGGGGTGTCGGTGGCGGTGGTGACCGCCCCGTCCTCGACCGTCGTGGCGGGGCGCGCCGACGCGGCCCGGGACCTCATGCGCCGCTGGCAGGAGCGCGGCGTGTTCTGCCGGCGGATCGCCGTGGTCGTGGCGGCGCACTCGCCGCAGGTGGAGCCGATCCTCGACGATCTCGCGGCGGAGGTGTCCTGGCTGGCGGGGGCGGCCCCGGAGGTGCCGTTCTACTCCACGAGCGAGGACCCGCGCCGTACCGTCGTCTTCGACGCCGCCTACTGGACCGCGAACCTCCGCAATCCCGTACGTTTCGACCTGGCGTGCCAGGCGCTGATCGAGGACGGGCGGCGGCTGTTCCTGGAGGTGTCGCCGCACCCGCTGCTGACGCAGGCGGTGGAGGAGACCGCCGCCGCGATGGGCGCGCCGGTGACCACCGTGGCGTCCCTGGAGCGCGACCGCGACGGGCGGGCGGCGATGTGCCGGGCGGCGGCGGCCCTGCACCTGGCCGGGGCCCCGGTCGACCTGGACGCCGTCAACGGCGGTGGCGCGCCGGTCGTGCTGCCGCCCACCGCGTTCGACCGGGCGCGCCACTGGGAGCCGGCCGGCGGCGGACGCGCGGCCTCCGGCCACATGTGGCTGGGCGCGCGGGTGGCGGTGCACGACCCCGACGCCGGCGACCGCACCCGGCACGTGTGGGAGGCCGACCTGGGCACGGACCGGGTCGGCTGGCTCGGCCAGCACACGCTGCACGGCAGCCCGGTGGTGCCCGGGGCGGCGTACGTCGAGCTGGTCCTGTCGGCCGCCGGTGAGCTGCTGGAGTGCCCGACCGGGCGGCTGCGCGTGAGCGAGGTGCGGTTCGAGCGCCTGCTGCCGCTCGGGGCCAGCGTGCCGGTCCACGTCAGCGCGACGGTCTCGGGCGAGCGGGCGCACGTGGAGATCTCCCGGCGGCACGGCGGCACGTGGGAGCTCGTCGCGTCGGCGTCCGTCGTCCGTTCCAGGCCGCCCGGCGACCGGCCGCCGCTCGTGCCGCCCGTGGTGGCGGAGGACGAGCCGGAGGCCCTGTACGAGGCGCTCTCCCGCATGGGGCTGGGGTCGGGGGCCGCCTTCCGCTCGATCGCGGCCGTCACCCCGGACGGCGTGACCCGGCTGCGGGTGCCCGGCGAGGCCGTCATCCGCGCCGGGGCGCCCCGGGTGCACCCGGTGCTGCTCGACGGCTGCATCCTGTCGGCGGCCGTCGGCCTGGTGGAGGACGGCGAGAGCGCGGCGGGCCCCGGCCGGCCGTGGCTGCCCGACCGCGTCGCGGCGATCGTCCTGCCGGACGAGCCCGGCCTGATCACCTGGGTCCGGGCCGAGGTGCGGGCGGATGGCGACACGGCGACGGGCCGCGCCGACCTGTACGCCGAGGACGGCCGCTGGGTGGGCGCGCTGGAGGGCCTGCACTTCGTCCGGGCCTCCGGCGGCTCGCGGGCCCGGACGCTGGACGGGAAGCTGGTCGAGCTCGCCTGGCGCCCGGCCGACCCGCCCGGCGCGAGGAAGGCGGCCACGGGCCGGTGGGCGGTGATCGGCGAGCCCGGCGACCCCGACCGCACCGCCGAACGCCTGGCCGAGGCCCTGTCGCGCGGACGCCCCGAAACGGTGAGCGTGCACCCGGCGGGCGAGGACGTCGATCCGGCCGCGCGGGCCGTCGTCTGGTGCGCCACCGGGCGGCTCGACGGGCTGGACAGGCTGGCCGAGGTCACCACGCTGCTCGGCGCGCTCGCGCGGACCGGCAGCCCGCCGCGCCTGTGGCTGGTGAGCCGCCTGGCCCGGCCGGTGCTCGACGGCGACCCGGTCGACCCCGACGTGTGCGCGCTGCGCGGCCTGCTGCGCGTCGCCTCCTTCGAGCAGCCCGACGCCGCCGTGAGCTGGGTGGACACCGATGACACCGCCGGCGGCCCCCTCGGCGGCCTCGCCGCCGTAGCGGCCGAGGTGCTGGCCGGCGGCGACGAAACCGAGGTCGCCTGGCGTGCCGGTCAGCGGTACGTGGCGCGGCTCGTGCCCGCCCCGCTGGGCGCGCGGCCCGCGCCGCCCTCGCGCACCGTCGAGGCGGTCGTCGGGCGGGAGGAGTACGCGCTGCGCGCCGATCCGGAGCGCGGCCTCGACGGCGTGCGGCTGGTGGCGACCGGCAAGCCGCCCGCCTCGCCGGGACCCGGCCAGGTGCTCCTGCGGGTGCAGGCGGCGACCGTGCACTTCCGCGACGTCATGATCGCCCTGGGCGTCTACCCGACCGAGGACGGCAGCACGCCGGAGCTCGGCTCCGACGCCACCGGCGTGGTGGTGGCCGTCGGCGAGGGCGTCGAGGACCTGCGGCCCGGCGACCGGATCTCGGCGCTGACGCCGCACGGGACCGGCTCGCTCGGCTCGCACTGCCTCGTCCACGCGGACCTGGCCGTGCGCCTGCCGGCCGACGCCGACCCGGTCACGTTCGCCCCGGTGGCCGCCACGTACGGCACGGTGTGGCACTGCCTGGCCGACGTGGCGCGGCTCGCGCGCGGGGAGACGGTGCTCGTGCACTCGGCGGCGGGCGGCACCGGGCAGGCCGCGGTCGCGGTGGCGCGGCTGCTCGGGGCTGAGGTCATCGCCACCGCCGGCACCGAGGAGAAGCGCCGCCACCTGCGGCGGCAGGGCGTCGAGCACGTCTTCGACTCCCGCGGCCTCGGCTTCGCCGGCGAGGTGCTGCGCGTCACCGGCGGGCGCGGCGTCGACGTGGTGCTCAACTCGCTCAGCGGCGACGCCATGCGCGCGTCGCTGACGCTGCTCGCGCCCGGCGGGCGATTCGTCGAGATCGGCAAGCGCGACCTGCACGAGGGCGCCCGCGTCGACCTGAGGACGTTCCGCCGGGGCAACACGTACGCGGCCGTCGACGTCGCGCTGGCGGCGGTCGAGCGGCCGGCGGCCATCCGGGACCCGGCGGTCAAGGCGATCGCCGAGATCGCCGCCGGGCGGCTGCCGCTGCCGCAGATCACGACGTTCCCGCTGGCGGAGGCGGCTGCCGCGATGAAGCGGCTGGCCTCCGGCGACCACATCGGCCGGATCGTGCTCACCTTCCCCGAGCCCGGGCGGCGCGTGCGAGTCGTGGCGCCCGAGCGGGACGACGTGGTGCGGCGCGGCGGCGCGTACGTCGTCACCGGCGGCACCAGGGGGCTGGGGCTGGAGGCGGCGCGCTGGCTGGCGGAGGCGGGGGCCGGCCGGGTCGTCCTCGGCGGGCGGGGCGAGCTCGGCGAGCGCGAGCGCGCGACGGTGGCGGCGGTCCGCGCGGCCGGATGCGAGGTGGAGGTGGTGCGGGGCGACGTCGCCGACCCCGCCACCGCGCGCCGCCTGGTCGCAGCTGCGGGCGAGCGCCTGCGCGGCGTCCTGCACACGGCCGTGGTCCTCGACGACGCGCCGCTGACCTCGCTCACCCCCGAGCGGCTGGAACGCGTGTGGCACCCCAAGGTGACCGGCGTGAAGAACCTGCACGAGGCCACGGCCGGCGCCGCGCTCGACTGGTTCGTCATCTTCTCCTCCATGGCGGCCATGCTCGGCAACCCGGGACAGGCGAGCTACGCGGCGGCCGGGGCGTGGGTGGACGCCTTCGCCCACTGGCGTCACCGGCGCGGGTTGCCCGCGCTCTCGGTCGACTGGGGCGCGTGGGGCGAGGCCGGGCGGGCGACGGACCTGGCCGGGCGGGGATTCGCGACGATCGGCACCGAGGAGGGATTCGCCGCGCTGGGCGAGCTGCTGCGCCACGGCCGGGTCAACACCGGGATGTTCGTCTACCAGCCGGAGCTGATGTTCCGGCTCTTCCCCGCCGCCGGTCAGGCCCCGCTCCTGGCCGAGCTGGGCGCCGGGCGGGAGGCCGCGGAGCCGGACGCCGGGTCCGTCCTGGCGCACCCGCCCGGGCCCGCCAGGACGCAGCTCGTCCAGGACGTGGTGGTCCGCGTCCTGGCCGCGCTGCTGGGCACGCAGGCCCCGGCCGTGCCCGCGCACGCGATGTTCACCGACCTCGGGCTCGACTCCCTGCTCGCGGTCGCGCTGGCGCACCGGCTGGCCAAGGCGCTGGGCATCACGCTCACGCCCGCCGCCGTCTGGGCCCACCCGTCGGCCGCCCGGCTGGCCGCGCACCTGGACGGGCTGCTCGCCGGGGGGCGGTGAGCCGGTCAGCCTCCCGTGGCGGCCGTGGCCAGCAGCCAGTCCCGGTCACCGGCCAGCGGGGCGAACGCGCGGACGCCGGGCAGGGTCGCGCGCACGCAGCGGGTGACCGCGTCCCCGGCGCTCAGCTCGACGTACCGCAGGCCGGGGCCGAGACGCCGCAGCGTCTCGGGGAGCCGCACCGGCTGCGTCACGCAGCCGGCCAGCGCCCGGCGCAGGTCCTCGCCGTCGTCGTACGCGCGCCCGTGGACCGGCGAGTGGACCGGCACCCGCAGCGGACGCTGCCGCAGCGGGCGCAGCCCCCGCAGGAAACGCCCGGCGACCGCGCCCAGCGCGGGATGGTGCGAGGCGTACGGGACGGCGAGCCGGGTCATCGGCGTCCCGCCGAACGCCAGCAGCGCCTCGACCGCCTCGACGGGGCCGCTCACGATCGTCTGGTCCGGCGCGTTGACGCAGGCGAGCCGGAGCTCGGGCAGGCGGGCGCGGTCGAGCAGGCGCAGGCACGCCTCCTCGCCGAGCTCCGGCAGCAGGACCATCGCCCCGCGCCCCTCCACCTGCCGGAACGCCGCGTTGAGCGCGCGCACCGCGCGGGCGCCGTCGGCGACGTCGAACGCGCCCGCGCAGACGAGCGCCGCGATCTCGCCGAAGCTCTGCCCGACGATCGCGTACGGGGTCAGCCGCGCCGACAGCGCCCGGCCCACGACGACCGACACCGCGTACCCGGCCAGCTGCGGCACCCCCGGCTCCATCCGCACGGACCTCGACCGGTCGAGCAGCACCCGGCGCAGCCCCGCCCCGGCATCCGGGATCACCGCCTCGATCTCGTCCAGCACCTGGTCACAGGCCGCGCGGACGGCGGGCGATGCGTCGTGCACGTCCGCCAGCGCGCCGCGCGGGTCACCGCCCTGGCCGGGGACCAGGAACACCGGCCCCGCCTGCGCCGCCCGCGTCAACGCGACCCCGATCCGTCGGCGGACCAGGTCAGCACGCCGCTCCCCCAGGTCAGCCCCGCGCCGAACGCGACGACGAGCACCCGGTCACCCGGGCTGAGCCTGCCCTGCCGGTGCGCGTCGGCCAGGGCGTAGGGCAGCGATCCGGCGCCGATGTTGCCCACCCGGTCGGCGACGATCACCAGCCGGGCGGGGTCGAACCCGGCCTCGGCGCACGCCTGCCGGAGCAGCACCGGGTTGGGCTGGTGGGTGACGACCAGCGCGATGTCGTCCCTGGTCAGGCCCGACCTCCGCAGCGCCTCGGCGGCGGCCAGCGGGAAGATCTCCAGGATGAACTTGCGCACCGCCCGGCCGTCCATGTGGATCAGGTGCAGGCCCCGCTCCAGCGTCTCGCGGCAGGCCGGGAACCGGCTGCCGCCGCCGGGGATCAGCACGTCGCCGGCGCGGGTGCCGTCGGACCCGAGCGTGATCGGGCCGAACCCGTGGCCGCCGGGCACCCGGCCGAGGATCGCCGCTCCGGCCCCGTCCGCGAACAGCACCCCCGTCGCGCGGTCGCCGGTGTCGAGGAAGCGCGAGTACGTCTCCACGCCGACGACGGCGGCACGGCGTCCCCTCGGCTCGGCGCGCAGCCAGTCGCACGCGACCCGGGCGCCGAACAGCCAGCCCGCGCACGCCGCCGAGACGTCGAACGCGACAGCGTTCTCCGCGCCGAGCGCCGCCTGGACCCGGCAGGCGGTCGACGGGCCGAGCTCGTCCGGCGTGGACGTCGCCAGGATCAGCAGGTCCAGGTCGCCCGGCTCCAGCCCGGCGTCGCGCAGCGCCGCCCGCACCGCGTGCGCGGCCAGGTCCGAGCTCGCCTGGCCGGGGGCGGCGACGTGCCGCCGGAGCACGCCGGTCCGCTCGGCGATCCACTCCGGCGGCACGCCCGCCCGTTCGGCGACCTCCTCGTTGGTGCGCACCGCGTCGGGGACGTAGGCGCCGGTGCCGAGCACGCCGATTCCCGGTTGGGAGATCAAGCCGTTCACCTCTCTCATACGCGCCTCCAGAGGGAGGCAAGGCTTCAGGGGGTGGGGCGCCTCCGGGGAGGCAGGGCTTTCAGGGGGGTGGGGCGCCTCCGGGGAGGCAGGGCTTCAGGGGGGCGCCTCGGGGAAAGGCAGGGGTTTCGGAGGGGGGCCGGGGGTCAGGGCATGTCGATGCGGCCGAGGGCGAGGAGGTCGATCAGGGCGGGGCCGCCGTTGTAGGCGGTCATGCCGCCGTCGATCGTCAGGATCGTCCCGGTCACCATCGAGGCGGCGTCGCCGGCCAGGTAGAGGGCGCCGTCGCCGATCTCCTCCGGGGTGGCCCAGCGGCGGGCGGGCACGGCGCGCATCAGCGCCTCGGACGCCTGCCGGTCGCCGTGGAAGGACGCGGTCAGGTCGGTGGCCACCCAGCCCGGCTGGATCGCGTTCACCCGTACGCCCGAGGCGGCCCATTCGGCGGCGAGCGTGCGCGTGAGGGAGTTCACGGCGGCCTTGACCGCCCCGTAGTGGGACAGCATCGGGCAGCCCCGCTCCCCCGCGACGGAGGAGACGTTGACGACGGAGCCGCTGCCGCGCGCCGTGGCGTGCCTCCCGAACAGCCGCAGGAACCGGGCGACCGCCGTGAGGTCGACGGCGAGCACGTGCTGCCAGTCCTCGTCGGTGAGGTCCAGGAACGGTCCCGCGCCGCCGACGGAGCCGGCGTTGTTGACGAGGATGTCCAGGTGGCCGAAGCCGTCGACGGCCCGGGCGAAGGCGGCGTCGATCGCGCTGACGGAGCTCGCGTCGCAGGGCAGGGTGAGGGTTCTGACGCCGTGCTTGCCGGCCAGGGCGGCGACGTCCTCCAGCGCGCTCGCGCCGCGGGCGAGCAGGGCGACGTCGGCGCCCGCCTGGGCGAAGCGGAGCGCGATCGCCCGGCCGATGCCGCGCGAGGCGCCGGTGATCAGCGCTGACTTGCCGGTGAGGTCCATGCGGTGCTCCAAAGGGGAGGTTCGTGCAGTTCGGGCAGTTCGAAGGCGTCGACCAGCTCGGAGGTCAGCGGCATCAGCTCGGCGCGCAGCTCGTCGCGGGCCGCCCTGATCCGGGACATGAGCGGGGGCGTGGCGATCCCCTCGTCCAGCAGGAGACCGGCCCGGCGGTCCGCCCAGTCGAGGGCGTACCAGCTCAGCAGCGGCCGCAGGCGCGGCGGGCCGTCCTGGAGGATCTCCAGGACGACGCGGTCGGCCAGCGCGGTCGCGGTCCTGGCGGCCTGCGGGAGGTGCGGGTCCCAGCCGCCGGAGGGGCCGGGGGCGCCGACGCGGGCGGCGAGGTCGTCCAGGAGGCGGGTCTCCAGGGCGCGGGCGGCGTCGAGGCAGCCGCCGAGCGACAGGTCGAGGGCGCCCTGGGCGGGCTCCGGGGGGTCGTAGCGGTCGCGTTCGACCATGGCGCGCGCGACGTCGAAGAGGATGAGCTGGTTGTCCCCTCCGGCGCTGATGTAGCCGTGCGCGAGTCCCCGGTAGCCGTTGAGCCTGCCGGAGGCGACGAAGCCGGGCGCGCCGCAGTGGGTGCGGCACAGGCCGGCCGTCTCCTCGGCCAGCGCGGTGACGGCGGCCTTGAGCAGCGGCAGCATCAGGTCGACGGACGCCCACGGGGCCCAGGTCGGGGCGGACTCGGCGCCGCCTTCCGTCCAGGTCACGCCAGTCTTGACGCGGTTGGCGACGGCGGTCAGCGCGTACGCCCTGGACAGCGTGGTGAGCACGGCCTCCTGCTGGTTGCGGTGCTCGATGAGCGGGCGGCCGCGGGCCAGCCGTCCCTGCGTGGGGCGGCCGGCGGAGTGCCGGGTCAGCACGGCGGCGCCGGCGCGGGTGACGGCCGCGCTCGCCGCGATGACGCCACGCCACACGTACGGGGCCGCGCACATCGACAGCGCGGGCCGAGTCGCGGCCAGGGGGTCGTGGACGACGCCGGCGTCGGTGACGCGCGCGCCCGCCGCCAGCCACGATCCGGCGGGCAGCCGGAGCCCGTCGAAGCGCACGGCCGCCCAGTCCAGGGGCAGCGCGTGGTTGTCGGCGGCGGGCAGCACCGTGACGCCCTCCGGCACGGAGCCGTCGCCGAGCGGCACCAGGAAGAGGAAGACGCCCCGGTCGCCGCCGTCGTCGACCAGGCGGGCGTACACGGTGAGGAGCTTGGGGACGGCCGGGTGGCCCGCCGTGGTGGGGAACTTCACGGCCGCCGGGTCGGGGGTGGTCAGGACGAAGGAGCCGTCGCGGGCGTCGAGGCGGGCGACGGTGGCGGGCATGAGGTGGCTGTTGCTGCGCCCGGCCTCGGTCATGGCGACGACGCCGAAGCGTTCCATTCCCTCGAGCTGCCGCCGTACGGGCTCGGTGCGCTCGTCGCCGAAGCGCAGGACCGGCACCAGCGTCAGCGTGTAGTGCAGCAGCATGACGTGGAAGAGCGCCGGGTCGGCGACGGCGGCCCGTTCCAGCAGCGCGCACAGGGCCCGCGGGTCCTCCAGGAGCTCCCGGGCGGGCGGCGCGGCGGTGCCGGCGTGCCGGAAGCGCTCGTAGGTGAGGGCGTGGCGGTCCGGCGGCGGCAGGACGCGCGGGTAGCCGAAGAAGGCGGCGGGTATCGCCTCGCGCAGCCGCGCGTGCGGCTCGTCCGGCAGACCGCCCCGCACGAACGTGATCAGATCCACGGTGACTCCTCTGGGGGTTCGTCAGTACGGGGTCGCCGTCAGGGCGCGGTGACGGCGTCGTGCAGGACGCCCACGTGGCGGCTCCACAGCTCGGCGAGCCGGTCGCAGCCCGGCACGGCGGTGTCGAACAGGAGCGACGGCATGATCCCGTCCCGGTACTGGAAGAGCACGATCATCAGCGGCTGGGCGGGCAGCAGCGGCGGGATGCCCCAGACGTCGCGGATGGGCAGGTCGCCGAGGCGGAGCGGGCCCATCCGCACGGTCGTGATGAACATGGCGGTGTAGTGCGGGTCGAACAGCCTCGCCAGGAGCGGGCGTACCGCCGCGTAGGGCAGCCGGGGCAGGAGCGCGCGGTGCAGCTCGCGGTGGCGTTGCAGGCGTTCCATGTTCGTCTGCGCGACGATCCGGTCGAGCTGCTCGACCGGCGAGGGCCGGTGGCAGGGCAGGTGGATGTGCAGGCCGGTGACCTGGTTGCCGAGGCATCCGCTGCCGCGTCCGGCGCGCAGGCTGAGCGGCACGGCGACGGGCAGGCCGCGGCGGCGGCCCGGGCCGACCGGCGCGGCCCACTCGGCGGGCGCCCAGTCGCGCAGCGCCCCGGTCAGCGCCGCCAGGCACACCTGGTTGCGGGTCGCCCCGGTCACCTTGGCGGTGGCGTTGAGCGCGTCCTGGTCGAAGCGGAAGGTCAGCATCTCGCGGCGGCCGGTGAACGGGCCGCGCAACTGCTCCAGGACCGGCACGCGCCGCAGGGGCACCGCGAGGTCCGACGGGGCGGGCCAGCGGCGGGGGCGGATCGCGGTGAAGTACTCGTCGGCCCGCGGCACGGGCAGGGCGCCGCCGCCGAACAGCGCGTGCACGGTCGCGCTGATCGACATCCCGTCCTGGAAGGCGTGATCGGCGGCGTAGCACAGCGTGTACTGCTCCTCCTCCCCCGCCTCGGGGTAGCCGTGGATGAGCGCCAGCCGCCAGGGCGGCCGGTCGGCGGGGAACGGCTGGGCCATCAGCTCCAGGGCCTGTGACGTCACGTCGGCCCCGGGCGGCAGCCGGCACTCCACCACGTGGTCGCCGGGTGTGAAGCCGTCACACACGGTCCAGGCGCGCTTCTCGCGGTTCACGCGGTAGCTCAGCACGGGGACGCGCCGGGTCTGGGCGGCCACCAGGCGGCGGAGGTCGCCGACGCCGGGCGGGGTCCCGGGGATGCGGACGATCCCGCCGATGTACATGGTCGTCTCGTCGGTGACCTGCCCGCCGAGACCGGAGACGAAGAACCGGTCGACGGGGCCCATCGGCACCTCGCGGTCCTCGTTCTTGACAGAAATGGTGCTCACGTCTTTACGCGCCCCTTCCGTGTCCGCGTGAAATCGACTCGCTAGGTGCACGCGAATTCTTCGTCACCGGCCTGCCTGCCTTTTCCGAGATGTCGGTTGACATAGTCGAGGACGAGCTCCGGGGTGCCCAGGTCCCGGTACACGTCCTCGGGGGCGGGCACGTCGTATTCGTCGACGAGACGTTCGGCGAGCTCGACCAGCGCCAGGGAGTCGAGGCCCAGGTCAGCGAAGGCGGCGCCCGCCTGTTCCGGCGAGATCAGGACGTCGGAGTCCTCCCCGACGATTCGGTTGAGCCGGTCCAGCGTGAATTCCTCGGTCATGGCCGCAGTTTATGATCCGTGACCTGGCCCGGCCATTCTGCCGAAAGTCCCGGTGTCTTTGTTCCTGTCGCTTTTCCGGGCCCGGCGGGGAGAATTAATTGTCGCCGCAAAAGGCGTGCGGCCCGCTTCCGCCGAAATCCGGAGGGCACGTTTGAGCACCCACAGTCGCTTCCCTTCACGGCCGATGACGGCGAGGCGGCCGGGGGTGCCGCCCCGGGCGGGCGCGCTGGCCGCCTACGCCCGCTGGTGCGTGAGACACCGGGGCCGCATGCTGTCGTTCGCCCTGCTGCTCGCCGTCGTCCTCGGGCTGGCCTCCATGAAGCTCGACGACCGGCTGTCCAACGGCGGCTACACCGTCCGCGGCACCCAGGCGGCGCGGGCCGAGGCGGTGATGGCGCGGCGTTTCCCGGTGAAGCCGGCCGACCTCGTGCTGCGGGTGAGCGCGAAGGAGGACGTCGACGCCCCGGCCGTCGCCCGGTCCGCCACGCGGCTCGACCGGTGGCTCGCCGACCGGCCCGGCGTCGCGGGGGTGCAGTCGTACTGGACGACCCGCGATCCGGCGCTGCGCGCCCGCGACGGCCGGTCGGCGCTGATGCGGGTGGACCTGTCCGGGGACGACGCGCGGGCCGCCCGCACGGCCGAGCGGATCGTGCCGGCGCTGGCCGAGCGGGCGGGATCGCTCACCGTGGAGGCGACCGGGCCGGCGTGGGCGTCGGTGCAGTTCCTGCGGCTGGCCAAGGACGACCTGCACCGGGCCGAGCTGGTCACCGTGCCGCTGCTCCTGCTCATCCTGCTGCTGGCGTTCCGGTCGGTGCACGCGGCGCTGCTGCCGCTGGCGATCGGCGGCCTGACGATCGTGGCCACGCTGTCGGCGCTGGTGCTGCTCAGCGAGTTCACTCCCGTCTCGGTGTTCGCGCCGAACCTCACCACGGCGCTCGGGCTCGGGCTCGCCATCGACTACAGCCTGTTCATCACCACTCGCTACCGGGAGGAGCTGGCCCGCGGGTGCACGGTGGGGCAGGCGGTCGAGCGGGCGATGGCGAGCGCCGGGCACACGGTGCTGTTCTCGGCCCTCACGGTGGCGCTGGCCACGGCCAACCTCCTGGTGCTGCCCCTGGGCGTGCTGCGGTCGCTCGCGATGACGACGATCGTCGTGGTGCTCATGGCGGCGGCCGCGACGATGCTGATCCTGCCGGCGCTGCTGGCCGTGGTCGGCGAGCGCATCACCGCGGGCGACCCGATCGCGTGGCTGCGACGCGCGCGGCGGGCCAGGGCGCGCAACGGCCGTCGGCGGCCGGTCCTGGGCTTCGGGCCGGGGGCCGAGCGGTGCGCCCACTGCGGGGAGGCGCTGCGCGGGGTGGCGTTCCGGCGCTCGCGGCACCGGTGCGCGGTGCCGGAGAGCGCGGCCTGGCGGCGCGTGGCCGCGCTGTCGACGCGGCGGCCGGTGCTGGTCGGCGGGGCGTGCGCGCTGGTGCTGCTGCTGATGGCGGCCCCGTTCCTGTGGGTGCGCTTCGGGATCGCCGACGAGCGGGTGCTGCCCGCCGGCACCGAGTCCCACCGGACGGCGCGCGGCATCCACCAGGACTTCGCCCAGCCGTTCGACCGTGACCTGCACGTCGTCCTGCCGTACCTGGACAGCTCGCGGCCCGCCGGGTGCCGCCGGCTGGAGACGTACGCGCGCAGGCTGGCGGCGCTGCCGGACGTGACCGCCGTGCGGACCGCCACGGGCGTCCACCACCGAGGCGACGCGCTGAAGAAGACCCCCTGCCCGTCCGCGGCCGAGCCGGCGGCCGGGGAGAAGGCCGGGAAGACGGAGGCCGAGAAGGCTGAGGCTGAGAAGACGGAGGCCGGGAAGGCGCTCGCCGGGGCTTACCACGGCAGCGCGGCGACGCTGGTCAGCGTGTCGAGCCCGCACGACGCCCAGTCGGCGGACGCCCGCAAGCTGCTCGACCGGGTCCGCGACGTGCGCTCGCCGGGCAGGCGGCTCGTCGCCGGGCCGACGCCGCAGGCCGTCGACACGCTGCGGGCACTGCGCGATCGGCTGCCGCTGGCGGGCGGCCTCATCGCGGCCACGGTGCTGATGCTGCTGTTCCTGTTCACCGGCGGCGTGCTGGTGTCGGTCAAGGCCGTCGCCGTGGGCGCGCTGAGCCTGACGGCCAGCTGCGGCGCCCTGGTCGCGATCTTCCAGGACGGCCACCTGCGCGGGCTGCTCGGCGACTTCACGATGACGCACCAGGTGGAGGTGGTGTCCATCCTGCTCACGGTCACGGTGGCGTTCGGGCTGTCGGTGGACTACGAGGTGTTCCTGCTGTCGCGCATCCGGGAGCACCATCTGGCGACCGGCGACCACACGGCGGCGGTGGTCAGGGGCATAGCGGGGACCGGGCGGCTGGTGAGCGTCGCGGCGCTCGCGGTGGCGGTGTCGACGGGCGTGCTCGCGTTCTCCACGAACACGGTGCTGAAGATCATCGGGGTCGGCCTGGCGCTCAGCGTGCTGGTGGACGCGACGCTGGTGCGCGGCCTGCTGGTGCCCGCGTTCATGCGGCTCACGGGGACGGCCAACTGGTGGGCCCCCGCGCCGCTGGCCCGGCTGCACGCGCGCTTCGGCGTCTCGGAGTCCGGCCCGCCGGCGGGGCCGCCGCCCCGGCCCACGGCGGTCCGGCGGGTGCTGGCCGCGCTGATGCCACCCCGGCTTTGACGTACGGTTACCATTCACCTACCTTTTGTAACCGTCGAGTTTCCCGGGACCTGTCATGCGCCTCGGCCTCACCGTGCTCCTGGTCGCCGCGGCGACCGCCGCCGCCGTCACCGCTGTGCCCGCCCTCTCCGCCGCGCCCGCCCGGGCCGCGGACCTGCGGGGCGTCTTCCCCGTCCACCTGGCACTCTCCCTGACCGACCCGGACCGGCCGCCGCCCGGCGCCAACGACTGGTCGTGCCGCCCGTCGCGCCGCCATCCCGAGCCCGTGGTGCTCGTCCACGGCACGTTCGGCAACGCGTACGACTCCTGGCGTTACATGGCGCCCGAGCTCAGGCGGGCCGGCCACTGCGTCTTCGCGATCAACTACGGCGCGCCGCCCGGCAGCCCGCTCAAGGGCACCGGCGACATCCGGCGCTCGGCGCGCGAGCTGGCCCGGTTCGTCGACCGGGTGCTGGCGGCCACGGGCGCCCGCCGGGTGGCGCTGGTCGGCCACTCGCAGGGCGGGATGATGCCGCGCTGGTACCTGCGTTACGAGGGCGGCGCCGACGCGCGCAGGCCCTGGCGCAACAAGGTGTCGAAGCTCGTGTCGCTGGCCGCCACCCATCACGGCACGACGGCGTCCGGCGTGATGAGCACGCTGGACGTCCTCGGCGTGCGGCATCTGGCGGGCGCCGCGATCAGCCGGGCCGCGGTGCAGCAGGCGACCGGGTCGGAGTTCATGATCCAGCTCAACCGGGGCGGCGACACGATGCCCGGGGTGCGCTACACGGTGCTGGCGACGCGCTACGACGAGATCGCCACGCCGTTCAGGTCGACGTTCCTGTCGGCGGGGCCGGGGGCCGAGGTGCGCAACATCGTGCTGCAGGACGGGTGCGCGATCGACCTGACCGAGCACCTGGCGATGATCTACGACCCGAGGGCGCTGCACTACGTCAAGGAGGCGCTGTCGCCCGGCAGCGGCGGCGCCCCGGTCTGCCTGCCGGTCGTGCCCGTCGCCGGCGCCCCGCTCACCCCCTGAGCCGGGCACGGAAGGACGGGACCGGGTGCGGGTGGGGGGCGAGGTCCCGGGTGACCTCGCCCCCGCTCGGATCGCGACCGCTAGCCGGAGTCGCGCAGCCGTGACTCCTCCGCGATCACCCATCCCTCCCTGAGGGCGAAGAGCGCGGCCTCGGTGCGGCTGCGCACGTCGAGCTTGCGGAAGATGGCGTGCACGTAGTTCTTGACCGTCTTCTCGGCGATGTCGAGGGCGCCCGCGATCTGCCTGTTCGACATGCCCCTTCCGATGAGTGAGAGGACCCTGATCTCCTGGCTGGTGAGCCCGTGCCGTTCGGCTCCTGCCACCGGGGTAGGCGCCGGGCTCCCGTGCTGGCGCGCTTGGCGGGGCCCGGCGGCGGGCCCCTCGTGCAGCATCTGCTCGCGCGTCCGCTCCAGGATCCGCAGAGCCTCCCGCTGGCGGGTCAGACCGTGGCGCACGAACTCGATCGCTTCCTCGATGTCCTTGATGGCCGATGACCGGGACCAGGAGACACTTGGCGCCCCGCTGAAAGGACTCACCTTCGCGAAGCCGCTCAGCACGCGTCTGCTGGCGCTCTGGTTCTCTGTCATGTGGCTGCTTTCTCGTCTGTGCCCGTCGGGGGGACGACGGACCGTACCGATGCCCCACCTCAGGCGATCCGCGGGCGGGCGCGGTCACCGGTCGCCCGGGGAGGCGGGCCACGCGGGCGGGGGTGTCGCCCGGCCATCCTCCCGGGCCCCACCTCCGGCGCCCGCGTGGGGCGCTGGGCGCCGCCGGCGGCGGCGCGGCGTCGCCTGCGGGCCCGCGCCCGCGCTATCGCCGGCGCGCACCGTGTCGCGTACGCGATCCCGCGGCGGGCGCGCTCGTGGTGCCGGGGGGACCGGCGGGAGCGCTCCCGGGGGTCCCTCCGGAAGTCCGGTCCGATCCTGCCGTACGGAATCGCGCGGGGCATGCGGGCGGCGGTCGCTTCGGGTTTGTCCGTGCGATGGTGACGTCGTCTCATGCGGCTCCAATCCGGGTGGCGTGCACGCGCCCCGTTAGCCCCCGCGCCGAGAAACGCCTGGCAGACCACCCACTGCATTTAACATCGCGGTTCTGGCGCGGGCCAGAGAACCCGTGAGGCTCGAGATGCTTTTGTGTCCGGCCGATCCCCACTGCCTGAAATACGGCATAAGCTGCCAACTCTGATGATTTACCGCCAGTAAATGGATGAGTCAGGGCAGTCGAATCACCTGCGCCCCGTAAGCGACCCCCGCGCCGAAACCGAGCAGAAGCGCCGGAGCCCCGGACGCCACGGCGCCTTCCTCCTTCAGCCGCGAGATCGCCAGCGGGATGGAGGCCGCCGAGGTGTTGCCCTGGTCCTCGACGTCACGCGCCACGACCACATGGCCGGGCAGGCCGAGCCGGTCGGCGATCGCCTCGATCATGCGCAGGTTGGCCTGGTGCGGGACGAACGCCGCCAGGTCCGCCAGGTCGAGGCCCGCCGCGTCGACGGCCCGCAGCGCCACGGCGGGCATCTCGCTGATCGCCCACCGGTAGAGCTCGGGCCCCCGCATCCGGAAGTACGGCCCCCGGCAGCCGGGGGTGTCGCGGAAGTGCGCCCAGGTCAGGTCCTGTCCCGCCACGCTCGCCAGCGAGCCGTCGCTCCCCCACGCCATCGGCCCGATGCCCGGCTCCCCGTACGCGCCGACGAGGGCGGCGCCGGCCCCGTCGGAGAAGATCACGGCGGTGGTGCGGTCGCCGGGGTCGATCAGGTCCGACATCCGCTCGCTCGCCACGACCAGCACATGCCTGGCCGAGCCGCCCGCGATCAGCGACCTGGCCACGTCGAGCGCGTAGTTGAAGCCGGCGCAGGCCGCGGAGACGTCGAACGCGCCGACGCGCCTCGCGCCCAGCTCTCGCGCGATCTGCACGGCGGCGGACGGGCTCTGCCCGGTGTAGCTCATGGTGGCCGCCACGACGCAGTCCACGGCGTCCACGCTCCGGCCCGCCGCCGCCAGGGCCTTCTCCGCCGCGGCGGCCCCCATGGTCACGACCGTCTCGCCGGGCGAGGCGGCGCACCGGCGGCGGATGCCGGTCCGCTTGACGATCCAGGCGTCGGAGGTGTCCAGGGTCCGGCTCAGTTCGGCGTTGGCGACACCTCGCCCGGGCCGGTACGCGCCCACCGCGAGAATACGCGCGGGAATGGCGAGCCTGGGACCCGCGGCTATTCGCGATCCGCGCATGCCGCCTTTCGGGACCGATTCGGCCGTCACGACTACCTCCTGCCGATGGATAACACGTCGTTCCTGATGTGATTCTGGAACTCTTTCGACAGCGTGACAAGTGCAGAAAGTCCCTGTGCACCGGGACTACCGGCGACTTCGCGGGCCCGGAGGGACTTTGGCCTCCAGCACATTTCCGGCATTTCTTCCGCTAAACCAAGTCCTTATTCTCTTGCCGCTCCGGAGCCCGCGTGAAAAATTGACGATGCCGGCGGAAGCGGCATGACCGTCCACTCGATAATCACTCCGCAGCCGGCGCGGAATTCATGGAAGCGATTCAGGAGAGGCGCTGATGACGCACCATTCCGGCCGGCGGCGCACCCCGCGCCCGGACGTCGCCATCACCGGGATCGGCATGCTCACCCCGGCGGGACTCGGGACGGCGGCCACCTGGAAAGGGCTGTGCGACGGCCGCCCCACGGCCCGCCCGCACCCGGCCCTGACCGGGCTGGCAGTGGACTTCGCCTGCTGGATCCCCGGCTTCGACGCGGCGGCGACCCTGGGCGGGCCGGTCTCGCGCAGGATGGACCGCTTCGCCCAGATGGCGATGGCCGCGGCGATCGAGGCGGTCGCGGACGCCGGGCTCGACACGGCGACCTGGGAGGGCAGCCGCGTCGGTGTGATCGTCGGCACCAGCATCGGCGGCATGCCGAGCTGGGAGGAGGCCCAGCGGCGGATGCTGGAGGGCGGGCCGCGCAAGGTGCCGCCGCTGGCGATGACGCGGGTGCTGCCGAACATGGCCGCCGGGGAGATCGCCATCGCCCTCGGCGCCGGCGGGCCCTGCCTCGCGGTCGCGGCGGCGTGCGCGTCGGGCGCGATGGCCCTGCACCTGGCCCGCGAGCTCCTGCGGTCCGACGCCGCCGACGTCATCATCGCCGGGGGCGCGACCTGCGACATCAGCCCGCTGGTGATCTCCGGCTTCGACCGGCTCGGCGCGCTGTCGCGCCGCCGCGAGGACCCCGCCGGGGCGTCCCGCCCGTTCGAGGCCGCCCGGGACGGGTTCGTCATGGCGGAGGGCGCGGGCATGCTGGTGCTCGAACGCCTCGGCGACACCCGGGCCCGTGCCGGCCGCCCGTACGCCGTGCTCGCCGGTTGCGCGGCGACCGACGACGCCCACCATCCCACGGCCCCCGACCCGGGCGGCGCCGGGGCCGAGCGGGCGGTGCGGCTGGCGCTGAGCGACGCGGGCGCCGGGCCCGGCGACGTCGGCCACGTCAACGCCCACGGCACCGGGACCGTGCTCAACGACGCCGCCGAGAGCAGGGTCATCCGCCGGGTGCTGCCCCACGGGGTGCCGGTCACCTCGCTCAAGGGCACGCTGGGCCACCTGATCGCGGGCGCGGGCGCCGTGGAGGCCGCCTGCGCCGCGCTGTCCCTGCGCGAGGGGCTGATCCCGCCCACCGCCAACCTCGACGTCCAGGACCCGGAGATCGACCTCGACGTCGTGACCGGCTCGCCGCGCCCGCTGGGGACCGGGCTCGCGCTGAGCAACTCCTTCGGTTTCGGAGGGCACAACGTGGTGCTCGCCCTGGCTCCCCCGTGACCCCCGTGATCCTTCGGTCCCCCTGATCCGTCGTCCCGGCCGAGGAGGCCGCCTATGACCTGACCCGCGACGAGAAACCGCAGGAACGATGCATGCCGGAGGGTGGCCCGCAGGCCAGTCGGGACCGCCCGCCGTTCAGGAGGATCCATGAAAAGCAGGACGGCAATTCGACGCACGGCGACGGTCGGCGCGGCCGTCGCGGCGCTCCTCATGTTCGCGCCCGTGGCCGCGCAGGCCGACCCGTACGGGGGCGGGCGGCACTGGCGCTACGTCGGCCAGTTCCCGACCGGCTGGCTGTGCGGCCAGAGCGGCCAGGCGCTGGTGCTGTTCACCGACGCCACCGACTACAGCTGCGTGCGGGAGCGCGGGGGCTACGCCCTCTTCACCCGATGACATCCGGACCAGGAAGGAACCACATGTTCACTCGTACCGCTGCCAAGCTCCTCACCATCGCCGTCGCGCTCGCCGGGGCCGGGACGGTGGCGCTCGCCGCCGCCCCGGCGGCCGGCGCCGAGGCCGCGAACCCGACGGGGTCGCACTGGGACCACTGCGACCTGTGGTCGCGCTACGGCGGCCTCCACTGCTACACGGGCTACAACAGCTACACCGGCCACTACCCCGGTGACCGGGGCGGCCGGGGGCTGCTCGGCGGCCTGCTCGGCCTGTGAGCCGGTGACGGGCCGGGGCCCCGGTCCCGGCCCGTCACGGGAGCCTTCGCGCGGCGGCCTACCCCTCCGCCGCGCGACCCCGGCGACATTTCACCGCAAGTCGCCACTGACACGTTCCGTGACCGCAACCCTCGCTATCGTCACGCCGGTAGCACCCACGAGCCTCGGGAGGACCAGGGCATGGCGCAGCGTCTGCTCATCGAACGCCGCGACGGCCACCACGGCGGGCGGCGGGCCCGGCGGCTCGCGGGCGCCCTGGCCGCGACGGCACTCCTGCTCCCGGCCCACGCGCTCCCGGCCCACGCGCTTTCGGTCCACGCGCTTTCGGTCCACGCGCTTTCGGTCCACGCGCTCCCCGGCCAGGCGGCCTCGGCGTCGGCCGACCACGGCAGGCTGCCCGGCCTGGGCACCGCCGGCCAGGCGCGCGAGCAGCTCGACGCGCTCACCGTAGGGCCGCGCGGCTCGCTGGCGGGCTACAGCCACAGCTCGTTCATGCCGGAGTGGGCCGCCCAGGAGGGCGCCTGCGACACCCGCGAGACGGTCCTGCTGCGCGACGGCCACGGCGTCCAGGCCGACGCCGACTGCCGGCCCGTCGCCGGCACCTGGGAGAGCCCGTACGACGGCCGGACGCTGACCAGCTCCGACCAGATCGACGTGGACCACGTGGTGCCGCTGGCCAACGCCTGGCGGTCGGGGGCGGACGCGTGGAGCCCCGAGCGGCGCCGGGCCTTCGCCAACGACCTCACCCGCCCCGAGCTGGTCGTGGTCAGCGAGTCGGTCAACCTCGACAAGGGCGGCCGCACCCCGGTCACCTGGCGCCCGCCGCGCACCGCCTACTGGTGCACCTACGCCCGCGCCTGGATCGGCGTGAAGCACCACTACGGGCTCCGCGTCACGGAGGCGGAGAAGTCCGCCCTGACGGACATGCTCGCCACCTGCTCCCCGTGACGGCGGGCGCCGCCTGAAGGCCAGGTGACCTCCCCCCTTCCCTGCCTGAAGGGGGACTGACCTGGGTAGACGGACTGGTGGAAGAGCCTGCCCGACCGACCTGGGACCGACGATGCCGCACGACATGCCCGCGACCGCCTTCTGGATCGAGGCCGGGTTCGCGCACGGCGAGCCCCTTCAGGAGCTGTACGGGGAGCGGCTGGCCGCCTGGCGGACGGCGTTCGCCGCCACCGGGGACGAGCCGGAGGCGGGCGGCGTCGGGCTCGACCCGGTGCACTACGCGCTGGCCGCCTGGGAGCTGGCCACCGGCCCGGTCGCCGACCCGCCGTACGTGCGCCGCCATCCGCGCGTGCTCGACGCCACCTGCCACCGGCCGGAGGGCACGGCGCTGCTGCTGGCCGTGGTCGAGCTGGCCGCGCCCCAGCAGGTCGAGCTGCCCGGCGGCTGGCAGGACTGGCAGCCCCCGGGCACCACGACGGGCGGCTCGACGGGCGGCTCGACGGGCAGCTCAACGGGCGGCTCGATGGCCGCTGACCAGTCGTTCGCCGTGCCTCCGTACGACCGCAAGGCCGCGCTGTGGTCGCTGGAGCTGCGGCTGCCGCTCGACACCGGCCGGCTGCCGGTGCCGACCCGGCCGCGCGCGGGCGGGCTGCCGAACCTGGGTGACGCGCAGGCCGCGCTGGAGGCGCTGATCGCCGAGCTCAACGCGCACGTGTGGCCGGTCATCGCCGCCCTGGAGAGTTAGTTAGGGTTCCTGCCCCCAAAACCAGAACCAGTGGCATCACGAGTTGGTTTCGGGCCTTGACCGTGCCGGTTCCGCCGCCTACGGTCCCATTCAAAGTTAGGAGTCTTTACTAACTCCCCGGCTCATAGGAGACCTCCGTGCGCTTCGTCCCTCTCGCGGTGGCCGGGTTACTGGCCCTGTCGCTGACCGCATGCACCGCGGGCAAGGAGGCGCCGCCGTCGCTCGGCGCCCAGCCCAAGCCCACCGCGAGCGGCACCGGACCGGCCGCCGCCGCCCTGCCCCCCGCCACGCTGGAGCTGTGGCACGGCTTCTCCACCGACGTCGAGACGAAGGCGTTCGAGGAGGCCGTCACCGCCTTCACCGCGAAGTTCCCGCAGATCAAGGTCGTCACCAAGAAAGGCATCCAGGACGACCAGATCACCCAGGCGATCCGCGGCGGCAAGGCGCCCGACGTGGCCGCCTCCTTCACCACGGACAACGTCGCCCAGTGGTGCAAGTCCGGCGCGTTCCAGGACCTGACCCCGGTCATCGAGCAGGACGGCATCGACCTGTCCGTGCTGCCTGCCGCCTCCCGGGCCTACACCGAGTTCGAGGGCAAGCGGTGCACGATGCCGCTGCTCGCCGACGCGTACGGGCTCTACTACAACAAGGCGCTGATGAAGGGCGAGCAGCCGCCGAAGACGCTGTCGGAGCTGACCGAGCTGACCAAGAAGCTCACCGTCCGCGACGCCGACGGCACCATCAAGGTCGCCGGGTTCATCCCAAGCTTCCAGTACTACGAGAACTCCCCCAGCCACCTCGGCCCGATGGTCGGCGCGAAGTGGTACAACCCCGACGGCACCTCGGCGATCGGCTCCGACCCGGCGTGGAAGCAGCTCCTGCGCTGGCAGAAGGAGCTCGTCGACTGGTACGGCTACGACAAGCTGGAGAAGTTCCGCAAGGGCCTGGGCGACGAGTGGGGCGCCGAGCACCCGTTCTTCGAGGGCAAGGTCGCCATGGTGCTCGACGGCGAGTGGCGCAACGCCATGATCGCCGCCGATCCCGACGCCAAGGACATGGACTACGGCACCGCGCCGCTGCCCGTCGCCGACGACAAGCCCGAGCTGTACGGCAGCGGCTTCACCGCCGGGACCGTGATCGGCGTGCCGCGCGGCGCCAAGCACCCGCAGCACGCCTGGGAGCTGGTCAAGCACCTGACCACCGACACCGAGTCGCTGGTGACGCTGTCGAACGCACTGCGCAACGTGCCCACCACCAAGGCCGCCATGGAGCACCCGGACCTGGCCAGGGACGCCAACTTCAGCACGTTCCTCGACATCTTCGCCCACCCGAAGACCTCGACGCTGCCCGCGAACGTCAACAGCGTCTTCAACCAGGACGCCTTCTCCACGTTCCTCACCCAGTGGGAGAAGGGCGCGGTCAGCGACCTCGACGCCGGGCTGGCCGGGGTCGACAAGCGGATCAACGACAAGCTGAAGCTCGCCGGAGGCTGAGATGGTCTCCACCCGGATCGCGCCACCGCCCCGGTGGTGGCGCGGCGAGGGCGCCCGCGCCCTGCTGTGGCTGTCGCCGTGGCTCGTCGGCGTGGCGCTCTTCTTCGTCTACCCGCTGCTGTCGACGGTCTACTTCTCCTTCCACCGCTACGACCTGTTCACGCTGGAGTTCATCGGCCTGGACAACTACCGTTACGCCTTCTCCGACCCCCGCGTGCTGCAGTCGGCGCTCAACACGCTGTGGCTCGTGGTGTTCATGGTCCCGGCCCAGGTGGTGTTCGCGCTCGGCGTGGCGCAACTGCTGGCCAAGCTGAAGAGCGGCGGCGGCGTGCTGCGGACGATCTTCTACCTGCCGTCGCTGGTGCCGATGGTGGCCGGCACGGTCGCCTTCGTCTATCTGCTGAACCCGGCGACCGGCCCGGTCAACCAGGCACTGGCCCGGCTCGGGATCACCGGCCCCGACTGGTTCGGCAGCGCCGCGTGGGCCAAGCCCAGCCTCACCCTGCTCGCCCTGTGGGGGGCGGGCAACACCATCATGATCTTCCTGGCGGCGCTGCTCGACGTGCCCAGGCACCTGTACGAGGCCGCCGCGATCGACGGGGCGGGCGCCTGGCGGCAGTTCCGCAGCGTCACGCTGCCGGTCATCTCGCCGGTGCTGATGTTCTCAGCGGTCACCGGGGTGATCTACGCGGTGCAGTACTTCACCCAGGCGATGATCGCCTCCCGGGTGGCGTCCGGGGCGACCGACTCGGCCGGCACCACGTTCACCCCGGGCTACCCGGACGGCTCGCTGCTCACGCTGCCCCAGCACCTGTTCCACACCGGGTTCCGCGACTGGTCGATGGGGCTGGCCTGCGTGCACGCGCTGCTGCTGTTCGTGGTGGCGATGGGCTTCACGCTGGTGCTGCTGCGCCAGTTCGGCCGGGCGGAGGCGGCGTCGTGACGCGCAGGCGCACGCTGATGTGGATCGCCCAGCACGCGCTGGCCATCGCGCTGGCGCTGATGTTCCTCGGCCCTGTCGTGTTCGTGGCGCTGACCGCGCTCATGACCGACGAGCAGGCGCTCACGAGCGAGCTGTGGCCGCGGCAGTGGAACTGGGCCAACTTCGCCGACGTGTTCGCCCGCTCCGAGCTGCTCACGTGGACGGTCAACACCTTCCTGTACGCGTCCCTGGCGACGCTGTTCATGCTGGTGTCGTCGGTCCCGGCGGCCTACGCGCTGGCCAGGTTCCGGTTCCGGGGGCGCAGGGCGGCGTTCCTCGTGGTGATCAGCGCGATGATGCTGCCTCCGCAGGTCGTCGCGGTGCCGATCTACCTGGTGTGGGCGCGGCTGGACCTGACGGACTCGCTGTGGCCGCTGATCCTGCCGATGCTGTTCGGCGACGCGTTCTCGATCTTCCTGTTGCGCCAGTTCCTCATCACGATCCCGCGCGACTACACCGACGCGGCCCGGGTGGACGGCTGCTCGGACGTGCGGATCCTGTTCACCGTCATCCTGCCGATGGCCCGCCCGGCGATCGCGGCGGTGGCGCTGTTCTCGTTCTTCTACTGCTGGAACGACTACTACGGGCCGCTGCTGTACGCGGGGGTCGACCAGGAGGGCTGGACCCTGTCGCTGGGGCTGGCCACCTTCAAGGCGTTCCACAGCGTGCAGTGGAACCTCACCATGGCCGCCACCCTGCTGGTGACGGCGCCGGTGATCATCGTTTTCCTCTTCGCCCAGCGGGTCTTCATCGAGGGCGTCACATTGACGGGAGTCAAGGGTTGAAACTCGCCGTGGTCGGGGGCGGCTCGACGTACACGCCGGAGCTGGTGGACGGGTTCGCCCGGTTACGGGATGAGCTGCCGCTGACGGAGCTGGTCCTGGTGGATCCGGCCGCGGAGCGGCTGGAGCTGGTGGCGGGCATGGCCCGCCGGATGCTGCGCGCGGCCGGGCACCCGGCGACGGTGACCGCGACCGGCGACGTGCGCGAGGGCGTCGCCGGGGCGGCGGTCGTCCTGCTGCAGTTGCGGGTGGGCGGGCAGGCGGCCCGCGCCTCGGACGAGACGCTGCCCTTGCGGTGCGGCTGCGTCGGCCAGGAGACGACGGGCGCGGGCGGCCTGGCCAAGGCGCTGCGCACGGTGCCGGTGGTCCTCGACCTCGCCGAGCAGGTACGCGCGCACGCCCCCGACGCCTGGATCGTCGACTTCACCAACCCGGTGGGGATCGTCACCAGGGCGCTGCTGGACGCCGGGCACCGGGCGATCGGGCTGTGCAACGTGGCGATCGGCTTCCAGCGCCGCTTCGCCGCCATGCTCGGCGTCGAGCCGTCGCGGGTGGCGCTCGGCCACGCCGGGCTCAACCACCTGACGTGGGTGCGCGCGGTCTGGCTCGACGGGGAGGACGTGCTGCCGGACCTGCTCCGCGAGCGCGGCCAGGAGATCGCCGCCGACGTCGGGCTGCCGCGGGCGCTGCTGTCGAGGCTCGGCGCGGTGCCGTCGTACTACCTGCGCTACTACTACGCCCACGACCTCGTCGTGGCCGAGCAGCGCGCGGAGCCGCCCCGGGCGGCGCAGGTGGCCGCGATGGAGCGGGAGCTGCTGCAGTTGTACGCCGACCCGTCGGTGGACGCCAAGCCGGAGCTGCTGGCGCGGCGGGGCGGCGCGTTCTACTCCGAGGCGGCCGTCGCGCTGATCGCCTCGCTGCTGGGCGACCGGGGCGACACCCAGGTCGTCAACGTGCGCAACGGCGGCACGCTGCCGTTCCTGCCGGACGACGCGGTCATCGAGGTCCCGGCCAGGATCACCGCCTCCGGGGCCGAGCCGCTGCCCGTCGCCCCGCTGGAGCCGCTGTACGCCGGCCTGGTCGCGCACGTGTCGGCGTACGAGACGCTGGCTCTCGACGCCGCCCTGCGCGGCGGGCGCGACCGGGTCACCGACGCGCTGCTCGCCCACCCGCTCGTCGGCCAGGAGCACCTGGCGCGCGAGCTGGCGGGGCTGCTGGAGGCCGCCGGATGAGGACGATCCTGGCGGTCGACGGCGGCAACAGCAAGACCGACCTCGCGCTGGTCGCCGAGGACGGCGCGGTGCTCGCGACCGGCCGGACCGGCCCGTTCGTGCCGCAGAGCGCCGGGGTGGACGTCGCCGCCGGCGTGGTGGAGCGCGGCGCGCGGGCGCTGCGCGACGGCCTGGCCGCGCCGTACGCCGACGTGATGGCCGCCTTCCTGGCCGGGGCCGACTTCCCCGCCGAGGAGGACGCGCTGCGCGCCGAGTTCCTGGCGCTCGGCTGCGCGGGCGAGGTGTCGGTGGCCAACGACACGTTCGCGGTGCTGCGGGCGGGCGCGTCGAGGCCGTGGGGCGTCGTCGTCGTGTGCGGGGCCGGGATGAACGCCGCGGGCGTCTCCCCGTCCGGCGAGGTCGCGCGCTTCCCCGCGCTCGGCAGGCGCAGCGGCGACTGGGGCGGCGGCGAGGACCTGGCCGACCGGGTGCTGTGGCACGCCGCCCGCATGGAGGACGGCCGCGGCCCGGCCACCGCGCTGGCCGACCTGGTCGTCACGCACTTCGGCACGGCGAGCGTCACGGAGGTGGTGCTCGCCCTGCACTTCGGCGAGCTGGATCCGGCCCGGCTGCACGAGCTGGTGCCGGGCCTGCTCGCCGTGGCCGGCGACGGCGACGCCGTGGCCAGGGGCGTGGTCGCGCGGCAGGCCGAGGAGGTCGCGGTGATGGCCACGGTCTGCCTGGACCGGCTCGGCCTGCTGCGCACGCCCGCCGAGGTGGTGCTCGGCGGGAGCGTGCTGACCGCGCGGGACCCGTACCTGCATGGGATGATCGAGTCCGCGATCGGCGCGAGCGCGCCGGACGCGAGCGTCGTGGTCAGCACCCTCCCCCCTGTCGCGGGCGCCGCCCTGGCCGGACTCGACCTGCTCGGCGCGGCCGAGACCGCGCGGACCCGTGTTCGCGATCACTTCAGGAGGAGCGGATGAGAAAGCTGATCCCCGCCGCGCTCGCGCCGGCTCTGCTGGCGGCCACGCTGGCCACGACGAACGCCCCCGCCCAGGCCGCGCCGCCCGCGCACGTCCGGGTGGACCAGGTCGGCTACTGGCCGGAGGAGGCCAAGCACGCCTACCTGATGACGCGGCAGCGGGCCGCCGGGCGCTTCACCGTGGTCGACCACCGGGGCCGGGTGGTGCTCACCGGGCGCGCCGGCCGGGACCGGGGCGCCTGGAACAGCCGCTACCCGCACGTCCACGACCTCGACCTGACCCGGCTGCGCACGCCCGGCCGCTACCGGGTCAAGGCGGGCGGGGCGACCTCGGCCGAGTTCGAGATCGCGCCGAAGGGCGACACGGCGGCCAAGGTGGTGGGCTTCTTCGGCCTCCAGCGCGACGGCGCCGAGGCGACGCGCAGGCCCAGCCACCTCAACGACCGGGCCGCCTCGGTCTACGACTGGCCCGAGTTCACCGGGCCCGACACCGACCAGGTCAAGGGCGAGCTGAAGAAGATCGGCGGGCCGGTCGACGTCGAGGGCGGCTGGTTCGACGCGGGCGACTATCTCAAGTTCACGCACATCCTGGCGTACGTGGACACGCTGCTGTGGGCGGCCCAGCGGGACGGCGAGGTACGCGGTTCCGCCCTGCGGGCCGAAGCCACCCACGGGCTGAAATATCTGGACAAGATGTGGGATGAGGAGTCGAAGACCCTCTACATCCAGGTCGGCATCGGCGCCGGCAACGCCGAGGGCACGTTCGTCGGCGACCACGACGTCTGGCGCCTGCCGGAGGCCGACGACGGCGACACCGCCGCAGGCCACCACTTCATCCGCAACCGCCCGGTCTTCCGCGCCGCCGCCCCCGGCGCGCCGATCAGCCCCAACCTGGCCGGGCGCACCGCCGCCGCCTTCGCCCTGGCCGCCCAGCTCGAACCCTCGCTCGAACGCGCCCGCGAGCTGCTGGCCAAGGCGGCCTCCGTCTACGGCATGGCCAGGACGACCGGCGTGGACCGGCTGGTGACCTCCCTGCCGCACGCCTTCTACCCCGAGAGCGTCTGGCGCGACGACATGCAGCTCGGCGGCGCCGAGCTGGCCCTGGCCGCGCAGCGCCTGGGCGACCCGCGCGCCGGGCGCTGGCTGGCCGAGTCGGCCCGCTGGGCGCGCGGCTACCTCGACGAGGAGCAGGGCGACACGCTCAACCTGTACGACGTGAGCGCGCTGGCCCACGCCGACCTCCTCAAGGCCATGCGCGCGGCGGGCTCGGGCGGGCTGGCCGTCACCGAGGCCGACCTCGTCGCCGGGCTCCGGGCGCAGCTCGACCTCGGGGCGCGCCGGGCCGCCGCCGACCCGTTCCGCGCCGGGGCGCGCTACGACGCGTTCGACTCGGTGCCGCACGCCTTCGGCCTGGCCGCCACGGCCCGCCTCTACCGGTCGGCGACCGGGTCGCGCGCCTACGACGCCTTCGGCACCCAGCAGCGCAACTGGGCGCTCGGCGCGAACCCGTGGGGCGTCTCCTTCGTCGCCGGTGTGGGCAAGCGCTCGATCGCCTGCCCGCACCACCAGATCGCCAACATCACCGGCAGGCCCGCCACCGGCGCCGTCGTCAACGGGCCCAACGACGCGAAACTGTTCGAGGACGGCCTCGGCGGGCACTTCGAGGAGATGCCGCCCTGCCCCGCCGACGGCAAGGACCGCTACGAGCGCTTCACCGGCCACGGCAGCCGCTTCGCCGACGACGTCCGCTCCTGGCAGGCCTCCGAGCCGGCCGACGATTTCGCGGCCATCGCCCTGTACGCTCTCACGTTGACGTCAACGTGACGCCGACGCGGGAGGTGACGTGAAGCCGCCTGTCCACGGCACTCCGAGGCTGATGCGCGCGATCAACGACCGCGCCGCGCTGCGCATCCTGCTGGAGAAGGGCCCGCTGACCCGGCCCGAGCTGAGCGAGCTGACCGGCCTGTCCAAGCCGACGGCCTTCCAGCTCCTGGCCCGGCTCCAGGAGGCGGGCCTGGTGGTCAGCGACGGCGTCCGGGCGGGCCAGCCCGGCCGCACCGCCGAGGTCTACCGGGTCAACGCCGCCGCCGCGTACGTGGCCGCGCTCGACGTCACGCCGGAGCGGATCGACGTACAGGTGGCCGACATCACCGGCGCGGTCGCCGGCGAGGCCCGCTGTCCCGCGCCGTCACCGGCGGACGGCGACCTGACCGCGCGGTTGCGGGCGGCCGTCGAGGCGGCGCGTCCGCCCGGCCCGCTGCACCGCGTCGTCATCGGCGTGCAGGGGGCCGTCGACCCCACGACCGGGCGGCTCGACTACGCCACCGCCGAGGACATGCCCGGCTGGCAGATCCCCGACCTGGTGCCGACGCTCACCGCCGGTCTCGGCGTCACCGTCGACGTGGAGAACGACGTCAACCTCGTCGCGCTCGCCGAGCAGGCGCACGGCGCGGCGGCCGGGTGCCCCGACTTCGTGCTGCTGTGGGCGGGCGAGGGTCTGGGGGCCGCGCTGGTGATCGGCGGGCGGCTGCACCGCGGCTTCTTCGGCGGCGCGGGCGAGATCGGCTACATGCCCATCCCGGGCGCGGCCACCGCCCGCGACGGCGGCGGCAGGTTCGGTCACCACGGCTATCAGGCGCTGGCCGGCGGGCCCGCCGTGCAGGACCTGCTGCGCTCCTACGGCGTCCACGGCGCCGACTTCCACGAGTCGGTCGCCGCCGCCGTGCGCCTGGCGGGCGGCACCGGGCGGGCCGCCGAGGAGGCCGCCGCCGGGCTGCGCACGGTGGCCGCGCGGATCGCGCTCGGCCTGGCGACCATCGCCTCGGTCGTCGACCCGGGGCTCGTCGTGCTGGCCGGGAGCCTGGTGTCAGCCGGTGGCGAACGGCTGCGCGACCTCGTCGAGCGCGAGCTGCGGGTGCTCGACGCCGAGCGGCTGCGGGTGCTGCTGTCGGCCGTCGAGGGCAACCCGGTGCTGGTCGGGGCGATGGATCTGGCGCTCGCCCGGGTGCGGGACGAGGTGTTCGGCCATGCCGCCCGCGACGCGCCGGCGGCGGCGGGCCGCTGATCTTTTCCCGGGAACCGTGCGGTGAAAACCAGGTGACATCTCACCGCACATCCCGGAATGCTGGGCACGGTCGATGAGTTTTGTCAGTGGCGCCGGTCAGTCTGTACATGTCCGCATCTTCATGTGAGACCGACGGCCGGGACACCGGCCCTGACCGCTTTCCACCCCGCGACCCCGAACGAGGTACCGTGTCCAGCCGACTGCTCGATCCACCTGCCACGCCCGCGGCCACCAGGAAAGGCCGCACGCCGCCCGTGATCCGGCTGCTGGTGCTGGCCACCTTCGTGGTCATCCTCAACGAGACCATCATGATCAACGCGATCCCCCGGTTGATGAGCGCGCTGCACATCACCGAGCAGACCGCGCAGTGGCTCTCGACGGCCTTCATGCTGACCATGGCCGCGGTGATCCCGATCACCGGCTGGTTCCTGCAGCGGGTGTCCACCCGCAGCGCCTATGCCACCGCGATGGGGTTGTTCCTGGCCGGCACCGCACTGGCCATCGTGGCGCCGACGTTCGAGGTGCTGCTGGGGGCCCGGATCATCCAGGCGGCCGGCACCGCCGTCATGATGCCGCTGTTGATGACCACGCTGATGAGAGTGGTGCCCGAGGAGGACCGGGGCCGGGTGATGGGCAATGTCACGCTGGCCATGTCGGTCGCGCCCGCGATGGGCCCGACCGTGTCCGGCATCATCCTCCACTTCGGGTCGTGGCGCCTGCTGTTCGCCGTCGTGCTGCCGATCGCCGCCCTGATCACCTGGGGCGGGCTCAAGCGCCTGGAGAACGTCGGCGAGAGCCAGGTGAGCAGCATCGACTGGCTCAGCGCCGTCACCGCCGCGGCCGGCTTCGGCGGCCTCGTCTACGGGCTCAGCCGGTTCGAGGGCGGCGACGTCCGGGTGGCCTCCGCGATCGTGGTGGCCGGGCTCGTCACCATCGGCGTCTTCGTGCTGCGCCAGCTCTCGCTGCAGAAGCGTGGCGTGCCGCTGCTCGACCTGCGCACCCTGCGCCACCGCACCTACACGGTGGCACTGATCATGATGTCGGTGGCCTTCATGGCGATGCTCGGCTCGATGATCCTGCTGCCGCTCTACCTGCAGAGCGTCCGGGGGCTCAGCGCCCTGGAGACCGGCCTGCTGGTCATGCCGGGCGGACTGGCGATGGGGCTGCTCGGGCCGACCGTCGGCCGCCTGTTCGACCGGTTCGGCGGCCGGGTGCTCGTCGTCCCCGGGGCGATCGGGATCATGCTCGCGCTCGCCGGGTTCACGCAGGTGTCGATGACCATGCCCTACTGGCAGGTGCTCGGCCTGCACGCGCTGCTCATGGTGAGCCTGGCGGCGACCTTCACGCCGGTGTTCACGCTGGGGCTCGGCGCCGTCCCGCCGCCGCTCTACTCCCACGGCAGCTCGATCCTGAGCACGCTGCAGCAGGTCGCCGCCGCGTTCGGCACCGCGCTCGTCGTCACCGTGATGAGCGCGCGGGCCGAGACGCTGAAGGCGACCGGCGTCACCGACACGCTCGCCACGCTCGGCGGGATGCGGCTGGCGTTCGTCATCGGGGCGGTGCTGTCGGTGGCCGTGGTCGCCACGGCCCTGCTCCTGCCGGCCCGCGCCGCCAACAGCGGCGGCCACCAGCCCGTCGGCCACTGACGGCGGGCCGGCACTGGCAGTTGGCCGGCACTGGCAGTTGGCCGGGCAGCGGGCCGCAGGCCGGCTGGGCCTTACGGGGCCAGGCCCAGCTCGGCCGGGATCAGGGCCACCAGCCCGGGACCACCTCGACGTCCTCGCTGCGGAGGGCGTCGAGCCACACCGGGTCCCGCAGCAGCCGCGCCTCCCACGTGCGGACGACGCCGTCGGGGCCGGTGACCGCGTCCTCGCTCGACGGGTGCAGGAACAGCTCGCTGGTGCCCTCCGGCAGGGCGGCGAGCCGGCGCAGGTAGTCGTCGCGGAGCCGCTCGTAGCCGCCCAGGTCGGCGGCCGTGCGCCGGTTGGTGGCGATCGTCCGGGGGAGGGCGACGCCCAGGGCGTCGGCGTACGCGACGGCCCGCTCGTGCGCCGCGGCCAGCGGGGGCGGCAGCGGCCTGCCGAAGTACGGCTCCGGGTCGCGGGGCAGCCGGAAGGCGAGGCCGTGGCGGGCGCACCACTCGAGCGCCTCGGCCAGCCATGACCTGCCGTGCAGCCCGTACAGGGTGCCGGCGTGGGAGTCGGCCGCGACGGGCGCGGCGCCGCGCTCACGCATCCAGCGCAGTTGCGCGTCCGCCTCGCCGATGACGTCGCCCGCCTCGCCGCGCGCCCCGAGCACCATCGGGTCGTCGCTCAGCGTGCCGTCGGGGTCGGCGAGGCTCGCCCCGCCGTTCAGCGGCCGCCAGCGCGGGAGCCCGCGCTCGCTGGTGAGCGTCACGTGCACCCGGGGCACGACGCCGAGCTCGCGCACCCGGGCGGCGGCCCGATCGGCCTCGGGCGAGACGCAGATGAGCGTCGTCGCGCTGACGTGCCCCTCGGCGAGCAGGCCGGCGATGACATCCGTCGTCCCGGGCTCCCTGCCGAGGTCGTCCGCCGTGATCACCACCCGCCGCGTCACGGGGAACGCTCCCCCGCCGCCTCGCCCGCCGGGCCAGCGGGCGGCGGACCGGAAGGCGGCGAGTCCGCGGGCGGCGAGTCGGCAGGCTGCGAGTCGGCAGGCGGCGGGTCGGCGGCCTTGGGCGGCGTCTCCGGCGGGCCCGTCTCCAGGGGAACCGTCTCCAGCGGGACCGTCTCCAGCGGTACGGAGACGAAGCGTGCCGCGATCGCGCCGGCGGCCGTCAGGGCGAACGGGTAGACGCACAGGTAGACGCGGAAGGCGAGGCCCGGGTCGGCGCCGGGGTCGTCGCCCGAGTTGTAGCCGAAGAAGACGCCCAGCGAGGTGAGCGCGAGCCCGGTCACGATGCCGTTGAGCCGGCCGAAGAACCCGAACGCCGACAGGAAGAGCCCTTCGCGATGCTCCCCGTTGCGCACCGCGTCGGCGTCCAGGACCCGGGCGACGATGAGGTCGTTCGTGGCGAGCATCCCCGACCAGCCGGCCCCGACGAGCACCCCGGCGGCGATGGCGGTGACGAGGTCGGTGGCGAGGAACAGGGCGGCGAACCCGACCGCGAGGACCGCGAAGGCGAGCCGCCAGGCCCGCAGCGCGCCGCGCCGGGCCACGACGCGCGTCCACACGACGAGGCCGCCCGCCGTGACGAGGATGACGATGCCCTGGAGGTAGAGGGCGTTGCCGACGGGCAGCCCGAGCGAGTAGCGGACGTAGAGCTGGATGCCGGAGAGCACGAGCGCCATCGCGATCCCGTAGCAGGCCCCGGTGAGCCCGACCGTCCAGAACATCCGGTTGCGCACGATCGACCACACGCTGGGCAGCAGCCGGGGCCGCTCCCGGGTGGAGTAGCGGGGCCGCTCGCGCGCGCCGAGCGCCATGAACGCGATGACGGCGAACGCGATCACGCCGTAGATGATCGCGGTGGTCCGGAAGCCCTCGGTGCTGTCCTCGGTGCCGAACACGCCGGTGGTGAGCACCGGGGTGACGGCGAGCGAGATGACCAGGGCGACGAGCTGGAAGCCCTGGCGCAGGCTGTTGGCGACCGCCCGGTCGCGCTCCTTCGGGTAGAGCTCGGGCAGCAGCGCGCCGTAGTTGGCGTTGAGCATCGAGTCGAAAGCCTCGCACAGGATCGCGAACACCGCGAACCACAGCACGAGCCCGATGCCGTCCAGCGACTCCGGCGCGGAGAAGAACGCGATCATGCAGGCGGCGAGCATCGGCGCGCCGGCGAGCAGCCAGGGCCGGCGCCGGCCGTACCGGGTCCTGGTGCGGTCGGAGAGGTGGCCGAGCAGCGGGTTGTCGATCGCGTCGATGACCGCGTAGATCACCATGACCGCGCCGTACGCCCGGACGTCGAGCCCGAGGATGTCGACGTAGAAGAGGATCATCGATCCCTTGATCATGTTGATCGGGATGGACGTGCCCAACATCCCGATGGCGTAGCGCCACGCGGGTGTCCGCGCCGGGGCGGAGGGCGTGCCGGGCTGGGCCACGCGATCACCTTCCTTGCCGCGCCGGGCGGCGGCTGCCGGTCCGGTTGCGGTGATGCTTGCCGGTGATCTCGGGCGCGTCAAGACCGAACCCGGCAACGAATCGGCCTACGGGCCCGGGCGCGGACCCGATCAGTAGAGTAATGTTCGGTAGCTGTGGGATCTGTGAGTGACAAGCCGGTCGCGTACCGGCAGAGCCGGTTCCGTACGCCGCCCGGGGCCGCCGAGGTTCTGCTGGTGCGGCACGGCGAGTCCGAGCCGGCGCGCCCGGACCGGCCGTTCCCGCTGGTGGACGGCCACGGCGACCCGGAGCTCGCGCCCGAGGGCCGCGAGCAGGCCGAGCGGGTGGCGCGGCGGCTCGCCGCCGAGCGCGTCGACGCCGTTTACGTGACGACGCTGCGGCGCACCGTCCAGACCGCCGCGCCGCTGGCCGCGCGGCTCGGCCTGACGCCGGTCGTGGAGCCGGGACTACGCGAGGTGCACCTGGGCGAGTGGGAGGGCGGACTGTTCCGGCGCATGGTCGCCGAAGGGCATCCGGCCGCCCGGCGGATGACGGCCGAGGAACGCTGGGACGCGATCCCGGGCGCGGAGCCCGCGGCGGCCTTCTCCGGCCGGGTCCGCGACGCGCTCGCCCGGCTCGCCGCCGCCCACCCGGACGGGCGGATCGTCGTCGTCACCCACGCCGGGGTGATCGCGGAGGCGCTGGCCCAGGCCACGGGGTCGCGGCCGTTCGCGTTCCTCGGCGCGGACAACGGGTCGGTGTCGCACCTGGTCCTGACCGGCGCCCGCTGGGTCCTGCGCCGCTTCAACGACACCGCGCACCTGGAGCCGGGGTTCACCACCACCGCGACCCTGCCCACTTGAGCCCCCTCCCTCCTCAGGGGCGAGCGTTCCGTTCAAGACCGCGCGCCGCCGGGCGGCCGATACTGCGCCCATGTCTGAACGGACCTTCACCCCCGCCCTGGGCCGCCTCGGCCTCACCCGGCTGTACGACCCGGTGCTGCGCGCCCTCACCCGGGAACGGCTCTGGCGCCGCCTGGTGGCCGCGCAGGTGGCGCCCCGGCCGGGCGACACGATCGTGGACGTCGGCTGCGGCACCGGCACCCAGGCGATGCTCCTGCACCGCCTCGAACCCCGGGCCCGGATCGTCGGCGTCGACCCCGGCCCGGAGACGCTGGCGCTGGCCCGGCGCAAGTCCGGCGACGCCCCGCACGCCCCGCGCTGGCTGCTCGGCATGGGCGACGCGCTGACCGGGCTCATCGCCCCCGGCTCCGCCGACACCGCCGTGTCGAGCCTGGTCCTCCACCAGTGCCCGCTGCCGATGAAACGGGCGATCCTCGCCTCGGCGCACGCCGTCCTGCGGCCCGGCGGTAAGCTGGTGATCGCCGACTACGGGCTGCAGCGGACCGCGCTGATGCGGCTGGCGTTCCGCACCGTGCAGCTCGCCGACGGGCGGCAGGACACCCAGCCCAACGCCGACGGCGTGCTGCCCGCGCTGATGACCGGCGCGGGGTTCGATGACGTACGGGAAACCGCCGTGGTGCCCACGGTGACCGGCTCAATCTCCGTGTACGTCGCCGCGCGGGGCTGACCGGCGCACCATCGGGACCACGGCCGCCGGGGTGAGCCCGATCATCTCGCGCAGCCGCCGGTGGAAGTGCGCCTGGTCGGCGAAGCCGCCGTCGACCGCGGCCTCGGCGATCGAGCGTCCCTCGCTCAACGCCCTGGCCGCCCGCGTCAGGCAGCGCCAGATGCGCCAGCGCGCGAGCGGCATCCCGAGCTGCCGCACGGCCAGGGCGCGCAGGCGTTGCGGGGACAGCCCGGCCTCGGCCGCCGCGGCGGCGACCCGTACGTCCGGGCGGGCCAGCGCCTCCATCGCCGCCAGCAGCCTCGGGTCGAGCGCGCCGGACGGCCGGCCGGCGAACCGCACGTCCTCCTCCCGCAGCCCGCGCAGGTCGCCCGCCACCGTGACGCCGGTCCCGCAGCGAGCGCGCAGCACGGCGGCGAACGCGCACTGCGGCTCCACGAACCAGGTGCGCAGCCCGGCCGCCGCCGGCATGCGGTGGCGCACCAGGGGCGGCACGATCACCGCCGCGCCCCGATGGCAAACGCCCGACTCGTCCACCACGACCGCTTCGCCCACGTCGGCGGCGGTCACCTGGTAGGCGGCGTGCCGATGCTCGCCGACGCCCGCCGACGGCCCCCGGTAGAACGCGTACCCCTCACCGATGACGAACCGCCCGGCCCCCGCTTCCACGACAGCGCAGCCTATCCGCACCCCCGCCCGGGGGCGGCTCAGGCGGGTGCGGCCAGGGCCTCGTGCCAGCGGGCGGTGTCGGTGTACTGGTGCAGCCAGGAGATCCGGCCGTCGGTGACACGCCACAGATGGGCGAACTCCGCCTCGTACGCGCGGCCGCTCGCGCGCGACGCGCCCCGGTAGGAGCCGGTGACCACCACCAGGCCGTCGGCGGTCTCGTGCCAGCTCTCGGCGTAGGGCGCGGTGTCGTACGCGGCGAACACCGCACCCCACACCCGGACCAGCGTCTCCTCCGGCCCCTCGAACGCGCCTCCCGCCCCGCACGGCATGCCCGGCGCGGTGCGGGCGCGGAACTCCGGATGCAGCAGCGCGAGGATCGCGCCACCGTCGCCCGCTTGGGCGGCGCGGTAAAAGCCTCGGACGACCTCGGACGCCGTGGACATGCGGACTCCTCTTTGTAGATGCGATATTCTAGAACGTACTCACTATTACCGGAAGGTACACCGCGTGGGCAGAGCAGCCAAGTTCGACCGCGACCAGATCCTCGACGCCGCCCTGGCCATCACGGCCGCCGACGGCCCCCCGGCCGCCACCATGGGCGCCGTCGCCGCCCGGCTCGGCGCTCCGACCGGGTCCCTGTACCACCGGTTCGGCTCCCGCGACCTCATGCTCGCCACCCTGTGGATCCGCACCGTACGGAGCTTCCAGCGCGGCTTCGTCGACGCGCTCACCGCCGGCGACGCCCGTGAGGCGGCACTGCACACCCCCCGCTGGTGCCGCCGCCACCCCGCCGAAGGCGCCCTGCTGCTGCTCCACCGGCGCCACGACCTGGCCGCCCGATGGCCCGCCGAACTCGGCCCCGACCTCGCCACCCTCAACGCCGAAGTGGGCGACGCCCTGGACGCCTACACCGCCCGCCACCCGGGCGTGGACCGGGAGCGCCTGACCTTCGCCACGATCGACGTCCCGTACGCCGCCGTCCGCCGCCACCTCCTGGACCACCGGCCCCCGCCCGCGACGGTCGACACCCTCATCACCACCACCTGCGACGCCCTCCTCCCACCCCCTGCGTGACCTCCAGCGCACCCCCCGGCACCGGGCAGCCCGCTGCTTCCGAAGCGTCCCCGCACGAAGCGTCCCCGCACGAAGCGTCCCCGCACGAAGCGTCCCCGCACGGAGCGTCCCCGCACGGGGTGCGCTCCTACACGGGGAAGCGCCGCCCTGGGAGGCGCGCACGAGAAGGCCCCGCACGGGGAAGCCCCGCACGGGGGTGCGCCCCTTACACGGGTGCCCCCGCTCAGGGTGGGCCCGGCACGTGCGCACTCGCACAGGTGTGCCCGGCAAGGGGTTCGCCCCCGCACAGGTGCGCCCGGCGCGGGATGCGCCCCGCACAGGCGCGCCCGGATCAGGTGCGCCCAGCCCGGGGGACGGCCCACGGGGGCGGGCGGCTGGTGGCCTCGGCGGGGAGGCTGCGGGGGTACAGGCGTTCGGGGCTGTTGGGAGGGGTCAGAGGGCGGCGGCGAGGCGGGTGAGGGTTTCGGGGGTGGGTTCCGGGCGGGCGTGGCGGTGGCCGGTGCCGGCCCAGAGGTGGATGAGCCGGGCGTCGCCGGCGGCGGTGGCGGCCTTGCGGAGCGGGCTGGTGAGGTGGTGCAGGGCGGGGTAGCCGGGCGGGGCGACGGCGTCGTAGCGGTCGGTGAAGTGGTTGCGCAGGGCGCGGGCGGGGCGGCCGGTGAAGGCGCGGGTGACGACCGTGCCGTCGAAGGCGGGGTCGGTGAGGGCGTTCTTGTGCGGTTCGGAGGCGCCGCTCTCGTGGGTGCGCAGCAGGACGGTGCCGACCATGACGGCTTCGGCTCCGGCGCGCAGGGTGGCGGCCACGTCGGCGGCGGTGGCGATCCCGCCCGCGCCGATGATCGGGAGGCCGCCGACGGCCTGGCGTACCTGGGCGATCAGGTCGGGGAGGGTGACGGACAGCGGCGGCGGGGTGGCCGGGGTCAGGGTGGCGGAGTGGCCGCCGGCGGCGGGGGCCTGGACGATGAGCGCGTCCACGCCCGCGTCGGCGGCTGCGCGGGCCTCGTCGGCGGTGGTGACGGTCTGCAGGACGGTGGTGCCGGCGTCGCGCAGGGCCGTGACGGCCGCGCTGCCCGGCAGGCCGAAGGTGAACGACACCCACGGGACGGGGTCGGTGACGAGCAGGTCGAGCTTGTCGGCCCAGTGGTCGTCGTCCTCGATCGGGTCGGCGGGCAGGGTGAGGCCGTACGGGTCGGCCTCGCGCCGCACCTCGGCCGCGTACGCGCGGTAGGCTGCCGGGTCGACGGGGACCGGGTTGGGGGCGAACACGTTGACGCCGAACGGCACGCCCGCCGCGCGTACCGCCTGGATCTGGGTGGCGAGCAGGTCGGGGCTCTTGTAGCCGGCGGCGAGGAACCCGAGGCCGCCTGCGCGTGCGGCGGCGACCACCAGGTCGGGGGTGCTCGGTCCACCGGCCATCGGCGCGGCGAGGATCGGCAGGCCGGCTCCGAGGTGGGACAGCAGAGCGCTCATGCCCGCATTGTCCCCGCACCGCCCCCCAACCCCCGGCCCGGGGGGTCAGGCCCCACTCCGAAGTGGCGCGAACGCGGACCCGAGCGAACGCGGACCCGAGCGGGGGCGGACCCGAGCGAACGCGGACCCGAGCGGGGGCGGACCCGAGCGAACGCGGGCCTGGGCGGGGGCGGACCCGCGGCACCCGCGGGACCTGGGACGAGGGTGGGGGCGGACCCGCGGCACCCGCGGGACCTGGGACGAGGGTGGGGTTAGAAGGGGTAGGGGCGGGGGGTGTCGCGGGTGGTGATCCATTGGAGGTCGCAGAACTCCTCGGCGGCGAAGCCGAGGCCGAAGCGGCCCCAGCCGCTGTCCTTGACGCCGCCGAACGGCATGTGCGGCTCGTCGTTGACGGGCTGGTCGTTGACGTGCACGATGCCGGCTTCCAGGGCGGCGGCGAGGCGGAGGCCGCGGCGGGGGTCGGCGGTGATGACGGAGGCGGCCAGGCCCAGGTCGGAGGCGTTGGCGCGGGCGACCGCCTCTTCGGCGGTGTCGACCACCTCCAGGATCACCACCGGCCCGAACGTCTCGGCCTGGGCGAGCTCGGCCTCGGCGGGGACGTCGGTGAGGACGGTCGCCGGGTAGCAGGGCGGGCGCGGGTGGCCGCCGGCGAGGACGCGGGCGCCGAGGGCGACGGCTTCCTTGACGCGGCGGTCGAGCAGGGCCAGCGCCCATTCGTTGATGACGGGGCCGACGACGGTGGCGGGGTCGGCCGGGTCGCCGGTGGGCAGCGCCGCCGCCCTGGCCGCGAAGCGGGCGGTGAAGGCGTCGGCGAGCGGGCGTTCGACGTAGACGCGGCGGGCGCACATGCACACCTGGCCCTGGTGGACGAAGGCGCCGTAGATGGCGGCGTCGACGGCGTGGCCGAGGTCGGCGTCGGCGGCGACGATGAGCGGGTTCTGGCCGCTGAGCTGGAGGACGAGGCGTTTGAGGTGGCGTCCGGCCTTCTCGGCGAGGCGGCGTCCGGTGGCGGTGGAGCCGGTGAAGTTGACGCGTTTGACGTGCGGGGAGGCCAGCAGCGCGTCGCCGACGGCGCCGGCTTCGCCGGGGGCGTGGGTGACGACGTTGAACGCGCCGGCGGGCAGCCCGGCCTCGTGCAGGATCTCGGCCCACAGGGCGCCGCCGGTGCGGGGTGACTCCTCGGAGGGTTTCAGCACGACCGTGTTGCCGAGGGCGAGGGGCCCGATGCTCGCCCGGCCGCCGAGGGCGAGCGAGGAGTTCCACGGCGCGATGGCGCCGACGACGCCGACGGGGCGGCGTACGGCCATCGCCTGGGTGCCGGGCAGGTCGGAGGGCAGGAGTTCGCCGGTGGGGCGGTAGGCGAGCTGGGCGGCCTGGCGGAGCAGCCGTACGGAGAAGTCGATCTGCACGTCGCCGAAGTGGCGGCCGCAGCCGGTTTCGGCGGCGAGGGCGGCGGCGGCCTCGGCGCGGCGGGCGAGCAGGAGGTCGGCGGCGCGCAGGAAGATCTGCTGGCGTTCGGCGGGCGGCAGGCGGGACCAGCCGGGGAAGGCGCGGTGGGCGGCGTCGACGGCGCGGTCGGCGTCGTCGGCGTCGCCTGCGGCGACCTCGCCGAGCACCTCGCCCGTCCAGGGTGAACGGTTGGGGTAGGAGCGGCCGGACCGGGCGGCGACCCACTCGCCGTCGATGAAATGGCCGGTGAAGCCGCCCGTGGGACCGCCGGTGCCGGTGCCCTGGGCGGGCCGGGCGCTCTCGCTGTGCATGGAGCCCCGCTCTCCTTGCTCGGATGTGTTCGAACCTGCGAAACGCTGGAACTATATTCCAACCGTGACCGCTGACGATTCCGCCCGCCCCCGGGCCGCCACGGGCGCCTCCGCCACGTTCTCGGTGTCCCTGGAGCGCGGGCTGCGCATCCTGTCCGCCTTCACGGCGGACCGTTCGGTGCTGGGCATCGCCGACCTGGCGCGGGTCGTCGGGCTGAACAAGAGCACGACCCACCGGTACGTGACGACCCTGGTCAAGCTGGAGTACCTCCGCCAGGACCCGGACAGCAAGAAGTACTTCCTCGGCCCCAAGGTGGTGGACCTGGGATTCGCGGCGATCGACTCGATGGAGCTCACGGGGGTGGCCGCGCCGCTGCTCCAGGCGCTGGCCGACGAGACGGGCTGCACCGTGAGCATGGGCCTGTGCGACGGTCCGGACGTCGTGTACGTGGACCGCAGGCGCAGCGGCCGGCGCAGCGCCCTGGCCATGGATCTCAACCTGCACGTGGGCTCCCGGCTGCCCGCCTACTGCACGTCGATGGGCAAGGTGCTGCTGGCGTACAAGGATCCGGCGGCGCTGCGGCAGATTCTGGACCGGACGGAGATGGCGCGGCGCGGCCCGAGGACGATCACGAACCGGGAGCAGCTGATCGCGGCGCTGGCCAAGGTGCGGCAGAGCGGCGTGGCGGTGAACGACGAGGAGCTGGCGCCGGGGCTGCGGTCGTTCTCGGCGCCGGTGCGTGACCGGACGGGCGAGGTGGTGGCGGCGGTGAACGTCGCGGTGCACCTGACCATCGCGCCGACCACGCTGGAGACGCTGTCGGGGCGGCTCGAACCGCCGTTGCGGCGCACGGCCGCCGAGATCTCCCGCCGCCTGGGGTACCGCCCGAACGGATAGCGCGTTCGGACCAGGAAAATCGCGTTCGAACCCGTGAAACAGAGTGTTGCTCTGGTGCTGACGCGGCCGTACGGTCGCCTCAACTTCCCGCCACCGCAGGTCAGCGCCGTCCCCCGGCGACGAGGTGGCCGAGCGAACCACCCCCAGAGCGAGCGCGGTGCTCGCGGCCCCCTCATGCCCGCCGAGCACCGTCGACACAAGGAGTTTGGCGTGAGCGACACCTCAACGGGCGGCCTGAACCGCCGTTCCTTCCTCAGAGCGGCCGCCGCGCTCGGCGGGACGTCCCTGGTGGGCGCGTGCGGCGGGCTGAAGGGCACCGGCGGCTCGTCCTCCGACGTCCTCAAGATCGGGTACGTGAGCCCGCAGACGGGTCCGCTGGCCGGGTTCGCCACCGCCGACAACTTCGTGGTCGAGCAGATCCAGGAGGCGCTGCGCAACGGCTTCACCGCGGGCGGCGTGAAGCGGCGGATCGAGATCGTCGTCAAGGACACCCAGTCGAACGCCAACCGCGCCACGGAGGTCACCCGCCAGCTCATCAACAGCGACAAGGTGGACCTGATCGTCGGCTCGTCGACGCCCGACACCACCAACCCGGTCGCCGACCAGTGCGAGGCCAACGGCGTCCCGAACGTGACCACGATCGCCCCCTGGGAGGCGTGGTTCCACGGCCGGGGCGGCAAGGACGGCGAGGGGTTCACGTACACGACGCTGTTCTTCTTCGGCATGAAGGAGTTCGCCGACTGCTTCTTCCCCATGTGGGACCGCATGGGTGTGACCGGCAAGAACGTGGCCGCGCTGTGGCCGAACGACACCGACGCCAACGCCTTCCGGCAGGGGCTCGGCCCGATGATGAAGAAGTCCGGCTACACGCCGGTCGACGGCGGCGCGTACCAGAACGGCGCCACCGACTTCACCGCGCAGATCGCGGCGTTCAAGGAGGCCGAGGCCGAGCTGTTCACCTGCGCGCCGATCCCGCCGGACTTCCAGACGTTCTGGAAGCAGGCCAGGCAGCAGGGGTTCAGGCCGAAGCTGGCCACGGTGGCGAAGGTGATGCTGTTCCCGTCCGAGGCGGAGGCGCTGGGCGATCTGACGGACAACATCGCCACCGACTTCTGGTGGAGCCCGGCGCACCCGTACGCCTCGACGCTGGACGGCCGCAGCGCCAAGCAGCTCGCCGACGACTTCGCCGCCGCGACCGGCAAGCAGTGGACGCAGGCGCTCGGCTCGGTGTACTCGCTGTTCGAGATCGCGGTGCAGGCGTTCAAGGAGGCCGACGACCCCAAGGACCGCGACGAGGTGGCGGCGAAGCTGCGCGGCATGAAGATCGAGTGCATGAGCGGCAAGCTGGACTTCACCGCCGGGCCGCAGCCGGGCATCGCGATCCAGCACCCGGTGGGTGGCCAGTGGCGCAAGGGTGAGCGCTTCCCGTGGGACGTGGTCATCGTGGACAACTCCGCCAACAAGGACGTTCCCGTCGGCGGCGACCTCCTGCCCACGAACCCGTGATGGCGGCGCTGTTGCGGCTGGACGGCGTCACCAAGAGCTTCGGCAGGGTGACCGTCGCCGAGAAGCTGACGCTGTCGGTGGAGGCGGGCGAGGCGCTGGGGATCGTCGGCCCGAACGGCGCGGGCAAGTCCAGCCTGTTCGCGATGATCTCCGGTGATCTGCGTCCCGACGGGGGCGCGGTGTGGTTCGGCGGCCGGGAGGTCACCGGCGTGCCGCCGTACGCGCGCACCCGGGCGGGCATCGGCCGCACCTACCAGGTGCCCAGGCCGTTCGAGCACCTCACGGTGTTCGAGAACGTGCTGGTCTGCGCCCACCAGGGCGCGGGCCTGCGCGGCGGCCGGGCGCAGGCGCACGCCATGGACGTGCTGGAGCGCACCGGGCTGGCCGCGCTGGCCAACACCCCGGGCGGGCGGCTCACGCTGTTGCAGCGCAAGCGCCTGGAGGTGGCCAGGGCCGTGGGCACCGCGCCCCGGCTCCTGCTGCTGGACGAGGTCGCGGGCGGCCTGACCGAGCCGGAGGTGGCCGAGCTGGTCGCGGTCGTACGCGGCCTGCACGCCGACGGGCTGGCCGTGGTCTGGATCGAGCACGTGGTGCACGCGCTGGTCAAGACCGTGGGCCGGATGGTGTGCCTGGCGGGCGGGGCTGTCGTCGCCGACGGCGAGCCGATGCGGGTGCTGGCCGACCCGAAGGTGCGCGAGCTCTACCTGGGCGGCGGACCCGAGACCGAGACGACCACCGGTGAGGAGGAGCGGCCGTGACTCTGCTGTCCATCCGCGACCTCACCGTCCACCACGGGCAGTTGCGCGCCGTGGACGCCCTCAGCCTGGACGTGCGGCAGGGCGAGGTGCTGGCGATCATCGGCGCGAACGGCGCGGGCAAGTCCACGCTGCTGCGCGCGCTGGCCGGGCTGATCCTGCCGACGTCCGGCACCATCGGCTTCGCCGGCCGCGACATCACCCGGCTGCCCGCCCACAAGCGGGTCTCGGCGGGGATCGCGCTGGTGCCGGAGGGGCGCAGGCTGTTCCGCTCCCTCACCGTGGAGGAGAACCTGCTGGCCGGCGGCTACCGGCGCCGTCCCGGCCCGTGGACGCTCGGCGCCGTGCAGGCGCTGTTCCCGTGGATGGCCGAGCGGCGCGGCCAGAACGCCGCCCAGCTCTCGGGCGGCGAGCAGCAGGCGGTGGCGATCGGCCGGGCGCTGCTGGCCAACCCCGACCTGCTGCTCATCGACGAGCTGTCGCTCGGCCTCGCGCCGGTGATCGTGCGCCGCATCTACGAGGCGCTGCCGGAGATCGTCGGCGCGGGCACCACCGCGCTCATCGTCGAGCAGGACGTCTCCCAGGCCATGCGGGTCGCCGACCGGGTGCACTGCCTGCTCGAAGGCCGGTCCGTGCTGCACGGGCGGCCCGGGGACCTGACCGCCGAACAGGTCGAGCACGCCTACTTCGGCCTCGACGCCCGGCCTGCCGGCCAGGAAGGACACGACTGACATGGGCTGGCTCAACGCCGTCGTCCAGGGAATCCTGCTGGGCGGCCTGTACGCGCTGTTCGCCACCGGCCTGTCGCTGATGTTCGGCGTGATGCGCATCGTGAACCTGGCGCACGGCGACCTCGCCGTGGTCGCCTCGTTCCTGGCGCTGGCGCTAATCGGCGGCACGGGGCTGCCGCTGTGGGTGGTGCTGGCGGTGACGGTGCCGCTGTTCGCGCTGCTCGGCTACCTGACGCAGCGGGTGCTGCTGCAGCGGAGCCTGGCGGCCGGGCCGCTGGCGACGCTGCTGGTCACGTTCGGCCTGTCGATCGTGCTGCAGAACGTGCTGCTGGAGATCTTCTCCGCCGACACGCGCACGCTCGACGGCGGCGCGTTCGCCACGGGCTCGTTCGAGCTGTCCGGCGCGATCTCGGTCGGCTACCTGTCGCTGACGACGTTCGTGCTGGCCGGGGCCGTGCTGATCGGCATCCAGCTGTTCCTGTCGCGTACCGGGCTGGGCCGGATGCTGCGCGCCTCGTCCGACGACGCGGAGACCGCCAGGCTCATGGGGGCCGACAGCCGGCACGTCTACGGCATCGCCACGGCCATCGCGTTCGCGACGGTCGCGCTGGCCGGGCTGATGTTCGCGATCCGGTCCTCGTTCGACCCGTCGATCGGGCCGTCGCGGCTGATCTTCGCGTTCGAGGCCGTGGTCATCGGCGGGCTCGGGTCGCTGTGGGGGACGCTGCTCGGCGGCATGGTGCTCGGCATCACGCAGTCGCTGAGCGCGCAGGCCGACCCGGCGCTGACCCTGCTCGCCGGCCATCTCGTCTTCCTCGCCGTGCTGGCCTTCCGGCCGCAGGGCCTGCTCGCTGGACGGACCGCATGACGCTCTCCGATTTCGTGACCGCCCGCGCGGCGGGCGGGCCGCACGTCAGCCGGGCCGCCCGCGCCTCCCGGCTGTCCGGCCTGGTCATGGGGGCCGGCGCGGCCCTGCTCGCGGCGCTGCCGTTCCTGGTGTTCAGCACCGTGACCGACACGCTGGTCAACCTGTTCGTGCTGGTCGCGCTGGCGAGCATGTGGAACCTGCTCGCGGGCTTCGGCGGGCTGGTGTCGGTGGGCCAGCAGGCCTACGTGGGCATCGGCGCCTACACGGTCATCGCGCTGGCCGACCTGGGCGTGCAGCCGTACCTGGCGGTCCCGCTGGCGGCGCTGACCTGCGCGGTGTTCGCGGTGCCGACGTCGTGGCTAGCGTTCCGGCTGCGCGGTGACTACTTCGCCGTCGGCACCTGGGTGATCGCCGAGGTCTACCGGCTCCTGGTGGTGCGGGTGGACAGCCTCGGCGGCGGCAGCGGCAAGGGCCTGACCGGGCTGTCGGGGCTGGACCAGACGCTGCGCGGGGCGCTCACGTACTGGATCGCGCTGGCTCTGGCGCTGGCCACGATCGCGGGCTGCTACCTGCTGCTGCGCGGCCGGCTCGGGCTGTCGCTGATGGCGGTGCGGGACGAGGAGACCGCCGCCGGTTCGGCGGGGATCGACGTGGGGCGGGCCAAGCGGCTGGTCTATCTCGTCTCGGCGGCCGGGTGCGGCGCGGCCGGCGGGGTGATCACGGTCAGCTCGCTCAGCGTCAACCCCGACGCGATCTTCAGCGTGCAGTGGTCCGCGTACATGATCTTCATCGTGGTGATCGGCGGGATCGGGTTCATCGAGGGGCCGCTGATCGGCGCGCTGGTGTTCTTCACGATGCAGCAGTTCCTCGCCGACTACGGTTCCTGGTATCTGGTTGTGCTGGGAGCGGTCGGGATCGCGGTGGCGCTCTGGCTGCCCGGCGGGCTGTGGGGGCTGGTGCGCTCCCGTACGGGGCTGAGCCTGTTCCCCGTCGGCTATCACGTGAGGAGGCCCGATGTCCGCGAGTGAGCCGTCGCCGGTCGAGCTGACCGAGCGCATGCTGGCGGCGATCGAGGCGACCGAGCCGCACCTGAACGCGTACGCCCTCGTCACGGCCGGGCAGGCCCGCGCCAGGGCCGCCGAGCTGGAGGCCGGGCCGGTGCGCGGGCCGCTGCACGGCCTGCCGATCGGGATCAAGGACCTGATCGACACGGCGGGCGTGCGGACCGCGTACGGCTCGCCGCGGTTCGCCGATCACGTGCCCGGGCGGGACGCGAGCGCGGTGCGCGCGCTGCGCGAGGCCGGCGCGGTGATCCTCGGCAAGCACGCCACGCACGAGCTGGCCTGGGGCGGGCGCACCGACAGCGCGTTCTTCGGGCCCACGCACAACCCCTACCGTCACGGGCACGTGCCGGGCGGGTCGTCGGGCGGGTCGGCGGCCTCGGTCGCCGCCGGGAGCAGCCTCGGGGCGCTCGGCTCCGACACGGCGGGCAGCGTGCGCATCCCGGCCGCGCTGAGCGGGTGCGTCGGGTTCAAGCCGGCCCGGGGGCGCGTCCCGCTCGACGGGGTGCTGCCGCTGGCGCCGTCGCTGGACCACCTCGGCGTGCTCGCCCCGACCGTCGACGGCGCCGCGCGGCTGATGAGCGCCCTGGCCGCCCCGCTCGCGCCGGGCCCGTCCCGGCCGCCGCGGGTGGGCTGGCTGGGCGGCTACTTCGACGCGGTCCTGGAGCCGGGCGTGCGGGCGGCGCTCGCGGCCACCCGGGCGCGGCTGGAGGAGCACGGCGTGCCCGTCGAGGACGTCGCCGTGCCCGACGAGCCGCTGATGCCCGGGGCGGTGCTGGCCAGGATCGTGCGCGAGGCGGGCGCGTTCCACCGGCGGGCGTTCGAGCGGGAGCCCGGCCTGTTCGGGGCCGACGTGGCCGAGCTGATGCGGATGCCGCCGCCCGCACCCGAGGAGACCGGACGGCAGGAGGAGGCCCTGCGCCGGATGACGGCCCGGCTGGAGCGGGCCCTGGACTCCTGCGACGTGCTGGTCAGCGCGACCGTGCCGATCACCGCGCCGCCGATCGGCGCGATGACCGCCGTGGTCGCCGGGCCGGCCGGGCCGGTCGAGTGGCCGATCGAGCTGCTGCTGACCCGGCTGACCTCGCCGTTCAACGCCGCCGGGCTGCCGGCCGTCTCGGTGCCGGTGGCGCTGGCCGGCGGACTGCCCGTCGGGCTGCAACTGGCGGGCGCGGCCGGGCGGGACGACCTGGTCCTCGACGCCGCCCGCCTGGTCGAGCGGCTGACCCCGCCCCTGCCCGCACCACCACACTCACACAGAAGGGAACGGCCGTGACACTGCTCGACGGCACCGACTGGCAAGGAAAGATCTTCAAGACCGGCGCGTGGACGCCGGGGAGCGGCGGCGACTACGCCGTCGTCGAGCCCGCCACCGGCGGCGAGCTCGGCCGCATGGGCCTGGCCTCCCCCGAGGACGTGGCCGAGGCCGCCCGCACCGCCGCCGAGGCGCAGCGGGAGTGGGCCGCCCTGCCGCACACCGCGCGGGCCGCCGTGCTGCGCAGGGCCGGTGACCTGTGGCAGCGGCACGCCGAGGAGATCAGCGGCTGGAACGTCCGCGAGGTGGGCGCGGTGCCCGGCATGGCCGGGTTCGCCCTGCACGTGGCCGCCGAGGAGTGCTACGAGGCGGCGTCGCTGCCCGGCCGCGCGATCGGCGAGGTGCTGCCGTCGGAGCAGCCGCGCCTGTCGATGGCCCGGCGCATGCCGGCCGGGGTGGTGGCGGTGATCTCGCCGTTCAACGTGCCGATCATCCTCGGCATCCGGTCCGTGGCCCCGGCGCTGGCGCTCGGCAACGCGGTCCTCCTCAAGCCCGACCCGCGTACCGCCGTCACCGGCGGCACGCTGATGGCGCGCGTGTTCGAGGAGGCCGGGCTGCCGCCGGGCGTGCTCCAGATGCTGCCCGGCGGCCCGGACGTGGGCGAGGCGCTGATCGCCGACCCGCACGTGCGCGTCATCTCCTTCACCGGCTCCACCCCGGTCGGCCGGCGCATCGGCGAGCTGGCCGGCCGCCATCTCAAGCGGGCCCACCTGGAGCTCGGCGGCAACTCCGCGCTGCTGGTGCTGGACGACGCCGACGTGGAGTCGGCGGTGAACCTGGCCGCCTGGGGCTCGTTCTTCCACCAGGGCCAGATCTGCATGACCACCGGCCGCCACCTGGTCGACGGCCGCCTCTACGACGAGTTCGTGGAGCGCCTGGCCGCCAAGGCGGGCGCGCTCACCGTCGGCGACCCGGCCACCGGCGAGGTCGCGCTCGGCCCGGTCATCGACGCCGGGCAGCGCGACAAGATCCACCGCCTGGTCACGGAGAGCGTCGGCCAGGGCGCCAGGCTCGCCTCCGGCGGCTCCTACGAGGACCTCTTCTACCGGCCGACGGTGCTGGCCGACGTGCCGCTGACCGCGCCCGCTTTCGCCGACGAGGTCTTCGGCCCGGTCGCGCCGGTCACCCGCGTCTCGTCGGCCGAGGAGGCCGCCGAGATCGCCGCCGCCAGCGAGTACGGCCTGTCGCTGGGCATCGTCACCCGCGACGCGATGCGCGGGCTGGCCGTGGCCGAGCGCATCCCGACCGGGATCGTGCACATCAACGACCAGACGGTGAACGACGAGGCCAACGCCCCCTTCGGCGGCGTGCGCGCGTCCGGGACCGGGTCGCGGTTCGGCGGGGCGGCGGCCAACATCGAGGCGTTCACCGAGACCCGGTGGATCACCATGCGGGGCGAGCCGCCACGTTACCCCTTCTGAACCCCTTCTGGGCGAAAACCTGCGGCGTGTTCCCTGACACCCTGCGTGCCTGGTGCGTACTGTCGGCGGTGATTCTCCAGTTTCCGCTGGTCAGGGCATCTTTCTTTCGCGTATGGGGGGACTCGCGTGAGCGTGGCCGTGGTGATGCCCGCCTACCGGGAGGAAGCCAATCTGGCGGCGACCGTCGAGGACTTCCTCACGACGCTGGAGGGGGACGAGCACTGGGTGGTCGTCGTCGACGACGGCTCGCCCGACCGCACCGGCGAGGTCGCCGACCGGCTGGCGAGCCGCTTCCCCGGCCGGGTCAAGGTCGTGCACCACCAGGCCAACCTGGGCTACGGCGCGGCCGTGCGCACGGGCATCGCGCACGCGCTGGCGGAGACCGGGGCGCGGCGGATCTTCCTGACCGACTCCGACGGCCAGTTCCGCGCCCACGGCCTGCCGGAGCTGGTCGCGGACGCCGAGCGGGAGCGCGCCGACGTGGTGATCGGCTACCGGCTGCCGCGCGCCGACCCGCTGGGGCGCCGGCTGGCGGGCGGAGCCTGGACGTGGCTGAACCGGCTGCTGCTCGGGATCAGGGCCCGCGACGTGGACTGCGCCTACAAGCTGTTCGACCGGCGCGTGCTCGAACGCCTCGACCTGCGCGCCGACGCCGCGACGATCTCCCCCGAGCTGCTGGCCAAGGCCCGCGGCGTGGGCGCGCGGATCATCCAGCGCCCGGTGGAGCACTTCCCGAGGCTGCACGGCGAGCAGAGCGGCGGCAGGCTGCCGGTCGCGCTGCGGTCGCTGCGCAGCCTGCTGTCGCTGTGGGCCGAGGTGTCGCCCGCGACCCCGGTGGGCCGGGCCGCGCACCGGCTGCTCCGGCCGCGCGACCCCGTCCTCGCCGTGCTCACCGTGCTGGCCGCCGTGCTGTCGATGGTCGCCTGGCAGCACTTCGGCGCGGCGCGGCTGGCGTACCCGGACGCGATCTCGCACCTGCTCATCTCCCGCCGGGTGATCAGCTCGCCCACGCCGGGCCTGGCGCAGCTCGGCGGCGTCTGGCTGCCGCTGCCGCACCTGCTGACGCTGCCGCTGGTGTGGATCGACGGCTGGTACCGGTCCGGCATGGCGGCGACCGTCGTCTCGATGATCGCGTACGTGCTGGCGACCCGTTACCTCTACCGGACGGCGCTGCTGCTCACCGGCAGCCGGTGGGCCGGGGTCACGGCGGCGGCCGTCCTCGCGCTCTGCCCCGCCGTGCTGTATCTGCAGAGCACGCCCATGACCGAGCTGCCGCTGCTGGCGTGCCTGGCCGCGACGGTCTACCACCTCACGGCGTGGCGGCGTACCGAGGACTACCGGAGCCTGGCCGCGGCCGGGGCGGCGGCGCTGCTCGCGACCCTCACCCGCTACGAGGGGTGGGTGATCGCCGCCGTCGCGGCGCTGATCGTGGGCTGGACCGTGTGGCGGCGCTCGCCGCGCCCGCGCCGCCGCTCCCGCGCGGAGGCGCACGTGATCTTCTACGGCACGCTCGCGTTCGCCGGGATGGCGCTGTGGCTGCTGTGGAACGTGGTCATCTTCGGCGACCCGCTCTACTTCTACGCCGGCGAGTACGCCAAGCCGTCGCTGTGGGTGTCGCGCGACGAGCTGACCGCGGGCGACTGGGGGACGTCGCTGATGACGTACGGCTACGCGGTGGTGGGCAACCTGGGGCCGGTGCTGCCCGTGCTGGCGCTGGCCGGGCTGGTGGCGCACGTGCTGCGGCGGCGCGACCCGGTGTGCCTGACGCCGCTGCTGCTGGCGGTGTTCTTCGTCTACGCGCTCTACGCCGGGCAGCGTCCGCTGCACGTGGAGGAGATCGCCGGCGACCTGTACAACGTGCGCTTCGGCCTGATCGTGATCCTGCCGGCGGCGCTGCTCGCGGGCGGGCTGGCCGCCGAGGCGGCGCGGGCCGGGCGGCCGGTCGCCGCGCTGGCCGGCGCGGTCGCCGTGCTGGTGTGCCCGCTGGCCACCGGCGAGCTGGACGTGCGGCGCGAGGCCGAGGCGTTCCGGTCGGGCGAGGCGGTCCGGTCGGGACTGCGGGCCGCGGCCTGGCTCCGATCCCACTACGACGGCGGCAGGGTGCTGATGCAGTCGTTCGGCAACGAGGTGCTGACCTTCCACTCGCGGGTGCCCACCGGGTCCATCCTGTACGAGGGCAGCTTCCGGCAGTGGCGGGCGGCGCTGGACGACCCGGCGGGCAGCGGCGTGCGGTGGATCCACATGCGCCGCACGCCGGGCGACCGCGACCGGGTGTGGAAGGCGCTGAACGGCGCCCCGGCGCTGCGCGGTTACACGCCGGTCTACGACGACGGCGACCGCGTCGTCTACCGGGCGGGGGCGGGCCGGTGAGCGCGCACGTGACGCTGAGCCGGGGGCAGCGGATCACCGCCGGGGCGGGCGCGCTCGTCCTGGCCGGAGCGATGGCGCTGACCGGGGTGGTGACGGTGCTGGCCGCCTGCATGGTCACCGTCACCCTGCTGTACGCGGCGGGCGTCGGCTACAAGCTGTGGCTGATCTTCCAGGCGCGGGGCGGCGACGTGCTGCGCTTCGCCGAGCTGCCCGGGGACGACGGCCTGCCGCCCTACACGGTGCTCGTGCCGCTGCACCGCGAGGGGCCGCGTCGTGCCCGCGCTGCTGCGGCGGCTGGCCGCGCTCGACTACCCGGCCGACCGGCTGCAGGTCCTGCTCCTGGTCGAGGAGGACGACGAGGACACCGCCGCCGCGCTGCCCGACGAGCTGCCCCCGGGCTTCGAGCTCGTGCTGATCCCGGCGGGCGAGCCCAGGACGAAGCCGAAGGCGTGCAACGTCGGCCTGGAGCGGGCCCGCGGCGAGTTCTGCGTGATCTACGACGCCGAGGACCGGCCCGAGCCGTCGCAGCTGCGCAAGGCGGTCGCCGCGTTCGCCGGGGCGCCCCGCTGGGTGGTGTGCGTCCAGGCCGAGCTGCACTACTGGAACCCGTGGACCAACTGGCTCACCCGGTGCTTCACCGCCGAGTACGCGCTGAACTTCAGCCTCTTCCTGCGCGGGCTCGACCGCTACCGGATGCCGATCCCGCTCGGCGGCACCTCCAACCACTTCCGCGCGGACGCCCTGCGCGAGCTGGGGGCGTGGGACCCGTACAACGTCACGGAGGACGCCGACCTGGGCATCCGGATCGCGCGGCGCGGGTGGAGCGTGCGCATGATGGACTCGGTCACCGAGGAGGAGGCCAACAGCCGGCTGGGCAACTGGGTGCGGCAGCGCAGCCGGTGGATCAAGGGCTACATGCAGACGTGGCTCGTCCACATGCGCTCGCCCCGGCGGCTGTGGCGGGAGCTGGGGGCCCGCGGGTTCTGGAGCTTCCAGTTCACGGTGGGGTTCTCGGTGCTGTGCACGCTGCTCAACCCGGTGCTGTGGGCGCTCACGGCGCTCTATCTGGTGGCGGGGCCCAGCGCGGTCGAGGCGCTGTTCCCGGGGGTGGCGCTCTATCTGGGCACGGTGGTCATGGTGGCCGGCAACCTGCTGCTGATGCTCGCCCACATGGCCGGCTGCCTGGAACGCTCGGTGCACGAGGCGGTCCGCACGATGCTGCTGGTGCCGCTCTACTGGGCGCTGATGAGCGTGGCGGCGTTCCGGGCGCTGGTGCAGCTCGCCCGGCCGAGCCGCCGCTTCCACTGGGAGCTGACCGAGCACGGGCTGGTGCCCGACTCCCCCGGCGCCACGTGACGGCGGGGGCGCGGATCGCGCGCCCCCGCCCCACGGGTCAGGAGTCGGCGACCGGCACCAGGCGGAAGGTCTGGTTCTCGCCGCCGTGGCAGCGGTGGTGCTGGACGACCGTGTAGTGGTCGTGGGAGTGGCCGAAGACGTCGATGCACTCCTTGTTGTACGCCGAGCGCCACATGACCGGCCTGCCGGACAGCGCGCCGGGCCGGTCGGCGTTCCACAGCGCACGCGGGTTGACGTGCCCGAACCGGCCGCAGACGTCCTGGACGAGGCGGGCGTGCCGCTCGCGGGGAATCGCGGCGCACAGGCCCGAGTGGCGGTTCACCAGGAGCCAGGCGTGGTCCCAGCGGACGACGCGCCACTGCTGCGTGGACAGGCCGCGCACGGGCACCTGGATCATCCCGAGCGGGCGCGGGCCGTGGGTCTGGGCGGTGATCGCCTGGCGGCTGTGCTCGGCGACGATGTAGAAGACGTCCCCGCGGTCGGTGCCGGGCCGCGACAGCGTGTCCGCCGCGGCGGCGGGCATGGCGGCGGGCATGGCGGCCGAGACCGCGAGCAGGGCGCCCAGGAGCGCCCCGGCGCCCCTGGTGACGAAATTGGTGTTTTTCGCCATTTTCAAGGATTCCTCCGGGAAATTGGGTTGACCGGACGAGAAAAGCTCGTCTCCGCCGAAGAAACACTTTCACCCGTCACACAAGCCGCCCCCCAGCCTGGGGTATTCCACTTCCCAAAAACGCCATGACGCCTTTCCCTGACAGAAAAGGGAAAGGAAGAACGGCTCAATCGGCGTCGGCGAGCGGCAGCCGCAACACGAAAGCCGCGCCCGCCTCCGAGTCCCCGACCTTCAGCGAGCCCTGGTGCGCCTCGGCGATGGCACGGGATATGGCCAGGCCGAGACCGCTGCCCTTCGGGTCGCGCCGGTGCGCCTCGGCCAGCCGGACGAAGGGCTGGAACACCCGCTCCCGGTCCGCCTCCGCGATGCCGTCGCCGTCGTCGAGCACCGTGACGACGGCGTGGCCGTCCACCCGGGCGACGCTGACCTCCACACCCGACCGGGCGTGACGCTGCCCGTTCGCCATCAGGTTGACCAGCACCTCGCAGATCTGGACGGAGTTCCCGCGCACCCGGACGCCCTCGGCGCCCTCCTCGACCCGGACCCGGACCGGCACCCCCGAGCGCCGCGCCGCCGCCTCGCCGCGCACCAGCTCGGCCAGGTCCACCCGCTCCGCGCCGTGCGGGGCGGCCCGGACCCGGGCCAGCATCAGCATCTCGTCGATGATCGACTGGCAGCGGTCGGCGGTGCCGAGCGCGTCGCGGATGGCCTGGTGCGGGTCCACCTCCCGATACAGCAGCGCCTCCTCCAGCTGCGTCCGGATCCCGGTCAGCGGCGTGCGCAGCTCGTGGGACACCATCGAGCAGAAGTTGCGCTGCTGCTCGACCGCCGCCTGGAGCCGGGCCAGCGTCACGTTCGCGGTACGCGCCAGCCGGGCGAACTCGTCACTCCCGTGCGGCTCCGGGATGCGCAGGCTCAGGTCGGTCACGGTCACCTCGGCCAGCCGGCGCCGCATCGCCTCGACCGGCCGCAGCGCCAGGCCGGTCAGGACCCAGGCCACCCCCACCATCAGGGCGCTCGCCGCCAGGACGCCCGCGCCCAGGAACAGCTCCAGCCGGTGCGTGGCGAGGATCTCCGGCTGCATCCGCCCGGCGTAGACCACGTGCGACTCGCCGCCCCACAGCACCTGCTCCTCCTGGGGCGACGGCCGGGTGGCGGTGAACATGACGCACCCGGCCGGCGAGCACTCGGTCCGGTGCTCGATCCGGTCCTCCGCCCGCGGCCAGAACGCGCTGAGCCGCGGGCGCCCGGCGGCCGCCCTGCTGGCCGACACCACGTTCCCGGACCAGTCGACGAGCTGCATGAGGTCGACGTCCGAGGCGGTGACCGGCGGCGACGGCCGCCTCGTGGTCATCGACCCGATCCAGTCGGTCGCCGCCCGCTCGGTCTCGTCGAAGACGCCGCGCTCGATGGTGGCGCGGATCGCCACGTCGGCGAGCACGCCGATCGCGCTCAGCACGACCAGGGAGAACACGCCGGCGGCCAGCGCCAGCGTCGCCCGCACGGACAACCTGCCGGCGGGCGCGGCCCTCACGCCCGCCGCCCACGCGCCGCCGGATACACCCGGTGAACGTTCCTCGCCTTCACCGTGGAATAACCCAGCATTCGGTCAAGGCGCCGCCCCCTCCATTTGATCGCATTTCCGGCATATGCTCCGTTTTGGCCGGGCGAATACATCGCCGTACGCCCGGTGGGAAAGGGTGACGACGTCAATGGACATGGACACGACATTCCTGGAGGACGCGGACCGGCTCCTCATCCGCTACGGAGCCGCCTTCACCCCGCGCCTCATCGAACGGGCCTCCGGCTCGTACGTCTACGACCGCGAGGGCACGCCCATCCTCGACTTCACCTCCGGGCAGATGAGCGCCATCCTGGGCCACGCGCACCCGGACATCGTCGCGACCGTCTCGGCGGCGGTCGCCTCCCTGGACCACCTCTACAGCGGCATGCTCAGCGCCCCCGTCCTCGACCTGGCCGCCAGGCTCACCGCCACCCTGCCGCCCGAGCTCGGCAAGATGCTGCTGCTCACCACGGGGGCCGAGGCCAACGAGGCGGCGATCAAGATGGCCAAGCTCGCCACCGGCGGCTACGAGATCGTCTCCTTCGACCGCTCCTGGCACGGCATGACCCAGGGGGCCGCCGCCGCGACCTACTCGGCCGGGCGGCGCGGCTACGGCCCGCCCACGCCGGGCAACCTCGCCCTGCCCGCCCCCAACGCCTACCGGTCGCCGTTCCGCTCCCCCGACGGCTCCTACGACTGGGAGGCCGAGCTGGACTACGGCTTCGCCCTGGTCGACCGGCAGTCCTCCGGCAGCCTCGCCGCCTGCCTCGTCGAGCCCGTCCTGTCCTCGGGCGGGATCATCGACCTGCCTCCCGGCTACCTGCGCCGCCTCAAGGACCTGTGCGAGGAGCGCGGCATGCTGCTCATCCTCGACGAGGCGCAGACCGGCCTCGGCCGCACCGGGACGATGTACGCCTTCGACCGCGACGGCGTCACGCCCGACATCCTCACGCTGTCGAAGACCCTCGGGGCCGGGCTGCCGGTGGCGGCCGTCGTCACCACCGCGGAGATCGAGCGGGTCTGCCACGAGCGCGGGTTCCTCTTCTACACCACGCACGTCTCCGACCCGCTGGCCGCCTCGGTCGCGCTCACCGTGCTCGACGTGATCGGGCGCGAACGCCTCGTCGAGCGGGCCGCCCGGCTCGGCGACCAGCTCACCGAGCGGCTGCTCGCGCTGCGCGACGCCTACGAGGTCGTCGGCGACGTCCGGGGCCGCGGCCTGCTCCAGGGCGTCGAGCTGGTCCGCGACAAGGCGTCCAGGGCCCCCGCCGACGCGCTCGGCGCCGCCGTCACCCGCGCCTGCCTCGAACGCGGGCTGCACATGAACATCGTCCAGCTGCCCGGGATGGGAGGCATCTTCCGCATCGCTCCGCCCCTCACGATCCGCGAGGACGACCTGCACGCGGGCGTCGACATCCTCGAAGCCGCCCTCAAGGCCACGACCGGCTGAGTCCCCCGGCCGGACGGCTTCCGCCCGGCCGGGAACGTCCGGCGTGCCGGGCTGGCCCGGGCGCCTCCCCGGGTGGCACCCTGCGGAGAAGCGCCCCGTACCGTCGAGGCCGTGCTCGTCGCGGCGCTGGGAGAGTGACATGCTGCTCGTCGTCGCGCTGGGCGGCAACGCCCTGCTGGAACGGGGCGAACGCCCGGACGCCGCGGTGCAGCGGCGGCACGTGCGGGCGGCCGCCCGCGCGCTCGCCCCGCTGGGCGCCGAGCACACGCTGGTGCTCTGCCACGGCAACGGGCCGCAGATCGGCATGCTGGCCGTCGAGAGCGCGAACGACCCGGACCTGGCCCACCCGTTCCCGCTCGACACGCTCGGCGCCCAGACGCAGGGCATGATCGGCTACTGGCTGGCGCAGGAGCTGGCCAACGCGGGCCTGCCCGGCCCGGTGGTCACGCTCGTCACCCAGACGGAGGTGGGCGCGGACGATCCGGCGTTCGCCGCGCCCACGAAGTTCGTCGGCCAGAGCTACCCGGAGGCCGAGGCGCGCAGGCTGGCGCTGGAGCACGGGTGGACCGTGGCCCGGCAGGGCGAGGGCGGGGCGTGGCGGCGGGTCGTCGCGTCCCCGGCGCCGCGCCGCGTCGTCGAGCTGCCGACGATCCGGCGTCTCGTGGCCGCCGGCACGTCGGTGATCTGCGGCGGCGGGGGCGGGGTGCCGGTGCTGCCCCGGCCCGGCGGGCGGCTGGAGGGCGCGCAGGCCGTCGTGGACAAGGACCTCACGGCGGCGCTGCTGGCGATCGAGCTGGGGGCCGACCGGCTCGTGGTGCTCACCGACGTCGACGCGGTCCGGCGCGACTTCGGCACCCCTAGGGAGCGGCCGCTGTCGTCGGTGGACGTGGGCGAGCTGCGCGCGATGCGGTTTCCGGCCGGGTCGATGGGGCCGAAGGCGGAGGCGTGCGTAAGGTTCGTCACCGCGACCGGGCGGCCCGCGGCCATCGGCGCGCTGCGGGACGCGGCGGCGGTGCTCGCCGGGCAGGCCGGGACCACGATCACGGCCTCACCCGGCGCTTCCGGGCCGACGGTCACGACGTCGCACGGTGTGGGAGAGCCGGGCGGCTGACCGCCTCGCGCGATCCTGCGGCTCAGCCGCTCCTGAGGCTCAGCCCCGCTCCTGAGGCTCAGCGCTCCTCCTGAGGCTCAGCCCCGCTCCTCCAGGTGCTGCGCGACGACGCCGAGCAGCCGCCGGGCGCGGGAGGCGAGGGCGGCCAGGTCGCCGTCCGCGCAGGCGTCGCCGAGCAGCGGTGCGCCCATGCCGACGGCGCGGGCGCCCGCGCGCAGGTAGGCGGGCACGTCCTCGATCCGGACGCCGCCGGTCGGCACGAGCGGCACCTCCGGCAGCGGCGCGAGCACGTCCCTGACGTAGCCGGGGCCGCCCGCCGCTCTCACGGGGAACACCTTGACCAGGGCCGCCCCGCCCCGCCACGCCTGGAGGATCTCCGTCGGCGTGAACGCGCCCGGCACGACGGGGACGCCGAGCCTGCGCCCCTCCTCGATCACCTCGGGCAGAACCGCCGGGGTGATCAGGTAGCCCGCTCCGGCGCCGACGGCCTCCCGGGCGGCCTCGGCCGTCAGCACGGTGCCCGCGCCCACCGCGACCCCCTCGACCCCGCCCCGGGCGGCCCACCGGATCGCCTCCAGCGCCCCGGGCGTCGTCATCGTGACCTCGGCCGCCCGTACGCCGCCGCCGGCCAGCGTCGCCAGCACGGCGGCCAGGTGGCGCGACGCGGCGGCCCGGACGACGGCGATCACCGGGACGGCGGCCAGCGCCTCCTCCAGCCCGGTCACGCGGCGCCCCCGGAAGACGCGGCCCCGGTCATCGCGGCCCCGGTCATCGCGGCGCTTCCACGGCCGTGAGGTGGAGCAGCGCGGAGCGGTCCGGGAACAGGGGCGGCACCGCGATGCCGGAGGCGGCCAGCGCCGAGCCGGGCAGCACGGCGCCGCCGGACGTCCAGGCGGGGGCGGCCCCGTGGGAGTCGACGGGGACCAGGGGCCGGATGCGGTAGAGGGTGCCGGGGTCGAGGCCGGGCAGGCGGAGGAGACCGGGCGGCCAGGTGGCGGGGCGGTCGAGCAGCGCGATCTCGAAGAGGGCCGCGCGCCCGTCGGGGGCGACGACGCCGTGCGCCTCCACGCCGTCGGGCACGTCGTCGAGCCGGACCATGACGCCGCCGTGGAGCAGCTCGCGGTGCTCCTTGTGCAGGGCGATCCACCCGGCGAGCTCGGCGAGCTCGGCGTCGGTGAGCGCGGTGAGGTCCCATTCGACGCCGTAGTGGCCGAAGAACGCGGTGGCGGCGCGGAAGGCGAGGTCGTGGCGGCGGCCGGTGGTGTGGGAGCGGCCGGCGCCGATGTGGCTGCCGATGAGCTCGGGCGGCAGGAGCTGGGCGGTCCAGCGCATGATCTGGCGGCGTTCGGCCGGGTCGATGCAGTCGCTGGCCCACACGCGGTCGGTGCGTTCGAGGATGCCGAGGTCGACGCGGGCGCCGCCGGAGGAGCAGGACTCGATCTCCAGCCGGGGGTGGGCGGCGCGGATCTCGTCGAGCAGCCGGTAGACGGCGTGGGTCTGGGCGTGGACGGCGGCGCGGCCCTGCCGGTGGGGCGACCCGGCGTCGACGAGGTCGCGGTTGTGGTCCCACTTGACGAAGTCGAGCTCGTACTCGCCGACGAGGGCGAGCAGCCGTTCCTTGATGTGGGCGTACGCGGCGGGGTTGGTGAGGTCGAGCACCTGCTGGTGGCGGGCGGTGGGCGGCAGGCGGTCGCCGGTCCGCAGGATCCAGTCCGGGTGGGCGCGGGCGAGCTCGGAGTCCGGGTTGATCATCTCGGGCTCGAACCAGAGGCCGAACTGCATGCCGAGCTCCCTGACCCGCTTGACGAGCGGGTGCAGCCCGTCGGGCCAGACGGCCGGGTCGACGTGCCAGTCGCCGAGGCCGGCGCGGTCGTGGCGGCGGCCGAGGAACCAGCCGTCGTCGAGCACGAACCGCTCCACACCGACCCTGGCGGCGCGGGCGGCCAGGTCGAGCAGCCGGTCCAGGTCGTGGTCGAAGTAGACGGCCTCCCACGTGTTGAGCACCACGGGCCGGGGCGAGGCCGGGTGGGCGGGACGGGCGCGCAGGTGGTCGTGGAAGCGGCGGGCCGCCTCGTCCAGGCCGCGCCCGTACGTGGCGTGGATCCAGGGCGTCCGGTACGTGTCGCCGGGGGCGAGGACGATCTCGCCGGGCAGCAGCAGCTCGCCGCCGCCGATCAAGGTGCGGCCGGTGGCGGTGCGCTCGGCGTAGTGGCGGTGGCCGCCGCTGAAGCCGACGTGCAGCCCCCACGCCTCGCCGCGCCGGAAGCCGAGGTCGGCGGTGCCGGCGAACAGGACGGTGGCGGCGTCGGCGCCGGTGCGTCCGCGCCGGTTCTCCCGCAGGTGGGCGCCGACGGTGAGCGGGCGGCGTTGCGGGACGCGTTCCTTGGACCAGCGTCCCGCCTGGTCGAGCACGTCGGTGGCGTGCCCGGGGACCGGGAGGGCCAGGTTGAGCGCGTCGAGCGTGTAGGGCAGGTCGTGCTCGTTGCGCAGCTCGGCGCGGGCGCGCAGCAGCCCGTACGGGTCGAGCTCGGCGGTGAGGGCGAGGGCGAGGCGGGCGTGCGGGTCGGCGGCGGTGACGGTGAGGCGCCGCCCGGCCGTCTCGCAGGTGACGGCGGTGAACGCGGGCGACCAGTTCTCGCCCTGGTGGTGGCCGGACAGGCCGGGCAGGCCGGCCCAGCCGGTGCGCGCCTCGGGGACGAGCGCCGTGCGGATCGGCGCGTCGGAGGTCTGGTCGGGGCGCGGCCGCAGCTCGGCGGCCAGGTGCTCCAGGGCGTCGTCGGCGAGCGGGCCGAGGTCGGGCCCCCAGTGCAGGATCGCGGGCAGGGCGTCGGGCGGGCATTCGAGGACCACGGACACGCCGGCGGCCCTGAAGTGGTGGAGGTGCATGGGGCGCTTTCTGCTGGACGGTGCCTGCTGGACGTGCCGAGATCGTACGTCAGCGGCGCGGCCCGGCGACCCCGATGGCCCGCCTCACGGTGAACGGGTCCGGCAGCATGTCGAGCATCGCCCTGGCCAGGTCGCCGCGCGTCATGGAGCCGGGCACGTTGGCGTCCACGGCGCTGCGGTAGCGGCCGGTCGCGGGCTTGCCGGTCAGCCGGGGAGGCCGCAGCACGGTCCAGTCGGCGGTGCTCGCGGCCAGGGTCCGCTCCATGCGTTCGAGGTCGGCGTACACGGTGCCGAAGACGGCGCGGACGGCGGGCATGCCGAGCCTGCGCCACAGCAGCGACTCCCCGGCGCCGGTGCGCAGCACCGGCTGGGCGCTGAGGGCGAGCACGCGGCGGACGCCGGTGGCGTCCATGGCCGTCAGGATGGCGGCGATGCCGGCCGAGCACACCCGCGAGGTGTCGTTGCGGCTGTTGGGCCCGAGGGCGGACAGGACGGCGTCGCTGCCGGTCAGGAGGGGTTCGAGGGTGCGCGGGGCGAAGACGTCGGCGGTGGCGATCTCCAGCGCGGGGTGGGAGAGCGGCAGCCTGGCCGGGTCGCGGACGGCGGCGACGACCTCGTGGCCCGCGGTCAGGGCGCGCTGGACGACGGCCCTGCCGGTGCCGCCGGTGGCGCCGAAGACGGTGATCCTCACGCCGACGATGCTAGCCAACCGATTCATCGGCCGGTGAAATGCGCTGCCGCGAACCGGGGGTTGACAGTCGTTCCGCGCTCTTCGCTATCTTGTACATATGAACACCTCTTCAGATGAAGGCATCTTGATGGTGGACGGGTGCGCCGTCAAGGTCGTCGACGCCGACCGGGTGAGCGCCGTGCGCGAGCGGATGCCGGCCGCCGAGGACGTGACCGACACCGCCGACGTCTTCGGCCTGCTGGCCGACCCCAACCGGCTGCGGCTGCTGGTCGCGCTGCTGGACGGCGAGCTGTGCGTGTGCGACCTGGCGGCAGTGACCGGCCAGAGCGAGTCGGCCGTCTCCCACGCGCTGCGGCTGCTGCGCGCGCACCGCATCGTGGCGGCACGCCGTTCCGGCCGGATGGCGTACTACCGTCTGGAGGACCCGCACGTACGGATGCTGCTCGACGTGGCGCTCGCGCACACCGAGCACACCGAGGCCATCCACCCCGAGCGCGACGGGAGGTCGTGATGGGCTCCGGCCACGGGCACGGGCACGCGGCGGGCCGCCACCGCTGGCGGCTGGCCGTCTCGTTCGTGCTGATCGGCGTCTTCTTCGTCGTCGAGCTCGTCTTCGGCCTGCTGTCGGGCTCGCTGTCGCTGCTGTCGGACGCCGGGCACATGGCCGCCGACGTGGTCACGCTCGGCGCGGCGCTGGTCGCCACCCGCATCGCCACCCGTCCCGACACGACCGGCCGGCGCAGCTACGGCTCCTATCGGGCCGAGGTGTTCGCCTCGCTGCTGGCCGTCGTCATGATGCTGGGCGTCGCGCTCTACGTGGTGATCGAGGCCATCGGACGCATCGGCGAGCGGGCCGAGGTGTCGTCCGGGCCGATGATGATCGTCGGCGCGATCGGCCTGCTGGTCAACCTGGTGGCGCTGCTCCTGCTGCGCTCCGGCGCGGGCGAGAGCCTCAACGTGCGCGGCGCGTACCTGGAGGTGGTCGCCGACACGGCCGGCTCGGTCGGCGTGATCGTCGCGGGCTGGCTGGTGTCGGCCACCGGCCAGCCGTTCTGGGACACGTTCGTCGCCCTGGCCATCGGCCTGTTCGTCGCCGTGCGCGCCGTCTCCCTGGGCCGCCAGGTCTTCGCCGTGCTCGGCCAGCACGTGCCCGAGGGCGTCGACCCCGACGCCGTGGCCGCCGACCTGTCCGCCATCGAGGGCGTACGGGATGTGCACGACCTGCACCTGTGGACGCTCACCTCGGGCATGAACGTGGCCACCGCCCACCTGGTCACCGCCGAGCCGGCCGACCACCACGCCGTCCTGGACCAGGCGCGCGACGTGCTCAGCCGGCGTCACCACATCGCCCACGCAACCCTCCAGGTCGAGCCCGCCGACCACCGGGGCTGTGACGAGGTCGGCTGGTGAACATGCGCAACCTTTGGTTGCGCGATCCGTGCCGTACGCGCTAGCCTTACACGCAACCAAAGGTTGCACGTAAGGTCTGGAGAGATCAGCATGGAGTACGGCAGCATCGAACGCGAGATCCACGTCGACGCCACCCCCGAGGTCGTCTTCGAGGTCGTCAGCCGCCCCGAGCACATCTCCCGCTGGTGGAGCGACGACGCCTCGATCGAGCCCGTCCCCGGCGCGACCGGCGAGCTCATCTGGGGCGACCGCGAGCAGGTCGCCCCCATCACCGTGGTGACCGCCGAGCCGCCCCGGCTGTTCGCCTTCCGCTGGTGCGAGACCGGGTCGGCCTCGCTGCTCGTCACCTTCGAGCTCACCCCGGCGGGCGCGGGCACGCTGATCCGGCTCACCGAGACCGGCTTCCGCGAGCTGGGCTGGGAGGCCGCCAAGCTGGCGGAGTGCCACCGCGACCACAGCCAGGGCTGGGACACGTTCGTGCCCCGGCTCGGCGAGTACGTCACGCGCCTGGTGGCCACGCCGTGACGGCGGCCGTCGACGACGAGCTGTGGTCGGCCGTCGGCGACCCGACCCGGCGGCGCATCCTCGACCTGCTCCTGGCCGACGGCCACGGCACCGCCACCAGCCTCAGCGAGCGGCTGCCCGTGACCCGCCAGGCGATCACCAAGCACCTCGGCACGCTGGACCGCGCCGGGCTGGTGCACGCCTCGCCCGCCGGGCGGGAGAGGAAGTATCGGGTGGACGAGGCGCAACTGGCCCGGGCCGTCGCCCAGCTCTCCTCCGTCGGCGCGGCGTGGGACGCCAGGCTCCGGCGCATCAAGCGCATCGCCGAGGAGATCCAGCGCACCGCGGACCGTACGGAGGGATCATGACCGATCAGGGCACGACCATCACCCTGGAGCTGCCCCGGCCGCCCGCCGAGGTGTTCGCCGCCGTCCTCGACGTGCGCGGCTGGTGGTCGAGGAACGTCACCGGCGCCACCGCCGCCGAGGGCGACGAGTTCGGCTACGAGGTGCCCGGCGTCCACCGGTGCCGCATCCGGCTCACCGAGGTCGTCCCCGGCCGGCGCGTGGTCTGGCGCGTCCTCGACAACGCCTTCTCCTTCACCGAGGACCAGGCGGAGTGGACCGGGACCGAGATCCGCTTCGAGATCTCCGGCCCCGGCGACGGCCCGGCCGAGCTGCGCTTCACCCATGTCGGGCTGCTGCCGGAGTTCGAGTGTTACGAGGTCTGCCACCGGAGCTGGGGCTTCTACGTGGGCCACAGCCTGCGCGAGCTCGTCACCACCGGCGTGGGGCGGCCCAACGAGGTGACCGACGGCGCCGACGTGCTCGGCCCCCGGATCGACGCCGCCCTGCTGGGCTCGCCCGCCGTCACCTGAGCCGGTCGGCGGCGACGGCGGCGCTGACCGTGACGCCGCCGGACTGCGACGCCGCCACCTTCAGCGTGCCGCCCGCCTCGGCGAACGCGGCACGCATCCGGGCCTCGGGCAGTGGCGTCCCGTCCGCCGCGCCGCTCGCCTCGAAGCTGACCGTCAGGCGCAGCCCGGACGCCGCCAGCGTGACGGCCAGCGACACCACGGGGACCGGGTCGTGCGCCTCGGCGGCCGACAGCACCAGGCGGACGACCGACAGCGCCGCCTCGCTCGCGCGCGGCGGCACGGCCCCGGCCGGCAGCGCCCACACCTCGGCCGCCGAGCCGGTACGGTCCGTCCACAGGGCGAGCTCGGCCTGGATTTCCCCGGCCAGGCCCTGCCCTTTCGCGCGCACGTTCATGCCCACCGCGCATTCCCCCGACGATCAATGGCAACTTTCTCGCGCAACCTATCAATCACCGGGCTGTGACCATAAGTCCATAAATGCGTCACATATCGCTCATTTTCCGCCAGGTCAGGGGTGTGGTCGGGGATGGCAATGTCCTCCCCAGAAGGTCGCCGTACGCCGCGTGGCGCGCTGACCGGCTTTGCCCGGGTATGCCATCGTGACTCGTCCCAGCAGCCGCCCCCCGGGAGGCCGTCGCTCGGCCGTCCCAGGCCCTGACCGGCGTGCCGCGCGCCACGCTCGTGGCCGGGCCCGGTTCGGCGGATCACGATCCCACACCCGCGGCGCGCTCGCGCCCGACCACGAGGAAGGCTGGCCAGCGTAAGCATGACCGGCAGGCGACACACCCCGACCGACCTCACCACCCCCGACGCGGCCACGGGGGCGGCCCCCAGCGTGGCCACCGGCGCGGCCACCGGGGCGGCCACCAGCGTGGCCACCGGTGCGGCCACCGGCGCGAGCCTCGACGCGGCCACCGAGGCGGCCACCGGCGCGGTCGCCGGGGCGCGTACGGGCGCGGCCGTCCGCGCGGATGCCGTCCCGGACCCGGACGCGCCCGGGAAGTGGCGGGGGCGGGTGAGCGTCGTGCAGGTGGCCGGGGGCGCGATGGCCGCGCTCACGGCGGCGGTGGCGGCCTCGTGGCTCGGCGTGGCGGGCACGGTGATCGGCGCGGCGGTCATGAGCGTGGCCACCACGGTCGGCACCGAGCTGTACACCCACTACCTGCGCCGCACCCGCGCCAAGGTCAGGCAGCACACCGTCACCGGCAGGCGGCACCGCCCGTCGGACCGGGCCCGCCCCTCCGGCCCAGCCCATCCCTCGGACCAGGCCCACCCCACGGACCAGGCCCCGGCGGGGCGGGTGGGGTGGCTCCGGCTGGGCGGGGCGGCGGCGCTGGTGTTCACGCTCAGCTTCGGCGGCATCCTGATCTACCAGGCGATCGCCGGGCAGACGGTGTCCGAGCAGCTCAAGGGCGCGACGGAAGGCAAGGCCGTGCCCGCCGGCCGGGACGCCGGCAAGGACCGCCGCACCGAGCCCGCCCTGCGCCACTCCCGCCCGTACCCGGTCTCGCCGACGCCGTCGGGCTCCCCGTCGCCCACGCCGTCCGCGACCGGCCCGCTGGCCACGCCGTCGGCGTCCGCGACCGTGACCGCCACCGCCCCCTCCCCCACGGACGCGCCCACCGACCGGCCGGCCGCGCCGCCCGCCCAGGAGCCCACCGACCGGCCCGCCACGCCGCCGCCGACCGGCGCCGAGCCCACCGAGCCGCCGCCGCCCGCCCCCTCGCCGTCCGCCCCGCTGTCCGGTTTGCTCCCCTTCCCATGAGCGACCGCCCTTCCATGAGCGACCGCGCGGATCTCGTACGTACGCGAAAACACCCCGCACGGGCAGGGGCCCCGGCTGCCAAGGCGGGGTAAGGACCTGGGGTGGCCGCCCCACGCCGACGCGGATCTACGACCAAGGAGAGGCGATGGCCGACTTCGCCGAACGGTACGGAATCCCCGAACAGCACTTCTGGCTGCACGGCCCGCGCTCGGGCCCGCCCGTCGAGTTCGACCCCGCCTCGGGGATGTGGAACGTCTACGGCTACCCGGAGCTGCACGAGGTTCTCGGCGACCCCGCGACGTTCTCCTCCGACACCATGCGGGTGGTGCCGAAGGGCCTGGTGCCCGAGGTCGAGGAGTTCTCGCTCGACGGCTTCATCACACAGATCGACCCGCCGGCGCACGGCAAGCTGCGCAGGCTGGTCAGCAGCGCCTTCACCCGCAAGATCGTCGCGGATCTGGAGCCGCGCATCGCCGCCCTCACCCACGAGCTGCTGGACGCGGCCCGCGAGCGCGGCCGGCTGGAGCTGGTGACCGACCTGGCCTACCCGCTGCCGGTCATCGTCATCGCCGAGCTGCTCGGGGTGCCCGCCACCGACCGGGCGCTGTTCAAGCGGTGGGCCGACGCGCTGTTCCAGCGTGACACCAAGGTCTCGCTCACCGAGCCCGACGAGAGGCAGCTCGCGCAGCGACAGGAGTCGCTGCGCCCGTGGAAGGAGATGTCGGACTACCTCGCCGGTCACGCGGCCGAGCGCCGGGCCCGGCCGCGCGGCGACCTGCTGAGCCTGCTGGTGGAGGCGGAGGTCGACGGCGAGCGCCTGCCCGACACCCAGGTGGTGAACTTCGCGATCGTCCTGCTGCTGGCCGGGCACGTCACCACGACGATGCTGCTCGGCAACACGGTGCTCTGCCTGGACGCGTTCCCGGAGCAGCAGGAGCGGGCGCGGGCCGACCGGTCGACGATCCCGGCCGTGATCGAGGAGTCGCTGCGTTACCTCACGCCGTTCGCCGCGCTCGGCCGCGCCACGACCCGGGAGGCCGAGCTGGGCGGCGTGAAGATCCCCGCCGACCAGCTCGTCATGGCGTGGCTGGGGTCGGCCAACCGCGACCCGAGGCAGTTCCCCGATCCGGACATGTTCGATCCGGGCCGCGACCCGAACCCGCATCTGGCGTTCGGCCGGGGCATCCACTTCTGCCTGGGCGCGCCGCTGGCCAGGCTGGAGGGGCGGGTCGCGCTGAACATCCTGCTCGACCGCCTCCCGTCCCTGCGCACCGACCCGGACGACCCCCCGGAGCTGATGCCGACCCCGACCATGACAGGCGTACGCCGTCTCGCCCTGGCCTGACCTCCGGCGCAAGCGGGGGCGCGTCAGCCTGTCGCGGGCGCCGGTTCCACGTTCGGGAAGGAGCCGTCGCCGAAGAGGATGCGGGCCGCCAGGGCGCGTCCGGCGCGCCCGCGCAGGGCGGCCACGGCGGCCTCCGCCGCGACCGGCGACCGGATGCCGGCGAAGGCGCGGCGCAGCATCAGCCGGGTCCGGTACCGGGCGCGCAGCGCGGCGCCGTCGTACCGCTCCAGCTCGCGCCGGTCGCCGGTGCGCAGGTAGGCGGCGGTGACGGAGGCGGCCAGGGCCGCCATCCGCAGGCACGGGTCCAGGCCGCCCGCCGTCAGCGGCGACACCGCGCCGGCCGCGTCGCCGACGAGCAGCCCGGCGGGGCACGCGAGCCGGCGCAGCACGCCGCCGACCGGGATCGGGCCGCCGCGCCGCTCGACCGGCCCGGCCGGGTCGGCGCGGCCGGGCGCGCCTGCGGCGAACGCGTCCAGCAGGTGGCGTACGCCGGCGCGCATCGCGTCCGGGCGGCCCGCGACGCCCACGTGGGCGTGGCGGCCGTCGTCGATGACCCACCCCAGGTAGCCGGGGGCGATCCTGGGGTCGAGCACGCAGTGGAACGCCGGGACGGTTGTGCCGGACGCGACCGGGTGGACGAGCTCGGCGCCGACGAGGAAGCGCCGGTTGACGTCGAGGCCGAGGTCGCGGGCCACCTGGGAGCGGGCGCCGTCCGCGCCGACGACGAACCGGGCCGCCACCGGCTCCGCCCCCTCGAACCGCGCCACTCCCGCCCGCACGCCGCGGAACCGTGCGCCCAGCCGGACCTGCGCCCCGGCCGACTCGGCCTCGCGGCGCGCGTGCTCGTACACGCCGGCCATGTCGGCGACCCGGTACTCGTCGCGGTCGCTGGTGAGGCGGATCGGCGCCCGCCGCGACGGCGGGTACAGCAGCACGTCGCGTACGCCGGGCCCGAGCAGGTGGTCCGGCAGGTCGAAGTCGTCGAGGGTGCGGCGTACGAAGATGCCGGTCGTGCGGATGCCGGCCGTCAGCGTCCTGCGGCGCTCGGTCACCAGCACGTCCAGCCCCTGCCGGGCGAGCAGCCGGGCGGTGCTCAGCCCGGCCAGGCCCGCGCCCACGACCAGGGCGTCCACTGTCTGCATACCCTGCGACGCTAGGGGCGGCGCCCGGCCGGGGCGATGGTTTGCACGGTAACCGCCCGATACCTCCACAGGGCCGCCACATGCGGGGCGGCGTCAGGGCGGGGCGTCGAGGCTGCCGACGATGAGGGCGGTCAGCGCCTCGGCGGCGTCGGCGGCGCTGGCGCGGCCCTGGTTCAGCTCGGCGGCCAGCGCGTCGGCCGCGCCGAGCACCCCGGCGCAGCGCAGCCGTAGCGCCTCGGGCGGGAGTCCGGTGTGGGGGCGCAGGGCGGTGGCCATCAGCTCCGCGTAGTCGTCGAACAGGTCGCGTTCGATCGCCTCCATCTCCGGGTTGCCCTTGAGCGCGGCGGAGACGGCGTGCCATTCGGGCATGTCGGTGGCGCAGGCGAAGTAGGCGGCGCTCAGGACTCGGGCGATCTCGCCGGGGACGGCCGGGGCGCCGCGCAGGGCCTCCTCCGAGGCTGCCCGGTGGCGCTCGTCGAGCCGCCGGTAGAGCGCGATGAGCAGGCCGGGCCGGGTGCCGAAGTGGTCGTAGACGATCGGCCTGCTCACCCCGGCGGCCTCGGCCAGGCTCAGCAGCGTGAGGCCGTCGGTGCCGTGGGCGCGCACGATCGCCAGGGCGGTGTCGAGCAGCTGCTCGCGCCGGGCCTGCTTGGACAGGCGGGTGGATCCGGTGGTCATCGTCCTCCTTGCGTCGCCGCCCCAGCCTAAGCTACAAAATGTAAGTTACAGAATGTAGGTTAGTGAGAGGACACCCCCGTGGAACACTCCGTACTCATCCTGGGCGGCTCCGGGCAGGCAGGCTCGGCGACCGCTGCCCTCCTGCGCCGATGGCATCCCGGCCTGCCGCTGACGATCGCCGGCCGTGACCTCGGCCGCGCCCGCCGGGTCGCCGACGACCTGGGGGCCGCGACCGCCGTCACCGCCGACCTGGACCGGAGCGATCTCGGCCTCGCGGACGACGCCGCCCACTCGGCGGTCGTGGCGACCGTGTGGGACAGCCGCCTGCACGGCCTGCGTTACGCGCAGGAGCGCGGCCTGCCGTACCTCAGCATCTCCAGCGGCCTCGTCGACATCGGGCCCGAGGTCGTCGCCGCCGCCGCGCGGCCGGGCGCGGCGCCGGTCCTGCTCGCCAGCCACTGGTACGCCGGGCTCGTCGTCCTGGCCGTGCTCGACCTCGCCCGGGAGTTCGGCAGGCTCGACAGCATCCGGGTCGGCGGCGTGCTGGACGAGCTCGACAGCGGCGGACCGGCGGCGGCGACCGACCTGGAGCGCCTGCTGGCCGCCACCTCCTCCGGGTACGTCCGCCGCGACGGCGTCTTCCACTGGGTCCCCGGCGCCGAGGCGCAGACCGAGGTCACCAGCGCCGACGGCACCGTGCTGCCCGCCCAGTACGTCCCCATCCCCGACGTGCCCAGCCTGGCCCTCGCGACGGGGGCGCCCGACGTCGGCTTCGCGTTCGCGTTCGGCGAATCCTCGGGCAGGCGGCGCGGTGGGCCGCCGTCCACCGAGGTCAGGATCGACCTCGGCGGCGTGGACCACGCGAGCGCGCCGCTCACGACCAGCCACTACCTCCTCCACCCCGAGGGACAGCGCCCGCTGACCGCGCTCGGCATCGCCCTCGGCGTCGAACGGCTGCTCGGCCTGCGCGGCGACCCCGTGCCGCCCGGCCTCCACACGCCCGAGTCGCTGATCGACCCCGGCTACGCGGCCGGGCGGATGGCGGAGATCGGCGTCACCTTGACCACGGCCGAGACTTCCGCTGACTCCGCCGATCGAGAATCGCGGAGGGCGCACCCGTGAGATGATCTAGTTCATGATGGGTCTGTCAGGCACGGGCCGCCCTGCCGGGCTCGCCCGGGCGTCGGCTGACGGCGCCGCCACGAGGTCCGACGGCGCGCCCCTGCCCGGGTCCGGCGCGCGACCGCGCGCCGGCGCCATGCCCGATGCGGGCGCGGGCGCGGGTGCGGGCGCGGTGGTCGCGTCGTGACGCGCGCCGCCGACCCCGACCTCACCAGCGTCGGGCGGATCGACGGCCTGCGCCCCGGCCAGGTCCCCGCCGCCGACGTCGAGCTGATCGACGGGCTCGACCCGCTGACGTGGCAGGTGGCCGTGGCCTGGCTCCAGGGCCGCCCGTCGGCGGCCCGGCGCCGCACCTGCCTGCGCGTCCTCGCCTCGTGGCTGCGCTGGCTGTACGCGGCCGAACCGGCGCTCGAACCTCTCGCGGCCACCGGGTCCCACCTGGACGCCTACTGCTACACCGCGCTCACCACCGGCGTCGGCCCCGCCGGCAGGCCGCTGGCCAAGGCGACCGTCGCCGGCAGGCGCACCGTCCTGGCCTCCTTCCACGCCTTCGCCGAGGCGTCCGGCGCGACCCGGGCCCGGCGCTCCGCCGACGGCGCACCGCCGCTCACCCCGGCCGAGCGGCGGCTGCTGCGCGGCGGCGTCGCCCGGCTGGCCGAGGACGGCAGGGCGGCCGAAGCCCTGGCCGTCGCGCTGCTGGAGGCCACCGGCGCGTCGGTCGACGCGCTGGCCGCGCTCACCGTCCACGACATCCACGCGCTGCCCGGCGGCGAACACCCCCTCGTGCTCGTCCTGCACGGCGAGCCCGACGGGCCCGTCGCGTACCCGATCCCGCCGCGCGCCCGCCCGCTGCTGCGCGAGCTGTGCGGCGGCCGGGCCGCCGGCGAGCCCTTGATCACCGGCCCCCACGGGCGCGACGTCGACGCGCGCTGGGTCACCGCCGCGCTCACCGACGCCGCGCTGGCCGCCGGATTACCCCGGCACCGGGCCGAACTCCTGCACCCGGGCCTGCTCCGGGCCGTCACGGTGACCGAGTTCGCCCGCTCGCACAGCTCCTGACACCGCCCAGAGACGGCTGCTCAGACGCTGCGCAGGACCGACACCACGATGCCCAGCACCACCGCGTCGTCGCCGTCGATGACCTCGTACGCGGGATTGCGCGGCTCCAGGTAGACGTGCCCGCCGCGCCGGCGGAACACCTTGACCGTGGCCTCCCCGTCGATCATCGCCGCGACGATCTGGCCCGAGTGCGCCTCGGGCTGCTGCCGTACGACGACGAGGTCGCCGTCGCAGATCGCGGCGTCGACCATCGAATCGCCCCGCACCCGCAGGCCGAACACGTTGCCGCGCCCGGTGAGGTCGCGCGGCAGCGTCAGCGTGTCGTCCAGGCGCTCGTCCGCCAGGATCGGCGCGCCCGCCGCGATGTCGCCCACCACCGGCACGCTCACCAGGTCGCGCGCCTGCTCAGGCGCCGCCCCGTGCAGGAACATCCGCACGTCGATCGGCCTGCTCACCGACGACCCGCGCGTCAGGAACCCCTTCTCCTCCAGGCTCCGCAGATGCTTCGACACCGCCGACGACGACCGCAGCCCCACCGCCCGGCCGAGCTCCCGGGTGCTCGGCGGGTAGCCGTGCCTGACCACCCAGTCGCGGATCGTGGCCAGGATGCGCTGCTGGCGCGGCGGCAGGGCCGAGACGTTCAGATGCTCGAACAGGTCGGGATCGTCGTAGGCGGTCACGTGCGAAATGCTAGGGCAGGAAACCGCACCGCTCGGCGAACGCCGACAGTTCCTCGCGCTGCTCGCCCGGATCGGTGGCCGACGAGCTCACCACCAGCCGCGTCACCCCCTGCCCGGCCAGCTCCGCGACACGCTCCCCGGACATGCCGATCGACCCGAACCGCGTGTACTCCAGCGCGTCCGGATCGCGGCCCGCCGCCGCGGCCGTCTCGCGGGCCAGCTCCCACTGCGCCGCCCGCTCCTCCGGCCCCAGCGCGCCGCCCGCGAAGTAGCCGTCCCCCCGCAGCCCCGCCCGCCGCGCCGCCGCCCGCGACGATCCCCCCACGTGGATCGGCAGCCGCCCGGCGGGCTTCGGATAACTGCACAACGCCTCGAACGAGAAGAACTCCCCGGCGAACCCCACCCCCTCCGCCCCGCCCTCCCACAGCAGCCGCAGCACGTCGATCGCCTCGTCAGCGCGCCGCCCCCGCGTCCGGAACTCCACCCCCACTGCCTCGGCCTCCCCCGGCAGCGCCCCCACCCCCACCGTGAGCAGCCGCATCCGGCCCTTCGACAGCACGTCCACCGTGGCCAGCCGCTTGGCCAGGATCACCGGATGGTGGTACGGCACCAGCAGCACCCCGGTGCCCAGCAGGATCCGCTCCGTCGCCGCCGCCACGAACGCCAGCGCGTCCAGCGGGTCCACGTACGGCAGCGTCGGCGGCAGCTCGAACGCCCCCACCTTGGCGCCCGGGTACAGCACGACGTGCTCGGGCAGGTACAGCGACTCGAACCCGCACTCCTCCGCCAGCCTGGCGAACCCCGCCAGCTTGTCAGGATCGACCCCCTGATGCGGCGTCCCATAGCTGATCCCGAACTTCATCGCCCAACCCCCGATCACCGCCGCGCCCCGCGCGGCCCGCCCGAACCCCGCCACGCTAAAACCCTGACACTGACGACAAGTCAATCCCGCCCGCTGCCGCGAGAAGCCCCCTTCCCAACCCCCGCACCAGACCCGCCCCACCTGGAGACAACTGCGAGGACCCGCCTCCGGCCACGGCCCACCGGGGCGGCATGCGGGCGCGCCCGAACCGACCACACCGGGAGGGCGAGGGCTGCGGGGGGGCGCGACCCCGGGCGCCTGCCGGGAGCAGCCCACCGGCGGCGGCATTGCGGACGCGCCCGAACCGACCCACCGGAGGCGGCATGCGGAACG
>NZ_JBSFSX010000005.1:0-544066 GCF_053590035.1 Nonomuraea sp. NPDC003214 | reverse complement strand
GACGCGCCCCCAACCGACCCCCGGGAAGGCGGACTGCGTGGGGCGTGACCCGGTGCGCGAGCCCGGGCGCCTGCCGGCAGCAGCCCACCGGGGGCGGCATTGCGGACGCGCCCGAACCGACCCACCGGAGGCGGCATGCGGACGCGCCCCCAACCGACCCCCGGGAAGGCGGACTGCGTGGGGCGTGACCCGGTGCGCGAGCCCGGGCGCCTGCCGGCAGCAGCCCACCGGGGGCGACGCGCGGGCGCACCAGAACGGGCCAGCCCGGAGGGCAGCCTGCGCGGGCCGCGACGCCCAGAACTGCCTACCGGGAGCGGCCTGCCCGGGCGGCCTACCGGGAGCGGCCTGGCGGGGCGGCTGCCGGGGCGGCCTGCCGAGGTGCCGCGCGAGCCCAACGGCGCGGTCACCGGCACAAGCCCCCTGGCCAGGCCAGGGCGGGGCCAGGCGGCGGGCGGGGCCCGGGGGGCGAGCGGGGGCAGGCAGCGGCGGGCGGCGGCCAAGCCGGGGGCCGGGGGCCGCGGGCCGGGGGCCGGGGGCGGACGGCCAAGCCTGGGGCCGGGGCGCGCGGGGCCAGGCCGGGAGCGGGCGGGAGCCAGGCCAGGCGCGGGCCCGGGTTACGGGTCGCGTTTGTGGAGGAGTTTGGGGAGGGTGGCGAGGGTGGCGCCGCCGGCGGCGCCGGCGCTGAGGAGGGCGCCGGGCCATTCGGCGCCCGTGGCGAGGACGAGGGCGCAGGTGATGGCGGCGATCATGACGGTGAGCGTGAGCGTGAGCAGTTGGCGCGTGGTGAACATCGGTCCTCGTCTCCTCAGGTGCGGTCGTCGGCCCAGAAGTCGATGAGCTCTTCCGGGGTGAGGTCTTCGGGACGCCCGGCGGGCGGGGTGCGCCCGGTGGCGAGCACCCAGGTGGTCAGGAGGGTGACCAGGAGGTGCTCGTCCGCCGGGCAGGGGGCGTCGGCGCAGTACACGATGCTGGACGGGCGGGCCGTGAGTATCGGCATGGGCGGTGGCCTCCCGAAGAGCAGCGATGAATGCGGTAACCATGCGGCTTGACGGAGGCCGTGGGCCAGCGATCCAAACGTGCTCGGACGGAGCCGTACGAGATCGGAAATAGACGGCAGCGGACGTTAAACTCCGTAAGCATCCGACATCGTCCGGATTCATCCGGGGTTATCCGGCAGCCCGCCCGCGAATGGCGTCGAAAGTGCTGCTAGCTACCCGAATGGGCGACTGGGACCGGTGGGACAGTGATCATCCGGAGTGGCCACGGCAACCGGATGAGATGGAATCTGCGAAGTGTCATCGACGCGAGAATATTTCTGCAAATATGGCGACAATTCTTAGCCCACCACCCCAACAAGGACGATGACTGACACTCCCCGGGCAGGATCTCACTCCGCCTTCATAGCCGCGCTCATAGAGCTCCGGGAATCGGCCGGCCAGCCGAGCTATTCAGAGATGCACCGATTGTCGCGCGCGCCGGACGTTCCCAAGGAACTGCCCGCGAGCACGGTCAGCGACATCCTCACCGGCAAGCGGGAACGCCTGCCGGACTGGAAGCTGGTCGCCTCGTTCGTGATGGTCTGTCACCGTCATGCCGAGCAGACGGGCCTGCCCCGCGACGCCCTCGGCACCGTGGAGCAGTGGCAGACCCGGTGGCGCGCCGCCAGGAGCGAGCAGCCGCCGCGCACCCCGTACGTCCCCGGCACGCCGGCGCCCGGTGCGCACGTCACCGGCACGTACGACCACTATCGGACCCCCGCGGACGAGGCCGAGCGGCGGACGACCAGGACGGTCGCGCGGCTGGTGCGGCGGGCGGGCGACGGTGACGCCGAGTCCGCCTACCGGCTGGCGATCATCCACGTGCTGACCGGCGACCTGGCGGCGGCCCGCTACTGGCTCCACGCCGCGCGCGGGCGGCATCATCCCGACGCCGAGGCGTTCGCCGCCGATCCGCGCCCGGTCGAGTTCGCGGCGCGGCTGTCGTTCGCCTACGGCCAGGCGTACGAGCAGGAGGGCCGGGCCAAGCACGACATCGCCAGGTTCTACTACGGGCTCGCGGCCCGGCACGGCCATCGGCCGGCCGCGCAGCGGCTGCGGGTGATGCGCGCCCTTCCGTTCGGCAAGCTGCTGCCCGCGCCCGTCGGGGGTGAGGTACGGCCGGGGTGAGCGTCAGATCCGGCGGGCGCCGTCCTGCCAGTAGGGGTCGCGCAGCAGCCGCTTGTACAGCTTGCCGGTGGGAGTGCGCGGCAGTTCGGGGACGAAGTCGAACGACCGGGGCACCTTGTACCCGGCCAGCGAGGCGCGGCAGTGGGCCGTCAGCTCGGCGGGCAGGCCGCCGCCCGGCTCGACGCCGTCCGCGAGCTCGACGGCGGCCTTGACCTGTTCGCCGAACTCCTCGTCCGGCACCCCGAACACCGCGACGTCCCGGACGGCCGGGTGGGTGATGAGCACGCTCTCGATCTCGGCCGGGTAGATGTTCACACCCCCGCTGATGATCATGTCGATCGCGCGGTCGCACAGGAACAGGTAGCCGTCCTCGTCGAAGTAGCCGATGTCGCCGGTGGTGAACAGCCCGCCGGCCCGGTGGATGGACGCGGTCTTGTCCGGGTCGCCCCAGTATTCGACGTCGTCGCCGTTGGCGTAGCGGAACCAGATCTGGCCCTGCTCCCCCGGCTTGGCGGGCGTGCCGTCGTCGAGCAGGATGTGGATCTCGGTCGCCGCCTGCGGCCGGCCGACGCTGCCGGGCTTGGCCAGCCACTCCTCGGCGGTGATGACGGTGTTGACGCCCGCCTCGGTCGAGCCGTAGTACTCGTGGACGACCGGGCCGAGCCACTCGATGATCTGCCGCTTGACCTGCGGCGGGCAGGGCGCGGCGCCGTGCCAGACCGAGGTGAGGCTCGCCCCGGAGAACGCCTGCCGGGTGGCGGCGTCCACGCGCAGCAGGCGGACGAACTGGGTGGGCACCAGGTGCACGTTGGTGATCCCGTACTCGTCGATGAGCCGCAGCGTCTCGGCGGGGTCGAACGCGCGCCGCATGACCACCGGGCAGCCGCCCATGAGCGCCATGAACGAGAACATCCACTGGGCGGAGTGGTAGGCGGGCCCGGCCAGCAGCGTCCGCCCGCCGTCGGGCACGGTGAAGGTCTGGCCGAAGCGGTCGGCGGCCAGGGCGAGGGCCTCGACGGGCAGGCCGGTGATGGACTGCTTGCGGCTGACGCCCTTGGGCCTGCCGGTGGTGCCGGAGGTGTAGAACATGGGGCTGCCCATGACCTGCGGTTCCGGTTCGCCGGGCGGGGCCGCGGCGATGAAGTCCTCGTACGGGACGAAGCCCTCGATTCCCTCGCCGAACGCCACGCGTACCGGCAGGTCGAGCCCCTGGACGGCCTCGGCGGCCTGGGCGGCGAAGGCGGGGTCGGAGAGCAGCGCCCGCGCGCCCGCGTCACGCAGGACGTAGGCGAGCTCCTGGGCGGTCCAGTGCCAGTTGACCAGGACGTAGCGCAGGCCGATGTGGCTGGCGGCGGCCATGACCTCGAAGTACTCGCGCCGGTTGGCGGCGTGGAGGGCGAGCACGTCGCCGGAGGCGAGGCCCGCGCCGAGGAGCGCGCCGGCCAGCCGGTCGACCCGCTCGTCCAGCTCGTGCCACGTGGTGACGCCGTCCTCGTCGGCCAGCGCGAGGTCGCCCGGCCTGGTCTCGGCGAAGCGGCGCAGCAGTCGGGCCATCGCTGATCTCCACTCTCGACTCAATAATAGAACTGGATTCTAGATATTGGTTCCTCGATTAGATCACGCGCCCGGCCGGCTGTGAAGCCCGCCCCCGTCCAGCCATGCAAGCAGTCCACGCTTCTTGCAAGCGGTTGTTGCAGAAATCTAAGACGAGACCAGGCAAAACGCCTGGCCGCGTTTGCAGTTTTACTCAGGCGTATTGACGACGCCCCGGCACCTAGCCACTGTGAGTGCAACCGGTTGGTGCCCCGGTGCCCCCCGTACCCCCCGAACGGAGCTGGACGTGCGCAAGCAAGAACATCTCGGCAGGCGGCTGGCGATCGTGCTGTCCGCCGGACTCCTCACCACCGGCGGGCTGGTCGCCGCGCTCAACGCGCCGGCCTCGGCCGCGCCGAGCAGCGGCGACTACACGCTGGTCAACGCCGGGAGCGGCCTGTGCGCCGCCGTGCCCGGCGCGGCCACGGCCGACGGCACGCAACTCGTGCAGAACCCCTGTGGAGCCGGCGCGGGGCAGGTCTTCACCCTCACCGCCTCCGGCGGCGACTACGAGATCAGGGCCGCGCACAGCGGCAGGTGCCTGGGCGTCCGGGACGCCTCCACCAGCGCGGGCAAGCCCGTCCAGCAGGAGACCTGCACCGGCGCGGCCTCACAGACGTGGCGGCTGACCGCCTCCGGGTCCGCCTACCGGATCGTCAACGCCAACGGCGGCAAGTGCGTCAACGTCAAGGACGACTCCACCGCCGCGGGCGCCCTCCTACAGCAGAACTCCTGCGACTCCAAGCCCACCAAGCAGTGGACGCTGCGGCCCACGGGCGGCACCCCGACGACCAGCTCCACCCCCACCGTCACCCCCACGCCGACGATCACGCCGACCGTCACCCCGCCGCCGACCGGCGACACGCTGTACGTGGCCCCGAACGGCAGGGACGGCGCCGCCGGCACCCAGGCCGACCCGACGACGCTCACCTCCGCGATCACCAGGGTCGCCGCCGGGGGCACGATCTACCTGCGCGGCGGCACGTACGCCTTCTCGCAGACCGTCACCATCGCGCCCGGCAACGACGGCACCTCGGGCGCCCGCAAGAAGCTGGCCGCCTACCCGGGCGAGACGCCGGTCCTGAACTTCTCCGGCCAGAGCGAGGACCCGGCCAACCGGGGGCTGGCCGTCAACGGGTCCTACTGGCACGTCCACGGCATCGTCGTCGAGCGGGCCGGCGACAACGGCATCTTCGTCGGCGGCAGCCACAACGTCATCGAGCGGACGGTGACCCGCTACAACCGCGACACCGGGCTGCAGCTCTCCCGGACCCTCTCCACCACGCCGCGCGATCAGTGGCCGTCGGACAACCTCATCCTGAGCGCGCTGTCGCACGACAACGCCGACTCCGACGGCGAGGACGCCGACGGGTTCGCCGCCAAGCTCACCGTCGGCTCCGGCAACGTCTTCCGTTACGCGGTGGCCCGCAACAACATCGACGACGGCTGGGACCTCTACACCAAGTCGGAGACCGGCCCGATCGGCGCGGTGACGATCGAGGACTCGCTGTCCTACGGCAACGGCACGCTGAGCAACGGCGGCCAGGCCGGCAACGGCGACCGCAACGGCTACAAGCTCGGCGGCGAGGACATCCCGGTCAACCACGTCATCCGGCGCAGCATCGCCTACGACAACGGCAAGCACGGCTTCACCTACAACCGCAACCCCGGCACGATGACGATGACGGGCAACGTCAGCATCGACAACGCCGAGCGCAACTTCTCCTTCGACGCGGGCTCCACGGTGTTCCGCGACAACACCTCCTGCCGCTCCGGCGACGGCGCCAACGACAAGACGGTGGGGTCGGCCGACGGCTCCAACCAGTTCTGGACCGGCTCGAACGGCTCCCGGTGCTCCTCCTACGACGGCGCGCTGAGCTGGTCGTTCGCCTCGGACGGGCGGCTCGTCGTGACGTTCGGCGGCACCCCGTAGGCTCCCCGCCAGGCCCTCACCCCGCGTGCCGGGGTGAGGGCCTTTCGGCTGTCACGAGCGCGTGCGACGGCGAGCGGGCGAGCTCGCGCCACGGCCCGGCCACGCACCCGGCCGCCTCCAGCCAGCCGCTGATCGTGCCGGTCGCGTGCAGCGCGCCGCCCTGCGTGTGCCACAGGTTGAGCGCGAACCCCGCGCCGAAGGCCAGGTCGGCGGCGGTGCCGCGCGGCTCGGGCACGCTCTCCAGGACGACCAGCAGGCCGCCCGGCCGCAGCGTGGCCGCCGCCCTGGCGACCAGCGCGGCGGCGTCGGGCGCGGCGAACCCGTGCAGCACGTTGAAGAGCACGGTCACGTCCTGCCCGCCCGGCAGCCCCGCGGTGAGCAGGTCGCCCTCCTGCCAGGTCAGCGGCCCGTCGGAGCGCCCGGTGACGGCGGCGTCGACGATCGTGGCGGACATCCCCGGGTACGCGCCGCAGAACGCGCGCGCGTACTCCCCGTGGCCTCCTCCCAGGTCGAGCAGGCTCCTGCTGCCCTCGGGCAGCGGCGTCAGCGAGACGACCTCCTCCGCCAGCCACCCGGCCAGCCCGCGTTGCAGGTCGTGGAAGGCGGCCGACAGGTCGGGCCGGGCGGCGAGCCAGGGGTAGAAGCCGCCCGCCGGGACGCCGGAGCGGACGGAGTCGGCCAGCCCGCCCCACTGCTCCTCGACGATCGCCTGCCACAGGTCCAGGATGCGCCCGTAGTCGGTGCCGGAGCCGGAGCAGAGCCAGGCGGTGGTCGCGGGCGTGTTGGCGTGCCGGCCGTCGTGGCGTTCCACGTACCCGGTGGCGTGCAGCAGGCCGAGCAGCGGCTCCAGCCCGGCGGGGGCGACGCCGGCCGAGGCGGCGAGCTCGCCGGTGGTCAGCGGACCGGCGGCGAGCGCGTCGAAGAGGCCCAGCGAGCGCGCGGCCCCGACGGCGTGGCAGGCCATGAGGCCGATCAGGTCCAGCATCGGCGCCGGGGCGTCGCCGCCGCGGAAGGCGGCGACCTCTCCGGGCGTCAGTTCTACGGGCATGGCGTTCCTCTCAGGCGACGGGGACGGGGACCGGGCGCCGGTCCAGGCGGCGCAGCGCGGGCAGCGCGGCCAGGACGGCGGCCATGACGAGCAGGAGCAGCCCGTCGAGCAGCAGGACGAGGGCGATCCCGCGCCCCTCCCCCACGCCGACGAGCAGGCCCGCGCTGCCGGCCAGCGCCCCGCCGGGCAGCAGCGCCGGGTTCAGCAGGTGCTCGGCGACGGGCGCGGCCAGCAGGTAGCCGACCGGGACGGCGGCCGAGCCGAGCGTGTGCACGGTGCCCATGGCACGGCCGAGCACGGCCGGCTCGATCCGGCTCTGCAGCACCGCGTGCGCGCAGCCGTTCACCACGGGCAGCGTGAACAGGAACCCGGCGGCGGCGGCCCCCACCAGCAGCGGCGACGGGGACGGCGCGTGCAGCACGAGGAAGACGCCGCCGAGCGCCATGAACGCGGTCATCCCGCCGATCTTCCGGCGCGGCCCGCCCCAGGCGCCCATGACGAGCCCGCCGGCGAGCATGCCCGCGCCGCCGGCGAACATCAGCACGCCCAGCACGCCGGGCCCGGCGAACGACAGGATGAGCGGCTGCACCAGCACCCCGGCGACCGCGAAGGCGAAGTTGAAGCCGGTCAGCGCCGCCACCAGCGACGGCAGCCCGGCGCGGGCCCGCAGGTGGCGCAGCCCCGCGCCGAGGTCCCGCAGCACGGCGGGCCGCGCGGCGGCGGCGTTGGGCCGCAGCACCTCGGCGGGCAGCCGGATCAGCACCAGGGCCGACATGGCCACGCCGAACGTGACCAGGTCCAGCACCACCACCCCGCCCATCCCGGCGACGGCCAGCAGCGTAGCCCCGAGCACGGGCGCGGCGATCTGGATGCCGCTGGACAGGTGCATGAGCCCGTTGGCGCGGCCCAGGTGCCGCTCTGGGATCAGCAGCGGCGTCATGGCCTGGTAGGCGGTCAGGTGGAAGACGCCGCACGCGCCGCTGATCGCCGCGGCCAGCGCCACGTGCCACACGGCCAGCGCCTGCGCCCAGATCAGCGCGCCGACGGCGGCCGTCGACAGGGCCGCCAGGCAGTCGGTGACGATCATCACCAGCCGCCGGTCGAACCGGTCGACGACCACCCCCGCGAACGGGCCGGCGAGGATGCCCGGCAGCATGCCGCTGAGCACGACCAGCGCGAACTCCGTCGGCGACCCGGTGCTCTGGTACACCCAGACGCCGAGCACGAACGTGGTGAGGCTGGACCCGACGGACGACAGCAGCGACGCCGTCCAGAGGAGCGCGAACCTGAGGACGTTCATCCGCGCACCGCCCCGGCCAGGCGCCCGGCGTAGCGGCGGACGAGCGTCTCGTCGGCGGGCGGGCAGACGATCCCGGCCCGGCCCAGAGCGCGCTCGGTGCGGCGGCAGTCGAACAGCGGCCGCCGGAACTGCGGGTCGGCCGCGTCCAGCACCGGCGCGAACGGCGCCATCGGGCTGTCCGCGCCCAGCCCGGCGGCCCGCGCCCGCCAGGTGTCCCACGGCACGCAGCGGGCGCCGAGCGCGTCGGCGATGCGCCGGTAGGAGATCGTCGCGCCGTTGAAGTAGTGGAAGTCCCCGGCCGTCGCCGGGTCGGCGATCAGGTGGGCGATGCCCGCCGCGACGTGGTCCACGGGCGACAGGTCCTCCTCGACGGGCAGGTCCGGCACCAGGCCGAGACGGACGCAGGTGGCCAGCAGGCGGCTGAAGTAGTCGGCCGCGTTGCCCCGGCCGGTCACGCTGTGCCCGCCGACCCGGGCCGGCCGGTGCACCACCGCCGTCAGGCCCGCGTCCCTGGCCCGGCGCACCAGCCGGTCGGCCACCCACTTGCTCTGGTCGTAGCCGGTCTCCAGCCCGGCCGGGTCGTCCGGCGCGCTCGCCTCGGTCACCACCCGGTCCCGGTGGGCCAGGCCCAGGAAGACGCCGAGGGTGGAGACGAAGTGCAGCCGGGCGCCGCCGAGCCCGGCCAGGCGCAGCGCCTCGACCGTGCCGCCGACGTTGACCGGGCGCATGCGGGGGAAGCTCTCGTAGAAGTTCACCTGGCCGCCGTTGTGGCAGATCACCCCGACCTGCCCGGCCAGCTCGGCGAACCGGTCCCGGTCCAGGCCGAACCCGGGCGCGCCCAGGTCGCCCGGCAGGCCGCGCACCCGGCCGGGCGGGGCGTCCAGGCCGTGGGCGCGCAGGTTGTCCAGCACCCGCCGCCGGGCCCGGTCCTCGTCGGCCGCCCTGACCAGGCAGACGATCTCGGCGTCGGTACGGGCCAGCAGCTCGGCCAGGAGGTGCGCGCCGAGGAACCCGGTCGCGCCGGTCATCAGGATCGCCCCGCCACGCTGCACCGGGGAGGCGGGCTCGACCGTGAAGCCGGGCGGCAGGGTGGCCTGCGCCTCCAGATCAGGGCGCTCCTGGTCGGCACTTGCCTGGCCGGCGGCGCCCCGGTCGACGGTGGCGGCGAGGTCGGCCAGGTCGGCGGTCTCCAGCACCGCGCGCAGCGGCACGTCGGCGCCGAGCGCCCGCCTGATCTCCGCGACCACCCGGCCGGCCAGCAGCGAGTGGCCGCCCGCCTCGAAGAAGTTGTCCGACCTGCGCACGTCGGCCACGCCGAGGACCCGCCGCCACACCTCGGCCAGCGCCGACTCGGTGGCGGTCGCGGGCGGCTCGCCCGCCGGTCCCGGCGGCGGCAGCACCGCCCGGTCCACCTTCCCGTGCGTCGTCCGGGGGATGGTCCCGACCAGGACGAGCGCGGCCGGCACCAGGTAGCCGGGCAGCCGTTCGCGCAGGTAGGCCCGCAGCGCGCCCGGCGTCAGATCCGGCGCGCCGGTCGCCGCGTAGGCGACGAGCCGGTCACCGTCGACGAGCACGGCGCTGTCGGTGACGGCCGGATGGGCGGTGACGGCGTGCTCGACCTCGGCGGGCTCGATCCGGTGGCCGCGGATCTTCACCTGGCGGTCGCGCCGGCCCAGGAACTCGATCGCGCCGCCCGGCCGCACCCGGGCCAGGTCGCCCGTCCGGTACAGGCGCGCCCCGGCGGGGCTGTCCGGGTCGGGCACGAAGGCCGCCGCGGTCAGCGCGGGCGCGCCCGCGTAGCCGTCGGCCAGGCCGGCCCCGCCCAGGTGCAGCTCGCCGGCGCCGCCGACCGGCACCGGCCGGCCGGCCGCGTCGAGCACGCGGGCGCGCACGTGCGGCAGCGGCGTGCCGATCGGCACCCGGGCCGCGTCGCCGAGCTCGTCCGCGCCGCCGATCCGGTGCACGGTGGCGCACACCGTGGCCTCGGTGGGCCCGTAGTGGTTGAACAGCGCGCACCGGCCGCCGGTCAGCCGCTGCCAGGCGCGTACGTCCTCGGCGGGGACCTCCTCGCCGCCGACCATCATGATCTCGACGGGCCAGCCGTCGGGGACGCCGGTCCCGGCCAGGTCGGCGACCCAGCGCCGCCACAGCGCGACGGGCGCGTCCACGGCGGTGACGCCGCGCTCGGCGCAGAACCGGACGAGCTCCGCGCCGTCGAGCCGGGCGGGCTCGGGGTGGATCACCAGGGTGCCGCCGGACGTGAGCACCGGGAACAGGTCGCCGACGGAGGCGTCGAACGTGAGCGGCGGCAGCATGAGCACCCGCTGCCCGGGCCCGAACCCGTGCGCGTCCACGAACGAGCGGGTGAACGCGGCGACGGCCCGGTGCGGCACCACCACGCCCTTGGGCGCCCCGGTCGACCCCGACGTGAAGATCACGTACGCGGGGTCCCCGGGCCGCGGGCTCCTGCCTCCGCCGCCCCCGGGCGGGTCGGCGGCGTGCGGCACGAGCTTGGCGCCGGGGAAGGCGGCCAGCTCGGCCAGCCGGGCGGGCGGGGCGATCAGCGCCGCCGCGCCCGCCTGCCGGAGCAGGAGGTCCGCGCGGGCGGGCGGGTGGCCGGGGTCGAGCGGCAGGTACGCGGCCCCGGCGAGCAGGACGCCGATGACGGCGGCGATGCCGTCCGGCCCCGCCGGGAGCGACACGCCGACCACCTCGCGCCCGCCGGCGGGCGCGAGGTGCGGCTCCAGCCGGGCGGCCACCCCCAGCGCGCGGGACGCCAGCTCGCCGTACGTCAGCCGCTCCCCCTCGGCCACGACGGCGACCCGGTCCGGGTCCCGCCCGGCCTGCCGCAGCACGAGCCCGGCCACGCTCTCCCACTCGCCCGGAGGCGGCGCGGAAGGCTCGGCGGGGACCGGGCCGGAGTCGAACGGGATGCGGCTCACCGGCAGGTCCGGGTCGCCGGCCAGGGCCTCGACGGCCGTGGTCAGGTGCCCCGCCAGCGCGGCCACCGTCGCGGCGTCGAACAGGTCGGCCGCGTAGTCCAGGTACAGCTCGACCTCGTCGCCCACGGTGACGAACAGGGTGAGGTCGAAGCGGGCCTCCGGGGCGGGCAGCTCCCAGTGCCCCACCGTCAGCTCGCCCGCCGTCACCGGGCCGCCGTCCAGGTGCTCCATGACCAGCATGACCTGGAAGAGCGGGTTGTGGCTGAGGTCGCGGCGGCCTCCGGTGAGCTCCACGACCTCGTCGAACGGCGTGCCGCCGTGCGCGAGCGCCTCGGCGACGGTACGCCGGCCGCGCCGCAGCAGGTCCGCCACCGTCGGGTCGCCGCCGAGGTCCAGCCGGAGCGCGACGGTGTTGGCGAACATGCCGACCGTCTGCCCGAACCGCCGGTCGGTGCGGCCGTCCAAGGGGCAGCCGACCACCACGTCGTCCTGCCCGGCGCACCGGCCCAGCGTGACGCCGAGCGCAGCCAGCACCATCGCGAACACCGTCGTCCTGGTGCGGCGCGCGCTCTCCAGCAGGGCGGTGCGCAGATGGGCGGGCAGGACCCAGCGGTGCTGCGCGCCGCGCCCGCTCGGCACGGCGGGCCGGGGCCGGTCGGTGGGCAGGGCGAGCAGGGTGGGCGCCCCGGCCAGCCGGGCACGCCAGTAGTCGCGGTCCGCCTCGGCCCGCGCGCCGCCGGTCCGGCCGAGCCGGTCGACGTACTCGGAGAACGGGACGGCGGGCGTGCCGGGCTCGAACGTCCCGGCGAGCAGGCCGTACAGCTCGGAGAGGAGGATGCGCAGCGCGCGGCCGTCGCAGATCGCGTGGTGCAGGACGAGCACGAGCACGTGGTCGTCCGGGGCGAGCCGGACGAGCAGGGCGCGCATGAGCGGGGGGCGGCCCAGGTCGAACGGCCGGGCCACGAACGCGGCGCAGGCCGTGCGCGCCTCGTCCTCGCAGGTCACCTCCACGAGCTCCGGCTCGACCCGGGCCTCGGCGCGCACGATCCGGACGGGACGCCCGTCGCCGCCGTCGGCCAGGCCGGTGCGGACGGCCTCGTGCCGGGCGACCAGCCGGTTCAGCGCCTCGCCGAGCCGGGCGGGGTCGAGCGGGCCGCGTAACCGGTGCCCGCCCCAGACGTGGTAGCCGGACGGGTGACCGGAGGAGTCCGCCTGGTGCAGGAACCACAGCCGTTCCTGCGCGGGCGTCGCCGGGAGGCCCGTCATGCCCGGCCCGCCAGGTCGCGCAGGTGGCCGGGCACCTGCTCGCCGAACAGGTCGCGGTAGGCGGCCAGATGCGTCTCGTCGGAGATGAGGAAGGGCAGGTCGGTGGGCACCATGTGCCGGATCACCAGCATCGGGACCGGGCTGCGCAGCGGGCGGAAGTCCTGGTTCCACAGTCCCGCCTTGTCCGGCGGCCCGTCGTGGAACTCGCCGATCATCAGGCCGTGGCCCACGTAGGCGTCCTTGAGCTCGCGCTGCGCGGCGTCGATCACCTCGCGCGCGTCGCGCATGCCCGGCAGCAGCACGAGGACGGTCGTCGACTGCGCGGCGGGCCCGCCCCGGGGCGCGAGGTCCAGGAACCAGTCGCGGTAGGGCGCGAGCAGGGCGCTCAGCGACGCGACGGTGTGGCCGCCGCCCGGCTGGACGGCCAGCAGGAAGGCGTTGCGGTCCAGCGACGCCTGCGCGTACGGGCACACCGGGCCGCGCCGGCCCAGCTCCGGGTGCGGCCGGGTCAGGTAGGCGCGCGCCCACGCGACGACGGCGCGCAGGTCGGCGCCGTGCTCGGCGGCCAGCGGGTGCGGCGCGGGGTTCTGCTCCGCGTCGGAAGGGTCGAACAGGTCGGCGGGGTCGAACAGGACGAGCGTGTCGTCCTGGGGGTGCCTGATCATCGGGTGGTCCTCCCGGTACGCCGCGCGGCGAGCAGGCCGGCGGCGGCGAGACCCGCCCCGGCCGCGGCCAGCGCGGCGGCCAGCCGGTCCTGGCGGCGGGCGCGTCGCAGCGCCTCGCCGTAGGGCACGGTGGTGTGCGAGACGAGCGTGTACAGCGGCACCCAGGTGCCGGGGAAGGTCTTGTGCAGCAGCAGGTCCAGGCGCTTCCTGGCCAGGGCGAGCGGTGAGCGCATGCCGTCGCGCAGCTCCAGGAAGTTGCGTTCCGACAGCTCGGCCAGCACGTCGGTGTGCGGCTTGCGGGCGCGCTCGTAGGCGGCGAAGGCGGCCTCCCGGTCGCCCGGATGGCGGGCCAGCATGCGGTCGAGGACGAGACAGTCCTCGAACGAGGCGTTCATGCCCTGGCCGTAGAAGGGGTAGACGGCGTGGGCGGCGTCGCCGACGAGCACCGTCGTGTCGCGGTGCCGCCACGGCGCGGTGCGCACGGTCGTGAGGTGGCTCATCGGCGCGGCCGACGCCTGCTCGTCGAGGTCGGGAACGAGCGTCGCCAGGTGCGGGAAGGCCGCGGACACCGGGTCCGGCGGCTCGTCACGCGGCAGGAAGAGCGTGCAGGTCAGGCTGTTGTCCAGGTTGGGGTGGGCGACGCCGAGGCCGCGCTCGCCCGGCCAGATGTGCAGCGCCTCCAGCGGCACGGCCGGCTCGCCGCCGGGCGTGGCGCGGATCGTGACCTCCTTGTAGCCCCACTCCAGGTACTCGCGGCTGAACCCGGCCGGCAGGCCGCGCTGCATGGCGGTCCTGACGATCGAGGACGCGCCGTCCGCGCCGACGACGAAGCCGGCCCGCAGCGTCGTGCCGTCCTCCAGGGTGACGGCGGCGGCGTCCCGGTCGACGGACACGCACCGGGTCTCGAAGCGCAGCCGCACGCCCGGCTGCTTCTCGGCGTGCTCGACCAGCAGCCGTACCAGGGTGTCGCGCCGGATCGAGTGCAGGATCTGCGACGGGTCGCCCCCGTAGGGGTAGAACGCCGGCCGGCCGCCAGCGTGCACCATGCGGCCGCGCATGGGCACCGACAGCCGCCGGGCCTCCTGCCACAGGCCGACCTCGCGCAGCGCCGCGATGGCCCGCGCCGACATGCCCAGGTTGATCGACCGCCCGCCGTCGTGGGCGGCCGAGCGCGGGTCGGGGCGGCGTTCGACCAGGTCGACCCGGTGCCCGCCGCGGGCGAGCAGGATCGCCAGCAGCGGCCCCGCCAGTCCCGCCCCGACGATGATCGCGTGGGGTGCCATGACCGTCACCCCTCGCCGCGCGCGCTCAGCGGACGCATGTCGGTCCACACGGTCTCGATGTGCGCCAGGCACTCCTCCTTGGTGCCGGCGAACCCGGTCGCCCGCCAGCCGGGAGGCGGCTCTCGGTCCGCCGTCCAGACGGAGTACTGCTCCTCGTGGTTGACGACCACGACCATGTCGCTCACAGCTTCTCCTCGAGCGCGCGCCGATCGATCTTTCCGTTGGGGGTCAGGGGCAGCGAGTCCAGGCGGATCACCCGGCTCGGCACCATGTACGCGGGCAGCGTCGCGGCCAGCCGGGTGCGCAGCGCGGGGCAGTCGCCGACCACGAACGCCACCAGGGCGTCGCCGGACACGGCCGCGACGGCCTGCCGCACGCCGGGCAGCTCGTCCATCGCGGCCTCCACCTCGCCGAGCTCGACCCGGTAGCCGCGTACCTTCACCTGGGTGTCGGACCGGTGCAGGAACTCCAGGCCGCTCTCCGTCCGCCGCACGACGTCGCCGGTCAGGTAGAGCCTGCCGCCGGGTTCGCCGTACGGGTCGGGCACGAAGCGTTCGGCGGTCAGGGCGGGCCTGCCGAGGTAGCCGCTCGCCACGCCGGCCCCGCCGATGGCCAGTTCGCCCTCGGCCACCCGGTCCAGCCGGTCGTCCACGACGTGGACCGTGGCTCCGGGCAGCGGGGTGCCGAGCGAGACCGTGTCGGGCTCCCACGGCACCTCCCACGCGGTGGCCCAGACGGACGCCTCCGTCGGCCCGTACATGTTGATCAGCCGGCCGACGCGTGGGCGCAGGTCCTTGGCCAGGGCCGGGGGCAGCGCCTCGCCGCCCGCGAGCGCGGTCAGCCTGGGGGCGCGGAACCCGGCGTACAGCAGGACGCGCCAGCCCGACGGGGTGGCCTGCATGTGGGTGACGCCCTCGCGTTCGATCAGGGCGGCGAGCCGTCTGCCGAGGATCGCGGCCTTCGGGTCGAGGAGGACCAGCCGGCCGCCGGTGACGAGCGGCAGGTACAGCTCGGGGACCGACATGTCGAACGTGAGCGCGGCGGCCGACAGCCAGACGTGCTCGGGCGCCGAGCCGACCAGGTCGCGCATGCCGGCGAGCAGCGCGGCCAGCCCGCCGTGCGGCACCACCACGCCCTTGGGACGGCCGGTCGACCCGGAGGTGTAGATCACGTACGCGGGAGCCGCCGGGCCGGGCCGCGCCTCGGGGACGGCGGCCGTGGCGGGGACGTCCTGGTCCAGCCGGACGGCGGGCAGCGTGGTCATGGCGGGTTCGCCGGTGGTCACGAGGAGCCGCGCGCCGGAGTCGGCGAGGACGAGCTCGGTGCGGGCCGCCGGGTGCTCCGGGTCGAGCGGCAGGTAGGCGGCGCCGGTCCGCAGGACGGCGAGCATGGCCGTCACGCAGGCCGCCGACTTCGGGGCGCGGATGCCGACGAGGACGCCGGGACCGGCCCCGGCGGCGGCCAGCCGGGCGGCGAGCCGGTTCACGGCGGCGTCCAGCGCGGCGTAGGTCAGGCGCTCGTCGCCGTCGGCGAGCGCGATGCGGTCCGGGGTGCGCGCCGCTTGGCGCGCGACTAATTGAACAACGTTTGGGAGCGCTCCCAATTCAGGCATGCGTCAACTCCTCAGCTTTCCAGCAGCTCTTCCACGGCCTGTGCGGCGGCCCGCAGCCCCGGCTGGGCGGACTGCTCGTACGGGGCCACCCGGGCGGCGTAACCGTCGTCGGCCAGCGCCGCGCGCAGCAGTGGAACGATCTCGCCCGTGGTCCACCGCCGCTCGGGCAGCCAGGACCCGAGCCCCAGCCTGGCCAGGCGCATGCCGTTGTCGGAACGGTCGAAACCGTGCGCCAGCAGCACCTGCGGCACCCCGGCCGCCACCGCCCTGACGACGGTGCCGATGCCGCCGTGGTGCAGCACCGCCCTGGCACGTGCCATCACCCGGTGGAAGGGCAGGTGCGGGAACCACGCGACACCCTCGGGCAGCCGGTCGGGCACCAGGTCGCGATGCCGCGCCACCACCAGGGCCGGCACCCCCGCCTCGGCGCACGCCGCCACGGCGGCCGGGTAGAACCGCTCGTGGATCATGCGTCCCGTCCCGCCCGTCACGATCACCGCACCCCGCTCCAGCAGGCGCTCCGCCTCCGTCGGCACGGGGTCGGCGAACGTGTCGTCGCCGTAGGGCGCCCCGGTCAGCCGCGCCCGCGCGGGCGCCGCGATCCCGGCCCGGTCGAACCAGTCCGGCCACAGCCCCAGATGCAGCCCGGCCGAGGTGAACCAGGCGCCCCAGTCGCCGACCGGGCCCAGCCCCAGCGTGGCCCGTACGGTGTCGAGCCGGTCGGCCATCGTCTCCCGGTACATGTGCACGGCGGGCCGCTCGGACATGTACTGCACCGGCGTCACCGCCACCCACGCGACCGGCACGCCCAGCGCCTCACCGGCGAACAGCGTGGAGACCGCCGTCGTGTGCCGCCCCACGAACACCGTCTCCCCCGGCACGTGCCTGGCCTTGAGCACCTCGCACTCGTACGCGATCTGGTCGAACAGCCCGATCGCGTCGTAGAAGCGCCGCCACCGGTCCATCCCGGCGCCCAGCAGCATCGGCGTGTCCGCCAGGTAGCGCTCGTAGTCACGCTCGGTGTCGATGGCCGTGAACTCCAGCCCGGCCCGCCGGGCCACCGCCTCGAACGGCGCATGAGTGAGAAGCTCCACCCGGTGCCCGCGCTCGCGCAGCACCCGCCCCAGGCCCACGAACGGCAGCACGTCGCCGTGCGTGCCGTGGGTGACCAGGACGACGCCGGTCAAGAGTGCTCCCCGATGGCCCGCGCCGCCTCGGCGACCGTCAGCCCCTCGACGAAGAGCACCTCCACCGGCAGCTCGACCCGGAACTCGCTCTCCACCATCGCCAGGAACTGGACCATCGCCAGCGACTGGCCGCCCAGCTCGAAGAAGTCCTGGTCAGCGGAGGTGACCTCGACCCCGAGGATCTCCGACCACAGCCGCATGACCTCCGTTTCGAGCACGCCGGACATCGCCATATCAATTCTCCTCGTTGCGCGGAATGGACGCCCGTCACCAAGCGAGAGAAGGACCTTGCGCCTCCTGTGGCGCTCATCGCCTGCGAAGGGGTTTCGACGACCTGGGCGCCTGACCGATCAGGGCCCCGTCCAAGATCATGGGATCGCTCCCAAAACGAAACGCTAGGGTCGCCTCAGCGGGCGAGTCAACCTTTTCACCCCCAATTGCGCCACTGTCAGGACGGGGGTTGGGAGCGCTCCCACACCCTTACGGGCACGAACCGGTCATCCGGGCCGATCCCTTTCCGCCCTCCCCCACGCCCGCCCGGAAGCGCGTGCCGCCGAGAGGCGCGCGCCCGCGTACAGGGCGCGCGTTCAGAGCGCGAGCGCGCCGCCCCACCGGGGTTCCCTCCCGTACGCGCGCGCCCTCCCTTCCGTACGCGCACCCTCCCCGGGGCCTCCCTTCCGTACGCGCACCCTCCCCGGGGCCTCCCTTCCGTACGCGCGCCCTCCCCGGGGCCTCCCTTCCGTACGCGCGCCCTCCCCACGGGGGCGTCCCTCCCGTACGGAATGGCCCCCTGGCCGGGAGAGCAGGTCAGGGGGTGGCGGCGGCCAGGGCGGCGTCGTCGGCCGCGGCTTCCTCCGGGGTCCAGGGGTTCGGGGACGGGTGGGCGAGGTGCCAGCGGACGGACTCGGCGACGCGCGTGGCGGGGTCGGCGGCGGACCAGCCGAGCAGGGCGGCGGCCCGGTGGGAGGAGACGAGGGCGTGCTGGGCCGGGGCGCCGGCGAGTGCCAGGGCGGGCGGCAGGGCGTGGTCGGGGACGCGGACGAGCTCGGCGGAGGAGCCGGCCGCGTCGAGGATCTGCCGGAACCAGCCGCCGAAGGTGAGCGTGCGCGATTCGCCGATGGTGAGGGCCTGCCCGTCGGCGGCCCGGCTGTCGAGGGCGGCGAGGACGGCGGAGGCGAGGTCGTCGACGTGCAGCCGGGTCCAGAGGAGGTTGGCGGCGCCGACGGGGATGCGGTCGCGGCCGGCGCGGACGCGGCGCAGGATGACGTCCTCGCGGCGTTGCGCGTCGTGCGGCCCGTAGATCATGGGCAGGCGGAGGACGACGGCGCCGCGCGGCAGCCAGCGTTCCTCGACGTCGAGCTTGTCGTAGTCGTCGGGGACGCCGGGCAGCCCGGCGCCTCGGTAGGGGTAGCGTTCGCGGCGCAGCTCGGAGTCCTCGTCGATGGGCATCGCGGCGAGCTCGCGGCCGGTGTTGAGCCCGGTGAACGCCTGGTAAACGTCGACGCTGGACAGCACCACGGCGGGCACGTCGGGCAGGACGGGCAGCACGGCGTCCACGTCGGCGGCGGTCAGCGCGTAAGAGTCGACGATCGCCTCGGGGGCGAAGTCGCGCACGGCGCCGGCGTGGCGGGCCAGGTCGTGCCGGTCGGTGAGCAGGTGGGCGACGCCGGGCAGGTCGGGCAGCGGGGTGTTGCCGCGGTGGACGGCCAGGACGTCGTCGCCGCGCGCGGACAGCCGTTCGGTGATCCGCCTGCCGGTGAACCTGGTGCCGCCGAGGATCAGGACTCTCATGCGTCCCAGCCTGCCACGGTTCCCAGAAACCCCTGAGAGGCTTTCTGGTGCGAGGACGTCAAATGCGTGATTAGTGTGCTTACACCCCGAATGCACCGACAGTAAAGAGCCCCCTGATCATGCGAATCCCCAGCAAACGCCTCGCCGCGGCGGCCGCCGCCGTCGCGCTGGCGCTCTCCGGCACAGCGCCGGCGAGCGCCCAAGAGACCGCCGCCCAAGGGAGTGCACAAGCGGAGCGGCCCAAGCAGCCGAACATCGTGTTCTTCCTCGTCGACGACATGTCGGCCGACCTGCTGAACTACATGGACACGGTCAAGAGCCTCGCCACGGACGGCACGACGTTCAGCAACTACTACGTGTCCAACTCGCTGTGCTGCCCGTCGCGCGCCTCGACGTTCACCGGCGAGTTCCCGCACAACACCGGCGTGCAGACGAACCAGGGCGCCGACCGGGGCGGCCACGCGGCGTTCGCCAAGCACGAGGGCCGCACGTACGCGACCGAGCTGCGCAGGGCGGGCTACCGCACCGGCTACCTGGGCAAGTACATCAACGAGTACCCGGCCGAAGCCGGCTACCAGGTGCCGCCGGGCTGGGCCGAGTGGCACGTGTCCGCGGGCGGCGGCTACAACGAGTTCCGCTACCGGCTCACCGGCTACATCGAGGAGGAGACCCCGGGGCGCAAGCCGATCGCCTCCGGCGGCGACTACCTGGTGGACGTGCTGGGCCGGCGCGCGGTCAAGTTCCTGGAGCGCTCGCGCGAGCACGCGCCGGGCAAGCCGTTCTTCCTCCAGGTCGCGCCGTTCTCCCCGCACTCCAGGGTCAACGTCAAGCCGGGCCAGAAGGAGCCCCGCTTCCCGCCCGCGTACCGGGACCGGCCGAAGAAGCAGTGGCCGGCCGGGCAGTTCCCGAACGGCGACTGCGGCGGCGTCGACTGCGACACCGTGGACGTCACCTCGCTGCCCGCCTTCGACGAGGACACCTCCGACAAGCCGGCCTGGGTGCGCCGGCAGCCCATCGGCCCCGAGCTCACCAAGGAGCTGCGCACGGACTTCCGTGACCGCGTCCGCATGGTGCAGGCGGTCGACGACATGGTGGAACGCGTCCTGTCGGCGCTCACGCCCGCCGAGCGGCGCAACACCTACGTGGTGTTCACCTCCGACAACGGCTTCCACCTGGGCCAGCACCGGCTGGTGCGCGGCAAGTCCACGGCCTACGACCATGACGTACGGGTGCCGCTGCTGGTCAAGCGCCCGGCCGCCGGGCGGCACGGCGACCTGGTCACCGGCGCGATCGCGCAGAACGTGGACCTGTTCGCGACCTTCCTCGACATCGCCGGGGTGGACCCGGCGCGGCGTGACAGCCGTGACGGCCGCAGCCTCCTGCCGCTCATCTCCGGGCACCGGCCGAAGGAGTGGCGCGACGCCGCCCTGATCGAGCACGTCAGGCCGGACCCGGCCGCGGAGGGCAGGCCCGACCCGGACGCCGACGACCTCAAGCGCGGCAACGGCGGGCCGCCCGACTACGCCGCCGTGCGAACGGCCGACGAGCTGTACGTCGAGTACCGGGGCGTGGCCGAGCCCGAGTACTACAACACCGCCACCGACCCCCACCAGGAGCACAACGACCCCGGCAACGCGCGCACCGCCGGCCTGGCCGAGGCGCTCGACCGGCTGGCGGACTGCGGCCGCCCGGGGAAGACCGACTGCTGGACGGCGGCGCGTACCGGCTCCTGAGCACCCGCGCGCAGGCGCTGCGGGCTCAGGCGCCGCCGCAGAGCGTGGCCGGTTCGGCGAGGCGGAGGGCGAGCAGGGCGACGTCGTCGGTGAAGTCGCCGGTGAAGTCGCCGGTGAACTCGCCGTCCCGGTGGCCCAGCAGCCCTTCGCACATCTCGTCGACCGGCAGGTGGCGCAGCTCGGTGGCGGCCCTGGCCAGGCTGTCCATGCCCTCGTCCAGCCCGTGCCCCGGGTTCTCGATGAGCCCGTCCGTGTAGAGGACGAGGGTGGACCCGGCGGGGATGACGTGCTCGTGGTCCGGGCGGGGCAGCTCGGCGGTGACGCCGAGCGGATGGCCGCCGTCGGCGCGCAGGTAGCGGGCCGGTCCGGCGGCCGGGACCAGCAGCGGAGGCGGGTGCCCGGCGCTGCTCCAGCGCAGCCGCCACTCGCTGTCGCCGTGCTCCTCCAGGCGGCCCAGCAGGACGGTGGCCATCGGGCCGCCGTGCAGGCCGTGCAGCACCTCGTCCAGGCGTTGCAGGATGCGGGAGGGCGGCTCGCACTGCTCGTAGGCGAGCACCCGCAGCATGTTGCTGATCCGGCTCATCACGGTGGCCGAGCGCATGTCGTGGCCCATCACGTCACCGACGATCAGGCAGGGCACGCCGTCGGGCAGCACGAGCGCGTCGTACCAGTCGCCGCCGATCTGCGGGACCGTCTTGGAGGGACGGTAGCGGGCGCACGCCTGCATGCCGGGCAGCTCGGGCAGCCGTGGGAGCAGGCTGCGCTGGAACTCCTCGGTGCTGCGCCGGATCCGCGCGTACAGGCGGGCGTTCTCGATGGCGACGCCCGCCGCGCTGGCCAGCGCCGCGATGACCCGCTCGTCGTCGCCGGTGAACGGCGCCCCGGACCGCTTGTCGGCGAAGTACATGTTGCCGTACGCGGTGCCGCGCACCAGGATCGGCGTCCCGAGCAGCGTCCGCATCACCGGATGCCCCTCGGGGAACTCGCGGAACTTGGGATGGGCCGTCACGTCGTCCACGCGCAGCGGGCGCGGATGGCTGATGAGCTCCTCCAGCAGGCCGTGCGTGGTCGGCAGCCGGCCGATGGCCTCGCGCACCTCGTCGGAGACGCCGCTGGTGAACAGGTCGCTGAACTCGCCCTCCTCGTTCAGCACCCCGAGGGCGCCGTAGCGGGCGTCGACCAGGTCGGCCGAGACCTCGACGATGGTGCGCAGCGCCGCGTCGAGCTCCAGCTCGGAGCTGATCGCCAGGACCGCCGCGAGCAGGCGCGCGAACCGCTCGTTCAGCTCCCCGACCTGCCCGAGCCCGGCCCGCCCGAGACCGGCCCGCCCGAGCCCGGCCTGCCCGTGGCCCGCATCCGGCCGCCGCCGCCCGTGGTCGCCCTCGGACGCGCCGTCGCCGCGCTGTTCGCCCACCTCACCCCCCGAGATGCCCCCAGCCTGCTCATGCCCCGCCGCGGTCCGCGCGACACGCACCGTGAGGTCACCCGGTGTGCACGCGGTAGGTGACGAGGACGTTGAGGCGGTGCAGCTCGCGCACCGCGTGGAGGAAGCGCGGACGGGCGATCTCCGGCGGCAGCTCGTACGCGGCCAGGCCGTCGAGGAGCGAGCCGGGCAGGCCGCGCTCGAACGGGTCCGTGCACGCGGCGTAGGTCTCCTCCAGCCTCAGCCCGGCGCGGACGGCCTCCGCCACCTCGCTCTCCAGCCGTTCCAGGTACGTGATCAGCTCAGCGAGGGCGACCGGGGCGCTGCCGACGGGGCCGTGGCCGGGGACGATCCGTTCCAGGCCGGGCAGCGCGTCCCGCATCCGGCGCACCGCCGCCAGGTAGGGTCCCGGGCCGCCCTGCAGCAGCATGGCGATGCCGCCGACGGCCACGAAGTTGCCGGTCCACGCGGCGCGGGCGGACGGCACGTGGACCACGGTGTCGCCGGGTCCGTTGCCCTGCCCGAACCAGTGCAGCCCGACCACCTGGCCGCCGAGGTCGATCTCACAGGAGGAGTCGAAGACGAGCTCGGGCCTGCGCCACGTGGTGACCTCGTCGAGCAGCGCGTCGTCGCCGTACATGCTCTCGGCGCGCATGGCCTTCTCCCGGCCGAGGTCGGTCATGGCGTCGCGGTTGGCCCGGTGGGACACGATGGTGACGTCGGCCGGGAAGGCGGCGTTCCCGAACGTGTGGTCGCCGTGGTAGGTCGTGTTGACCAGGTAGCGCACGGGAGCCGGGGTCAGACCGGCGGCGAGGCGCTGGATCTTGCGGGCGATCCCCGGCGTGATGCCGGAGTCGATCACCAGGGCGGCGTCCGTGCCGGCGATGACGCCGCTGTTGTCCTTGGGCGGCAGGTTGGCCATCAGCGCGTGCACGCCGGGGGCGAGCTCGCGCGGGACGAAGTCGAGCCCTGCGGGCGTCAGATTGGGTCCCTGGAATCCGGGCGGCCGTTCGGCGATCTCGCGGTCGAAGGTGACGTTCATGCCCACTGAAACTAAGCGAACGTTCGATTATTTGCAAGCGATAGAGTGGGGGCATGAACCGGCCAGCACCCCGCCGGCGTCCCGGCCGCCCCGCCAAGGCCGACGCCGGCGACACCAAGGCGGAGCTGCTGCGCGCCGCGCTCACCCTGTTCGCCCGGCACGGCTACGCCGGCACCTCCGTGCGCGCCATCGCCCGCGAGGTCGGGCTGAGCGAGAGCGTGCTGTACGCGCACTTCCCCGGCAAGCAGGCGATCTTCGAAGCCGCCCTGGCGCTCGGCGGGCCGCACATCACGGTCGCCGCCATCGCCGGGCTCGACGCCACGCCCGCGGACTCCCCCGCCGCCTACGTGCGCGACCTGGCCGCCGCCGTCCTCGACGCCTGGGACACCCCCGAGGGCCGCCGGCTCGCCAGCCTCGCCGCCCGCGACGGGCTCATGCACGACCCCGCGCTCGCCGACGCCATCGACGCCTCCCTGGAGCACCTGGCCGGGCTGTTCCGGCGCTGGCTGGACGACGGGCTGATCCGCGACGACCTGGGCGACGCGGACGACCTCGCGTACGCGTTGCTGTCGCCCATCGCGCACGCCCGCGTGCTGTGGCTGCACGACGACGCCACCCCCGCCCAGCGCGGCAAGGCCCGCGAGCGCGCCCTGCGCCACGCCGACCTGTTCGCCCGGGCCGTCACGCCGCCGGCGGCGCGCGGCTGACGGCCGCCCGGCGGCGTTCAGCGTACGAAGAGGGCCCCCACGGCGTGGGGCACGGCGGCGAGGGCGACGCCGGCGAGCAGCACCGCGGTGTCGGCCTTGGTCCACGGCGCGGGCTCGGCCCAGCTGCGGGTGCGGGCGCGGGCGAACCCCCGTGCGTCCATGGCCACGGCCAGGCCGGTGGCGTCGCGCAGGGTGGCGACGAGGAGCGCGAACGTGATCGACGCCGCGTACCGCGCACGCGAGACGGGCCCCCGGCCGGGCCCGGAACCGCGGGCCCGCCTCGCCCGGGCCAGCTCGTGCCAGGTCCGGCCGAGCTGGTCGAAGCGGTGCAGCGCGGCGGCGAGCGAGACCGCGAACCGGTGCGGCAGCCGCAGGCGCTGGCCGAGCTGCCCGGCCAGCGCCGCCGGGTCGACCAGGGGCGCCACGGCCGCTCCGGGAAGCGCGAGCACGACGATGCGGAGCCCGGCCACGACGGCGGCCTCCAGGTGCCGGCCGCCGAGGAGCCAGCTGGAGTACGCGACCGAGAGGGCCCCGGCGGCCACGGCGGCGAACCGGGCGGGCGGACCGGAGCGCGCCGGGAGCAGGATCACGCCGGCGACCAGGTAGCAGCCGAGGGTGATCACCGCGCCGGTGAGGTCCCGGATGCCCAGGGACGCGACGAGGGCCAGCAGGCTGACGGCGATGAGCACCAGCGGGTTGACGCGCGCCAGGACGCCGGTCACCGGGCCCGCCCCGGGTCGAGGGCGTGCCGGTGGTCGGCGAGCCCGATCAGGTGCGGGTCGTGGGTGGAGACCGCGACGGTGGCGCCGCCGCGGGCGCTCGCGCTCACCCACCCGGCGACGGCGGCCCAGGTGTGGCGGTCCTGCCCGACCGTGGGCTCGTCGAGCAGGACGAGCGGGGGCCGGTGCGCGAGGGCGGCGGCGAGGGCGAGCCGCCGCTGCTCGCCGCCGGAGAGCCGGTACGGGCTCGCGTCGGCGAGCGCGGTGAGGCCGAGCAGGTCCATGATCGCCTCCGGGTCGACCGGGATGCCGAGCCGCGTGCCGGTGTGCGCGATCTCGGCCCGGACGGTGGCGGCGAGGAACCCGTGCTCGGGGTGCTGCGGCACCCACCCGGCGAGGCGGGCGAGCGCGGCCGACCGCAGCCGGTGCGGCGGCGCGGGCAGCCCGGTGATCTCGCCCCGGGCCGGGCGGACGAGGCCGGCCAGCGCCGCGACCAGCGTGGACTTGCCCGCGCCCGACGGGCCCGTGAGCACGGTGGTCCGGCCCGGGGGGAGGGTGGCCGTGACGGCGTCGAGCGCCGTCACGGTGACGGTCCCGCGCAGGCGGCGGACGGTGAGGTCGACGCCGAGCTCCCGCGTGCGCACCGTCGGCCCCGGCCCGCCGGGCGCGACCAGGGCGTCCGCGACCGGCTGCGGCCGGGGCGGCGGCAGGTCCGGCATCCAGATCCCGGTGTGCACGAGCGGTCCGGTCAGGTCGCGGAAGGCGGTCGGGCTTACGGCGTGCGTGATTTCGCCGGCCCGGCCGAGGACGACGATCCGGTCGAGGTGGGGCAGCCAGGGTCCGATGTGGTGGTCGGCGACCACGAGTGAGACGCCGGTGCCGGCCAGGCTGTGCGCCACCGCGGCCCGCACGGCCGCGGCGGCGGCGGGGTCGAGCATCGAGGTGGGCTCGTCGAGCAGCATGAGTCCCGGTCGCAGCGCCAGCACGCCGGCGAGGGCGAGCCGTTGCAGTTCGCCGCCGGACAGGGCGGAGGTCGGCCGGTCCACCGGGTAGGTGAGGCCGACCCGTTCGAGGCTGTCGTGCACGCGCCGCCAGATCTCGTCCCGGGGCATCCCGGCGTTCTCGGGGCCGAAGGCGACGTCCCGGCCGATGCGGTCGGCCACGACCGCCGCGCCGGGATGCTGCAGCACCAGGCCGATGCCGCCGTCGACCAGCACCTCTCCGCTCCGCCTGCCGGGCACGGCCTCGCCGAGCACGCCGGCGAGCGCGTGCATGACGGTCGTCTTCCCCGCGCCGCTCGGGCCGACGAGGCCGACGCGCTCCCCGGCCCCGATGTCGAGGTCGAGTCCCTCGACGACCGGCGCGGGCCGGCCGAGCGGCCACCAGCCGAAGCCGCGCAGCCGGGCGCGTGCCCGGCTCATCGCAGGCGCGCCGCGGCGCGATCGTGGTGCTCCCGCCCTGGTCCGAAGGCGTCCAGCGCCCCGGTCCGCGCCAGCGAGCGCACCACCGCCCAGCCGCCGAGCCCGGCGACCAGGGCTCCCGAGACGCCGAAGAAGCCCAGGTGGGCGAGCCTGTAGCCGAGCGCCCATTCGGGGTAGTACACCGCCCACTCGTACAGGGCCTCGCCGGCGGCCGCGACCGTGCCGGCGAGCATCGCCACCACGGGCCCGAAGCGCCGGTAGAGGAACAGGGCGAGCACGAGCTCCGCGCCCGCGCCCTGGATGGCGCCGGAGATCACGTTGGTGAACCCCCAGCCGTTGCCGAGCAACGCCTCCACCGAGGAGGCCACCACCTCGGTCAGCAGCGCCGCCCCCGGCTTGCGGACGATCAGCCCGCCGAGCAGGCCGCCGAGCAGCCAGGCGCCGCCGAAGATCCCTTTGCTCGGCGGGAACGCGAACGCCGCGGCGCCGCTCAGCACGTGATAGAGCTGGTCCCAGCCCCAGAACACGACGCCGACCGCGACACCGAGCATCACGACCGTGACCAGGTCGATCGTGCGATACCGCAGCCGAGCCGGGTTGTCCAACATTGCGGGCACCTTCCTTCGCCGGACGCCGTCCATCGCCGGCGCCGGCGTTCCTTGCGTGATCAGTGGGGGTCGAGCCCGAGCAGCCGCAGCGCGGCGGCGGCCTGCTCGCGGGCGCGGCTCTCGGTGGGGGCCGGGAGCAGGCCGAGCAGGCGCCGGCGGTGCGGCTCCCCGAGCAGCAGCGCGAACAGGGCCTCCGCAAGCGCCGGGTCCGGCTCGGGCAGCCGGGTGAGCAGCGCCGCGACGTACTCGTCCGGGCCCTCGCGGTAGAACCTGGCCGCGAGGCCCGGGAACGCGCCTGCCTCGGCGATCATGAGCCGGTGCAGCCCGACGGCCTCGTCGGAATGCAGCGTGAACACGATCCGGGTGGCGAGCCGCGCCAGCGTCTCGTCCTCGCCCGCGACGGGCTCCAGGGTGCGCCGGCGCAGCCGCTCCACGGCGGCGGCGAAGATCTCGGGCTTGTCGCCGACGTAGGAGTAGACGGTGCGCTTGGTCACCTTCGCGGCGGCCACCAGCCTGTCGATGGACATGCCCTGGTAGCCGTCGGCGACGAACAGCCGCACGGCGGCGTCCAGGATCTCGTCGCGGCGCCGTTCCCGCTCGTCCGCGGTGGGCCGGCCCCGCTTGCGCTCCACGACCACCGTGCCCTCCTTCGTCAGCCTGTAATGAAACGGTACGGGTGTCATTATGGGACAGCCGTGACCGGCCGCCGCCGCGGGGGTCAGGGGGCGGGCCACTCGTCGGCGAGGATCGACCAGACCTCGCTGTCGTGCCGCACCCCGCGATACGGGTAGCGTCCGCGCAGCACGCCGTCGCGGGTCATGCCGAGCCTGCGCGCCGCCGCGATGCTGCGCGCGTTGCCGGGCGAGACCCACCACTCCACCCGGCTCATCCCGCGCCGCGTGAACGCCCAGTCGATGAGCGCGCGGCAGGCCCGGTTGACCAGGCCGCGGCCCGTGCCGGCCGCCTCCAGCCAGCAGCCGATCTCGCACACCCCGGTGGCGGCGTCGAAGCTGGTGAACATGACGCCGCCGACCAGGACGCCGTCGAGCCAGATGCCGTAGATGCGGCCGCTGTCCTGGGCCTGCCTGTCGGCGTAGCGCTGCAGGACGGCCGTGGCGGAGGCGAGGTCGATGCTCTGCGACGCCCACGGGATCCACGGATCCACGTCGGGGCGCGCCCGGTCGATGTGGGCCAGGAACTCCTCGGCGTTCCAGGGTTCCAGGGGGCGGAGCTGGGCGTCGTCGCCGAGCGGCAGTGCGAACACGGGCAACCTCGATCTCGGGGGTACGTAACGAGCGTTCGGTATGTAAGCTAGCACCATGCCGCCCGCACCCGGAGACCGCGACGCCCGCCGCGAGGACGTCTCGCAGGCCGTCTGGCGCATCCTGGCCGCTCACGGGTTCGGCGGGCTGACCCTGCGGGCCGTCGCCGCCGAGATGGGGGTGTCGACGGGGATGCTCATGCACTACTTCCCCACCAAGCGGGCCCTGGTCGGGCACGCCCTGCACCTGCTCGAACAGCACACCTCCGCGCGCCCGCGCCGCCCGCGTCCGGCCGAGGGCGCCGCCGCGCTGCGGGCCGTGCTGCTGGACGTCCTGCCGCTCACGCCTGACGACGCCGCCCGCAACCGCGTCTGGGTCAGCTCCTGGGACCTGGCCCTGGCCGACGACGGGCTGCGCGCCGACCAGGCCGGCCGCTACGTCCGCATGCGGGCGGCGATCCGCCCGCACCTGGAGGCCGCGCGCCGTCTCGGCGAGCTGCCCCCGGAGGCCGACCTCGACCGGCTGGCGGCCACGGCGGTCGCGTTCGTCCACGGCCTCGTCGTGCAGGCCCTCTTCGACGCCGAGCGCTTCCCGCCGGACACCCAGACCGCCATGCTGGACGACTTCCTCGCGTCCCTGCTGTCCGAGACCCCCGGCGGGTCAGCCGGTTGAGGGGATGCGGGACACCATGCGCTCCATCCCGTTGACCCAGTTGTCCCGCAGTGCCTGGGCGGCCTGGTCGTGGTCGCCGGCCAGCAGCAGCTCGGCCACCCGGCGGTGCTCGGCGGCCTCGCGCTCCAGGGGCGTCTCGTCACCGGCCAGCACGTGGGCGTAGCGCCGCAGCCCGGCCTTGACGCTGGTGATGAGGTCCAGCAGGCGTTCGTTGCGGCAGCCGCTGAGCAGCAGGTCGTGCCACTCGTCGTCGTGACGCTCTATGACCTGCTGCTCGGCCACCCGGTCGGGGAACTCGCGGGCCAGCCTGAGCAGCTCGGGCGCGACGCGGCGCAGGTGGGCCGGGTCTGACGAGTCGAGGGCCAGCACCTCCAGGGCGGCGAGGATCTCGCACAGCTCCCGGAACTCCTTGCGGCTGACCGGCGCGAAGCGGAAGCCGCGGCCCTGGTTGCTCTCCAGGACTCCCTCGCCGGCGAGGGTGATCAGGGCCTCGCGGAGCGGGGTGCGGCTCACTCCCAGCTCGCCGGCCAGAGCGGCCTCGTTGATGTCGGTGCCGGCGACGAAGTCGCCGCGGTCGATCCTGGCAAGCAGCTCTTCCCTGATCTGCTCGCGCAGCGGTCGCCGCTCGATGGGCATGGCGCTCCTTCGGGGATTAGTGGCGAGGCCGATTCTACCTCTTGACGTGATACAAAATGCTGCACTATGAATTCTGAATACAAAATATCACATGGCTTTGGAACGACCCAGGAAGGAGGCCGGGAGTGGGGCTGACCCGAGTGCCGGGGCTGCTGTTCGGCGGCGACTACAACCCTGAGCAGTGGCCGGAGGAGGTCTGGGCCGAGGACGTGCGGCTCATGGCCGAGGCCGGGGTCACCATGGCGACCGTCGCCGTGTTCTCCTGGTCACGCCTGGAGCCGAGCCGGGGATCGTACGACTTCGGCTGGCTGGACCGGGTGCTCGGCCTGCTGCACGAGCACGGCGTGGCCGCCGACCTGGCGACCGCCACCGCGACCCCGCCGCCGTGGCTGGTGCGCGAGCACCCCGAGGTCATGCCCGTCGACGCGCGGGGCGTGCGGCTGGAGTTCGGCTCCCGCCAGGGCTACTGCCCCAGCTCGCCGGTCTTCCGCGAGCACGCCGTACGGCTGGCGGCGGCGATGGCGGAGCGCTACGGCGACCACCCGGCGCTGGCGATGTGGCATGTCGGCAACGAGTACGCCGACCACACGCTCGAATGCTTCTGCCCCGAGTCCGCCCGCCACTTCCGCGCCTGGCTGCGCGAGCGCTACGGCGACGTCGGCGGGCTCAACGCGGCCTGGGGCACCTCCTGCTGGGGCCAGCACTACACCGCGATCGACCAGGTGGAGCCGCCGCGCCAGGCGCCCGGCCCGGTCAACCCGGCCCAGCTGCTCGACTGGCGGCGGTTCTGCAGCGACGCGCTGCTGGAGCTGTTCACGGCGGAGCGCGACGTGCTGCGCGAGCGCACCCCCGGCGTCCCCGTCACCACGAACTTCATGAGCATCCTGCACGGCCTCGACTACTGGAAGTGGGCCGAGGCCGAGGACCTGGTGAGCGACGACGCCTACCCCGACCCGGCCGACCCCGACTCGCACGTGGCGGTGGCGCTCAGCTACGACCTGATGCGCTCGCTCAAGGGCCGGCCGTGGCTGCTGCTGGAGTCGGCGCCGTCGGCGGTGTCCTGGCGCGAGGTGAACGTCCCCAAACCGCCCGGCATGATGCGGCTGCACAGCCTTCAGGCGGTCGCGCACGGCGCCGACGGCGTGATGTTCTTCCAGTGGCGCCAGGCCCGCTACGGCCCGGAGAAGTTCCACTCGGCCCTCCTCCCCCACGGCGGCACCGGCACCCGGGGCTGGCGCGACACGCTGGCGCTCGGCGCGGACCTGCGGCGGCTGGCCGAGGTCGCGGGCACCGGCACACCCGCCGAGGTGGCGCTCGTGCTCGGCTGGGACAGCTGGTGGGGCCTGGAGGCGCCGGAGTCGATGCCGTCGGCCCGGCTCAGGCTCAAGGAGCTGCTGCTGTCGTGGTACCGGCCGCTGCACGCCCGGGGCGTCGCCGTGGACCTGGTCCCGCCGGGCCGCGACCTGTCGGGCTACCGCGCCGTCATCGTGCCGAACCTCTACCTGTGCACGGACGAGCAGGCCAAGGCGCTCGCGACGGTCACCGGCGAGCTGGTCGTGGGCCCGTTCAGCGGCGTGGTCGACGAGGCCGACCAGGTGCACCCCGGCGGCCCGCCCGGCCCGCTGCGCGACCTGCTCGGCGTGGACGTCGAGGAGTTCTGGCCGCTGCCCGACGGCGTCACCCAGCGGGTGCGCCACGCGGACGGCGGCACGGGCCAGGCCCGCACCTGGGCGGAGTGGCTGCGCCCGCGCGACGGCGCCGAGGTCCTGGCCCGCTACGAGGGCGGCGACCTGGACGGGCTGCCCGCCGTCGTCAGGAAGGGCTCGGTCACGTACGTGAGCTGCCTGCTCGACGACGTGACGCCGGTGCTCGGCCGCGTCCTGCCGGGCGTGGCGTCGATCGACGTGCCGCCGGGCGTCGAGGCCGTCCGGCGCGAACGCCACCTGTTCCTGCTCAACCACACGACCACCCCGCGACGGGTCACGCTGCCGGAGCCCGGCACGGACCTGCTGACCCGGACCCGCATGCGCGGCGAGATCGAGCTCGCGCCGCGCGACGCCGTAGTGCTCAGGATCGAAGGAGACACGTGACGCACCCGTACATCCCGAACGCCGAACCCGGCGTGCGGGCCGAGATGCTCGCCGCGATCGGCGCGGCGAGCGTCGAGGAGTTCTACGCCGACATCCCCGCCGAGCTGCGCCTGAACCGGCCGCTCGACCTGCCCGCGCCGTTCGTCGCCGAGCAGGACCTGGTCCGTCACATGGAGGGCCTGCTCGGCCGCGACACCGGGACGGACCGGGCGCTGAGCTTCCTCGGCCACGGCTGCTACCCGCACTACGTGCCCGCGGTGTGCGACGAGGTCAACTCCAGGAGCGAGTTCCTGACCGCGTACGCGGGCGAGCCGTACGAGGACCACGGCCGCTTCCAGGCGCTGTTCGAGTACGTCAGCATGATGGGCGAGCTGCTGGAGATGGACGTCGTCAACGTCCCCACCTACGACGGCTTCCAGGCGGCGGGCACCGCGCTGCGCATGGCCTGCCGCTACACCGGGCGGTCGAAGGTGCTGGTCAGCGCCGCGATCAGCGCCGACAAGCTGAGCAAGCTGCGTGACTTCCTCGCCCCGGACGTCGAGGTGACGCTCGCCCCGGTCGGCCGCGACGGCGAGATCGCGGTGCCCGGCCTCGACGGCTCGTACGCGGCGATCTACCTGGAGACGCCGAACGTCTACGGCGTCGTCGAGACGCGCGGGCGCGAGCTCGCCGACCTGGCGCACGCCCACGGCGCGCTGCTCGTGGTGGGCGCCGACCCGATCTCGCTCGGCGTGCTGGCGCCGCCCGCCTCGTACGGGGCCGACATCGTCTGCGGCGACATCCAGTCGCTGGGCATCCACCAGAACTACGGCGGCGGCCACGCCGGCTACATCGCCACCCACGACCACGAGCCGCTGGTGGCGGAGTTCCCGTCGCGGCTGTTCGGCATCGCGCCGACCAAGGTGCCGGGCGAGTACGGGTTCGGCGACGTCTTCTACGACCGCACCTCCTTCGCCCACCGCGAGGACGGCAAGGAGTGGGTGGGCACCGCCGCCGCGCTCTGGGGCATCACGGCCGGCGTCTACCTGGCGCTGATGGGCCCGCAGGGCATGCGGGAGGTCGGCGAGACCGTCCTGGCCCGCACCCGCTACGCCATGGACGCGCTGGCCCGGCACGTCACCGTGCTGCACCCCGGGGCCGTCCACTTCCGCGAGTTCGCCGTCGAGGTGCCCTCCAGCGCGGCCCTGCTCGCCGGGCTGCGCGAGCGCGGCATCTACGGCGGCGTCCCGCTCGACGGCACCACCGTCCTGGTCTGCGTGACCGAACGCCACTCCATCGCCGACATCGACCGGCTCGCCGCAGCCGTACAGGAGACGCTGTGAACCCCGCGGAGTCCTTCGCCAAGCTCCCCGTCGCCCCCAAGCCGCCGCTGCGCCGCTTCCACCAGGCGCGATGGGACGAGCCGATCATCTTCGAGCTGTCGTCGCCGGGCCGCCGCGGCGTCGCCGTGCCCGAGCCGGGCGCCCCGGCCGTCGAGCTGCCCGACGGGGTGCGCCGGGCGGAGCCGCCGAAGCTGCCCGAGATGTCGCAGCTGCACGTGCTGCGCCACTACCTGCGGCTGTCGCAGGAGAACCTGGGCGTGGACCTCAACATCGACGTCGGCCAGGGCACCTGCACGATGAAGTACAGCCCGAAGGTCAACGACCGCTTCGCCGGGATGGTGGCGGAGCTGCACCCGCTGCAGCCCGAGGAGACCGTGCAGGGCGTGCTGGAGCTCTACTGGCGGCTGGAGCGGATGCTGGCGGAGATCTCCGGGATGGCCCGGGTCTCGCTGCAGCCGGGGTCGGGGTCGGCGGCCATCTACGCCAACATCGCGATGATCCGCGCCTACCACGCCTCGCGCGGCGAGAGCCACCGCGACCAGGTCATCACCACGATGTTCTCGCACCCGTCGAACGCGGCCTGCGCCAAGACCGCCGGGTACGAGGTGATCACGCTGATGCCGGACGCCGAGGGGCTGCCGGACATCGAGGCGCTGCGCGCGGCCGTCGGCCCGCGCACCGCCGCCCTGATGATCACGAACCCGGAGGACACGGGCATCTTCAACCCGCGCATCCAGGAGTTCGTCGACCTGGTGCACGAGGCGGGCGGGCTGGCCTGCTACGACCAGGCGAACGCCAACGGCATCCTGGGCATCACCCGGGCCCGTGACGCCGGGTTCGACCTGTGCCACTTCAACCTGCACAAGACGTTCTCCACGCCGCACGCATGCGGCGGGCCGGCGGCGGGGGCGTGCGGCGTCTCCGAGGAGCTGGCGCCGTTCCTGCCCGGCCCGGTCGTCGGCTTCGACGGCGAGACGTACCGGCTGGAGACGCCGGCCGCGTCGATCGGGAAGGTGCGGCCGTTCCTGGGCGTCACCCCGAACATCGTCCGCGCGTACGCGTGGATCATGGCGCTGGGCGCCGAGGGGCTGCGGCAGGTGGCCGAGACGGCGGTGCTCAACAACAACTACCTCATGCACCGCATCCTCGACATTCCCGGCGCTTCGGCGCCCTGGGGGCGGCGGCGGGTCGAGCAGGTGCGCTACTCGTGGCAGGAGCTCACCGAGGAGACCGGGGTGCACTCCGAGGAGATCGGCGTGCGGGCCGCCGACTTCGGCGTGCACTACTGGACGAGCCACCACCCGTACGTGGTGCCCGAGCCGTTCACGCTGGAGCCGACCGAGTCGTACTCCAAGGAGGACCTCGACGAGTACGCGGCCATCCTGGCGCACGTGGCGTCCGAGGCCCGCAGCGACCCGGCCTTCGTCAAGGAGGCCCCGTACAACCAGACCGTCCACAAGATCGACATGACGTCGCTCGACGACCCCGCGGAGTGGGCGCCCACCTGGCGCGCCTACGTGCGCAAGCACCTGGCATGACCGGGCAGCCGGCGATCGGGCTGGTCGTCAACCCGGTCGCCGGGCTGGGCGGCGCGGCCGGGCTCAAGGGCAGCGACGGCGCCGCGGCGCAGCGCGCGGCCCTGGCCAGGGGCGCGGTGCCCAGGGCGGCCGAGCGGGCGGCGCGGGCCGTGCGCGCCCTGCTGGCCCGCCGCCCGGGGGCCCGCCTGGTCACGGTGCCGGGCCCGATGGGCGAGCACGCCGTCCGCGCCGCCGGCGGCGCCTGCGCCCTCGTCCGGCCCGGCGGCGCGGACGCCCCGGCCGTGACCACGGCGGAGGACACGCGGCGGGCCGTGGCGGCGCTGGCCGGGGTGGACCTGCTGCTGTTCGCGGGCGGCGACGGCACCGCCAGGGACGTGCTGGACGCGCTGCGCGAGCTGGGCGACCAGGCGCCGCCCGTGCTCGGCGTGCCCGCCGGGGTCAAGGTCTACTCGGGCTGCTTCGCCGTCAGCCCCGCCACGGCGGGCCTGGTGGCGGCCGGGTTCCGGCCCGGCCCCACCGCCGAGGCCGAGGTCGTCGACCTGGACGAGGACGGCTACCGGCGCGGCCTGGTCGGCCCCCGCCTGTACGGGACCGTCCGCGTCCCGCGGGCCCGCACCGCCTTCTCCGGCCGCAAGACCGGCTCCTCCGGCACTCCCCCGGCCACGGTCGGCGCGATCGCCCGCGAGGTCGTGTCCCGGATGCGACCCGGCGTCCGGTACGTCCTCGGCCCCGGCGCCACCACCCGGGCGGTCGGCGACGAGCTGGGGCTGACCACGACGCTGCTCGGCGTGGACGTGGTCGGCGACGGCCGGCTGATCGCCGCCGACGTGCCGGAAGCCGAGCTGTTCGGCCTGGTCAGGCCGGGGAAGACGGTGGTGGTGCTGTCGGTGATCGGCGGGCAGGGATTCGTCCTGGGCCGGGGCAACCAGCAGATCTCGCCCCGGGTGCTCAGGGCCTCCGGGGCCACGCTGCTCGTCCTGGCCACCCAGCCCAAGCTCGCCGCGCTGAACGGCCGCCCCCTGCTCGCCGACAGCGGCGACGAGGACCTCGACAGAACACTGAGCGGGCACGTCCGGGTGATCACCGGGCACCGCGAGAGCACGATCTACCGCCTCAGCGCGGCAAGTGAGGAGTACGACGGATGAACACGCTCGACGGCAAGGTCGCGATCGTCACGGGCGGCGCGTCCGGCATCGGCCGCGCCACGGCCCTGCTGTTCGCCCGCGAGGGCGCCCGCGTGGTGGTGGCCGACATCGACGGGCCCGGCGCGGAGGCGACGGCGGCGGCGATCGAGGAGGCGGGCGGCGCCGCCGTGGCGGTGCGCGCCGACGTGTCGGCCTCCGACGACTGCCGCGAGGTCGTCCGCACGGCCGTCGACACGTTCGGCGGCCTGCACGTGCTGTTCAACAACGCCGGGATCATCCGCCGCACCACGGCGCTCGACCTCGACGTGGAGGAGTGGGACCGGGTCATGGCGGTCAACGTCAGGTCCGTCTTCCTCATGTGCAAGCACGCCGTCCCGGCGATGACCGGCGGCGGCTCCATCGTGAACACCGGCTCCGGGTGGGGGCTCAAGGGCGGCGGCAACGCCATCTCCTACTGCGCCTCCAAGGCCGCCGTGGTGAACATGACCCGCGCCCTGGCCATCGACCACGCCGCGGCCGGCATCCGCGTCAACTCCGTCAACCCGGGCGACACCGACACGCCGATGCTGCGCGACGAGGCGCGCCAGCTCGGCGAGGACTGGACGGCCTTCCACGCCGACGCCGCCGACCGGCCGATGGGCCGCGCCGGCAGCCCCGACGAGATCGCCCAGGCCGTGCTCTTCCTGGCGAGCGACGCCGCCAGCTACGTCACCGGGTCCGCCCTCGTCGTCGACGGCGGCGGGCTCGCCTGACCTCCCCACCCCCCACGCACAACCCCCCGAAGGAGTCCACCATGAGGCGTGCCCTCGCAATCCTGGGCGTGCTCGCCCTCGCGACCACCGCGTGCAGCGGCAGCGGCGGCGGGAACGTCCCCGGCACCGGCGACGGCCCTGTCACCGTCCGCTGGTCCACCTGGGGATCGGCCGAGGACCTGAAGCTGTACGAGGCGTTCACCCAGGACTTCCAGAAGCGCCACCCGAACATCCGGCTCAAGCTGGAGTCGGTCGCCAAGTACGAGGACTACCACCCCAAGCTGCTCACCCAGCTCACCAGCAAGACCGCGCCCGACGTGTTCTTCGTCGGCGACGACAACGTCGGCAAGTTCGTCGCCGCGGGCGTGCTCTCCCCGCTCAACGACAAGCTCGCCGGGCCCTCCTCCAAGAGCCGCCCGGACGACTTCTTCGAGGGCGTGTACGGCGGCGCGAAGAAGGACGGCCAGATCTACGGCGTCCCCAACGACACCAACCCCGAGGTGCTCTGGTACGACAAGAAGGCGCTCAAGGACGCCGGCATCGCCGAGGACCCCGCCGCCCTGCACGAGGCCGGCCAGTGGACGATGGACACGTACCTGGCCATGAACGCCAAGCTCAAGGCCGCGGGGAAGGCCGGCTCCATCTTCTGGAACTGGTACGGCTCCACGTACTCGATGATCAACGGCTTCGGCGGGAAGGTGTGGGACGGCGGTAAGTTCGTCGCCGCCACCGACGCCAAGTCCGTGGAGGCGCTGCGCACGCTGGCCAAGGGCTACCAGGACAAGACGTTCCTCAGCGCCGACCTGCTGCCCGCCAGCAACGGCGCGAGCACGCAGTTCCTCAAGCACAAGGTGGGCTTCTACGCCGGCGGCCGGTGGATGATCGACTCGCTGAAGAAGGGCGGCGAGCTGGCCGACTACGACATCGTGCCGTTCCCCTCGCCCGACGGCAAGCCGATGCCGGGCGCCGTCGCCGCCTCCTACCTGTCGATCAACAAGGAGACGAAGCTGCCGGAGGAGGCGTTCACGTTCCTGACGGAGTTCGTCAGCAAGGAGGGCCAGCTCATCCGGCTCAAGAGCGGCGGCGCGGTGCCGTCGATCAAGGGCGCCGAGCAGATCGTGCTGGCCGACGGCTACCCGGCGCACGCGCAGACGTTCCTCGACGTGCGTGACACCGGGTTCGCGAACTACCCCGAGGAGGTGGCCGTGCCCGGTCTCACCGCCGCGATCAACGAGCACCTGATGAAGGTGTGGACCGGCAAGGTGCCCTTCGACCAGGGCATGACCGAGCTGGGCTCGCTCGTCGAGAGCAAGCTGGGCTAGCCGTGGCGCTCGACACCGGGGCCCGGACCGGGCCCCGCACCGGGAGCGCCCGCCCAGGGACTCGCGCCGGCCGGGTGCGCCACCGTGACGGCTGGTGGGCCGCGTTCTTCCTGGCGCCGCAGGTCAGCGCGCTGGTCGTGTTCCTGGTCGGGCCGCTGTGCTTCGCCGTGGTGCTGGCGTTCATGCACTGGGACGGACTCGGCCAGAAGGAGTGGGCGGGGCTGGCCAACTTCGCCGCCGTGCTCACCGACCCGCAGTTCGGCCGCGCGGTGTGGAACACCGTCAAGCTCGCGCTGCTCACCGTGCCCGCCGGGCTCGCCCTGGCGCTGCTGATCGCCGTCGCGCTCAACAACGTCCGGGGCAGCGGCTTCTACCGGGTGCTGTACTTCCTGCCGGTGGTCACCAGCTCGGTCGCCGTCGCGCTGATGTGGCAGATCATCCTCGCGGGCGACGAGTTCGGCGTGCTCAACACGAGCCTGGAGCAGTGGTTCGGCATCACCGCCCCCGACTGGCTGGGCGATCCGGACTGGGTGATCGTCGCCATCGCGGCGGTGACGATCTGGTCGTCGCTCGGCCTCAACGTGGTGATCTTCCTGGCCGGGCTGCAGACCATCCCGCCGCAGATCGTCGAGGCCGCCCGCATGGACGGCGCCGGCCCCGTGCGGATCTTCCGCTCCGTCACGCTGCCGCTGCTCTCGCCGACGATCTTCTTCTCCACCGTGGTCGCCGTGATCAGCTCGTTCCAAGCGTTCGACCAGATCTACGTGCTGGTCAACCCCCAGGACAACGACGGCGCGCGGACCATCGTCTACCAGGTGTACGAGCTGGGCTTCCGCGACTTCCAGTTCGGGCTGAGCAGTGCCGCCGCGCTGATCCTGCTGGTGCTGACGCTGCTCGTGACCCTCGTCCAGTTCGCGGCGCAGAAGCGCCTCGTCCACTACGACTCGTGAGGGGGCCCGCATGCGACCCCGGCAGATAGCCCTGCACGCCGCGCTCGCCGTCGGCGGCCTGGCGATGCTGTTCCCGTTCGTCTGGATGCTGCTGACGTCGTTCAAGGGCGTCCGCCAGATGCTGAACGACCCGCTGGCCTGGCTGCCCGACCCGTGGCGCTGGGCCAACTATCCCGACGCGCTCGGCGCCATGCCGTTCGGCCTCGCGTACTGGAACAGCTTCTACATCGCCGCGATCAACGTCACGCTGACGCTGCTCACCTCCGCCATGGCCGCCTACGCCTTCGCCCGGATCCGCTTCCGCGGGTCCGAGGTGCTGTTCGTGGTGTTCCTGGCCACCCAGATGGTGCCCTCGCAGGTGACGGTCGTGCCGCTCTACCTGATGCTGGCCGAGCTGGGGTGGATCGACTCCCACCTGTCGCTCATCGTGCCCACCGTCGCGAACCCGTTCGCGGTCTTCCTCCTGCGCCAGTTCATCCGGGCCGTCCCGGTGGAACTGGAGGAGGCCGCCAGGATCGACGGCGCCGGGCGCTGGCGGTGCTTCTGGAACGTGGTGCTGCCGAACATCCGGCCGGGCCTGGGCGCGCTCGGCATCATCGCCTTCCTGGCGTCCTGGAACTCGTTCTTCTTCCCCCTGATCTTCCTGAACTCCCCCGAGCTGGCCACGGTGCCGCTGCTGCTGAGCCAGTTCTCCGGCCAGCGCATGGCCGTGGACTACGGGCTGATCCTGGCCGCCTCCGCGATCGCGGTGGTGCCCACGCTGATCGCCTTCCTGTTCGGGCAGCGCAGGATCATCAACTCGATGGCCGCGTCCGGGCTGGGAGGCCGCTGATGCTGGATCTGCGCGAGCGCCCGTTCACCGACCGGGGCTCCCGGCTGCTCGTGATGGCGGCCGACAACGGGTCCTTGTGGATCGCCAGGGCGCTGTACGAGACGCGGCTCGCCGACGCGACCGTCCTGACGGGGCTGCGGGTCCTGTCGGGCGATCGGGAGCTTCCGGTACGGCGCGCGCTGCCGGACCGGGTGGAGTTCGCGGGCGGGGTGACGATGGCGTTCGCCGGGCCGGACACGCTCGTCCTCACCGGCCGCGACGCCCGCGCCGTGTGGGACGGCGGCGAGGCCCCCATCGACGGAGTCCTCCCCCTCACCACCCCGGACGCCCCCACCCCAGGCGGTTCCTCCCCGGACGGCCCCACCCCGGACGGCTCCACCCCGAGCGGCTCCACCCCGAGCGGCTCCACCCCGGACGGTTCCACCCCGGACGGTTCCACCCCGGAGGGGACCTCCCCGGAAGGGGCCTTCCCCGAGGGGCCGGGGTTGGATGGCGGGGCGGTGGTGGCGGCGGCCGGGGCGCGGTGGCGGGCGTGGTTCGACCGGATGCCCGCCGTGCCGCCCGGCCTGCGGGAACGGGCCGAGCAGGCGTGGTGGACGCTGGCGGTGAACCTGGTGCCGATCCGGGGCCGGGAATCCCTCATCCCCTCCAAGTACGGATATGTCGGCTTATGGAACTGGGATGCGTACTTCCACGCCATCGCCCTCCGCCACGCCGACCCCGCCCTGGCCAGGGAGCAGATCCGCATCCTGCTCGACAACCAGCGCCCCGACGGCCTGATCCCCGACGTGGTGCACGACCACGGCGTGCTGGCCGAGACCACCGACTTGCCCCGCTCCGACCTGGCCAGGCTCGCCCAGCACGTCGGCGGCCCGCCGGACCCCACGGTCGTCCCGGTCACCAAGCCGCCGCTCACCGCCTGGGCCGTGTGGAAGATCCACGAGGCCGACCCCGACCCCGCCTTCCTGGCGGAGGTGTTCGAGTCGCTCGCCCGCTCCCAGGAGTGGTGGTTCACCCGTTCGGACCCCGACAGCGACGGCCTGGCCGAGTACCTGCACCCGTACTCCTCCGGCCTCGACGACAGCCCGATCTGGGACCACGGCCCGCGCGCCGAGCCGCCGGACCTGAACTCCTACCTGGCGCTCCAGTACGACCGGCTCGGCGACATCGCCGCCGTGCTCGGCCGTGACCCGGGCCCGTGGCGGGAGAGGGCGCAGGCGCTGGTGGACCGCATGGTCGAGCGCCGGTGGAACGGCCGCCGCTTCGTCACCCGGGTGGGCGGGGGCGAGGCGGACGTGCGGACGCCGCTGGAGTTCATGCCGCTGCTCACCGGCAGGCTCCCCCGGCAGGTCGCGGACCGGCTGGTGGCGGACCTGACGTCGCCGTCGTTCTGGGGCGAGCGGCCGGTGCCGACCGTGGCGTTCGACGACCCGCGGTTCGACCCGGACGCGATGTGGCGCGGCCCGGTGTGGCTGAACGTCAACTACCTGCTGATCGAGGGGCTGCGCCGCTCCGGCTACCCGGACACGGCCGCCGAGCTGCGGGAGCGGACGCTGGCGATGGTCCGCGACGGCGGCGGGCTGTACGAGTACTGGAACCCGCGCACCGGCCGCCGCGCGGGCCGGGCGACCAGCGGCTTCGGCTGGTCGGCCGCCCTGTTCCTGGATCTCGCGCACACCGGCTGACCTGAGGTTTCCGCCCGTCCACCGGGGTACCGGACGGGTGAGGACCTGGGAGGCCGGATGCGCTCGTCGATCTCGCTGGGCCGCATCGGCGGCGTCGCCGTCGGGCTGAACGTCAGCGTGCTGTTCATCGTCGCGATCCTGGTCGTGGGCCTGGCCTTCGGGAGCTTCCCCGCGCTGTTCCCGGGCCGGGCCACGGCGCTCTACCTGCTGGCGGCGGTGGCGGCGGCGGTGCTGTTCCTGGCGTCGCTGCTGGCGCACGAGCTCGCGCACGCGCTGGTGGCCCAGCGTCACGGCATCGAGGTGCCGAGGATCACGCTGTGGCTGCTCGGCGGCGTGGCCGAGCTGCGCGGCGAGCCCCGTACCCCAGGCGCCGACCTGAAGATCGCCGTGGTGGGGCCGCTGACCAGCCTGGCCTGCGGGATCGTCTGCGGCGCGGTGGCGATGCTGCTGTCCGGCGCGCCCCTGGCGGCGGGCGTCTTCCTCTACCTGGCCGGGCTGAACGTCCTCCTGGCCGTGTTCAACCTGATCCCGGCCGCGCCGCTGGACGGCGGCCGGGTGCTGCGCGCCGCGCTGTGGGCGCGCTCGGGCGACCGGACGCGCGCCGCGGTCACCGCCGCCCGCGCGGGCCGGGTGTTCGGGTACGCGCTCGTCGCGCTCGGGCTCTTCCAGGTCGTCACCGGCCTCGGCTTCCAGGGGCTGTGGCTGGCGCTGATCGGCCTGTTCCTGGTCAACGCCGCCGGTGCGGAGGAGCGGCAGACCCAGGTGTCCTCGGCGCTGGGCGGCGTCCGCGTCGGCGACGTGATGACCGGGCCGCCCGTGGCCGCCCGTCCTGACGAGACCGTCGCGGGGCTGATCGAGCGCCTGGTCATGACGAGCCGCCTGTCCACGTACCCACTCACCGACGAACGCGGCGCCTTCCTCGGCCTGGTGACGCTCAACCGCATCCGGGACGTGCCGCCCGCCGCGCGGGAGACGACCCGGCTGAGCGACATCGCCTGTCCCGCCGGGGACGTGCCGAGCGCCCGCGCGGACGAGCCGCTGACCGGCCTGCTGTCGCGGATGGACGGCTGCGCCGACGGGCGGGCCGTGGTGCTGGACCCGTCGGGCCGGCTGATCGGCCTGCTCACGCCGACCGACATCAGCCGCGCCATCCAGACCGCCGGCCTTCGTCCCGGGCCCTGACGGCGCTCCCGGGCGGTGACGCCCCCGCGGCGGAGTGACCGTGCCCGCCGTCCTCTACAGGCTGTAGAGTGAGCGCGAAAATCGGATGAAAGTGGTGGGGGCGTGCTGCGCTGGTTCCGGATCGTGGCGGTGGCCGAGGCGTGCTCGTGGGCCGGGCTGCTCGTCGGGATGTTCTTCAAGTACGTGACCGAGACCGGCGAGCTCGGCGTGAAGGTGTTCGGGCCGATCCACGGCGCGCTGTTCGTGCTGTACGGGCTCGGCGTGATCCTGTCGGCGCGGGAGGCGGGCTGGAGCCGGGGCACGATCGTGCTCGGCCTGGCGTGCGCGGTGCCCCCGTTCACCTCGATCTGGTTCGAGCGGCGGATGGCGGCGCGCACGGAGGCCCGCCAGCTCGCCTGAGCGTTAACCGCGCTCTTACCCCCGATCTGCGGGAATGCCACCATGCGAATTCTGGTGGCCGAGGACGAGCGGGTCCTGGCGGATCTCGTGGCCGAGGGGCTGCGCGGGCGGGCGATGACGGTCGACGTCGCCTACGACGGCGCGGACGCGCTGGAGCGGCTCTCGGCCGGCGCCTACGACGTGCTGGTCCTGGACCGCGACCTGCCCCGGCGGCACGGTGACGACATCTGCCAGGAGCTGGCCCAGCGCGGCGACCCGGTGCGCATCCTCATGCTGACCGCCTCGGGCACGGTGCACGACCGCGTCGCCGGACTGAACCTGGGCGCCGACGACTACCTGCCCAAGCCGTTCGCCTTCGACGAGCTGGCGGCCCGGGTCGGCGCGCTCGCCCGGCGGTCCGGGCCGCCGCTGCCGCCGGTGCTGGAGCACGCCGGCATCACCCTGGACACCGGCGCCCGTGAGGCGTTCCGCGACGGCCGCCCGCTGGCGCTGTCGCGCAAGGAGTACGGGGTGCTGGAGGTGCTGCTGCGGGCGCGCGGCACCGCCGTCAGCGCCGAGGAGCTGCTGGAACGCGCCTGGGACGAGCAGACGGACCCGTTCACCACGGTCGTGAAGGTGACGGTGAGCAAGCTGCGCGCCAAGCTGGGCCTGCCGCCGGTCATCGTCACCGTGCCGGGCGCCGGGTACCGCTTGTGAGACCGCGGCGGATCCGGCCGCTGGGCCGCCTCTCGGTGCGGGCCCGGATGACGCTGCTCTACGGCGGGATCTTCACGGCCATCACGCTGGGGGCGCTGGTGGTGGCGCAGCGGCTCCAGGGGGACGCCGTCGGCAGGAACCTCCAGGACGTGGCGGTCCGGCGGAAGGCCGAAGGGCCGTGCGAGCCGGGCGCCCCCTGCCTGCTCCCGCCCGGGGTGGAGACGTTCGTCCGGGCGGACGAGCTCGAACAGGAGCTGGTGGACTCCCAGCGGGTCATCACGCTCGTCACGTTCGTGGCGATCGCGCTGCTGGCGTTCGCGGTGTGCTGGTGGCTCACCGGGCGGCTGCTGCGCCCGCTGCACCGCATCACCGCCACCGCCCGCAGGCTGTCGCTGTCGACGCTGCACGAGCGCATCGCGCTGACCGGGCCGCAGGACGAGCTCAAGGAGCTGGCCGACACCTTCGACGCCATGCTCGACCGGCTGGAGCGCGCGGTGGCCGGGCAGCGCCGGTTCGTCGCCAACGCCTCGCACGAGCTGCGCACGCCGCTCGCCATCCAGCGCACCGCCGTCGAGGTCGGCCTGGCCGACCCCTCGCCGGAACGGCTGGCCTGGATCCGGGCCGAGCTGCTGCGCAACACCGAGCGGTCCGAGCGGCTCATCGACGGCCTGCTCGTGCTGGCCCAGGGCGAGCGCGGCCTCGACGCGCCCGCGCCGGTCGACCTGGCGGCCGTGGTCGAGCAGGTGGTCGCGGAGCAGTCGCCGGCGGCGCGGGACAAGGACGTCACGGTCGCCGTCTCCGTCACCGGCCGCCCGGTCGTCGTGGCGGGCGACGAGGTGATGCTCACCCGGCTGGTGGCCAACCTGGTGGAGAACGCCGTCCGGCACAACCATCGGGGCGGGCGCGTCCTGGTCGAGCTGTCCCCGGCCGCCGGGCTGGCCGTCGGCAACACCGGCCCGCACGTCCCGCCGGGCCGGGTCGGCGAGCTGTTCGAGCCGTTCCGCAGGCTGGACCCGGACCGGACCGGCTCGGCGGGCGGCGCGGGGCTCGGGCTGTCGATCGTCGCCGCCATCACCGCCGCCCACGGCGGCCACGTGCGGGCCGTCTCCAAGCCGGACGGCGGCCTCCTCGTCACCGTGACCCTCCCCCTGTCCAGCTGATCGGATGCGGCCCGGGAATGACCGGCGAGCCGCCGCCGTTGTACAGAACAGCCGGGTCAGTTCCGTGTATGTGGTTTGCCCCGCACGCCTTCGGGCGGGCGGCTGTTTCCTGAGAGATGGTGCGGTCGCAGCGAAGACAACCCCGGCCGGCGATCCGCGATCCCGCGGGTCACCCATCTCTGACGAGGAGACATCGCAATGGCACAGGGCACTGTGAAGTGGTTCAACGCTGACAAGGGCTTCGGCTTCATCGCCGTCGACGGCGGCGGCGCGGACGTGTTCGTCCACTTCTCCGAGATCCAGTCGGGCGGCTTCCGCAGCCTGGAGGAGAACCAGCGCGTCGAGTTCGACATCAGCCAGGGCGCCAAGGGCCCCCAGGCCGTCGGCGTGACCGTTCTCTGATCCGCAGAACGTGAAGACAGCCCCTCGTCCTCCGGGACGGGGGGCTGTCGCCGTCTCTACCGGGCGGCGCTGACGCCGAAGGCCGTCCAGCCCAGGTCGGGGAACCCGGCCGCGGCGGCGACCGCCGCGGAGGCCAGGTTGCCCGGCGCGTGCATGTACGTGGGCACGGCCCCCTCGTCGAGCACCCGGCGCGCCGCCTGGGCGACGAGCCGCCGGGCGAGCCCGCGCCCCTGCGCCCGGGGCTCGGTCACCACGGCCAGCTCGCGCCCGTGGTCGTCGTGCCGTTTGACGCCCACCCCGGCCAGGTGCGCGCCCGTGCGCGGGTCGCGCGCCACCAGCACCTCGCCGCCGAAGGGCCGCAGCCACTCGGGCACCTCCGGATCGGTGGCGGGCACCCACACCCCGGCGTCGGGCAGCGGCGCGGGCCGGGCCGTCCAGCGGTAGACGGCGGTGAACCAGGCGCGGGCGGGCGGCCCGAGCAGCGCGGGGACCCGCGGGCCGAAGCCGCCGGGGTCGTCGGCGTGCAGCTTCGCGACCTCCTCGGCGTGCTCGGGCAGCACCGAGAGCACGGCCCCGCCGGGACCGCCGACCCCGAGCACGGGATGGATCGCGCCGTCCCACGCGGGCAGCGCGCGGCCGGGATGGGCGACGACGTCCAGCGGCCCGCCGGGCGGCCAGGCTCCGAGCCACCGGGTCAGATGCTCGTGCAGCCTTCGCTCAGGAGTCATGCCCGGATCCTATACCCTCTGGGGGTACCGAGAGCGCACGCTCCCACAGCATCACCACCGCCCTGACGTGGCCGGGGCCGTCCGGCGGGTCGAGCAGCGCGCCGTGCAGCTGGGCCTCGATGCCCTGGACGGCCAGCAGCGCGTTCAGCTCGGGATCGGGGCCGCCGGCTCCCAGGCGGCGCAGCTCGGCCGCCAGCGCGCGGGCGATCCGGCGCTCGGCGTCCCGGAAGCGGGCGACCAGGCCGGGCGTGCGGGGGACGTGGTCGTACAGCAGCCGGTGCAGGTCCGGCCGGTCGGTGTGCAGGGCGGCCACGCCCTCCACCAGGTCGGTGAGCAGGGCGGACAGGGACGGTCGCCGCCCCTCCGCGCCGGCGAAGACCTGCGCGACCCGGTCGGCGCTCTCGGCGAGGTAGTGCTCGGCCAGCGCCACCAGCAGCGCGTCCTTGTTCGGGAAGTACTGGTACAGCGACCCGATGGACACCCCGGCGCGTTCGGCGATCTTGTTCGTGGTGGCGCCGGCGTAGCCGTGCCTCTGGAAAAGCTGAGCCGCCGCCTCCAGGATCGCCGCGACCGTCTCCCTGGAGCGCTGCTGGCGCGGCTGTTTACGGGGTGTGAGCACGACCCTCCTATGCGAGTACCGAAAACTGAGAATAGCTCGCATTATTGAAGGCGTCTCGCTCTCCCCCTCGTGAACGGAGCCCCCTCTGTGCTGCCCGAACTCCTCGCCTACGGCGCCCGGGTGCTGCCCGGCCTGCTCCTGATCGGCGGCTGTTACGCGCTGGCGCGCGGCGAGCGCGACCCGCTCGCGCGCGTCATGGCGCTCGTGCTCGCCTTCGTCCTGATCAGGGACGCGATGACGCCGCTCGGGTTCTGGCGGATCGGCGCGGCGGGGGCGGTCCCGTGGCTGCGCTTCACCGACCAGGCGGGCGTCCTGGTGGTGTTCGGGCTGGGCACGGTGGCGGCGACGGTCGCGGTGCTGCGGCTGGACGCCGGGCTGCGGTCGCTGGTGCGCTGGGGGCGCTTCGGCCCCGGCACGGTCGCGTGGGGCGCGGGCGGTGGCGTGCTGGCCGCCGCGCCGGTGCTGCTGCTGTCGCTGACCACGCCCCTGGACGGGCGCGGCGGCGTGGTCGCGGTCGCGCTGCTGCCGGTGCTGCTGCTGTTCAGCGTGGCTGGCAACCTCGCCGAGGAGGTGCTGTTCCGCGGCTTCCTCCAGGGACGGCTCGAACAGCGATTGGACGCCACCCGAGCCGCCCTGCTGTCGGCGCTGCTGTTCGCCGCCTGCCACGCCTTCCTCGCCTCGACGGTCACCGACGCCGGCTGGCCGCTGCTGGCCTTCACCCTGTACGAGGGGCTGATCTGCGCGTTCCTGCGCGTGCGCCACGGGGTCACCGCCGCCGCGCTCGCCCACGGGATCGCGATCTTCCTGCTGGCCGCCGGGCTGGTGTGATCGGCCGCCCCATGTGATCGGCTAGTCCGGCTCGGTCGCGGCCAGGAGCCGGGCGGCGAAGGCGCGGCAGCCCGCGGTGAACTCCGGGCCCGCGGTGATCCGGAAGTCGGCGTCCAGGAAGGCGAGGTTGAGGATCAGCCACTGCCAGGAGTCCAGCGCGAGGCTGACGCCGGTCCGCCCGTCGTCCAGCGCGCGGACCTCGGCGTCCTGGAACTTCAGCGCGTCGAGCACCGCGGCGGCCGGGGCGTCCACCAGGACACTGACGTCCTGCTTGTCCCGGTTGATCCCCTGCCGCAGGTAGTCGGTGGCCGACTCGGCGGGCAGCGGGCGCGGCTCGTAGCGGTCGCCGGTGCCGGTCGCGCCGGTGACCCGGTCGAGGCGGAACACCCGCCAGTCGCCGCGCCCGAGGTCCCAGCCGAGCACGTACCAGCGCAGCAGGTGATGGATCTGCCGGTACGGCTCCACCCGCCGCTCGCTCCGGCCGCCGCGCGCGTCCGTGTAGGCGAACGACAGGACCTCGCGGCGCGCGATCGCGTCGGCGACCAGCGCGAGCTGCTGGGCGGGCACGCTCGGCGCGCGTTGCGGGCTCGTCTCCAGGCTGGCCCGCACCGCCGCGACGCGCGGGCGCAGCCGGGCGGGCAGGAACTGGTCCAGCTTGCCGTACGCGCGGGTCGCGGCGTCGTCGATCCCGCCCTCGGCCGCCGCCCCGACGGCGGCGAGCGAGGCGAGCGCCAGCAGCGTGGCCACCGCCTCGTCGTCGTCGAGGACGAGCGGCGGCATCGTGCGCCCGGCCGCGAGCCGGTAGTAGCCGCCGGGCCCCGGCTGGGTCTCGACGGGGTAGCCGTAGCCGCGCAGCCGGTCGACGTCGCGGCGCAGCGTGCGCGGGCTGACGCCGAGCCGCCGGGCCAGCTCCTCCCCGCCGAACGGCCGCCCGGTCTGCAGCATCGACAGCAGGGCCAGCATGCGCTCGGTGACGTCCGCCATGCCTCGATCCTGCCATCGGACGCGGTCAGAATCCGGCCACATCTGCTCGTAGCGTGACGGCATGACAGCGCGCACCATCACCCTTCGCGGAGCCCGGACGAACAACCTGGCAGGCCTGGACGTCGACATCCCGCGCAACCGGCTGGTCGTGTTCGCGGGCGTGTCCGGCTCGGGCAAGTCGTCGCTGGTGTTCGACACGATCGCCGCCGAGGCGGGTTACCAGCTCAACGAGACGTTCCCGCCGTTCGCCCGCAACCGGCTGCCGAAGTGGACGCGCCCCGACGTCGAGCACATCGGCGGCCTGACCCCCGTGGTCGTCATCGACCAGCGGCGCATCGGCGGCAACGCCCGCTCGACGGTCGGCACGATCACGGACGCGTGGACGTACCTGCGGCTGCTGTTCTCCCGCCTCAGCAGCCCGTACGTGGGCGAGTCGAACCGGTTCTCCTTCAACGAGCCCGCCGGCATGTGCCCCACCTGCTCCGGGCTCGGCGAGGTCGTGGTCAGCGCGGTCGACCGCTTCCTCGACCTGGACAAGTCGCTCGCCGAGGGCGCGATCCTGCTGCCCGGCTTCGGCAACGGCGGCTACTGGTACTCCCGGTACGCCGACATCGGCGCCTTCGACGCCCACACCCCGCTCCGCGACTGGACCCCGGCCGAACGCGAGGCGCTGCTGTACGGCGGCGAGGCCGCGGCCTCGCTAGGCAGCAGGCCGCCCCGGGACTACGAGGGCGTCGTCGAGCGCTTCGAACGCATCTATCTGCACACCTCCGACAACCTGTCGGAGCGCAAGCAGGAGGCCATCCGGCGCTTCACCCGCGCCGGGACCTGCCCCGAGTGCGGCGGCGACCGGCTCGCCAAGGCCGCCAGGACGGCCACCGTGCTCGGCCGCACGATCGGCGAGCTGTCCCGCATGGAGATCACCGAGCTCGCCGCCCTGGTCCGCACCATCGACTCCCCCGGCGTCACGCCCGTCGTCGCCGCCCTGGTGGAACGGCTGGAGGCGATGGTCACGATCGGGCTCGGCTACCTCACGCTCGGCCGGGCGACCACGACGCTGTCCGGCGGCGAGTCGCAGCGGATCAAGATGGTCAAGCACCTGGGCTCCAGCCTCGCCGAGATGACGTACGTGGTCGACGAGCCGACCGTGGGCCTGCACCCGACCGACGTGGAGTCCATGATCGAGCTGCTGGAGCGGCTGCGCGACAGCGGCAACACCGTGCTCGTCGTCGAGCACGACCCCGCCGTCATGGCGCACGCCGACCAGGTCGTCGAGATCGGGCCCGGCGCCGGCGCGGGCGGCGGGCGGCTCGTCTTCCAGGGGCCGTTCGACCGGCTGCGGGAGGCGGACACGCCCACCGGCCGCGCCCTGGCCCGGCGGCTGCCCGTCAACACCGCCCCGAGGCAGGCGACGGGCCACCTCACGGTGGCGGGCGCCTCCCGCAACAACCTGCGCGACCTCACCGTACGGATCCCCACGGGCGTGCTGACCGTGTTCACCGGGGTCGCCGGGTCCGGCAAGTCCAGCCTGGCCCACGAGCTGGTCGCCCAGCACGACGCCACGGTGATCGACCAGCGGCCGGTCAGCGCGAACCGCCGCTCGACCCCGATCACCTACACCGGGATCGCCCCGGCGATCCGCAGGCTCTTCGCCCGGCGCAACGGCGTCCCGGCCGCGCTGTTCAGCGCCAACTCCGAGGGCGCCTGCCCGGCGTGCAAGGGGCTCGGCGTGATCTACACCGACCTGGCGTTCATGGACGGCCAGGAGGTCCGGTGCGAGACCTGCGCGGGCCGCCGGTTCACCCCGGAGGTCCTGGCCCACACCGTGGACGGGCTGTCGATCGCCGACGTCGACGACCTCACCATCGCCGAGGCCGTCGACCGGCTGCCCGACCGGGGCATCGCGGACGCGCTGCGCCAGCTCTCCGCCGTCGGCCTCGGCTACCTGCGCCTGGGGCAGTCGCTGAGCACGCTGTCGGGCGGGGAGTGCCAGCGCGTCAAGATCGCCAAGGAGCTGCGGGAGTCGGCGCGGCCCACCGTGTACGTGCTCGACGAGCCGACGACCGGCCTGCACCCGAGCGACGTCGGCACGCTCCTGCGCGTCCTCGGCGACCTCGTCGCGCAGGGGCACACCGTGGTCGTCATCGAGCACAACCTGGACGTCGTCCGGCAGGCCGACTGGCTCGTGGACCTCGGGCCGGGGCCGGGCCGGCACGGCGGGAGCGTGCTGTACGAGGGCCCCGTCGCCGGCTGCACCGACCGCTCGACCCCCACCGGCCGCGCCCTCGCCGGGTGACCTCACGGGGTGAGGGCCGGGTGACTGCGGGCGGGTGAGGGCCGGGTGACCGCGGGCGGGTGAGGGCCGGATGATCGCGGGCGGCCCTCACCCGGCGCCCGGGCAGGTGGCGCCCGGCGGCGGGAGGCGCAGGCTGATCAGGTAGCGGTTGACGTGCGCGGTGACGCAGCCGCCCGGACCGGACAGGTACAGCGTGTGCCCGTGGCCCTCGTACCGGAGGCTGGACGAGCCCGGCACCCGGCGGACGGCGCGGGCCACCTCGTCGTGGTCCGTCCAGCTCCCCACCCCGAGCAGCGGCGGCAGCCTCCGCGCGGGCAGCGGCGCCGGCGGGTTGGTGACCGGCGCGGGCCAGCCCGCGCAGGCCAGCGGCCACCACGAGCGCTGCCCGGCGAAGTGCGGCGACACCCGCTCCGCCTCGCGCAGCGCCTCACGGAAGGCGGCGTAGCTCCCGTACCCCTTGCCGTCCAGGCAGTGCGTCATGTTCTGGCCGGCGGCCGAGGGCACCTTGGCGCTGCCCGTGGCCTGCCTGACGTAGTCGGCGAACCCGGAGGCGTCGCCGCCCTCCGCCTTCTCGATCGCGGCGGCGAGCTGGACCCAGCGGGGCACCTCGGGCTCGCGGCCGGGCGAGACGAAACTGGGTCCGGCGGCGACCTTCAGGTCGAACCCGCTGTAGGCGGCCCCCGACGGATCGCCGCGCACCGGCACCGGCTTGCGGTCGGCGGCGGTGACCAGCCGTCGCCACACCCCGGCCACGTCCCTGCCGTGCAGCGCGCAGGCGGTGTCCGACCGGCACCAGGCGGCGAAGCGCACCAGTTGCCGCTCCAGCCGCGCGTACAGGGCGGGCTCGGTGGCGGCGACCGGCTCCTGGTGGTCGGCGGCGCCGTCCAGGACCATCGCGCGCACCCGGGCGGGGAACAGCCGGGCGTACGCCTCGGCGGGGTGGCCGCCGTAGGAGTTGGCCAGGAAGCTCAGCCGCGGCTCGCTGAGCGCCACGCGGACGGCCTCGATGTCGCGGGCGACGGAGGCGGAGTCCATGTGGTCGAACAGCTCCGGGTCGGCGGCGCGGCACCGCTCGGCGTGCTCCCGGTTCGCCCGCGCCAGCTCGGCCCACTCGGCGCGGGCGCCGGGCAGCGTGATCCACGGGCCGGTGGACAGGCACGCGTGCGGCAGCGGGCCGCCGGGGTCGGCGGTGTTGCGGGGCGCGAGGCTGACGACGTCGAACCGGTCGCGCAGCTTGGCGAACCGCGCGTGGTGCTGCTTCAGGTCGTCGATCCCCGATCCGCCGGGGCCGCCTGGGACGGAGAACAGGACGCCGATCCGGCGCCCCGCCCCGGAGGCGGGCAGCATCGCGACCGGCACGGTGATCGTGCGCCCGGCGGGTTTCCGCCAGTCGAGCGGCACCTCGACGGAGGCGCACCGCAGGTCCCCGGGCGCGTCCTTGTCCGCGCACGGCCGCCAGGCCAGGGCGGACGCCGCGCCGCCCGCGTCACCGGACGCGGGCGCCACCGCCGGCCCTTCCGGCATCCCTGGTGACAGCCCGGCCGCCGGCAGCACCGTGGGCAGGACCGCCGTCAGCGCCGTCAGCAGCACCGCGGCCGCGCCGGCGAGCAGCGGCCTGAGCCTGCGGCCCTTCAGCGCCGTGACCGTCGCGCCCGCCGCCAGCGCGACGGCGACGTGGCCCGCGAGCAGCGCCGCCGCCGCGACGGGCGGCAGCAGCCCGCCCACCCCGGCGATCTGTGCGGGCAGGTTCTCCAGCAGGTACGAGCCCACCTGGGCCCGCAGCGGCGACGGCAGCGCCTGCGCGGCCACGGGCAGCACCAGGAAGACCAGCACGAGCGCGACCAGGGTGCCCGGCGTCGACCGGATCGCCGCGCCCGCCCCCAGCCCGATGAGGGCCGCCGCCGTCATGGACAGCCCGGAGACGGCCACCGACGCGAGCACGCCCGGCTCGGCGAGCGAGGTCCCCAGCGTCCCGCCGTCGAGCAGCAGCTGGTCCGCCCGGCTGCCGAGGACCGCCTGCGCGGCCCCGTGCATGGCGAACGCCAGAACCTGACCGGCGACGAGGGTGACGGCGGCCAGGCCCGGCACCTTGGCGAACAGGAACACCTGCCGCCTCGGCACCGCCGTCAGGCTGGTGCGGATCAGCCCGGTGGCGTGCTCGGCGGTGATCGTGAGCGCGCCCAGCGTGCCGAACACGACGTAGGCGATCGGCAGGCCGGTGCCCAGCCCGGCGCCGATGCCGGTGAAGCCCAGCCGCTCCTCGAACGTCTGCCGGTCGAACCCGCGCCCGATCAGGTACGCCACCCCGGCGCAGGCGAGCACGGCGAGCAGCGAGACGGCCAGCAGGTACGCGTTGGAGCGCAGCGAGCGGAGCTTGTGCCATTCGGCGGCGATCGCGTCCGTCATCGGCCCTGCTCCGTCCCGGTACGGGCGCCGTACTCGACGCTGTCCTCGGTGAGCTCCATGAACGCCTCCTCCAGCGATGCGCCGCGCGGTGTCAGCTCGCGCAGCGCGACGCCCGCGCCCAGCGCCAGCTCCCCGATCACCTCGGCGTCCAGCCCCCGCACGGACAGCCCGCGCCCGGACGAACCATGCACGGACGGGTCGCGTACGGACGGGTCGCGTGCGGGTGGGCCGGGGGGCTCCTCTTCGGGGGTCACGGTGGCGCCGTGCGCGCGCAGGACCCCGGCCAGCCGTTCCGGGTCCGCGGCCCGGACGAGCACGTCGCGGCGGAAGCGGCCGGCGAGCTCGCCGATCGCCGTGTCCGCGATCAGCTTGCCGCGCCCGATGACGACGACGTGGTCGGCGGTGAGCGCCAGCTCGTTCATCAGGTGGCTGGACAGCAGGACGGTCCGCCCCTCGGCGGCCAGCGCCCGCAGCAGGTCGCGGATCCAGCGGATGCCCTCCGGGTCGAGCCCGTTCAGCGGCTCGTCGAACATCAGCGCCGCCGGGTCGCCCAGCAGCGCCGCCGCGATCCCCAGCCGCTGCTTCATGCCCAGGGAGAAGCCGCCGATCCGCCGCCCGGCCACGTCCGTCAGCCCCACCTGGCCGAGCACCTCGTCCACCCGCCCGGCGCCGATGCCGTTGCTGCGGGCCAGGCAGCGCAGGTGGTCGCGGGCGGTCCGGCCGCCGTGCACGGCCCCGGCGTCGAGCAGCGCGCCCATCGTGCGCATCGGGCGGCGCAGCGACGCGTACGGCCGCCCGTCCACCAGCGCCTCGCCGCCGGCGGGCACCTCCAGCCCGAGCACGGTCCGCATGGTGGTGGACTTCCCGACTAACGGTTTGGGGCTCATAATCAAGGTAGAACCACCGAAATCGGGCACAGCGGAGGGACGGGGAACATGGGCAAGCGTCAGACCGCAGCAGAGCAGAGCGCCGCCAGCATGGGCGCACACGGCACCACCCCCCAGCAGGCCCGATGGGTCGTGGACTACACCCGTAAGAGCCTGGACAAGGCCAAGACCGGCGACGGCGTCAACAGCCAGCACGAGGAGAACCAAGAGCTTGCCGACGAGTTCGACTTGGGCGAGATCAGAGCCACCTACAGCGACAACGACGTATCGGCCTACCAGGACGTAGAGCGCCCGGAGTATCTGCGCATGCTCGCCGACATGCAGGCGGGGAAGATCGGGGCCGTCATCATCTGGCACGCCAAGCGACTGCACCGCAAGGTGGAGGAAGTCACCCAGTTCATCAAGATTGCTCGCGCGCACAAGGTCAGGTTGTTCAGCGTGGCGCGCGGGGGCGAGTACAACCTCAACAAGCCCCAGGGCCGCCGGGACCTGATCAACGACACCAACGAAGGCGAGTATGAATCGGGTGAGCGGGGCGAGCGTGTGGCGCTGGCTCGTAAGCGCCAGGCCCGCAACGGCGACTTCGGCGGCGGCGTGCGTCCCTTCGGTTGGGGTGTGGACACGGGCCGTGTCCGGTCGGTGTGCGTCAACCCCAAGGCCCCGACGATGGAGCGCGTCTATGAGGACCGCCCCGTCTTGGACAAGTCCCGGCACAACGAGGCCGAAGCCGCAGAGATCAGGCGATGGGCCAAGGACCTTCTTGCCGGGGTGCCGATGGATCAGGTCATCCGTGATCTGACCAGGCGGGGAGTCAAGACCGTCAGCCAGGCGGACGGGCGGACCGTCAAGCGCAACGGCAAGGTGGTGGAAACGCAGGGGTGGAGCGCCCGCTCCATCAAGCAGATCTTGACGCATCCGCGCACGTCGGGCCATTCCGTCTACAACGGCAAAATCATTCGCCGGGACGCCTATGACGCGATCCTCCCGGAGGACACCCGCCAGGCGTTGATCACCCTGTTTGCCGACCCGGCCCGCAAGACGAGCCCAGGCAACACACCCAAGTGGCTCGTGTCGCTGACCGCGTTGTGCGGCCAGTGCGACGACGGCACGGTGTGCACCGTGCGCAACAACAGCCAGGGAGAGCCCGTCTACCGGTGCCGCGCCAAGGGCCATTGCATGGCCAAGGCCGCAGACGTGGACGCCCGCGTTGAGCGTGTGGTGATCAAGCGCCTGTCGCGCGGCGACGTTCACGATCTTCTGCCCGCCAACGTGGAAGCCGACATTCCCGCGCTGCGCCAGGAGATCGTCACCCTGAACCAGGCCAAGAAGAACGCGGCCCGCAAACTGACGCTGGGGATGTGGGACGAGGAGACCGCCGACGAGGCCATCGCCACCGCTATCGGCCGGATCGCGGAGATTCGCGAGATCTTGAGGCAGGCCACATCCGACAGCCCGTTGGCCGAGTTCGCCGCATCCGACGACGCACAGCGCACATGGGATGGCCTGTCGCTGGGCCGCAAGCGCGAGATCATCAAGCTACTGGTCACCGTGACTCTCCTGCCGTTGCGCCGCCGCCGTAACGTGCCGATCAGCGAGTGTGTGAAGACCACCCCGAACAAGCCGCCCCAGCCGCGCACACGGGCCGCCTAGTCCCCGCCGAGCACTCCCGCAGGGGGGCCGCCACCGAGGCCCCCTCAGGGCAGCAGCAGCAGCAGCGCAAGCCGCTCACGCTGGCTTTCGGTCAGCGGAGGCCAGGCCCGCACCATCGCCGTGATCTCCTCATCATCACTGGCAGGCCCGAGGGCATCCGCCGCCCGCTCCACAGGGTCCGCGTGCTGATCATCTCGTCTGTCTGTCGCGTCCATTCCTGTCCGCCTCACCCGACAGGGCAGCCCAGCCCCCGCCCCGGCCCCGCCCCGCTATCAGGGCATGCCGAGGGGAGCGGCCACGGCCGCCCGCATGATCGTTATGGGTGCTGCCTCTCGGCGGCCCGTGCGCCCACCCACCCACCCACGGCGCAGCTTCGCCGCCGTAGATCGGGCACAGGCGGGCAGCAGGGGAAGAAGGGCCAACCCCAACAGCCGAAGAACTACACGGAGCTTCGCGCGTTTTGCCTGGTCGCAGCCCCGCCGACTTTGCCGGCGGTCAGGGCGCGATCTTTACGTGGTCAGCCCCAGTCGTTGCGCTTGCCGGGCTTGGCGATGCTCACGGCCGAGCACTTCGGCCCACACCCGGTCCCCCAGGGTCCGGTAGCCGATACCGGCGATCCGCCAGTCCCCGACCACCATTCGCGCCCCCTCCGGTCCCGCGCCGTCCGGCTCCGCGCTGTCCGGTCCGGTGCCGTGTGCCCACGGGTCGTCCTCACGGTGCCTCTGGGCCAGCCGCCAGGCCCGCCGTGCCTGCCGCAGCGCCGCGAACGTCGTGGAGTAGCGGCGGCTCTTGGAGGTGACATGCCCGCGAAAGCCGAGCGTGTGAACGTGCCGCCCCAGCCGCAGCGTCCGGCAGGTGGCAAGCCGCGCCAACCGGCGCACCGTCTGTGTCAGCGCCGCCACATGAGCCGGGAGTGTGCGAGTCTGCGCCAGGTCGGCCCCGCCGTCAGCGGGCCGGGACGCGGGCAGCCCGCTCACACTGTCGGACACGGTCTTGGTGGCGTACTTGGCCAGGTACCCGGCCACCCGCGCGGCATCGACCTGACGGGGCGCGACCGGCCGCACATCCAGTTGCGTGCCCCACCGGGCCACCGCCAGCGTGCGGGCGTCGACCACAGGCAGCGCCACACTCACCCGCCCGGCCGCGTGCATCAGCGCCGCCGTCAGCAGGTCGGTACCGGCCCACGCCGGGGCGGGCACCACCCGGTCAGGGTCGTCAGGGCAGACCCCGTCCAGCCGCGCCAGCACATGCAGGTGCACGACCCCGCGCTTCTGGAATTCGGCGACCTTCGCGTATGACAGCCGCAGCAGTTGCCGCACCCCGCGCACCGTGACCGGCTGCCCGCCGACCGCAGGAGCCAGCGCCGCCAGCGCCCGATACACATAGATCACTGTGCGCCGCCACAGTTCCCCGACGTGTGCGTTCCACAGCACTTGCCCGGCCAGGTCCGCGCAGTCCACGCACAGCGGAGCGCCGACCATGCCATCACCGGCCGCGTGACGGGCCGGGCACGACAGCGGCCTGCCGTGCTCACAGGTGCGCTCACGCCTGCCACGGGCCGCCCGGCACACCTTCCCGTCGCGGGCCGCATGCACCGCGCCGAAGCTCGGAGCCGTGAACGTGGCCAGCACCATCGGGCTTCCCCCCGATGCCTGCCCGCCGTCGCCGTCGTCGTCCTCCCGGTCCGCCCGGGTGACCCCGCCCGCGAACACATGCCACGCATCGGCCCGGTAGCGGGCCGCGCAGGGAGGGCACACGCTTTCGCGGCGGTCCTTGCACGCCACCAGCAGCACCCCGCCCGGCTCATCCCGGCTCGTGTAGGTGGCCTCTACCTGACCGGTGCCGGTGTTGACCGTCACCGCCGATCCCGCCAGTTGCACCGGCCGCACGCAGTGCCCGGCCCGCTCCACCTGACCGGCCCAACGCCGGTACTGCTCATCATCGGCAACCCGGGCGATCATCTGCCCGAGCACCGTCTGTGTCTGCATCATCTGCGTCGTCTGCGTCACTGTCCGTACCATTCGACACGCTCCCGTACCCCAGTACGCCAAAGGGCGGGTCCCCACGGCCCGCCCTGACATGTTGCGCGGATCTGCGATCCAGTCCGGGACCTCACCGACGCCCCGGCCCCGGACGGCTACCCCGCTACGGCCTCGCCCGCCGTCAGTGCACGCCACCGCAGCCGCACCACGGCCTTGAGCCGCGCCACGTCCTCCGGTCCTTCCAGGAACGACGCCCCGAGACCGCCCTCACGCCACGCGGCGTGTGCGAACGTCTTGAGGGTGTGGTCCAACTCCGCCTGACCCGCCTGGAACAGCCACGCTACGAAGCGCTGCGCCGCGTACTCGTCGCTGATCTCCACGGGGGCCGCCCCCTGGTCTGTGATCGTCCAGACCTTCACTGTGCTTCCCTTCGGTTGTCTTCCCGACGCCGGACGGCCCCTGCCCCCCGGAGGGACACCGCCCGGCCTTACTCGTGCTTTCCCGCGTACCGCAGGAGTCGTGTCAAGCCGATCGTAGATACCAATCGCTTGCTTGGTAAGACCCGTCTTGCGGTTTATTTCCGCAGGTAATTGCCCTTTCCGGAAAGCCGCCCGGTCGGTGATGACCTTCCGGGCAGCTCACCGGCCGACTCACCGCCTCAGCGCACCCGGGCGCACGTCACCGGCACGAACCCCTCCGTGACGGTCTGCCCGGCCCAATTGCGGGTCGCGGGAATGGTGACCTTGTACCAGTTGTAGCCGCTACGCCCGCACTTGTCCGCGTAGCCGTTCGAGCCGTTGCCCCGCAGCGTCCCGCACGAGGTCAGGGTGCTGCCGGTGTCGCGGACCCGCAGCACATCGGCGTTGGTGAAGGCGAACTCCCGGACCCCGACGCGCACCCCCGTGATCACGACCTTCCGGCACGCCGCCCCCTTGCCGGTGCCGACGTTCTTACCCGCCGCCAGAGTCACCCCCTGCGCATCGGTCGGCGCGTCCTGCTGCGCGTCCTGCTGCACGTCCGGCTGCACGTCCGGCTGCACGTCGCCCAACACGTCGGGCTGCGTCTCGGGCTGCGTCTCGGGCAGCGTGCCGGGCAGCGTGCCGGGCTGCGTGCCGGGCTGTGCGTTGGTCTGCGCACTGGTCTGCGCAGCGGTGTTCCCGGTCGCGTTCGCCGAGCAGGCGGCGGTGGACAGGGCCGCCACAGCGGCCATGATCGCGGACGCGAACAGGGTGGTCGTCCTGGACATGATGGATCTCCTTCGTGGTGGGTTGAACCCTTGGGTTGATCTCGTGAGTTGATCTGTTGCGCGCACCCGGGTAGGTGCGTATTTCCGCAGGTAGGAGGGGGTGCCGAAAAGTGCCGGCGGGCCTCACTACCAGGAGACGGCGCGCAGGTTGGCCGCGTACGCCGCCAGGTCCGACAGACGCTCATCGGACAGGTAGAACCCCTTCACCCGGACCGGGCCGGACGCCCCGGCCAGCAGGTAGCCGACCCCGGCCGAGCCCAGAGGGATGGTCGAGGCGTCCACACCCCGCGCCGCCCATCCGGAGCCGAGCACGGTGTCTGACGCCTCCCGCGTCGAGCAGCGCAGCGCCCACCGGGTGTCGAACAGATCCCGGATGTAGGTCGGGATCACGTCGCTGCCCGGCTTCTGCGTGGCCGCGATCACCCGCACCGCCGCCGCGCGCCCCCGCGCTCCCAGGTCATGCAGGCCATCCAGGAACGCGGCCCGCTTCTTCTTGTCCGGGTGCAGCGTGAACGCCGCCAGCTCATCGATCACGACCAGCAGCGGGCCGTGCCCCATCCCGGGCGTGATCTTCCGCAGCCCCGACGCCGACATCAGCGCGTAGCGCTCATCCATCTGCGCACGCGCCCAGGACAGGCCCGCCGTGGCGTCGTCGATCTCGCGGCGGATACCGCCGTGGGCGACCTTCTCCCACACGGCCAGCTCCACGCCCTCTTTGCCGTCGATCATCACGGCGTCGGTGTCCGGGTCGAGCATCAGCCCGGCCACGACGCTGTGAAGCGCGACCGACTTGCCCGCTTCCGGAGCGCCGCCGATCAGCAGATGCACGCTCATCGCCGCCGCCCCCCGTCCGGGTCGTCCGGTCCGGCCAGCTCAGCCGAGCCGCCAGCCGAGCCGCCCAGCAGCGCGACCATGACCGTGTCCCCGTTCTCCGCGACGGCCACCGGGATCGGCTCCCACGCGCTCGCTACCCAGCCGTGTTCGGCAGCCGCCGCCCAGGGCCAGGTCAGCACCCCGAAGGCGTCCAGCGGATCACGCCGGATCACCTCCACCGTCGCGTACTGAGCGTTGTCCTCATCGGCCGCCACGCGCACGGCCGAGGCGCGCAGCGAGGAGGTGAGCCACGGCACCCGATCCTCCACGTCCACCGCAGCCGAGCCTTTCGGCAGCCGCACCCGCAGGCGCTCACCGGCCGCCGTCCGGGTCACGCCCATCACGCGCGGAACCCGGTCGTTGTGCGTGGCCAGCCCCGCATAGCGGGCCGCACTGTCCCAGCGCCGGATCACCCGCGCCCGCCACAGCAGCGCCCCCACCGCGCCCCGGACCCCGGGCATCACCAGCAGTGACGCCAGGCTGAGCGCGACCATCAGCGCCAGCGGCCAGCCGCCGACCGTCCAGCCGCAGCCGAGCGCGGCCAGCAGGAGCAGCGACAGCGCGATCTCACGCCGCGCCAGCCAGACCGGGCGCAGCACGTACACCGTCCAGCGCGATCCCGGGGTGGACACCGCGCGGATCGGCTGAGCCGGGGTCTGCACCATCGGCGGCAGCCCGGACGGACGCCCCGGGACCTACGGACCCATCAGCCCCGTCATGACCGCGCCCCCTCAGGACCGGGCGGCCGGTGCGCCAGCGGCACCACCGCCACCACCCCGGCAGGGTCGCCCAGCTCCACCGGGACCAGGCGCGAGCGGTCGGCCGTCCGTGCCCGCTGCTCCCAGCCCGGCTCCGAGCGCGCGTTCTCCGCGCAGGCGTCCACCTCCCGCGCGAAGGCGTCGGCCGCCTGTGCCAGGGTCGCCGCGAACCAGCGGGCCGCCACCGGGGACAGGTGATCCACCCGCACGACCACCAGCCGCCCCGTGGAAGCGGCGAAGCTCAGCAGCGGCCAGCCGTCCGGCACCCGCCACACGTGCGCCCGCGATCCGGCCGGACCGATGAGGAGATCCATCACGCCTCACCCTCACCCGCGCCCGCGCGCCCCGAGTGCCGCGCGCCCGTAGCGGCCGGAGCCGACGCGGACGGGGCGGGGGTCGAGGCGTGCGGGTTACGCCCGGCCGGAGCGGTGGCCGCGTGCAGCGGCACGACCGCCGTGGCGCTCCACCACCGCACCTCCCCGTCCTTGGCCGTGCCGTAGGTGAGCCCTTCCACCCGCACCGGCATGCCGGGCGTCAGGTGGTGCTGTTCGCCCGGGATGTTGAACTTGATCAGGGACGAGTCGTTGCCGTCCATCGCCAGCAGCTTCACGACCATGACCGGCTGACCGTCTTCGGTCACCTTGACCTTCTTGGTGGAGAAGTCCTTGGCCGCCATCGGCGGCCCGGTCACGACGAACGCGAGCTGGCTTGTGTCGATCGGAAAACGCATCCTGCCTCCCATCGCCGGGGAGCGCCCCGTGCGGGCAACTCCCACGATGGCAAGCAGTACTCGAAAGTGTGTTCGAATAGTTCAAAGCCATACCGGTACGGCATAAGTCCCAGATTCACCGGCCGTGTGTGCTAACGCGGATGCGGGGCAACTAGGCTTCACCACCAGAGGACCGGCAGACGCAGAAGGAGCGCGAGGCATGTTCCTGCCCATCCCCCTGTCGCCGCCCCTCCGTGACAACCCCGCCATGCTGCGTCAACGGGTCCACACCTTCGCCACGATCGAAGGACTGTGCGCGTGCCGCGTTGCCGATCTCGTGCTCGCCGCCCACGAGGCGGCGCTTTTGCTCATCGACACCGGGTGCCCGGACGCCACACTCAGCCTGTGGGCCGACCAGGCGGGCGTAAGCCTCCACCTCTACGACCCGACGAGCGCGATCACCGACGACCGCATCGCCGAAAGCCGCACCCCGCACACCGGCATGACCGACAGCACCGTATCCCTGACCGTCGTCCTGTTCCTGTGCGACATCGTCACTCTGGACCGCAGCGACGGGGCAGCCCGCCTCCATCTGCGTCTGCGCCCCGCCGACCACCCCGCGCTCGCCGACCGCCCGCCCATGCTCCCGGTGTGCGCCCACCGGTGAACTCCCGTCCCAGCGACACCACACCCATCCGCGAACCTCACGTAACGCGACCGACTCGTCACTGATATACACGGTGGGTGGGCATCACTCCGAGGAGGGGGGGAGCTGTCCACCGTGACTGCCCGGCCGCCGCTCATCGCGCCGAAGGTCTGGTCGGGCAGTCACACCCCCCGCCGACAGGCTCCCGCCTCAGATTCCGGGACAGCACACGAGCAGCGCCCCGCGCTGTGTGATGAGTTTCCCTACTAGATCAAGCACGCCCGGCACGCCGGGCGCCCCTCCCGCGGGAACGATCTTGTTCAGGGGCGGCAGCATCCCGGGAGACAAGCCCGCACCAGGAACCCGCCCAGGAGACCGGGGGCAGCGTGACGCGCCGGCGGGCGGACATCGGGACTGCGCGCGGCGCTAGCGCGCCGTGCTCGCCCTCGCCACCCGACGGCACGCCCCACGCCCCCGGCCCCCGAACCGCCCCAGACCCGCCGACCCCCGGCACGCCCGAAGCCCCCGGCCAGAACCCACCGGCAAGGCGTCACGGGGGACACGCCCATCCCAGCAGGCCGCACCAGGCGGGAGACCGCCAGACCGAGGACGGTAGGTCGGTCCGGGTCGATCCCGCCCCTCTGGCCGGGGGCAGCCAGCACCCGGCCCAGCGGCGGCAGGCACGCTAGGCCGGGGCGACTCACACGGCGTCACTCCACGCCGTAGCTCACTTTCTCTACGCGCCGCGACTCACGCCGGGGCCGTCCCCGGGCAGCGCCGCCTTTCCCTCCGTAATCGTCTGACTGGCCAGTTGCACCGCCAGGGCCTCCAGGTCCGACGCCAACAGCACGTTGACCAGCCCACGGCTCACACCTTCCGCGTCCAGATCTTGCCGCCGCCACGCCGCCGCCCCCCACACCAGCGATGTGGTGATCCACCACTTGGGGTATGCCGCCCGCAGCTCCACCAGCCGCCGCTCACGCCCGTCATCCACGACCGTCCTCCTTGCCCGCCTGTGCCTGATCGCCCGCCTGTACCGGATCGGCAAGCCGGAACTTCACCCGCCGAAGCGGCCCCCGCGCATAGTCCCCCGCGAACGCCTTACGCTGCGTCGTCACGACCTTCACCGCCACCCCCGCCGCGACCAGCAACCGCAACTGCCGCCGGAAGTGCTCCCGCGTGTTGACGTGCTCGAAGCACGCCGCCACCTCATCCACCGTCGCCCCGTCCGGGAAGCTCGCCAGACACGCCACGATCTCCTCTCGCCTGCTCTTGCCCGTCCCGCTCACTGCGCCCGCCCCTCCCGCCGACCCCCGCCACTCTGCGGATACATCGACCGGTAGCGCTCCCGGCACAGGTCCGAGACCCGCCGCGCCGCCGTCTCCACCGACGAAGCCGGGCAGGAGGTGTACCGCCACCACCCCGGCTCCGTGGGAGCATCCAGCGACCACCGGAAACGCCACCCCTGCACGCTCCACTCACACCACACGTTCAAGCCCACCGCCGCGATCCCCACCAGCGCGATCCCCTCGCACTCCGAGACCCGCGACCCGACCCCACGCCGCGCCAGATGACCGGCCAGCTCCCACGCCAGCCGCCCCGCAGGGCTCATCTCCTCCACAACCGCACGCCCCATCACGACCGCCCCCCAGCCGTGAGGTTCGCCCACACCACGCGCTCGCCCACCTGCGTGACATCCGTCCCCCAGCGGCCGTCTGTCAGGTCATCCACCACCCAGAGACCCCGCCCGCACGTTTCATCGGGGCCGGGGATGCGCGGCGACGGCACAGCGCCCGATACTCCCGGGTCCACGACGGCCAGCCGCCAGTACCGCCGCCCGTCCTCCACGATCGGGACGAGACTCATCCGCACCCACGGAGCACACCCATGCACCAGGGCGTTGGTCACCAGCTCGGAAGCGATCAGTTCAAGGTCTTCCAGCGCCGGATGCTCACCCATCCACGCTCGAAGCTCACGACGGGCCAGCGCGGGAAGCAGAGAGCAGTCGTCCAGCTCCCTGATCACCCACACCTTGATCCCTGCGTACGGACGCTCGGACGCAACGGCTCGCATGGTCACCTACCTTGCGGGGGTCGGGTGGGTTCGACATGTCCTGACGAATGCCGACTGTGCATTTGTCATCCGCAGTGGGTCTCAGCGGATATGGCCTCACACGGACGCCAGGCACCAGGCACAGCGCCCCGAGCTGCCACTCTTGCCCAGGAAAACTGCACTTCCAACGCCATTGCTTGCGCCCAACTGAGAGGCTTAGCGCAAGGCCCAGTGTGCACCTAACTGCCATGCACCTGCAAGCCCTGAAAATGCATACCTTGCAAATATCGGGAGGGCAACCAAGATGCACGATGACCCCGAGGTGCGAGATGATGTCCTGGTGCCGACGAGACGACAGCCGCCTACTGTCCGCATGCGCCGGTTGGCGGCTGAGCTTCGTCGCCTCCGAGACGCTGCTGGGCTCTCACAAGAAGACGTCACCAATCAGACCGGGGTGAACGTCGCCACCCTCTACCGCATCGAGACTGGCCGCACCAAACCGCAGCTCAGAACGCTTAATGCGCTCCTGGACACTTACGGTGTCACGGGTCCCAGCCGGGACGCCTTGATCCTCCTCCAGCGGGACGCCGGAAAGAGGGGTTGGCTGAACACTGCCGACTCCGGATTGCCCGAGCAGTACACCGCGTACATCAACTTCGAAGCGGAGGCTCGCGAGATCCTCAACTTTGAGGCCACCTTCATCCCGGGCCTGCTCCAGACACCGGACTACGCCCGTCAGGTCATCGCGGGAGTCCTGCCCGCCGCGACCGACGATGACATCCAGCGCCGCGTTGACGCCAGGCTCAAGCGCCAGGAGCTCTTGGGCACTCCAGACGCCCCGCAGCTATGGGCGGTCATCGACGAAGCAGCCTTGCATCGTCGCGTTGGCGGGACCGCCGTGATGCGTGATCAGCTTCGCCACCTAGCCACGCAGGCTCGCAACCCGCACATCACGATCCAAGTGATCCCATTCAAGGCCGGTGCCCACCCGGGCATGCCCGGCAGCTTCATCATCTTGCGCTTCGGGATGATCGCTCCCGACATCGTCTACATCGACAGCATGGGCGGCGACCTCTTCCTAGAAGAGGAAGCCGAGCTAATCAGGCATAACATGGTTTTTGAGCATCTTCGCGCCGTAGCGCTCAGCCCTTCCGACACGGTGACGCTACTGACATCCCTAGGCGAAGATCACGATTGAGAGGAGCTAGGGTGCAGTCCGACCTTTCTAAGGCCCAGTGGCGGACGAGCCGGTTTAGTGGCAACGGCGCAAGCTGTGTTGAGGTCGCCGTCCTGCGTGGTCGTGACGCCGGTGTCCCTAACAAAGCTGACGAGGAGTTCGTGGTGGCCGTTCGTGACACCAAGAACCGCGACCGCGAGCCTCAGTTCTTCACCATCCCCGAATGGGATGCCTTTCTTGCAGGCGTGGCCGAAGGTGACTTCAGTTCCGCATCCTTGATCGCTGGCTACCCCGGCGTGGCAGTCCATTGACGCCCTGCCGAGCAGGCCGCACACGGCGAGACGCCCGGACCATGCTTACGGTCTGGGCGTTTCGCGTACCGGGAGCGAAGGCACGCCTAGGACAAGAGCACTAAAGACCCTTTTGGGAACCCCCACGGGCCGGTCGCCACACTGCGTGCCGTTGGCCCGCTGTTCTCTCCGTAGACCGGCACCGGCGAAGGGTCGCGAGCCACGGCGGGGCTACCGAATCGTTTCGGAGCCAACTGCATGGGGACCCCTCCAAGATCGCAAAAGGGGGGCCGGGGAGGAAAGTGCGGGGGGATGGGCGCGGCCCCTCCCCGAATTAGCAGACCAGCGTAATGCCCCCCTTTTGAGATCTTGCCCCATGCAGTCAGCACCACCGCAACGATTCGTCCGCCCCTCGCCACCGCCCAGCGAATCACCTAACCTCGCAGGTGAGACGTGCACCAACCGCCGCGCCAATCGTTACCGAACCGCAAGCGCCCCAGACCTCTATTGGGCTTGCCCGCGCCGTTGGGGCCCAGGAATCCGGTCACCAGGCCCGGTCTCACGCTGAAGGTCAGCCCGTCCACGGCGACCGTGCGGCCGTAGCGCATGGTCAGTCCCCGTACGTCGATCACGTCTCCCCCTCGTCCGGCTTGGTCGGCCGGAACGAGCCTCGCGGTGCGCGGGCCCGGTCTCCAGGGGGGCCGGTCCACCTCCGGGGTGGGGATTCACCACCCCGGTGGTAGGCGCAGGCCTACCGCCGCACGCTCGCGGGCACGGCAGACTGCAGGGGTGAAGGGGAGGAAGACCGTCGCCCGGCGGGCGCTCGGCGCCGTCGCCGGGGTGGGGGCGCTGGCGCTGAACGCCGCCACCGGGGTGGCCGCGCCCGTTCTGCTCGCCCTGCTGGCGGCGGGCGCCGCGCTGACGCCGCTCACCGGGCGGCCGCTCGCGTGGACGCGCGCGGCGGTGCGGCGGCTGGCCGGCCATCAGCGCCGGTGGGCGCGGCGGGTGCTCGCCCGGGACGGCGACCCGGCGGACGCACCGGCGGGCACACCGGCGGGCGGCCCGGTGGATGCCCCGGTGGGCACACCGGCTGCCGCTCGGCGGGAGGTGCTGTGGCTGGCCGTGCACGCGGTGTCCGGACCGGCCCCCGTGGCCGTGGTGTGGGCGATGCTGGCGGCCCTCGACTATCTGTTCTTCCGGCTCCAGCCGTCCCGCCCGAGCACGCTGAACACGTACTCCATCAGCCTGGCCCTCGTGGCGATCGCGGTCGTGGCCCTGCTGGCCGTGCCGCTGTTCCGCACCGGGCAGGCGCGGCTGGCGCGGCTGCTGCTCGACGCGCGGCCCGTGCCGGACGCGCGCATCCGGGAGCTGACCGCCTCCCGCGCCGCGGTCGTCGACGCGCACGCCGCCGAGCTGCGCCGCATCGAACGCGACCTGCACGACGGCGCCCAGGCCAAGCTCATCGCCATCCGCATGAGCCTGGGGCTGGCGCGCGCCGCCGCCGACCCGGACGAGGTGCTGCGCGCGGTCGACGAGGCCAGGGAGGTCGCCGGTCAGGCCCTGACCGACCTGCGCGACCTGGTACGCGGCATCCACCCGCCGGTGCTGGCCGACCGCGGCCTGCCGGGCGCGATCGGGGCGTCCGCGCTGCTCTGCCCGATCCCCGTCGACGTCGACGCCGAGCTGCCCGGCCGCCCGCAGCCGCCCGTCGAGTCGGCGGCGTACTTCGCGGCGGCCGAGGCGCTGGCCAACGTGGCCAAGCACAGCGGCGCGTCACGGGCGTGGGTACGGCTGCGGCACACCGGTGGCGTGCTGCGGCTGACCGTGGGCGACGACGGTCACGGCGGCGTGCGCCGCGACCTCGGCACCGGCGTGCGCGGCATCGAGGACCGGCTCTCGGCCTTCGACGGCACGCTCACCGTGGACAGCCCGCCGGGCGGGCCGACCGAGCTGATCATGGAGGTGCCGTGCGCGTTGTCATAGCCGAGGACCTGGCCCTGCTGCGCGACGGGCTGGTCCGGCTGCTGTCGGCGTACGGCTGCACCGTGGTGGAGGCGGTCGACAACGGCCCGATGCTGCTGGAGGCGCTGCTGCGGCACCGCCCCGACGTGTCGGTGATCGACGTGCGGCTGCCGCCGGGCTTCACCGACGAGGGGCTGCGCGCCGCCCTGGAGGCGCGGGCCCGGGTGCCGGGGCTGCCGGTGCTGATCCTGTCGCAGTACGTGGAGCAGCTGTACGCCAGGGAGCTGCTGTCGGACCGGTCCGGCGGGGTGGGCTACCTGCTGAAGGACCGGGTGGGCGACGTCGACAGGTTCGTCGGCGCGGTGCGCCAGGTGGCGGCCGGGGGCACCGCGATGGACCCGGAGGTCGTCTCGCAGCTCCTCACCCGGCGTGGCCGGGACGAGCCGCTGGCCGCGCTGACGCCGCGCGAGCGGGAGGTGCTGGCCCTGATGGCGGAGGGCCTGTCCAACCTGGCGATCGCGGCGCGCTTCCACGTCACCGACAAGGCGGTCGCCAAGCACACCACGAACATCTTCGCCAAGCTCGGCCTGCCCCCGTCCGACGACCACAACCGGCGCGTCATGGCGGTCCTGGCCTACCTTCAGGCCACCCCGCAGCCGCCCCCCGGCCCCGCCGGGCGTCCCGGCCGGGATTTCCGATCTCCTCAAATCAGCTGAATACGGTTATCGTTTGCGTGCCGGACATGCCGACCGGCCGGGACGCGGACGGGAGATCAGGGTGCGAGGACGAGCCACGATCCTGCTGCTGGCGTTGCTGGGCGCGGTCCTGGCGGGCTGCGGCGCGCCGGAGCAGGCGGGCGCCGGGCAGCTCACGCTGGCAGCCCCGCGTGACCTCGTCGCCGGGCTGCAGGACCCGTACTACACGCATCAGACGCTGGGCGTGTGGGAGCCGCTGGTGACGGTGGACGACCGGCTGCGGCCGGTCCCGGCGCTGGCCGTCTCGTGGGAGCGGGCCGAGCGGGGGCGGCGCTGGACGTTCACGCTGCGCGACGGGGTGCGGTTCAGCGACGGGTCGCCGCTGACGGCCGAGGCCGTGGTCGCCAACGTCCGCCGGTTCCTGCGGATCGCGCCCCGCCAGTCGGCGTTCTTCAGCCTCGACGCCGGGATGGAGGCGGCCTACGGCAAGCTCCGCGACGTGCGGGCCGAGGCGGGCAGGGTGACGTTCGAGCTGGCCGAACCGGTGGCCGACCTGCCGGCCAGGATCGCCGGGTTCTTCAGCATGGTGCAGTCGCCGAAGGCGTTCGCCGCCTCGGGCGACTTCACCGGCCAGCCGGTCGGGACCGGCCCGTACAGGCTCGTGGAGTGGGTGAAGGGGCAGCGGGCGGTGCTGGCCGCCAACCCGCACCACCACGGCGGCGCGCCGGCCTACGACCGGATCGTGGTCCGGGTGATCCCCGACGCGAACGCGCGCGTGGCGGCGCTGCGGGCGGGCGAGGTCGACGGGCTGATCGACAAGGGCGCGCTGCTGCCGGGGCAGGTGGGCGCGGTGGCCGCCGACCCCGGCTTCCGGGTGGTGCGCAGCCCGTCGGTGCTCACGCATTACCTGACGTTCAACGCCTCGCGCGGCCCGTTCGCCGACGCCCGGTTACGGGAGGCGGCCGAGCTGGCCGTCGACCGGCGGGCCGTCGCGCGCACGCTGCTCGGGGGCACGGCGACGGCGGGCGGGGCGTTCCTGTCGCCGGTCTTCGGCGAGCTCGCCGCCCCGGGCCTGGGCGCCCCGCACGACCCGGGACGGGCCCGCGAGCTGGTCGCCGCCGCGGGCGCGCCGGCCGAGCCGGTGTCGATCCTCGTCTCGTCCGCCGAGACGGGGCAGTTCCCGTACCCGGGCATCGCCGAGGTGCTGCGGGCCGCGCTGGAGCAGGCCGGGCTGCCCGCGCGGGTGACGGTGGCCGAGGCCACCAAGGCGGTGATGGAGGCCGGCGACTACGACCTCTTCCTGAGCGCGTACAGCGTGCCGAACGGCGACCCCGACTACCTGTTCCGCCGGTTCCTGCACTCCGACGCGGCGTGGAACACCGAGCGGCGGCTCGGCTACCGCAGCGCCGCCTTCGACGACCTGGTCGACGAGGCCGCCGTCGAGACCGATCCGGGCGCCCGGCGCGAGCTGTACCACCGCGTCCAGCGGATGCTCGCGGCCGACCGGCCGATGATCCCGCTGGCCTACCAGGACAACGCGATCGTCACGACGAGCCGGGTCGGCGGCGTGCGGCAGAGCGTGGCGTACGTGGTGGACCTGGGCGCGCTCGTCCCGCAGCGGTGACGGCCGTCGTCCTGCGGCGCGGCGCGGAGCTGCTGCTCGCGCTGCTGGGCGTGTCGGTGCTGGTGTTCCTGCTGACGTCGCTGGCGCCGGGCGACCCGGCGGAGGAGATCCTGCGGCGCGGCGGCGTGCAGCCGACGGCGGCCGGCGTGGCGTCGCTGCGGGCCGAGCTCGGCCTCGACCAGCCGCTGTTCACCCGCTACCTGCGCTGGCTGGGCGGGGTGGCGGGCGGCGACCTCGGCCGGTCCTACGCCGACCGGTCCCCGGTGGCCGCCGAGGTGTTCTCGCGGGTCCCGGCGACGCTGCGGCTGGCGGGGGCGTCGGCGCTGGTCGCGGTGGGGCTCGCGGTGCTCGCCTCGGTCCGCGTCGCCCTGCGGCCACGCGCGCCGCTCAGCCGGGCGATCGCGCTGGTGACGGTGGCGCTCACGGGCGTGCCGCCGTACATCGTCGGCATCCTGCTGATCAGCGTCGTGGCGGTCGGCCTGCGGGCGCTGCCCACGGGCGGCGACACTGGCCCGGGCGCTGTGGTGCTGCCCGCGCTCACGCTCGGGCTGGCGGGCGCGGCGACGCTGCTGCGGCTGCTGCGCGCCGACCTCGCCGACGCGCTGCGGCAGCCGTTCGTCCGGCTGGCCGCCGCGAAGGGCCTGCGCGCGCGGCGGACGGTCCTGGTGCACGCCGTACGGGTGGCCGCGCCGAACGCCGTCACCGCCGCCGGCGTGGTGCTCGCCGAGCTGCTGGCCGGGGCGGTGGTGGTGGAGACGCTGTTCGCCTGGCCGGGCGTGGGGCAGCTCGCGGTGACGGCGATCCGGCAGCGCGACGTGCCGGTGGTGCAGGCGTACGTGCTCGTCACCGGGGCCGCGATCGTGCTGCTGCTGGCGTGCGTGGAGCTGTGCCTGGCGGCGTGCGACCCGAGGGTGCGGCGGCGATGAGGGGACGCGCCGGGCAGGCGCTGCTCGCGGCGGTCGCGCTGTTCTGCCTGGTCACGCCGCTGGTGTCGGGGCACGATCCGCACGCGCCCGACCTGGGGCGGGCCATGCTGCCGCCCGGTGGCGGGCACTGGCTGGGCACCGACCAGCTCGGCCGTGACCTGCTCACCAGGACGGCGGCTGCGGGCCGTACGTCGCTGCTGGTGGCGCTGGCGGTGACGGCGGCCACGACGGCGCTCGGCGCGGTGACGGGCGCCGCCGCCGGGCTGGCCGGCGGGGTCGCGGACCGGCTGCTGGGCTTCGCCGCGACCGTGGCGCTCGCCCTGCCGGGGCTCACGCTGGCGCTCGCGCTGGCGGGCGTGCTGCGGCACGGGTACGGCACGGTGCTGGCCGCGCTGGTGCCGCTCGGCTGGGTGAGCTGCGGGCTCGTCGCCCGCACCGCGACCCGGCAGGCGGCCGCCTCCGATCACGTGCTGGCGGTGCGGGCCATCGGCGCGTCACGCCTCTACCTGCTGCGGCGCACGATCGGGCCGGAGCTGGCCGGTCCGCTGCTGACCGTCGCCACGGCCGACTTCGCCAGGGCGCTGGTCGCGGTCACGTCGCTGAGCTTCCTGGGGGCCGGGCTGCCGCCGCCCGACACCGACTGGGGCGGCATGGTGAGCGAGGCCACGCCGCTGCTGGTGGCCGCGCCCCGGCTGGCCGTCGTGCCCGCGCTCGCCCTGGCCGTCACCGGCCTCGCCGTCGCGCTCGTGGCCGACGCGCGGCGGGCGGCTCAGGCGGCTCAGGCGGGCGGGAGCCGGTAGACCGACACGTGCGAGCGCGAGTCGGCGGTGAACTCCGCCCCGCTCCAGTCGGCGTGCCGCGACTCCAGCTCGAACCCGGCGAGCTGCGCCATCAGGTCGAGCTCGGCCGGCCACACGTAACGCTGCGGGGTGCGGAACAGCTCCGCCTGCCGCCCGTCGCCGAACGTGAAGTGGTGCGACACGACGAGCTGCCGCACCACGTCGTAGGTGTCGAGCCCGATGTAGCCGGGCTCGCTGTGGTAGACCATCGCCTGCTGGCCCGGCGGGAGCCTGCGCAGCTCAGGCACCCAGAGCTCGATCACGAACCGGCCGCCGGGCGACAGGTGCCGGGCCGCGTTGCGGAAGCAGGCGACCTGCTCGGCCTGGGTGAGCAGGTTGCCGATCGTGTTGTAGACGAGGTAGACGAGCGAGTACGCGCCCGGGGCGACCGCGCTCGCCATGTCGCCGGCGACCACCGGGATCGCCGCCTCGCCGGCCTTGGTGCGCAACTGGTCGATCATCGGCTGGGACAGCTCGATGCCGGTGACGGGCACCCCGCGCTCGGCCAGCGGCACCGCGACCCGGCCGGTGCCGATGGCGAACTCCAGCGCCCGCCCGCCGCCCGCGAGCGCGGCGAGCCGGTCGACCGCGGGCTTGAGCACCTCGGGCGCGAACATGCCGGTGCCCGGCGTGTCGTAGCGGCGCGCGGTCTCGGCGTCCCAGATCTCCTCCTGTCGCATGTTCCCCACCCTGACCCGGCGGCGTCCGGGCTGTCCACCGCTTCACGGCCGGGTGAGCGCCGCGCCGAGCAGGTAGCAGAGGCAGACGGCGGCCAGGCCGAGCACGAGGTTCATCCCGATGTTGACCAGCGCCCTGCCGGTCGATCCGGCCGCGAGCAGCTTGTACGTGTCGGTGCTGAACGTGCTGAACGTGGTCAGCGCGCCGCAGAAGCCGGTGCCGACCAGCGACAGCACGGCGTGCGGCAGCGCCCCGTTCGAGGTCATGCCCATGAGGACGCCGAGAACGGCCGAGCCGATCACGTTGACGGCCAGCGTGCCCCACGGCAGGGCGGTGCCGGCGCGCTTCTTGACGAACGAGTCGATCAGGTAGCGGGCGGGGGCTCCGGTCACGCCGCCGGCGAACACGGCCAGGACGAGCATCATCGCGTGCTCCTCCCGAGGTGGATGCCCGCCCAGACGGCGAGCAGGCCGAGGCCGACGCTGAGCACGAGGTAGACGGCGGCCCAGCCGGGCGTGCCACCGGCGGTCAGCTCCCGGACGCCGTCGACGAGGTGCGAGAACGTGGTGAACCCGCCCAGGAACCCGGTGCCGAGCAGCATCTTCAGCGGCTGCCGGTGCAGCGGGTGCGCGGTCAGCTCGGCGGTCAGCAGCCCCATGAGCAGGCAGCCGACGGTGTTGACGACGAGGGTGGGCCACGGCAGCGGGTGGGAGGCGCCCATCAGCGTCTCGGTGAGCAGGTGCCGGGCCACCGCGCCGGCGCCGCCGCCCAGCGCGACGAAGGCGAGCGCGCGGGCCGGGTGCCGGTCGGCGGCCATCAGCCCTCCGCCCTGAACTGGGTGTCGGAGCCGGCGAGCTGCTCGGCCTCGGTCTCCCGCATGCGGAAGAGGCGGTCGACGACCTTGCCGATCAGGTACGTGACGACGAAGGAGTACAGGGCGACCACGATGACGGCGGCGATCTGCTTGAGCAGCAGCCCGATCGAGCCCCCGTACAGCAGGCCCCTGGTGGCGCTCGCCGTGGCGCCGGTGGCGAACAGGCCGATGAGGACGGTGCCGACGACGCCGCCCGCGCCGTGCACGCCCACGACGTCCAGCGTGTCGTCGTAGCCGAGGACGAGCTTCCAGGTGACGGCGAACGACACGACGACGGCGGCGACGACGCCGATGACCAGCGCGCCCTCGACGTTGACGTACGCGCACGACGGGGTGATGGCGACGAGCCCGGCCAGCGCGCCGGTGGCCGAGCCGAGCCGGGTGAAGCGGCGGTAGCGGACCCATTCGATGACCAGCCAGGCGAGCATCCCGGCCGCGCCGGCGATCATGGTGTTGAGGAAGGCGTTGACCGCCACCCTGCCGTCGGCCATGGCCGAGCCCGCGTTGAAGCCGAACCAGCCGAACCACAGCAGGCCCAGGCCGAGCATGACGAACGGGATGTTGCTCGGCTCCGGCGGCTCCTTCCTGCGGAACCTGACGCCGGGCCCGAGCGCGACGGCGAGCGCGAGTCCGGCCATGCCCGAGTTGAGCTCCACGACCAGGCCGCCGGCGAAGTCGAGCACCCCCCACCGGTTGATCCAGCCCGCCTGGTCGAACACCCAGTGCGCGATGGGGAAGTACACCAGCGTCACCCAGACGACCGAGAACAGGATTCACGGCCCGAGCCGGGTCCGCCCGGCGACCGAGCCGCTGATGAGCGCGACCGTGATGATGGCGAAGGTGAGCTGGAACAGCGCGAAGGCGAACGTGGGCACCCGGCCGTGCAGCATGCCGGGCGCGATGTCGGAGAAACGCAGGTCGCCGAAGCCGATCAGCCCGGCGCCGCCCACGTCCGGCCCGAAGACGAGGCCGTAGCCGTAGCCGAACCACAGGATCGTCACCAGCGCGATGGAGACGAAGCTCATGAAGAGCATGCTGAGCACGTTGCGGGCGCGGACCATGCCGCCGTAGAAGAAGGCGAGTCCGGGGGTCATGAGCAGCACCATGGCGGTGCTCACGAGCACCCATGCGGAGTCTCCGGTGTTCAGTCCTGGCGGCATGGCTCGACCTCTTTCCCCAGGGCAGAAGATGATCGGCCGGGCGGGCATCGAAACCGTCAATGGAATACCTTTAGATGCCGCTGACCTGCTTGAACGCGCCTGTGATGGGGATGCTCCGGCCCGTGCGCGCCACCGTCTCCGATCTGCCTCTGGCCTCCCTGCGGGGTGTCGGTCAGGTCGAGTTCCAGACCGACTACCGGACCGCCGCCTGCTTCGTCGTCGCGCTCTTCGCGGGCGGCTGGCAGTTCGGCGTCTTCGGTCTCGTCGGCGCCGTCGCGGCCACACTCACCGCGTGGTTCCTCGGCGTCTCCGGGGATCGCGTCACGGGCGGGCTCGAAGGGTTCAACGGGACGCTGATCGGCGTCGCGCTGGTGCTGTACTTCGACGCCCGCTGGATCACCCTGCTGCTGGTGGTCGTCGGCTCGGTCATGGGCAGCGTGCTGACGGCGGCGCTCAACGCGCTGCTCACGCCGCACGACCTGCCGACGTTCACGGCGCCGTTCTGCGCGGTGACCACGGTGATGCTGATCGGCGGCCCGGCCTTCGACCGGGTGTGGAGCGGGCGCAGCCTGGCGGCGCCGCCGTCGGCGGGGTTCCCCGGCCCGGAGGTGTCGTTCGCGGACCTGTGGCAGGGGCTGCTCAACGGGATCGGCCAGGTGTTCTTCCAGGACAAGTGGTACGTCGGGCTGATCTTCCTGATCGGGCTCCTGTTCGCCGGGTGGGTCGTGGCGCTGGCCGCGCTGGTCTCCAGCGCGGTGGGCATCGTCGTGGCGCTGCTGCTGGGCGCGCCCGCGGCCGACATCGGCGCGGGCCTGTACGGCTACAACGGCGTGCTGACCGGGATCGCGCTGTGCGGCACGTTCGTCGCGCTGACCCCGCTCGGCGTGCTGTACGCGCTGGCGGGGGTGGTGTCGGCGACGCTGCTGACCGCGTTCGTCGGCAACCTCTTCGAGCCGGTCGGCGGGCACACCCTGACCTGGCCCTTCGTCATAGTCACCTGGATCTTCCTGGCGGCGGTGCCGGTCTTCTCCGGCCTGCGCCGCAGTAGCACCTAAGGAGAGCTCATGAACCTGGCCCCGCGCGAGATCGACAAGCTGCTGATCTACGTGGTCGCCGACCTGGCGGGCAAGCGGCGCGAGCGCGGCCTCAAGCTGAACTACAGCGAGGCGGTGGCGCTGATCAGCGTCGCGGTCCTGGAGGCCGCCCGCGAGGGCAAGACCGTCGCCGAGTGCATGGAGCTCGGCAAGCAGGTGCTCGGCGCCGGCGACGTCATGCCCGGCGTGCGCGAAATGCTCAAGCTCATGCAGGTCGAGGCGTCGTTCAAGGACGGCTCCAAGCTCGTTTCCTGCCACGACCCCATCGGCGGCTGACCACCCGCCCCGCTCACCAGAGGAGAGATCATGACGGACACCGACAGGGTCGTCCACGCCGACGAGCCGATAGAGATCAACGCCGGCCGGCCGACGATCACGCTGACCGTGCGCAACACCGGGGACCGGGCCGTCCAGGTGGGCTCGCACTTCCACTTCTTCGAGGCCAACCGGGCGCTCAGCTTCGACCGCGAGAAGGCGTTCGGCATGCGCCTGGACATCCCGGCGGGCACCGCCGTGCGGATCGAGCCGGGCGACACCCGCCAGGTCACGCTCGTCGAGTACGGCGGCGGCATGCGCGTCGTCGGCTTCGCCGGGCTGCTCGACGGCGGCATCAGGGCCAGGGACGCGCGCACGCACGCGCTGCGCCGGCTGGCCGAGCTGGGCTACCTGGACGAGCCGGAGCCCGAGGCCGTGAAGGAGGAGCGGGGAGCCAGGACCGCCGCCAAGGCCCCGGCTCGCAAGCCCGCCGCCAAGAAGGCGCCCGCCAAGAAGAAGAAGGGCTGACCGGCCATGGGCACGATGAGCCGCAAGCAGTACGTGGACATGTTCGGGCCGACGGTGGGCGACCGGGTCCGGCTGGCCGACACCAACCTGGTGATCGAGATCGAGAAGGACCACTCGGCCGGCTACTACGGCGACGAGGCCGTCTACGGCGGCGGCAAGTCCGTCCGCGACGGCATGTCGGCCGACCCCGGCTCGCAGAACGCCACCATCGCCCTCGACCTGGTGATCACCAACGTGGTGGTGCTGGACCCGGTGCTCGGCGTCGTCAAGGGCGACATCGGCATCAAGGACGGCCGGATCGTCGGCATCGGCAAGTCCGGCAACCCGCACACCCAGAACGGCGTGGACCGGCGTCTGATCATCGGCGCGGGCACCGAGGTCCTGTCGGGCGAGAACATGATCGCCACCCCGGGCGCCATCGACCCGCACGTGCACCTGATCGCGCCGCAGCAGGCCCAGGCCGCGCTGAGCAACGGCATCACCACGCTGATCGGCGGCGGCACCGGCCCGACCGACGGCACCCGGGGCACCACGTGCACGCCGGGCCCGTGGAACATCGGCCGGATGCTGCAGGCCGTCGAGGCGCTGCCGGTCAACATCGGCATCATGGCCAAGGGCAACGGGAGCATGCCGGCGGCACTGGCCGAGCAGGTCCGGGCCGGGGCCTGCGCACTGAAGGTGCACGAGGACTGGGGCTCCACCCCGGCTGTGGTGGACTGCGCGCTGCGGGTCGCCGACGAGTTCGACGTGCAGGTGGCGCTGCACGCCGACAGCCTCAACGAGGCCGGCTACCTGGAGGACACGATCAGCGCGATCAACGGCCGGGCGATCCACACCTTCCACACGGAGGGGGCGGGCGGCGGCCACGCGCCGGACATGATCCGCATCGCCGGTGAGCCGAACGCGCTGCCGTCCTCGACGAACCCGACGCTCCCGTACACGATCAACTCGGCCGACGAGCTCCTCGACATGGTGATGGTCTGCCACCACCTGAGCCACGACATCCCCGAGGACGTCTCCTTCGCCGACAGCCGGGTGCGGGTGGAGACGATCGCCGCCGAGACGGTGCTGCAGGACATGGGCGTGATCAGCATGTTCTCCTCCGACTCGCAGGCGATGGGCCGCATCGGCGAGTCGTTCACCCGCGCCTTCCAGACCGCGCACCATTGCAAGGACCAGCGGGGCAAGCTGCCCGAGGACTCCGAGCGCAACGACAACGAGCGCGTGCTTCGCTATCTGGCGAAGCTGACGATCAACCCGGCCCGCACCACCGGCATCGCCGAGACGGTCGGCTCGCTGGAGGACGGCAAGCTGGCCGACATCGTGCTGTGGCCGTTCACCTCGTTCGCGGCCAAGCCGGCGCTCGTGGTCAAGGGCGGGCTGATCAACTGGGCGCAGATGGGCGACCCGAACGCGTCGCTGCCGACGCCTCAGCCGGTCTACTACCGGCCGATGTACGGGGCGATGGGGATGGCGCAGCGCAAGAGCAACGTGACGTTCCTGCCGGACGCGGCGATCGCCGCCGGGGTGCCGGAGCGGCTGGGCCTGCAGCGGCTGATCAGCAAGGTGCGCCACGCCCGCACCGTCGACAAGCGGCACATGGTGCGCAACTCGGCGCTGCCCGTCATCACGGTGGACCCGGAGACGTACAAGGTGACCGTCGACGGCGAGCACGCCACGATCGCGCCGGCGCGGGAGCTGCCGCTGAACCACCTGTTCTTCCTGGCATGAGCCTGCTCGCCCAGCTTCAGCTCACCGACTCGGCCTTCCCGAGCGGCCTCTACACGCTCTCCCACGGGCTGGAGGCGTACGCGCAGGCCGGGCCGGTCGATGTGGCCGCGCTGCTGGAGGACGTGCTGCTGAACGCGGCCGGGCCCGGCGACGCGGCCGCGCTGGCGCTCGTCCACCGCGCGGTGACGGCGGGCGACTGGGACACGGTCGTGGCGGTGGACCGGCGGCTGCACGCCGTCAAGCTCAACCGGGAGATCCGGGCCGCCGCCGTCAGGACCGGCAAGCAGGTCCTGACGACGGCGGCGCTGGTCTTCGCCACGCCGGAGCTGGACCGGCTCGCCCGGCTGGCCGGCGACAAGGTCACGCCGGGCAACCACGCCGTCGTGCTGGGCGCCGCCTACGCGGGGCTCGGCGTGCCGGTGGACGCCGCCGTGACCGGCGACCTGTACGCCTTCGCGGCGAGCTGGGTCAGCGCCGCCGTCCGGCTGCGCAGGCTCGACTTCCGGCAGGCCCAGGCCACGCTGTACGGCGCGGCGGGCGCGCTCGGGCGGGCCGCCGAGCACGCGCTGGCGGCGGCCGGGCCGCTCGACCTGTACGCCGCCACGCCGCTCGCCGACACGATGAGCGCCGTTCACGAGCGGGCCGAGGCCCGCCTGTTCACCACCTGAAAGGCAACGCGCATGGACAACGTTCGCAAGATCGGCATCGGCGGGCCCGTCGGATCCGGCAAGACCGCGCTGATCGAGGCGCTGGTGCCCATCCTGCTCGACCGGGGCCGCAGCGTCGGCGTCATCACCAACGACATCTACACGGTCGAGGACGCCGACCACGTCAAGCGCACGCTCGCCGGCATGCTCGACCCGGAGCGGATCGTCGGCGTGGAGACCGGCTCCTGCCCGCACACGGCGGTGCGCGACGACCCGTCGATGAACCTGGCGGCCGGGGCCGAGCTGGTCGAGCGCTTCCCCGACATCGACATGCTGCTGTACGAGAGCGGCGGCGACAACCTCACCCTCACCTTCAGCCCGGCGCTGGCCGACGTGTACGTGTTCGTCCTGGACACCGGCGAAGGGGACAAGATGCCGCGCAAGCGGGGGCCCGGCATCACGGACTCCGACCTGCTCGTCATCAACAAGGTGGACATCGCCCCGTACGTGCGTGCCGACGTGGAGGTGATGACGCGTGACGCCCTCCGGGTCCGGGAGGGGCGGCCGGTCGTCCTCACCGACTCGCTGCGCGGCACCGGGGTGCCCGAGGTCGCCGACTTCGTCACCAGCCACCGGCCGGCATGCTCGCCGGCCCGGTAGACCGGCTGGACGCCGGCCACTACACGATCCCGTCCGTGCCGGCAGAGGTGGCGCGGCACGCGCACGTGCCGGACACGCTGCCCGTCGGCAGCCCCGGCAAGGTGGGCGTGCTGGAGCTGGCCTTCGAGCGGCGCGGCGGGCGGAGCGAGCTGACCGGCCACTACCAGAAGGCGCCGCTGCAGATCATGCGCCCGCTCTACTTCGACCCGGCGCGGCCCGACCTGCCGTACGTGATCGTCATGTCCACGGGCGGCGGCGTGCTGCAGGGCGACCGCTACAGGCTGGACGTGACCTGCGGCGAGGGCGCCGGCGTGCACGTGACCACGCAGGCGGCGACGAAGGTCTACCGGATGGAGCAGGACTACGCCACCCAGCTCGTCACGATCACCGCGGGGCCGGGCGCGTACGTCGAGTACCTGCCCGACCCGGTGATCCCGTTCGCCGGCTCCCGCTTCTACCAGCGCACCCGGGTCGGCGCCGGAGCCGGGGCGAGCGTGGTCGTCGGCGAGACCATGCTGGCCGGGCGGCTGGCCAGGGGCGAGCGGCACGCGTACACCGCCTTCTGCAACGACCTGGAGGCGTACGGGCCGGACGGGGATCTGCTGTTCGCCGATCCGCTGCGGCTCGTCCCCGGGCGGGCGCCGGTCACCGGGCCCGCCATGTTCGGCGGCCACGGCGTGCTGTCCACGCTGTACGCGATCACGCCCGCCGTGGACGCCGGCGAGCTGGCCGGGGCCCTGCACGAGGCGGTGGCGGGCAGCGGGCTGGCGGGCGGGGCGAGCGTGCTGCCGAACGGCGCCGGCGCCTGGGCGAGGCTGCTCGGCGCGGAGACCCCGCACGTCAACGCGACCCTGGACCGACTGTGGGACGTCACCCGGCGCATGATCACCGGCAGCCCGGCTCCCGACCGGCGCAAGCCCTGAGGGCAGCGGCCGGGTGGCCGCGCCGGGCGTGGGACCTGCTGCGGCCGGAGGGCAGGCCGGACGTCCCGGTGGGCGTCGCGGCCGGAGCGTCGATCATGCTGCCGCTGCTCGCCGGGGCCTGGCTGGACCGCCCGGGGTCCGGCCCGGGAGTGGGCACGGGGTTCGGGGCCGCCATGTCGCTGGCCACCACGCTCATGCTCATGCCGGCGGCCTTCCCGCTGCCCCGGCTCATGCTCGTGCGCGGCGTCGAGGTCACCGCGGCGGGCGTGTGCGCCTGGCTCACCGGCGCGCACCCGTGGCTGCTGGCCGCGGCCGTGACGGCCGCCGCGGTCGCCGGGGCGCTCTGGCCGGTCCTGGGGACGACGGGCGCGCTCGCCACCCTGTTCGTCGCGATCATGGGTGGGGCGGACGTCGTGGGCGTGCCCGGCGTGGCCCAGGCGGCCGGTGCGGTGTGGGGGGCGCTCGTCGCGCTGCTGCTCGGCCGGCTGTCGGGCGGCGGCTCCCCGCGGCCGGAACCGGGCGGGTCGAGGCTGCGGCACGCCGCCCGGCTCGGCGTGCTCGTCGGCGCCGCCATGACGCTGGTCGCGAGCCTCGGGCTGCGCGTCGCCGAAGGCCACTGGCTGGTGACCTCCATCCTCAACACGATGCGGCCCACGCCCGAGGCCACCGGCACCCGCTACGCCAAGCGGATGCTGGGCAGCCTGGCCGGCGGCGCCCTGGCGGCGCTCATCCTCATCGGGCACCCGTCGACGCTGGTCACCGCGCTGTGCGTGGGCGCCGCCGGGGCGCTGGCGCACGCCTACCGGGCGGCCAACTACGCCTATTGGGCGATCTGGATGCCGGTGATGCTGTTGCTGCTCAGCGACTTCAGCCGGCCGGAGCCGTGGACCGCCTCGCTGGCCCGGACGGCCATGAACCTTCTCGGCGGGCTGGCCGCGCTGATGGCGACCCGCTGGTTGTGGCCCGGCCGGCGCGACGCGTGAAGACCGGATTCGGTGATCGACTGACTACGCTGCGCAGTTGTCTCTAGGTTGCGACAGGAGCGCCGCTCCCCCGCCCGCAGTCAGAAAGGATCACGTATGTCGAGGGTCAGATCGATCGTCGTCTGGACGGCGGTCGCGATCGCCGGAGCGGTCGCCTGGGGCGTCCTGGCGCTGTCGCGGGGCGAGAGCGTGTCGGCGGTCTGGATGGTCGCCGCCGCGCTCGGCTCGTACGCGATCGCGTACCGGTTCTACGCCCGGTTCATCGCCCGTACGGTGCTCGGCGTCGACGACCGCAGGGCCACGCCGGCGGAGCGGCTCGACAACGGCGTGGACTTCCAGCCGACGGACCGGCGGGTGCTGTTCGGCCACCACTTCGCGGCCATCGCCGGGGCGGGGCCGCTGGTGGGGCCGGTGCTGGCGGCGCAGATGGGCTATCTGCCCGGCACCATCTGGATCATCGTGGGGGTGATCCTGGCCGGGGCCGTCCAGGACATGGTGGTGCTGTTCTTCTCGCTGCGGCGCGACGGCAAGAGCCTGGGCCAGATGGTGCGCGAGGAGATCGGGCCGATCGGCGGGGCCGCGGCGCTCGTCGCGGTCTTCGCCATCATGATCATCCTGCTGGCGGTGCTGGCCCTGGTCGTCGTCAACGCGCTGGCCGCCTCGCCGTGGGGCGCCTTCTCCATCGCGATGACCATCCCCATCGCCCTGTTCATGGGCTTCTACCTGCGGGTCCTGCGGCCCGGCCGGGTGGTCGAGACGTCGGTCATCGGGGTGGCGCTGCTGCTGCTGGCCATCGTGGGCGGCAGCTGGGTGCAGGACTCCGCGCTGGCCGGGGTGTTCACGCTCAGCCCGCAGACGCTGGTCGTCTGCCTGGTCGTGTACGGGTTCTTCGCCTCGGTGCTGCCGGTGTGGATGCTGCTGGCGCCGCGCGACTACCTGTCGACGTTCATGAAGGTCGGCACGATCGGGCTGCTGGCGGTGGGGGTGGTGGTCGCGGCCCCGGTGCTGCGCAACGAGGCGGTGACCGAGTTCGCGCTGACCGGGGACGGGCCGGTGTTCGCCGGGGCGCTGTTCCCGTTCGTGTTCATCACGATCGCCTGCGGGGCGCTGTCGGGCTTCCACGCGCTCATCTCGTCGGGCACCACGCCGAAGATGATCCAGAAGGAGTCGCAGATCCGGCTGATCGGCTACGGCGGGATGCTGACCGAGTCGTTCGTCGCGATCATGGCGTTGATCGCGGCCAGCGTGCTGGAGCCGGGGCTCTACTACGCGATGAACGCCCCGGCGGGGCTGCTCGGATCCACCGCCGAGAGCGCGTCGGCGGCGGTGGCGCGGCTCGGGTTCACGATCTCGCCCGAGGACCTGACGGCAGCGGCGGCGGCCGTGGAGGAGAGCACGATCATCGCGCGGACCGGCGGGGCGCCCACGCTGGCCGTCGGCATCTCCGAGATCATGGCGGCGGTGTTCGGCGGCGCGGCGTTCAAGGCGTTCTGGTACCACTTCGCGATCATGTTCGAGGCGCTGTTCATCCTCACGACGGTCGACGCGGGGACCAGGGTCGGGCGGTTCATGCTCCAGGACACGCTGGGCAACGTGTGGAAGCCGATCGGGCGGGTGAGCTGGAAGCCGGGCCTGTGGGCGACCAGCGCCGTGGTGGTGCTGGCGTGGGGCTACTTCCTGTGGGCGGGGGTCAACGACCCGCTCGGCGGGATCAACCAGCTCTTCCCGCTGTTCGGCATCGCCAACCAGCTCCTGGCGGCGGTGGCGCTGACGCTGGCGACGACGCTGCTGATCAAGTCGGGCAAGCTCCGCTGGGCGTGGGTGACCGGCGTGCCGCTGGCCTGGGACGTCGCGGTCACGCTCACCGCGAGCTGGCAGAAGGTGTTCGACGCCGACCCGAAGATCGGCTTCTTCGCGCAGCGCGAGCTGTACGCCGAGGCGCTGGCGGCGGGCCGGGTGCTGGCCCCGGCGCGGAGCCTCGACCAGATGCGGACCGTCGTCACCAACTCCACCGTGGACGGCGTCCTGGCGGCGCTGTTCGCCGTGCTCGTGCTGGTCGTCATCGCCGACGCGGCCGTGGTGTGCGTGCGCGCGCTCCGCTCCCGTGAGCCGCTGCCGCTCAAGGAGGCCCCGTACGTGGAGTCGGCCCTCGTCGCGCCGTCGGGGCTGTTCGCCACCCCGGGCTCGCGGTCGTGAAGGCGCTGCGCTTCCTGCGCTGGTACGTGCGCGAGCTGACGGGGACGGCGGCCTACGAGCGGTACGTGGACGCGCACGCGGCCCACGGCGGGACGCCGATGTCGCGGCGCGAGTACGAACGGCGGCGATCGGACCTGCGCGAGGCGGCGCCGGAGAGCCGCTGCTGCTGACCCGGAACTTACGGCGTCAACGGGGACGCACGGCCGGCCCTCTTGAATAACCCACACTATTGGTAGGAAAATCAGGCATCTATTCCTGCGTGAAGGGAAAGATCGTGCCTCTGCCTGATTTCCTGATCGCCGGCGTGCCCAAGGCGGGGACCACCGCCCTGCACACCGCGCTGCGGCGGCACCCGGACCTGTTCCTGTCCCGGGTCAAGGAGCCGAAGTTCTTCCTCACCGACGGCCCGCCCCCGCACACGGGCGGCCCGGGCGACGCCGACACCTACCGCGAGCACGTCTGGCGCCGCACGGACTACGAGGCGCTGTTCGCCGACGCTCCCCCGGGCGCGCTCACCGGCGAGTCCACCCCCTTCTACCTGTACGACACGGCCGCCCAGCGGCGCATCCACGCGCTGATCCCCGACGTCAAGATCATCCTGACGTTACGGGACCCGGTCGAGCGGGCGCACTCCAACTGGACACACCTGTGGTCGGCCGGGCTGGAGCCCATCGGCGACCTGGTGCGCGCCTGCGAGGCCGAGCCGAAGCGGATCGCCGACGGCTGGGGGCACTTCTGGCACTACACCGGCCTGGGCCGTTACGGCGAGCAGCTCGCCCACCTGTTCAGCCTGTTCCCCCGCGAGCAGGTGCTGATCTTCCGCTACCGCGACGTCGTCGACCGGCCCGCCGCCACCCTGGACCAGGTCTGCGCCTTCCTCGGCGTCCGCACCGGCCTGCTCACCGAGGTCCCCCGGCAGAACGTGACCGCCCACCCCCGGGCCGGCGCCCGGCACGCCGTGCTCGCCACCCTCCGCAGACGGCTGCCCGCGCCCCTGGCCGGGCTCGTCGAGGGCCTGCTCCAGCGGCGCGGCCAGGCCCGCCGCCCGCTGGAGTGGGAGCAGCGGCAGCGGCTCATCCCCTGCTTCGCCGACGACATCCGGCTGCTCCAGGAGCTCACCGGCGACGACTACGGCGACTGGCTCCGGCACCGGCCGCGCTCCGGCGGCCTCGTCGGCGTCCGGCCGCCCGGCCAGCGGCAGGCGCGCAACGGCCGCCGGAGCTGACGCCGCGCCGCCCGGTCAGCGCAGTCCGGTGCGCAGTCCGGTGCGCAGCTCGTGCGCGCCGTCCGCGCGGGTGAACTCGTAGTACAGCCGTACGCCGCCGCCGGGCAGGTCGACGATGTCCAGGTAGCGCAGGCCGCCTCCGCCGTGCGGGGAGGCGGCCGCGGGCGCCCCGCCCACCGGCGTCAGCTCGGCCGGGCCCGCGCCGACGGCGACGCCGGTGCGCTCCTCGTAGTTCTCCGCGGCGTCCGCCCGGCCGTCGTAGAAGGCCAGCACCCGGTCTCCGGCGAACCGCACCGCGCTCACCCGCACCCCGCGCGCGTCCCACAGGCCCGGCCTGCCGCTGAGCGCCGTGCCGTGCCACGTCCACTCCAGGCCGTCGGCGCTGGTGGCGTAGTCGGTGACCATCTGGTCGGCCTCGTCGGGATCGGCCAGCGGATGGCAGGAGGCCCACAGGTGCCAGACGCCGTCCCGCTGGACGACGACCGTATCCTTCACCCCGGTCTTCGGGTCGCCGGGCAGGACGGTGACGCGCGAGCACGGGTCGAACCCGGCCGGGTCCGCGGCCTCCAGCACCTCCACCCGCCAGTGCTTGGTGCCCTCGGTGGCGCAGCTCAGGTAGAGCCGCCAGCGCCCGTCCGGCAGGCGCACCAGCGCGGGCCGCTCCAGCGACTCGGCGTCCATCCGCTCGCGCGTGATCGTCGTCAGCGTCTCGAACCGCTCGCCGTCCGCCGAACGGGCGACCACCACCGCGTACCCGCGCCCCTGCCCGACCGGGCGGCGCAGCCGGTAGGCGAGGTAGATCAGCCCGTCCGCCGCGACGGCGCTCGGCGCGCCCGCCCAGTGCCCCTCACCGGGCGACGGCGGCGCGACCGCCACCACGGAGCGGTCCGGGTCGGGCAGGAAGGCGTTCTCATCGATCGACATGGGCGCGACACTAGGCGACGGCGCACGGCGCTTCACGGACCCTGACCCTCCCTTGGACGTTCCCTGCTCCACGCATAGTCGTTCCCTTCCGCAACCCCTCGGGGGTTCCTGTCCGCCCCGGGGTCTCCCGGGGCTCGTGGTCGTCGGCGGCGTACGGACCCGCTCAGGGGAGGGCCGCGCGGACGTCGGCGTCCGGGCCGGGGAGGGCCGTGCGGACGTCGGTGCGGGCGTCGGCGTCCGGGTCGGGCAGGGCCGCGCGGGCGTGGGCGCGGACGTCGGCATCCAGGCCGGACAGGGCTGCGCGGGCGTGGGCGCGGACGTCGGCGTCCGGGTCGGACAGGGCGGCGCGCAACGCCTCGGCCACCTCGGGCCTGCCCGCCCAGCGCGACAGCGCGAGCACGGCCGCCTTGCGCACGTCCAGGTTGGCGTCCGCGAGCGCCCCGGCGAGCGGCCCGCAGGCGGCCTCCGCCTCGGCGGCGGCCAGGCAGCGGGCCGCGCCGACCCGTACCTCCCAGGCGGGGTCGTGCAGCGCCAGCGCCGCCTCGGCGGTGAGCGGGGCGCCGGTGGCACCTGACGCCTCCAATGCGGCGGCGCGTACGAGCGGGTCGGCGTCGGCGGCGAGCGCGGCGAGCGCGGCGGCCGGCTTGCCGATGAGCCCCAGCCCTTTGGCCACCCACACGCGCACCTCGCGCGACGGGTCGGCGGCGGCCCCGGCGACGCGGTCGGCCTCGTCGAGCGAGACCAGCCCGCGGATCGCCTCGACGCGCACCCGGCGGTCGGGGTCGGCGAGCCCCGCGGCGAAGGTCCCGGCCCCGGCCAGCCGCAGGGCGCGCAGCACGTCGAGCGCGCACGCCCGCACCACCGCGTCGGCCCCGCCGAGCTGCCCGGCCAGGGCGGCGCCCAGCTCGGGCGTGGCGGGCAGCACCTCGACGAGCTCCTTGAGCGCGGTGGCGGCGGCGCGCCGCACGGTGCCGTGGGCGTCGCCGAGCGCGGCGGCCAGCGCGGCGCCGGTGCCCTCGGGGACGACCTCGGTGAGCGTGGCGACGGCGGCCCGCCTGACCTTGGGGTCGGGGTCCGACAGGTACGGGCCGAGCCGGTCGGCGGTGGGCTGCTCCTCGGCCAGCCGGTGCAGCTCCAGGATGCGCGGCGAGCGGCCGACGGCGGCCCGGCCGGTGGGCGCGGCGGCGGCACGCCGTACGGGCGTGGCGGTGTGCGCGCCGAGCACGACCGGTTCGGCGGCCACGGGCGCGTACTCGGGCACGGGCACCAGGTAGGGCTCGACCGGGCGTTTGACGAACTCCATCGCGCCGTCGTCGCGCTTGCGCAGGTTGAGGTGGAACAGCCAGGTCGCGTCGTCGCGGGCGGGCAGGTCAGCCCGCTCGTGGTAGAGGCCCCAGCGGCTCTCGGTGCGGGTCAGCGAGGCGCGGGCGGCCATCTCGGCGCAGTCGCGGATGAAGTCGACCTCCACGCAGCGCATGAGCTCGTGCGGGGTGCGCGCGCCCATCGCGGCGACCTCCTCGCGCATGCGCTCGAACGACTCCAGCGCGAGGTCCAGCTTGGCGGCGGTCTTGGGCGGCGTCACGTAGTCGTTGACGAACCGGCGCAGCTTGTACTCGACCTGCTGCTGCGGCGGCCCGTCCGGGTGGCGCAGCGGGCGGTAGACCAGCTCGTGGGCGGCGGCGACCTGATCGGCGGGCAGCGCGTCGGGCGACCCGCCGGACTCGGCGACCCGAGCGGCGGCGTGCGCGCCGGCCAGGTCGCCGAAGACGAACGCGCCGATCATGTAGTTGTGCGGCACGCAGGCCAGGTCCCCGGCCGCGTACAGGCCGGGCACGGTCGTCGCGCCGTGCTCGTCCACCCACACCCCGGAGGCCGAGTGGCCGCCGCACAGGCCGATCTCCGAGATGTGCATCTCCACGTCGTGGGTGCGGTAGTCGTGGCCGCGCCCGGCGTGGAAGGTGCCGCGCGTGGGCCGTTCGGTGGTGTGCAGGATGTTCTCCAGCGCCCCGATGGACTCCTCCGGCAGGTGCGTGAGCTTGAGGTAGATCGGCCCCCGCGCGGAGGCGATCTCGGCGGCCACCTCGGCCATCATCTGGCCCGACCAGTAGTCGGAGTCGACGAAGCGCTCCCCCCGGTTGTTGACCTGGTAGCCGCCGAACGGGTTGGCCACGTAGGCGCAGGCCGGGCCGTTGTAGTCCTTGATCAGCGGGTTGATCTGGAAGCACTCGATGCCGCTGAGCTCGGCCCCCGCGTGGTAGGCCATGGCGTGGCCGTCGCCGGCGTTGGCCGGGTTCTCGTACGTGCCGTACAGGTAGCCGCTGGCGGGCAGGCCGAGCCTGCCGCAGGCGCCGGTCGCCAGGATGACCGCGCCCGCGCTCACCGTGACGAACCGCCCGGACCGGGTGTCGAACCCGGCCACGCCGACGGCCCGGCCGCCGGAGGTGAGCACCCGTACGGGCATGACCCGGTTCTCGATGCGCACCCTCTCGCGGATGTCGCGGCGGCGCAGCACCCGGTAGAGGACCTTCTTGACGTCCTTGCCCTCGGGCATGGGCACCACGTAGCTGCCGGAGCGGTGGACGCGGCGCACCGCGTACTCGCCGTACTCGTCCTTCTCGAACTTGACGCCGTAGCGCTCCAGCCGGCGGACCATGTCGTGGCCCCGGGTGGCGGTCTGGTGGATCGTCCGCTGGTTGACGATCCCGTCGTTGGCCCGGGTGATCTCGGCGACGTAGTCCTCGGGGGTGGCCTTGCCGGGGATGACGGCGTTGTTCACCCCGTCCATGCCCATGGCGAGCGCGCCGCTGTGACGGACGTGCGCCTTCTCCAGCAGCAGGACGCGGGCGCCCCGCTCCGCCGCGGTGATCGCGGCCATCGTGCCCGCGGTGCCGCCGCCGACGACGAGCACCTCGCACTCCAGGTGCAGGCGGTCGTCGATCGAGGGAATCTCCATCTACAGCTCCTTCAGAATCCTGTCGCGCAGCCCGGCGTCCCGGCCGGCGCCGCGTACGGCGAAGGACGCGCGAATGCCGTGCCCGTTCCCGGGTCCGCCGAGCACCACGATCCGGTCGGCCAGCAGCAGCGCCTCGTCCACGTCGTGGGTGACGAAGACGACGGTCGCGCGGGTGCCGGCCAGCACGTCGAGCAGCAGGCGTTGCATCTGGGCGCGGGTCTGGGCGTCGAGCGCGCCGAACGGCTCGTCCATCAGCACCGCGCGGGGCGCGGCCACGAGCGCGCGGGCGAGCTGCACGCGCTGCCGCATGCCGCCGGACAGCTCGCGCGGCAGCTTGCCCTCGGCCCCGGCCAGCCCCACCCGGTCGATCCACTCCAGCGCCGCCGCGGTCCGCTCCCGCCTGCCGACCTTGCGGATGCGCAGCGGCAGCTCGACGTTGCGCAGCACGCTGCGCCAGGGCAGCAGCCCGTCGTCCTGGAAGACCATGGCCCGTTCGGCCGAGGTGCCGGTGATCTCGGCGCCGCCGGCGCGGACCGTCCCGGCGGCGGGCCGGAGCAGCCCGGCCAGGGCGCGCAGCAGCGTGGACTTGCCGGAGCCGGACGCGCCCACGACGACCAGCACCTCGCCCGGCTCGATGTTCAGGTCGACGCCGCGCACGACCGGGTCGTGGCCGTAGCCGAGCGTCAGCCCCTCCAGCGTGAACCCGATCCCGGCGGGGGCGGCCCCGACGGCGGGCAGCACCGCGGTCATGACACACCGTCCCGCGCGGCCCGGGGCAGCCAGCGGGTGACCCGCCGCCCGGCCAGCTCCACGGCGGCCGAGGTGAGCCAGCCGAGCAGGCCGATGGTGAGCATCCCGACGATCACCGCCGGGTAGTCCACCAGCGTGTACGCCTGCCAGGTGCGGTAGCCGACGCCGAACTCCCCCGAGATCATCTCGGCCGAGATCACGCAGATCCACGACACGCCCATCCCGACCGACAGCCCGCCGGACACGCCGGGCAGGATGCCGGGCAGCACGACGTGCCGCAGCACGTGGAGGCGGCGCCCGCCGAGCGTCCTGACGGCGTCCTCCCACAGGGTGGGCAGCGCCCGGACCGCGTGCCGGGTGCTGACCAGGATCGGGAAGAACGCGGCGACGAACGTGATGAACACGATGCCCTGCTCGTCGGTGGGGAACAGCAGGATCGCCACCGGGACCAGCGCGATCGCCGGGATCGGCCGGACCGCCTCCAGCAGCGGCAGCAGCACGTCCCGGGTCCGCGGCGACCTGCCGAGCGCGATGCCCGCGGCGACGCCCGCGACCGTGGCCAGCCCGAACCCGGTGAGGATGCGGATCAGGCTCTGCAGCAGGTCGAGCGCGAACACCGGGGTGACGAGCTGCCGGGCGGCCTCCCCCGCGATCTCGTCGAGCGTGGGCAGCCGGTCGAACCTGAGCCACAGCCGGGCGTCGGCGGCGGTGAGCGCCTGCCACAGCCCGGCCGCCGCCAGCACGGAGGCCGCTCTGACGGCCCAGCCGGTCACGTGTCACCCGCCTTGCCCGCCGTCTTGCCTGCCGCCTTCCCTGCCGCCTTCACCGCGTCCTCGTACGTGATCGGCTCGGCGTCCGGGTGCGCCGCGCGGTAGGCGGCGGCGCCCTCGGCGGTGGTGAAGGGCAGGAAGTCCGCGCCCGCGCGCAGCCACACGGCGTGGTCGGCGAACCAGCGGGTGCCCGTGACGGTGTCGGGCACGTACGCGGCGCGCACGGCCGTCCCGGCGGCCCGGGCGGCGGCGATCTGGCGCAGCAGGCAGGCGGGCGTGGCGGCCGGCCGCGTCGTGGCGGCGCCGTCGAGCCACAGCTCCGAGGCCGTCGCCGGGTCGGTGACCGGGCCGCCGCACACCGGGTCCGTCCCGGTGATCGCGGCCGGGTTCGCGGTGGCGGCCACGTCCCTGTCGTAGTCCGGCCCGTACGCCTTGCGCAGGTAGGAGTCGTTGACGAAGGCGGCGACGTCCACGCCGGCGAAGTCGTCGCCGATGCGCTTGAGGAACGGCACGTCGTGCTCGTGGGCGGCCTTGAGCTGCGGCTTGAGCGTGACGTCGAAGGTGGAGATGCCGCCGGGGCCGTTGTAGAGGTAGACGACCTCGGGCGGCAGGCCAGTGATCCGCGCGACGGTCTCGGCCGCCTCCAGCGGGTGCTCGTGCAGGTAGCGGGTGGCGTCCAGTTGCGCTTTGAGGAAGGCGTCCACCACCTCCGGGTGCTCCTTCGCGTACGCCTGCCGCACCACCACGCCGTGGAAGGTCGGCACGTCCAGCGCGGAGCCGTCGTAGATCAGGCGGCCCTTGCCCTGGAAGACCACCAGCCCCGGCCAGGCGACGAACTGGGCGTACGCCTGGACGCCGCCCGCCTCCAGCTGCGAGGCGCCGACGGCGGGCTGGTGGTTGACCACCTCGACCCCGGAGACGCCCGCCTTCTCCAGGGCCTGCACCAGCGTGCCGTGCCCGGCGGAGCCGACGCTGGCCGACACCTTGGCCCCGCGCAGGTCGGCCAGGGTCGTCGCCGGGGAGCCGGGCGGCACGACGACCATGTTGAGGCCGCCGCGCAGGTTGTAGCCGGTGGTGGAGATCAGCTCGGTGCGCGCCTCGGGGACGCCCTGGGTGCGGGAGGCGTTGATGAGCAGGGGGTAGTCGCCCATCGAGCCGATGTCGATCTTCCCGGCGACCATCTTGGCGGTGATCGGGGCGCCGGTGTCGTGGTCCTGCCACTCGACGGCGTACCGGTCGCCGAGCCGCTTCTCCAGGTAGCCGAGCGAGCGCAGCAGGGTGCCCGCGGTGACGGTGTTGATGGTCTTGGACTGGTAGCCGACGACGACCGTCGTCCTGTCGGCGCCGCCGCCGGTGACCGAGCACCCGGCGGCGGCGAGCAGGACGAGGGCCGCCAGAAGCACGCGCGTCATCGTCGTCCTCATCGCAGCAGGTAGGGGATGTTGATGGTGACCGCGTCGACCGGGCACCGGGCGGCGCACGGGCCGCAGTACCAGCACTCGTCGACGTACATGTACGCCTTGCCGGTCTCGTCGCTGATCGCGAGGGAGTCGAGCGGGCACGCCTCGACGCACAGCGTGCAGCCCTCGACGCACAGCGCCTCGTCGATGGTCACGGGCACCTCGACCCGCTGGTCGATCAGGGCCATCGCCCCTCCTCCTGGGTGGCGCGGTCGAGCTGCCCGCGCATGGTCAGCCGGTCGCCGCGGAAACGGATGAACTCCAGGTCGACGGGCCTGCCGTCGGCCAGGTGGGTGAGCCGCTCGACCATGAGCAGCGCGGCTCCGCGCGGGACGGCGAGCACGGCCGCGGTGTGCGGGTCGGCGTTGACCGCCTCCAGCGTGAGCTCGGCGGTGCCGAGCGGGCTGCCGGTGATCCGCTCCAGCAGCACGAAGATGTCGTTGCTGGTCAGGTCGGCGTCGAACAGCGGCTCGCCGGCGTCGCGGACGAGGTAGGTCAGGTCGAGCGAGAGCGGCAGGCCGTTGAGGCTGCGCAGCCGTTCGAGGTAGACGACGGGCTCGCCCGGGGGCAGGCCGAGCCGGGTGCGCACGGCGGGGGGCGGCTCGATCAGCGTCATGGTCCTGACCTGGTTGGTCACCCGGCCGTGCTCGTCCAGCGTCTCGGCGAGGCCGAGCAGCCGGTGCAGGCCGTGCGGGTACTTCTCGCCGGCGATCGTGGTGCCGACGCCGGGGCAGCGCTCGACCAGCCCTTCCTCGCGCAGCAGGCGCAGGGCGTCGCGCACGGTGTTGCGCGAGGCGCCGAACTCGCGGGCCAGCGCGGCCTCGGGCGGCAGCCTGACCTGGGGGAAGCCTCCGTGCACGATCTGGCGCCTGAGCAGGTCGGCGACCTGTCTGGCCCGGTCCGCCCGGCGTCGCGCGACCTGTCCCATCTCCACACCTCCCGTTCGGCCTGGGCTATAACCTAGCAAGCAGGTAGGTAAATAGGGATAACGGAAGGATTGCGCCACACCCGGCCCGGCCCGCCCGCCGCGCGAGCAGCGGCTCACCGCCGGGGCACCGGAAGATCCGCCACCCAAATTCCCCTTATTGCCTATTGCTTTTGTAGGAAATATGGCGCACGATCAGGCCATGACCAGCATCCTGACCGTCAAACGCGTGGCCGGGCACATCGGCGCCGAGATCGTCGGTCTCGACCTCGCCCACCCGCTGGACCCCACCACCGTCCAGGAGATCCGCCAGGCCCTGCTCGCCCACAAGGTGCTCTTCTTCCGTGGCCAGACCCTCGACCACGCCGGGCAGATCGCCTTCGCCCGCCAGTTCGGCGACCTCACCCACGCCCACCCGCACGAGGACGCCCCGCCCGAGCGGTTCCCGCAGATCCTCACCATCGACCCGCGCCGCTACGAGGAGCGCTACGGCCCCGGCTACCGCGAGCTGTACCGCAAGAAGCGCTACTCCTACGCCTCCGGCTGGCACACCGACGTCACCGCCGCGGTCAACCCGCCCGCCGCCTCGATCCTGCGGGCCGAGACCGTGCCGGAGTTCGGCGGCGACACCACCTGGACCAACCTGGCAGCCGCCTACGAGGGGCTGTCAGCGCCGCTGCGGGCGTTCGTCGACGGGCTGCGCGCCGAGCACCGCTTCCTGGCCGGATACCGGCCGGACGAGGAGGACGGCCGGCTCACCAAGCGGATCAACGACAACCTGCTGGTCTCGGTGCATCCCGTGGTCAGGGTGCATCCCGAGACCGGGGAGCGGGCGCTGTTCGTCAACCCGGGCTTCACCGACCACATCGTCGGCCTGTCCGAGCCGGAGAGCAGGCGGGTCCTGGACCTACTCTACGAGCAGATCACCCGCCCCGAGTACACCGTCCGCTGGCGCTGGCAGCCGGGCAGCCTGGCGTTCTGGGACAACCGGGCCACGGCCCACCTCGCCCCGTCGGACCTCGACCACCTCGACGTCCAGCGGACCCTGCACCGGGTCACGCTGATCGGCGACCGTCCCGTCGGGCCCGACGGCTTCGTCTCCGAGATCGTCGCCGGGCGGGAGTTCACCGCCGAGTCCCTCGTCGTCGCCTGACGACCCACGAGCGCGCGGGCGGGGCCGGGGGGCTCGCCCGCGCAGGCGACCGCCGCGCCACAGGCACGGGCGGTCGCCCGAGTGAACCGCGCAACCCGGAGGCGGGCGGGCGCCCGAGTGAACCGCGCAACCCGGAGGCGGGCGGGCAGCTTGGCGATAGCGCGAACATGAGAGCTCTTCCTCGTTAGGCTTCGTCACGGAGATCGCGCGGGTGCCGGCGGAGAGGGTGACGGGTGGCTGGGGAGGCGGCGCTGCTGCTGGTGCGCTTCGGCCGCCGCTACGCGGCCGCGGTGCGGCTGGCCACGCTGGCGCCGATCTGCGGGATCGCCCTGTTCCGCGCCCAGGGCGAACAGCTCGCCGCCACCGCCGCCGTGGTCGCCGTCGCCGCGGCCTGGACCTGCGGCTTCTCGTGGTGGCTGCGCGCCGGGCGGGGGTCCTGGCCGGTCGCCCTCGACGTGCTCGTCCTGCTGGGCCTGTATTCGAGCGTGCCGTGGACCGGCGCCATCGAGGACACCAACACCGGCTGGCTGCGGCTGCTGGTGACCTTCGCCTGCGTGACCTGGCAGTGGCACACCACGCCCGCCGCCGGCGGTGCGGCGGCGGTGGCCGCCGGGGGCGGCGCGGCGCTGATCGTCGCCCTGGCCGGCGGCGAGTCGCTGGTCAGGGAGGCCATGTGGGCGACCGCGGCGGCGGCGCTGTCCCGGCTGGCCTGGGTGCTCGTCCACCACGCCGCCGGCCGCGCCGACCGGGCGGCGGCCGAGGCCGTACGGGCGCGCGGCGCGTCGCTGGTGGCCGAGGCGGTCCGCGCCGAGGAGCGCGAGCTGGCCAACTCCCTGCACGACACGGCGGCGACGACACTGCTCATGGTCGGCACCGGCCAGGTGCGCTCGGACGACGGCTGGCTGGCTCCCCAGGCCCGCCGCGACCTCGACCGCCTGCGCTCCGACGCCGGCCGCCCGCCGGGCGAGGACGGCCCGGAGGGGCCGGGCGGCGAGGACGACCTGGTCGAGCGGTTGCGGGCCGGGCTCGGCGAGGCGCGGCTGGCCGTGGAGTTCGACGCCCCTGAGCGCCTGCGGCTGCCGTCGGACGTGGCGCGGGCGCTCGCCGACGCGGCCGGGGAGGCCCTCACGAACGTGCGCCGACACGCGGGCACCGGCCGGGCCAGCGTGCGGCTGGAGGGCGACGCGCGGGCGCTGCGGCTCGACATCGCCGACCGGGGCCGGGGGTTCGCGCCCGCGCGGGTGCCGCTCACCCGGCGCGGCATCCGCGAGTCGCTGCGCGGCCGGATGAGCCGCGTCGGCGGCACCGCCACGATCACCTCCGCCGAGGGCGAGGGCACCCTGGTCAGCCTGGAATGGCGCGCCCCGGCCGGTGACGCGGACCGATGACCCCGACGGGCGAGGCCGTGGAGGAGGAGGCGACGCGGGCGCGGTTGCGGCGCGGCCTGCGCGTGGCGACGCTGCTGGTCGCGCTGGCGATCGTGGCCGGGCTCGGGCTCGCCAACCTGCTGCGCCACCTGGACGAGTACGGGACGCCGCTCGCCCAGGTCGCCGCGCTGGGCCTGCTGGTCGCGGTGCTGGCCGGGGAGGCGGCGCTGCTCGTGCGGCGGCGCTCGTGGGGCCGGCTGCGCCTGCCCGCCGTCGCCGTCGCGCTGGCCGCGTCCCTGCTGTCGTACGCGACCCTGCCCGACGGGCGGACCTCGACCACCGTCGACTGGATCTTCGGCGCGGCCAACTGGGTGGGCGTCGTCGTGCTGCTGGACCGCCCGCTGCGCGTCACGGTGTCGTTCCTGCTCGCGCACGAGCTGACCGCGCTGCTGAACGTGCTCGTGCTGCACGAGCCGAGCCGCGCCGCGCTGGCCCGGTTCGCCACCGGCTCGGTGACCGTGATCGGCTTCCCGCTCTGCGTGGCCGTGGTCGCGGGCCTCCTGCACGGCCTCAGCGCCGCCGCGGCGGCCTCCCGCGCGGAGATCGAGCGGGTACGCGTCGCCGAGGCGGTCGCCGCCGAGTCCCACCGGCGCAGGCAGCAGCGCTTCGCCGAGCTGTCGGCGACGACGATCCCGCTGCTGGAGGGGCTGGCCGACGGCTCGCTCCGCCCGGAGGACCCGCAGGTGCAGCGGCGTTCGGCGATCGAGGCGGCGCGGATGCGGCGGCTGTTCGCCGAGACCGACACGGTCGCCGATCCGCTGCTGCACGAGCTGCGCCACTGCGTCGACGTGGCCGACCGGCGGGGCGTCGTGGTGGAGCTCGACACGCGGGGTCAGTGGCCGGCGCCGCCGCTGGCCGTCCGGCGCGACCTGACCGAGGCCGTGGTCGTCATGCTCGCCACGGCGGCCTCGAAGGCCCGCGTCACGGTCACGGGGGTCGCCGGGCTGGTGTCGGTCAGCGTGGTGGCCGACTGCGGCGAGGTGGGCGTGCCGAACCCGGCGACGCCCGGCGTGCGGGTGGAGGCGCTGCACGACGACGACACGGTGTGGATGGAGGCCCAATGGCAGGCGACGACCTGATCACCGCGGTGATCGTGGACGACCACACGGCGATCGCCGCGGGGGTCCGCTTCTGGTGCGCGGAGGCCGTGCCGCCGATCGAGCTCATCGACGCGGGCGACCGGCTGGCCGAGGTGTGGACGGGCCCCGGGGCCGGCGCCGACGTGGTGATCTTCGATCTGGAGCTGGTGCCGCGCCGGCCCGACTTCGGCGAGCTGCGCCGGCTGGTCGACAACGGCAGGCGGGTGATCGTCTACTCGCAGCACACCGACGACGCGACCGCGATGAAGTGCGTCGACCTGGGCGCGCTGGCCTACCTGACCAAGCGCGAGGGCCCCGAGCACCTGGTGCCGGCGATCCGGGCGGCGGCGCGCGGCGAGCCGTACACGGGCCCGTCGCTGTCGGGGGCGATCATCGCCGACGACTCCCCCGACCGGCCCCGGCTGTCGCAGCGCGAGACCGAGGTGCTGCGGGCCTGGTTCGTGTCCTCGTCCAAGGATCTCGTCGCCGCGAAGCTCAACATCACCGTCAAGACGGTCGACACCTACATCACGCGCGTCCGGATCAAGTACGCCAACGCGGGGCGCGCGGCCCGTACCAAGAGCGAGCTCGTCGGGCGGGCGCTCGACGACGGCGTGATCACGCTGGCCGAGCTCAACGAGCCCGTTTTGTAGGGCGTTCACCCGACACCGGCCCCGGCCCCGGCTGCGTAGTGTTTCCCCGGTGGCGCGGACACCCACTGCGGCGGGGGCGAGGGGGTGTCCCTTCGTTCTCCGTCTCCCCCGCCGTCGGCGAGCGACAGGGAGAGCCCGCGTGGGGCTGGAGATCAAGATCCTGGGGCCTTGGGAGATCACCGCGCACGGCGAGCCGGCCGGGCTGGCCGGTGAGCGGCGGGTCGGCGTGCTGGCGCGGCTCGCGCTGAGCGCCGGCCGGCCGGTCCCGGCCGAGCAGCTCCTGGCCCAGGTGTGGGGCGAGAGCACGGCGACGACGGCCGGCAAGCAGCTGCACATCGTGGTGTCGAAGCTGCGCGGCCTGCTGGCGCCGCACCAGGACGAGGAGATCATCGCGACGGTCGCGGGCGGCTACCAGCTGAACCTGGCCCGCGAGAGCGTCGACGCGCACCTGTTCTCGCTGCTGGCCCGGCGGGCGCGGGAGGCGCGGGCGCGGGGCGAGGTCGCGGCGGCGGACGGCCTGTTCCGGCGGGCCCTGGCGCTGTGGCGGGGCGACGCGCTGGCGGGCATGAACGCCTCGTGGGCGCACGCCGAGTCGGCCCGCCTCCAGGAGGAGCGCCTGACGACGCTGGAGGACCACGTCGACCTGCGGCTGGCGGCCGGTGACCACCACGCGGTGGTGCCGGTGCTGCTCGCGCACGTCCGGGCGCACCCGTTGCGGGAGCGCCCGCGCGCCCAGCTCATGCTGGCGCTGTACCGGGCCTCGCGGTCGCCGGAGGCGCTGGAGGTCTACCAGGAGACCCGCCGCGTCATGATCGACGAGCTGGGCATCGAGCCGGGGCCCGCGCTGAGCCGGCTGCAGCAGGCGGTCCTGCGCCGCGACCCGGCTCTGGACCCCGCTCCGGATCTGGGCTGCGGCCTGGACGTCCCGCCCCGGCGGGTGACGGTGGCCGCGCCCGTCGTCCCGGCGGCATCGCGGCCGGCCTCCGGCGTCTGCCGGTGGCGCCCGCCGGTCACGTGTTCCTCCTGCCCGGGCTGCCGGACCCGCCGGCGTGCCCGGCGCTCGCCGCGGCGGCGCTGACCGGCCTGCCGCGCGTGCGCCCGCTCGAACCCGCCGGGCCGGGCCGCTACCGGGGACCCCGCCCGACCGGCTGTTACTGTGCGTCGTAAGAAGTGACGTTCGGTGACTTAGGGGTTCCTCGTGCACATCGCCTGCGTCGGCGGCGGGCCGGCCAACCTGTACTTCTCGATCCTGATGAAGCTGGTGGACCCCGCCCGGGACATCACCGTCTACGAGCGCAACCCCGAGGGCTCGACCTACGGGTGGGGCGTGACGTTCTGGGGCGACCTGCGTGACAGGCTGCTCAGCACCGACCCCGAGACCGCGCGGGCCATCGTGGACGGCTCCGTCCACTGGGACAGCTGGCTGATGCGGGTCCACGACCGCGCGACGGTGACGCTGGAGAACGCCGAGGAAGGGCTCGGCATCGGCCGCCGCGAGCTGCTGGCCATCCTCGCCGACCGGGCCCGCTCGCTCGGCGTGCGGATCGCGTACGAGCACGAGATCGCCGCCGAGGAGGAGCTGGCCGGGGCGGACCTGGTCATCGCCGGTGACGGCGCGGGCAGCGCGCTGCGCGAACGCCACGCGGACCACTTCGGCACCGACGTGGCGACCGGCCGCGACCCGTACGTGTGGCTGGGCACCACCAAGGTCTTCGACGCCTTCACCTTCGCCTTCACCGAGACCGAGCACGGCTGGATCTGGTGCTACGGCTACCCGTACGGCAAGGCGAACAGCACCTGCGTGGTGGAGTGCTTCCCGGGGACGTGGCGGGGGCTGGGGCTGGACGAGGCGGGCGAGGCCGACGGGCTGGCGCTGCTGGAGAAGCTGTTCGCCGAGGTCCTCGACGGGCACCCGCTGATCGGCGGGGGCGGCGGGCGCTGGCAGCGCTTCCGCACGGTGACGAACCGGACGTGGCATCGCGGCAACCTGGTCCTGCTGGGCGACGCCGCGCACACCACGCACTACTCGATCGGCGCGGGCACGGCGCTCGCGCTCGGGGACGCGGCGTTCCTGGTGCACGCGCTGCACAACACTCCCCGGCTGCCCGAGGCGCTGGCCTGGTTCGAGCGCGAGCGCATGGCCGCGATCCGGCCGACGCAGCGGGCGGCCCGCTACAGCGCCCGCTGGTACGAGAACCTGGACCGCTACGTCGGCCTGCCGCCGAAGCACCTGCTCACGCTGCTCGGCCGCCGCCACTCGCCGCTGCTGTCGCGCGTCCCCCCCCGGCTCTACTACCGGGCCGGATGGCTCGGCTCGCGGATCGCCCGGCCGTTCACCTGGTGAGTGAGGTACGGGTGCGTGGGCAGAGGGCCAGGTGAACCCAGGCTCTCGAGCGAAACAGGACGCCGACATGACACCGACACCAGATCAGCCCCGGCCGCAGGACGACGAGGCCGCGACCGCCGCCGAGGTGGAGATCAGGCGCGTCGAGGAACCGGCCCGGCTGCTTCGCGTGAGCGCCATGGTGAGCTCGCTGCTGGACGAGGCCCGTACGGTGCCGCTCGACGAGCACGCCCGCGAGCAGCTTCAGCACATCCAGGAGCAGGCCGTCAAGGAGATCGGCCACTCCGTGGACCCGGAGTTGCGCGAGGAGCTGGCCCGCCTGCTGCCGGACCCGTCGGCGCCGCCCACGCAGGCGGAGATCCGCATCACGCAGAGCCAGCTCGTCGGCTGGCTGGAGGGGGTCTTCCAGGGCATCAAGACCGGGCTGGCGCTGCAGCAGGCGGCCCACCGGCTGCCGCCGCCACCCCGGCCCGATCTGCCTCCGGCGGCCGGCGGCGGGCCGTACCTATGAGTGCCCGCCGAAGAGGCGGGCGAGCGCCTCGCTGAGCTCCTGCCTGGTGTAGGAGCGCTCGGGCAGCCCGTTGAGCTGCCCGAGGGTGTCGGCGGGCAGCTTGACGTGCTCGGACGCGCACGAGTAGACCTCGCGCCGCGTCACCTCGTCCCGGTCGCGGAACACCTCGTCCAGCACCCGCCGCACCTCGTCGGGCATCTCGTCATGCCCGGTCTCGTCCGTCATCTCGTTCTCCCGTCGTCCCCGGCGTGCTATTCGAAGTCGTCGGGATTGAGTTCCTTCTGGCGCAGGAAGGCCTCGTCCAGCTCCTCGTCGCTGAGCTCGTCCGGCTGGTCCTGCTCGGCCGGCTCCCCAGGCTGCTCGGTCATCGTGTTCTCCCCCGTTTCCGCTGCTCAGAGCCTGGCTACCCAGCGCCCGGGACGCCACACCGGGGCGGGTCAGCCGGACGTGGCGGCGCGGGCCTCGCTGGGGGTGCGGCCGAAGCGGGCCCGGAACAGGCGGGCGAAGTGCGCCTGGCTGGAGAAGCCCCACCGGTGCGCCACGTCGGCGATCGTGGTGTCGCTCGCCCCGCCGCCGGTGAGCTGGCGGTGCGCCTCCTCCAGCCGCCGCTCGGTGATGTGCCGTGCCGGCGACCTGCCGGTGGACTCGAAGATGCGGGCCAGGTGCCGCACGGAGATGCCCATGACCCCGGCGACCCGCGCGGTGCTCAGGGCGGGGTCGTGCAGGTGCCGCTCGATGTAGTCCTCGGCGACGATGAGCTGGGTGCGGTAGCCGTCGTGGCCGGGCCGGCCGCCGGTGCGCTCGGCGGCGAGCTGGCGCAGCAGGTCGAGCACGGCGGCCTCGGCGTGGTCGGGCTCCCAGCCGGACCGCAGCGCGGCGAGCCCGCCCAGCAGCGAGCGGAGCGCGGCCACCAGCGTGCCCTCGCGGGCGGTGTCGCGGCCGAACAGCATCGGCGCCGGCAGCCCGCCCGCCAGGCACGCCCGGTCGAACAGGTCGCGCGGGATGTCGACGAGGATCTGCCGCATGCTGGAGGAGAACCCGAACAGGTAGGGGCTGCGCGTGTCGTAGACGACGAGCTCCCCCGCGGTGGCGGCCAGGCAGCCGTGCTCGTGCAGGAACACCGCGTCGCCGTTGAGCAGCAGGGTGGCGAACACGGAGTCCTTGGGCGCGGACCGCACGGTCTGCGGGCTGCGCTCGATCGCGTGGGCGTTGCCCGCGATGTCGGCCAGCCGGATCGCGGCCAGCTCGATGTTGGTCTGCCTGGCGAGCAGGCCCTGGTCGGAGTAGGAGGTGCAGGACAGGCCCACCAGCGCCCTGCGGTTGTAGTCCTCCCAGTAGTCGATGCGCTCGGCGGGTGCGACGTGCTCGGTCGTGGCCCTGGAGACCACGGTGACGGTGTCGGCCGGCATGTGTCCCTCCTTCCCCGGCGGGACGCACAGGATAGCAACCCGGTGTGATCTGTCACACAGGCCGGACCAGCACTTTCACCTGTCCTTCCCCGCCGCTCAGCAGCGCCTCGAAGCCGTCGCGCACCACGTCGGCCAGCGGGATGGTCGAGGTGACGATCCCGGTCAGGTCGACGCCCTCCTCGGCGACCATGCGGATGAGCTCCGGGTAGGCGTCCCGGTAGCCGACGCTGGTGAGGATCGACTGCTCGTTGTTGACCAGGGCGAAGGCGTCCAGGCTGACGGTCCCGGCCAGGCCGAGGAACATCACCCGCCCGCCCCGCCTGGTGGCGGCCAGGCTGGTGCCGAGCGCCACCTGCGAGCCGACGGCCTCGAACGTCACGTCCGCGCCCTCGCCGCCGGTCGCCTCCCTGACCTGCGCCGCGCAGGAGTCGCCGGCCGGCACGGTGTCCGTCGCGCCGAGGGCGCGGGCCAGCGCGCGCCGGGCCGGCGACGGGTCCGCCGCCACGATCCGCCCGGCTCCGGCGCGGGCCGCCAGCCGCGTCACCAGCAGCCCGATCGGCCCCAGGCCGACGACGGCGACGGTCTCGCCGGGCGCCACCGCGGCCCGCCTGACGGCGTGCAGCGCGACCGCGGCGGGCTCGAAGACCGCCGCCTGCTCCAGCGGCACCGACTCGGGCAGCCGGTGCAGCATGTACGCGGGCACGGTGACGCGCTCGGCGAGCCCGCCGTGGCCCATCAGCCCGGCGAAGCCGAAGTGGCGGCAGATGTTGTACTCGCCGGCCCGGCAGCGGGGGCAGTCGCCGCAGCGGTAGTGCGGTTCGACCGCCACCCGGTCGCCGGGGGCGACGCGGGTGACGCCGGGGCCGGTCTCGGCGACGGTGCCGCAGAACTCGTGACCGAGCACCAGCGGGGCGGCCACGCCCGACTCCGGGTGCGGCTCGCCGACCGGGATGGCGTGCGGGCCGTCGGCGTACTCGTGCAGGTCGCTGCCGCAGATCCCGCAGTACGCCACCTCGATCGTCACCTCCCCCGGGCCGGGCGGCGGGACGTACGTGTCGAGCACCCGGACGTCGCGGGGGCCGTACCAGACGGCGGCCTTGACGGCGGGCCTGCGGGCGGTGCCGCTCATGAGCCCGCCGCGCTGGGGGCCGGTCCGGCGGCGGCGCGGCGGCGCAGGACCGCGGGCGCGGTCTCGCGCAGCGCGAACGAGAGCACGACCACGAGCAGCGCGCCGCCGGCCGCGATGAACATCGCGGTCTGCAGCCCCCACTGGTCGGACGCCCAGCCCGCGACCATCGGCGCGAGGAACCCGCCGGCCAGCTCGCCCACGCCCATGATCAGGCCGAGGGCGGTGGCGAGCGCGCCGCGCGGCACGGTCTCGGCCGGGATCGTGGCCATGAACAGCGTGAAGCAGCCCAGCCCGGTGTAGCTGACCACCATGAGCGCGCCGAGCAGGACGGGGTCGTCCACGTACACGAGGAACAGCGGGCAGCACACCGCGAGCGCGGTGAAGCCGATCAGCGTGGGCTTGCGGCCCAGCCGGTCGGAGATCCCCGGCGTGGCGAACCCCCACAGCACCCAGGCCACGCCCAGGCACGTCATCACGCCGCTCATCGTGCCGGGCGCGAAGCCCTTCACCTCGGTCAGGTAGGTCGGGGTGAAGGTGATGATGGTGATGAACCACGTCAGGTAGAAGCAGGCGATCAGCATGCAGACGACGATGTTGCGCAGCTTGAGCACCTCGCCCAGCGGCACCCGGGCCGGCTTCGGGGCGGGCGCCGCGGGGGCGTCCGGGGTGCGGGGCGAGCGCTCGTGCACGAACTTGGCGATGAGCGCCGCGATGATCAGGCCGGGGATGATCGTGACGTAGAAGGCGACCTGCCAGCTGTAGGTCTCCGCCAGCCACACCACGGCCAGCGGGGCCACGATGCCGCCGAGCAGGCCCGCGGACGAGCCCTGGACCAGGCCCATGTTGAAGCCCCGGCGGCTCTCCCGCGACGCCTCCACCATGAGCGACTGCGCCATCGGCAGCACCGCGCCCTCGGCCGTGCCCATGAGCGCGCGGGCCGCCAGCAGCCCGGCGAAGCCCGCCATCAGGCCCGAGGAGGCGGAGAACAGCGAGAACAGCACCACGGCCGCGATGAGGATGGGCTTGCGGCGGCCGAGCGCGTCCGAGAGCCGGCCGGCGAACATGCCGGCCAGCGCCCAGGTGAGCGCCAGCACGCCGGACAGCGTGCCGAGCTCGGCGTTGGACAGGCCGAAGTCGGCGTCCATGTACGGCGCCAGGAACGACAGCGCCTGGCGGTCGAAGAAGACGAAGCCGAAGGCGAGGAACAGGATGACCAGCAGGCGGTTCTCGTACCTGTCGGCCGTGGTCCCGGTGGGGGTGTCAGCCATGACGACCTCGTGTCAGCGGAAGAGGGAGTTGACGTAGTCGGCGCCGATCCCGACCTTCTCGTAGTGCTCGCGGCACATCGCGATGTAGTCGTGCACGTCGAAGAAGCCGTCGGGGTCGCCGTTCTCGTCCAGCCAGATGAGCGGGCCCTTGACGATGAAGAACGTCTTCATCGGCTCGCCGCTGTCGTAGGCGACCAGCGTGTGGCCCTCGCCCGGCGCCTCGTAGACGAAGTCGCCCGCGCTCGCGGTCCAGGGCCGCTCCAGGTAGCCCCACTTGCCGGAGATCGTGTACGCGAACACCTCGTGCGGGTGGTAGTGCCGGTTCACCAGCCCGGCCTCCTTGGCCCGCAGGATGTCGGCCCAGCTGTTGTCCTTGACGTTGATCCACAGCGGGCGGGAGCCGACGGTGTCGGTGAACGGCACGTAGTAGCGGTCGTCGTCGGTGGCGACCTGCGAGAGGTACACCTCGGGCAGCGCGTCCGGGCGGAAGGAGTTCTCGATGGGCCGCAGGTCCTTCCAGAACTCCGACTTCGGTGCTTCCGGCATGGTGACGGGTCCTTTCTGGGATGTTTCCCGGAAGTGAACCCCGGCCGGCCCGTCCCCGTCTTTCCCCTGGCGGACCTCACGGTTTGCACAAAGCGGACATGCCGCTGGTCAGCCGTGCACGAAGCAGAACTCGTTGCCCTCCGGGTCGGCCATCACCTGGAAGGAGCCCTGGGCGTCGGTGACCGTCGCGCCGAGGCGGGTGGCGCCCAGCTCCACGGCGCGGGCGACGGCGGGCTCGATCGCGGCGACCTCGACGTCCAGGTGCAGCCGGTTCTTGCCGGCCTTGCCCTCGGGCACCTGCTGGAAGGCCAGGCGGACGCCGCCGGGCGGCTCGACGTAGGACCAGTCGGCGGCGCGGTCCACCGGGTCGCCGCCGAACAGGGCGGCCCAGAAGCGGACCAGGCCGTGTGGATCACGGCAGTCGATGACGATCTGGCCGAGACGCGGATGCATGGGGCAAGCGTAGCCAGCCGTCCGCGCACCCACAGCCGCAGCCGTCCGAGCACGCGCACCCGTCCGCGCACCAGTCCGAGCACCCTTCGGAGCACAGCCGTACGACCGCGTCGGCGATCTCCTCGGCGCTGCCGTACGCCGGGGTCACGGCGCTGACCCGGACGCCGGTGCCGGCCAGGTCGCGGGCCGTCGCGCGGGTCAGCTCGGCCACGCGCGGGCCGGTGGCCAGGTTGACGATGCGGCCCCGCCCGGCCAGCCGCATGGGCGGAAGCTCGTACCGCATGGCCAGGGCGGCGCGGGAGTGGTTGAAGGCGGCGTCGAGCCGGCCGAACGCGCCGAGCGTCTGCTCTACCAGCCGCCGCACCGACACCGGGCTGGCCAGGTCCGTGGGGACGGCCACCACCGCGCCGCCGGCCGCGCCGATGCCGGCGGCCAGCGCCTCCAGCGCGCGGCCGTCGCGGGCGGCCAGCACGACGCCGGCGCCCGCCCTGCTCAGCGCCCGCGCCGCCGCCGCGCCGATCGCGCGGCCGGCGCCGGTGACGATGGCGGTCCTGCCGCGCAGCGTCTCGCCCATGGTGACCTGCCCTTCTGCCGCGGATCTCCGAGGCTAGGCAGCCCGCCGCCTGCCCGCATCAGTGAAGTCGCCGGTCCCGTGCCCGTTGTCACAGCTTGCGGTGCTTTCTATGCTCACCGTGTGCTGGGGAGAGACAGCGAGATCGAGCTGCTCGCAACGTTGCTGCGGCGTGCCGCCGAAGGGCACGGCGGCGGCGTGGTGCTGCACGGCGAGCCCGGCATCGGCAAGACCGCGCTGCTGACGCACACCGAGGAGCGCGCGACCGGCTTCCGGGTGCTGCGCGCGGTCGGCGTCGCGCCCGAGGCCGACCTCGCCTACGCGACGCTGCACGAGTTGCTGCTCCCCGTCCTCGACTCGGTCGCCGAGCTGCCCGGCCCGCAGGCGCAGGCGCTGAGCGTGCTGTTCGGGCGGGCGCACGGCACGCCGCCGGACCCGTTCCTGGTCGGCCTGTCCACGCTGTCGCTGCTGTCGCTGCGGGCCGGCGAGCGTCCGCTGCTGTGCGTCGTCGACGACGCCCACTGGGCCGACCGGCCCACGCTGAAGACGCTCGCGTTCGTGGCCCGCCGCCTGGACAACGAGCCGATCGCGGTGGCGCTGGCGGCGCGGGCCGACGAGGGACACGACACCGACCTGCCACACCTGCGGCGCATCCCGCTCATGGGCCTCAAACCGGACGCCGCCCGCGCGCTGCTCGCCGGGCGGCGGCTCACCCACGGCGAGCAGGAGCAGCTTCTCGCCGTCACCGGCGGCAACCCGCTCGCCCTGCTGGAGCTCGCCGGGCGGGAGCTGCCGCCGCAGGGCGCCCAGGAGCCGCCCGCGCTGACCGACGAGCTCGGCCGCTCGTTCCTGGCCAGGATCCGCGCCCGCCACGGCGACGCGCTGCCGCTGCTCCAGCTCATCGCCGCCGACGGCTCCGGCAGCGCCGAGACCATCGGCCGGGCCGCCGCCTCCCTCGGGATCGACGCCGGCCCGCTGCACCGCGCCGAGCTGGACGAACTGCTCACCTACGACGGGACCCGGCTGGTGTTCCGGCACCCGCTCATCCGGTCGGCCGTCTACCACAGCGCCACCGTCAACCGGCGGGTGGCCATCCACCGGGCGCTCGCCTCGGCGTTCGACACCGACGCCGACCACCACCGGCGCGCCTGGCACCTGGGGCAGGCCGCCGTCGGCCAGGACGAGGAGGCAGCCGGGGAGCTGGAACGCTCGGCCGAGCAGGCCGCCCTGCGCGGCGGCCCGGCCGCGGCCCTGGCCACGCTGTCACGCGCGGCCGAGCTCACCCCCGACGGGCCCGACCGCGGCCGCCGGCTGTGGAGCGCCGCGCGCGCCGCCGTCCAGGGCGGGTTCACCGGCGCCGCCGGCGAGCTGCTCGACCGGGCCGAACGCGAGCCGCGCCTGGCCGAGGCCGACCGGATCGCGCTGGCCGCGCTGCGCGCCATCGTGGCCGAGTTCGCCGGGTCGACGCAGGACGCGCTCGACCTGGTCAGGCCGTGGATCCCGCGCGCGCTCCGGATCGACAGGCGGCTGTTCACGCCGACCGTCGTCATGTACGCCGACCTCGGCCGCCGCGCCGACCGGCCCCGGGCGTGGGCCGAGCTGGCGGGCTGGCTCGGCGAGGTCGCGCCGGACCGCGACGACCCGCGCGACGCGGTGCTGCGGCTGCTCCACGCGCTGTGCCTGGCCCGCACCGGCCACGACGCGCGACCGGCGGCGCGCGACCGCGAGCTGGCCGGTGAGCTCACCGATCCGGTGACGATGACGCTGGCCGGCGCGATCGCCGGGCAGCTCGGCGAGCACGAGCTGAGCCGCCGCCTGATCCGCGACGCCGGACGGCTGGCCCGGGCGGGCGGATCGCTCGGCACGGTCGCCTGGAACCTCGAGTACCAGGCCGCCGACGAGCTCGCGCGGGGCCGGTTCGGGCTCGCCGAGGCGCACGCCGAGGAGGGCTGCCAGTTCGCCGCCGACGCCAGCCAGCCCAACACCGCCTGCCGCAACCGGGCGCTGCTGGCCCTGTGCGCGGCGCTCCGGGGGCGGCCGGAGGCGGCCGAGCTGGCCTCCGACGTGCTGGCCGAGGCGACCGGCCGCCGCCTGCCGGACGCGATGGCGTACGCGGGACGCGCGCTCGGCCTCGTCGACCTCGTCGCCGGCCGCCACCACGAGGCCGCCCACCACTTCGCCGGAACCACCGGCCCGGCCACGGCTTCCCCCGTCGATCCGGCCACGGGGCGCCCTCATGGTGCGGCCACCGGCCTGGTTGCCGATCCGGGCGTGGATCTGCCCGCCGACCTGGCCATGGGGATGGCGCCTGACCTGGTCGAGGCGCTGGTGCGGGCCGGGGACCAGGAGGGGTCCGCCGCCGCTGCCGCGCGGTACGAGCGGTGGACCGCGTACACCGGCTCGCCGGAGCTGGGCGCGCTGGCGGCCCGCTGCCGGGCGCTGGTCAGCGAGGGCGCCGACGCGCACGGCCACTTCGCCGAGGCGCTGCGCCTGCACGCCCTGGCCGACTCCCCGCTGGAGCTGGCCCGCACCGAGCTGCTGCTGGGCGAGCGGCTGCGGCGCGACCGGCGGCGGTCCGAGGCGCGGCGGCACCTGCGCGAGGCGGCCGAGGGCTTCCGCCGCCTGGGCGCGCTCGCCTGGGCCGACCACGCGCAGGGCGAGCTGCGCGCCACCGGCGAGCAGGCGCGCACCCGCGCCCCGGAGGCCGCCGCGCTCGGCACGCTCACCCCGCAGGAGCTGCGCATCACGCTGGCGGTCGGCGAGGGGCTGACCAACCGCGAGATCGCCGCGCAGCTCTTCCTCAGCCCGCGCACGGTCGACTACCACCTGCGCAAGGTCTTCCAGAAGGCCGGCATCACCTCGCGCGCCGAGCTGATGCGGCTCGTCCTGGCGGAGGACCGGCGAGTTCGCTGATTCGGCGCCTGCCCGTCCCTTCCTAACGTCGGCGGCATCACACGCTCACGTCAGGAGTACGGACATGCGGAAAGTCATCAGGTTCGTCTGGCACTACGCCGAGATGGTCATCGCCATGTACGCCGGGATGCTGCTGCTCGACCTGCTGTGGGACGCGGTGCTGCCGCAGCCGGTCCGGTTCGACGTCGACACGCTGCTCATGGCCGCCGACATGACCGTCGGCATGGCCGCCTGGATGCTGGTCCGCAGGCACGGGTGGGCGAGCATCGCGGAGATGAGCGTGGCGATGTTCGCGCCGTTCCCCATCCTGCTCGTCCCCTACTGGTTCGGCGTCTTATCAGGACATGTCGTGATGTCCCTCGGGCACACGCTCATGTTCGTGTTCATGGCGCTGGCCATGCTGTGGCGCCACGCCGAGTACACCTGCCACCCGGCCGGCATCCCGGCCAAGTGGCTCAGGCGATCGGGTGTCGTGCTGGTCGCGCTGCTGGTCCCGGCCTCGGTGTCGGCCGTCAACACCACAGGCAAGTTCGGCGACCTCTACACGGTCCGCGCCGACGCCGTGACCGCCAGGCCCGCCCCCAAGGCCGGCGGCCACGACCCGGCCAAGCCCACCGTGGCCCTGGTCACCGGCCCCGGCGGCACCAACGTGGCCGACCTGCTCGGCCCGTACGAGGTGCTGGCGGGCACCGGCCGCGTCAACACGTACGTCGTCGCCGCCGACGCGGGCCCGGCGCCCCTGACGGGCGGGCTCGACCTGGTGCCCGACCTGACGTTCGACGGGCTGACGCGGCTGCTGGACGAGCGGCGCGACCGGCTCGACGCCGTGGTGATCCCCGCCATGCAGGAGCCGTACCCGGCGGTCGGCGACTGGCTGCGCGCCCACGCGGCGCGCGGCGCGATCGTCGTCAGCGTCTGCAACGGCGCCCGGGTGCTGGCCGGGACCGGGCTGCTCGACGGCAGGCGCGCCACCTCGCACTGGCTGCGGCTGTCCGGGCTGCGTGCCGACTTCCCCGCCGTCGGCTGGACCGGCGGCGTCCGGTACGTCGACGACGGCGAGGTGATCACCACGGCCGGGGTGCTGTCCGGCATCGACGGCGCCCTGCGGATCGTCGAACGGCTGCTCGGCGCCGACGCGGCCCAGGAGGCGGCGCAGCGGGTGCACTGGCGGCACTACTCCCCCGGCGCCGCCGCGCCCATCCCCGAGTCCGGGCTGGAGCCGGGCGACGCGGTCGTGGGGTTCAACGCCTCCTACCGGCCCGGCCCGTCGGCCATCGGCGTGCGGCTCGTGGACGGCGTCGGCGAGCTGGAGCTGGCCTCGGTGTTCATCTCCTACACCGAGCACGCGATGGTCGGGCGTACGGTCGCGATCGGCGACGGCCCGGTGCGCTCCCGCCACGGGCTGACGTTCGTGCCCCGGGCGACGCCCGCCGAGACGGCCGGGGAGCTCGGGCGGCTCATCGTGCCCGGCCTGGACGCGGCCCGGCGGCAGGTGACCGGGGTGGGCGACCTGCGGCCCGAGTACCCGCACACGGGCGGGGAGTTCGCCTTCGACCCGGTGATGCGCGACATCGCCCGCACCTACGACGTGCAGACGGCCCGGTGGACGGCGAAGACGCTGGAGTACCCGGTGCAGGACCTCGGGCTCACCGGCAGCGCCTGGCCGTGGCCGGCGACCGCCGTGGCGGGCCTGCTCGTCCTGCTCGGCGCCGCCGTGGCGACCGGCGGCGTCCTGCTGCTCCGGCGGCGCCGACGCTGACCCGCCCCCGGAGCAGGCGGGCGATCCGGTGGCGGGTGCTCACTTGCCCAGTTGGGAGATCTTGTCCTTGAACAGGGTGGTGGCGATGGACGCCTTGTGCGGCTGGCCGCGCAGGAACGCCTGGGCGAAGCTCTTGGCCTGCTGGTAGGAGACCTTGCCGGGCATCGGCGGCTCGTTCGGGTCCACGTCCACGTCGACCAGGGCGGGGCCGTCGTGCGCGAGCGCCTGGGCGACGGCCTCGGCCACGTCGCCGGGCTCGGTGACCTTGCGGCCGTAGCCGCCGCAGGAGCGCGCCCAGGCGGAGAAGTCGGCGGCGGGCCGGGCGAAGCGGACGCCGTGCTCGGGGTAGCCGAGCACCATCTGCTCCCACAGGATCTGGCCGAGCGAGTTGTTGTTGTTGACGATCACCTTGATCGGCAGGTCGTGCTGGGCGGCCGTCAGGAACTCGGCCATGAGCATCGCGAACCCGCCGTCGCCGATGAACGCGATGACCTGCCGTCCGGGGTGGGCGAGCTGCATCGCGATCGCGTACGGCAGGCCGGGCGCCATCGAGGCCAGGTTGCCCGACAGGTAGAAGCCGCGCTCACCGCGGATCGTCCAGTGCCTGGCGGCCCAGGTGGCGATCGTGCCGGAGTCGCAGGTGAGGATGGCGTCGTCGGTGGCGGCCCGGTCGACGCAGCCCATCAGATACTGCGGCGCGATCGGGTCGCGGTCCGGCGAGTCCAGCGCCGCCATGTCGGAGTGCCACTTCTCGGTCATCCGGACGTACTTGTCCAGGTGGTCGCGGGCGCCGTCGTGCTTGAGCAGCGGCAGCAGGGCGCGCAGCCCCTCCTTGGCGTCGCCGATCATCGGCACCTCGGTGGGCAGCCGCACGCCGGCCCTGACCGGGTCGGCCTCCAGTTGCACCACCCGGGCCTGGCCGGGCTGGGGCAGGTGCTGGGTGTAGGGGAAGTTCGTGCCGACCATGAACAGGGCGTCGCAGTCCTCGACGAGCTCCTCGCCGGGGCGGGTGCCGAGCAGGCCGATGCCGCCCACCGCGTACGGGGAGTCGTCGGGGATGACGGCCTTGCCGGGCAGCGTCTTGATCACCGGCGCGCCGAGCGCCTCCGCCACGGCGAGCACCTCGGCCCGCGCGTGCAGCGCCCCGGCGCCGGCCAGGATCGCCGGGCGCTCGCTGCGGTTGAGGATCTCGGCCGCCGCCTGGAGGTCCTCCTCGCGGGGCAGCCCCGGCGGGCTGAGGTAGACGGCGGCCGTGGCCGGCGGCCGGGCGGGGGCGACGTGCTTGTACGGGTCGGCGTCGGCGGGGGCGACCTGCACGTCGTTCGGCAGGGTCAGGTGGGCGACGCCGCGCCGGGCGTACGCGGTCCTGATCGCGATGTCCACGACACCGGGCAGCTGGGTCGGGTTGTCGACGACCAGGTTGTACTCGGCGACGTCCTCGAACAGCCGGTCGAGGTGGACCTCCTGCTGGTAGCCGGTGCCGAGCACGCTGGTCTCCTGCATGCCGGTGATGGCCAGCACCGGCTGGTGGTCCAGCTTGGCGTCGTACAGGCCGTTGAGCAGGTGGATGCCGCCGGGGCCGCTGGTGGCCAGGCACACGCCGACGCGCCCGGTCGCCTTGGCGTGGGCGGCGGCCATGAACGCCGCCGCCTCCTCGTGGTGCACCAGGACGAAGCGGACGCGGTCGGCGTGGCGGCGCAGCCCTTCCATGATGCCGTTGATGCCGTCGCCGGGCAGGCCGAAGACGGTGTCGACGCCCCATTCGGCCAGCCGCTCGATGAGCACTTCGGAAGCGATGGTTGTCATACCTGCCGCCGTGCCCCAGCGGGTCTCGGCAAACGTCCACGTCCCTGCAAATTTCGGGCAGGCGGGTCCTCAGGCCGCCGGGGCGTTGCGCAGGGTCACGTTGATGCGGTTCCAGGTGTTGATCGAGCCGATCGCCATGACGAGGACGGCCAGCGACTCCTCGTCGTAGTGGGCGGCGGCCTCGGCCCACACGTCGTCGGGGACGCCCGCGGGGTTGTCGGCGATGCGGGTGGCGGCCTCGGCGAGGGCGAGCGCGGCGCGCTCGGCGTCGCTGTAGAAGGGGGTGTCGCGCCAGGCGGCGAGCCCGTGGATGCGCCGGTCGCTCACTCCGGCCTCGGCGGCCTCGCGGGCGTGCATGTCGACGCAGTAGCCGCAGCCGTTGATCTGGCTGACCCGCAGCCGCAGCAGGTCGAGGGTGGCACGCGGGACGGGGCCGGCGTTGAGGTAGGCCTCCAGCGCGTACATGGCCTTGAGACCGTCGGCGGCGGGCTTGCGGATGCTCATGCGCATGATGATTCTCTCCATCTTTGATATTTGATATCCAGAATTACGGTGAGCGGCGGGGCCGATCGAGCACCCCGCCCACGGCGGCGCTCAGGGACGGCGGGAGGCGAACCAGTCGCGCGTGGCCGCCGGGGCGCCGGGCAGGTGGCGCTCCACCATCTTCTTGATGTCGGCCAGCGTCTGACCGGCCAGCTCCTTGCGCCAGGCCAGCTCCGCCCGGCGCATGGCCTGCGAGATGAAGCACGCCTTGCGGTAGTCGATGTCGGAGCGGCCGCCCGGCCCCTGCCGGAGCACCTCCTCGCAGCGGAACGCCTCCCCCGGCCCCTCGATCGCGGTCACCACGTCGAGCAGCGTGATGCGCTCCGGCGGGCGCGCCAGCCGGAACCCGCCGCGCGGGCCGGGCGTGGAGGTGACGATCCCGGCCCGGGCCAGCGCCTGGAGCTGCTTGTTCAGGTAGGCCGCCGGCAGCTCGTAGAACGCCGCCAGGCGGGCCGCCGTCATGGCCTCTCCGGTCTCGACCCAGGTCAGGTTCAGGCAGCTGTGCAGCGCCCACTCCACGCCCTCGCTCATCCGCATAACCTGGATACTACACGTCCAGGTTTATGGGTGTCACGCCGCCGGGTCGAGGACCACCGGCAGCGACGGGTAGTCGTTGCCGATGAACGACGTGTGCCGCCCCGGCCTGCTCACCAGCCGCAGCTCCGGGAAGCGCGAGAAGAGCGCCGGCAGCGCGATCGCCGCCTCCAGCCGGGCCAGCGGCGCGCCCAGGCAGTAGTGGATGCCGTGCCCGAACGCCAGGTGCTGCCGCTCGGCGCGGCTGATGTCGAAGCGGTCCGGGTCCGGGTTGACCGCCGGGTCGCGGCCGTGCGCGCCGAACGCGATGAGGATGAGCTCCCCCTTGCCGATCATGACGCCCTCGCCGAGGTCGATGTCGGTGGTGGCGTAGCGCATCGGCAGGTGCATGATCGGCGCGTGCTGGCGCAGGCTCTCCTCGATGACGTCGTCCCAGCGGGCCGGGTCGGCGCGGACGGCGGCGAGCTGGTCCGGGTGCGACAGCATGGCGACGGTCGCGTGGTCGATGAGCGACACGGCGGTCTCGCTGCCCGCGCCGATCATCAGGATCAACGTGCTGACCAGCTCCTCCGTGCTGAGCGGCGCGCCCTCCTCCTGTGCGGCCAGCATCAGGCTCGTCAGGTCCGTCCCCGGGTTGGCGCGGCGGTAGTGCATGAGCGTGTGCATCGCCGCGAACATGTCCCGCTGGACGACGTTCGCCTGCTCGGGCGTGAGGCTGGTGTCGAGGACCGCGTCGATGCAGCGCAGCATCTGCGGGCGCTGCTCCAGCGGGACGCCCATCAGGTCGCAGATCACCCGGGTCGGGATGGGATAGCTGAAGGAGGCCCGCAGGTCGACCGGCCGCCCCGGCGGGGCGTGCTCCAGGTCGGCGAGCAGGTCCTCGACGATGGTCTCGATCGCGGGCCGCATCGCCTCGATGCGGCGGGGGGTGAACGCCCTGCCGACCAGGTCCTTGAGCCGCTTGTGGTCGTCGCCGTCGACGGTGAACATGCTGATCACGTCGACCCAGGCGGTCAGCCAGCCGATCGCGAACGGCCTGTACTCCGGCCAGGAGGTGCGGGCGTTCTTGGAGACGCCAGGGTGGACCAGGAGCTTCTTGGCGACCTCGCCGCGGGTCACCGACCAGGCGACCAGGTCTCCGGGCAGCCGCACCCGGACGGCCGGGCCGGCCGCGCGCAGCTCGTCGACCTGCTCATAAAGGCGCCTTCCTGTGGGGTCGAGAATCGGGGGTTCGCTGGACACGACTACCTCCAGTGGACGCGGTGGGGGTGAGGGAAGCATCGGCGGGCCGGGGCCGGAAGCGGATGGCCAGCGTCGCCGGGCACTGGTGGAAGGGGCCCGGCCGGTTGGCCCCGCCGCCCGCGCCCAGCTCCAGGTCCCACAGCTGGTCGAGCAGCGTCTCGATCGCGGTCTGGGCGATCGCGGCGGCCTGGCTGTCGGCGGGACAGCGGTGCGGGCCGGCCGACCAGGCCAGGTGGGAGCGGTTGTCGTAGCCGAGCGGCGGCAGCGCCGGGTCGGTGCCCGTGGCGGCGTGGCTGATCAGGATCGGCACCCCGCGCGGGACCGGCACCCCGTGCAGCGCGGTGTCGTGGCGGGCGAAGTGCACGGAGAAGTTGGCCATCGGCGACTGCGTCCACAGCACCTGCTCCAGGGCGCGGCGCACGGTGACGGCGCCCGCGGTCAGGTCGCCGGCGTAGTGGTCGTCCGACAGCAGCAGCCGCAGGCCCGAGGCGATCCACGCCGAGGTCGGGATCGTGCCCGCGCCGACCAGGACGACGAGCTGGTGCAGGATCTCCTCGTGCGTGAGCCGGGCCGGATGGGCCAGCATCCAGGAGGTGCAGTCGCGCCCCGGCGAGCCGTCCTTCATCGCGATGATCTCCGCCAGGCACTGCGCCAGGTCGGCGGCCCCCTGCGCGGCCTCCGGACCGGCGTTGATCATGCCCTGGCAGCCGGTGACCATGCGCTCGACCAGCTCCGGCGGGCAGCCCAGCAGGTCGGTGAAGACCAGCAGCGGCAGCATGTCGGCGTACTGGCTCATCAGCTCCGCCCGGCCCTCGCCGGCGAAGTCGTCGATGAGGCGCAGCGCGTGGCGGCGGGTGATCTCACGCAGCTCGTGCATGTTGATCCGGCGCAGGCAGTCGTCCATCGCGCGCCGCAGCCGGGCGTGCCGCTCGCCGTCGGCGTACAGGAGGCTGGGCCGGTAGGCCATGAGCGCCAGCACGGGACTGTCGGCGGGGACGCGGCCCTGCTGCAGCGCCTCCCACATGCGGCTGTCCTTGGAGTAGGTGTCGGTGTCGGTGACCACGTCGACGGCGGCGCGGCGGCCGGTGACGACCAGCGCGTGCACGCCGTCGGCGATCTCCGCCCAGGCGACGGGGCCGGCGGCGCGCAGCAGGTCGTAGGCGTCGTCGGGCCGGGCGGCGAACGAGGGGCCGAACAGCCTCGGGACGGGGGCGGACGGTGTCATCGGGCATGCTCCAGGCGGCGGTGGTGGTCGAGGATGTGCTGGACGAGGGCGATCAGGCCGTGCTTGGCCGAGCCGGCCCGGCGGGCGTCCAGGCTCACCAGCGGCTGATCGTCCAGGCTGAGGCTGTCGCGCAGCTCGGCGTCGCGGTAGCGGGGCGAGCCGTCGAAGTGGTTGACGGCGACGACGTGCGGCAGTTGCGCCTCTTCGAGCAGGTTCATCGCGTCGAAGCTGTCGTCGATGCGGCGCGTGTCGACCAGGACCAGTCCGCCGAGCGCGCCCTCCATGAGGGAGCGGACCATGCCGTGGAACCTCGGCTGGCCGGGCGCGCCGAACAGATAGAGCACGATCTCAGGAGACAACGTGAGGCGGCCGAAGTCCATCGCCACCGTGGTGGTGTCCTTGCCCTGCAGGTCGCGCAGGTCGTCCACGAGCTGCCCGGCCTGCGTCATCCGCTCCTCGGTGGACAGCGGGCGGATCTCCGAGACGGTCCTGACGAAGGTGGTCTTGCCGACGGCGAACGGGCCGAGCACGAGAACCTTCACCGGCCGGGCCGTCGCCGGCACGTAGCGGTCAGAGCTTTTCAAGTGCCTTCAACACCTTCATCAGGAAGTCGGTGCTATAGGGGGAGGCGGCGGGGACGAACGGCGCGCGCGGGGCCAGGTGGCCGCTGTCGACGAGGCCGGCCACGATGACCTTGACGATCGCGCCCGGCAGCTCCAGGTGGGCGGCGACCTCCGACACCGACAGCGCCCCGGGCAGGCACAGGTCCATCACCCGCCGGGGGTGGGCGGCGAGCCCGGCCAGCGGCCGGGCGGGGTCGGCGAGCAGCAGCGTGGCGGCGTCGAGACCGGCGCGTGTCGCGGAGGCGTCGCCGCCCGACACGGTGTAGGAGCGGATCATGCCCGCCCGCCGGTGCCGCGACGGTGTCATGCGCCGCTGCTCCGCTCCCGCGCGCCGAGGATCGGGCCGAGCCCGCGCACGGTCTTGGTGGCCGCCTGGATCGCGATGTGGGTCGCGGCGCTGTTGGACTCGCCGCGGATGGACACGCCGATGCCGGTGCGCTCGGTCACGGCGAACAGCACCATGGTGACGTTCGCAAGGTCGGCGATCACGTAGCGTAGCGGCCCGGGAGCGCTGTGACGCGACGGGGTGGTGCAGAACTCGCTCAGCTGCTGCTGCAGCGACTTCATCGCCGACAGGGCGGCGGCGGCGCGGTCGGCGTCGTCGCGGCTCATGCCGGCCGAGTGCGCCAGGACCAGCCCGTCGGAGGTGAACAGCACCGCGTTCATGACGTCCGACTGCTGGTCGACGAGGTTGTTGAGGACCCAGCTCATGTTGGTGTCGTCGGCGGTGGGCTGCTCTATGGTCATGGCTGCGAGTGTCCTTCGGCGTCGTTGTCGCGGCCGGTGGCGAGGCCCGTGCTGAGCAGCTCGCTCAGCTTTCCGAGGTCGGCGGCCACGTCTTCGGGCGCGCGGGTGTCGGTGATGGATTGCTGGGTCGGCTGGGCCGAGAGGGGCGCGACCGCGTGCCGGCGTTCGCGCTTGGGCAGGCCGTGGGAGGTCGTGACCGGCGCGGGGGCCGCGTGGAACGCGGGCTGCGGCGGGGCCGTCTCGCGCGGGGGCGCCGCGAGGCCGGGGGCGGTCAGGCCGGGGGCGGCGCTCATCAGGTGGTGCGGGACGAGGCAGGACGCCTGGACGCCGCCGCTGGGCGAGGGGGCGCTGACGTCGACGTGGAAGCCGTAGTCGTGCGCCAGGGTGCCGATGATGGCGAAGCCCAGCTTGCGCTCGTCGGCCAGGTTGGCCGCGTCGAGCGTCGTCTGGCGCGACAGCAGCCGCTCGGCCTCGGCGAGCTGGAAGGAGTTCAGGCCGGCGCCCTTGTCGTCGATGACGACGCAGAAACCCTTGGGGACCTCCCGGACGTAGACGCTGACCCGGTCGCCGGTGTAGCTGGTCGCGTTGGCCAGCAGCTCGGCGAGCGCGACGGTGATCGGCTCGACCACCCGGCCCTCGACCCATCGCTCGCCGACGTCGGGCACGTACGTGTAGTCGACGCGGTCGTAGGCGGGGATGCGGCCGCGGGCGCTCTCGACGATCTCGCGGAAGGTGCAGTCGGCGCGCTGCACGCCCGGCCAGGAGCCGGCCAGGATGCGCAGCCGCTGGACGGCGTGCAGCGCCCAGGTGGCGTGGGCGTCCATCTCGACCAGGCTGCGGTGGGGGTCGGTGCCGGGCGGCAGGTCGAGCGCCTCGTTGATGGACATCTGGAGGCGGGCCAGGTACATCTGCACCTCTTCGGCCATGCCCCGGACGCCGGCGCGGGCGGCGCCGCTGACGTCGGCCCGGGTGGCGTGCACGGCCTCGCGCAGCAGCTCCTCGGCGCCGGCGATGTGGTCGCTCAGCGGCGTGCCCGCGAACTGCGGGTGCAGCAGGCCGGGCACGACGACGTCGGAGTAGCCGCGCACCTCGGCGTCGGCCACCGCGTTGAGGCGCTCGACGAGCCGGCCGGTCTCGGCGACGGCCGCGTTGTACCACTGGAGGTTGGCGTTGGCCTGTTGCAGCGCCTGTTCTTTCTCTTTCTCGGCGGCCTCTCTGGCCTGTTCGGCACTGACTCTGGCCCTTTCTGCGGCTTGCGCCCGTTCGTCGGCACGCGCCTGCCCGGCGGTTTCGTCGTTTCCCTGGGCGGGGCGCTCGGCGGGGGGCGCGGGGCGCTCGGCGGGCGGCTCGGCGGGGGCGGGCCGGCGCTCGGGCGCCCGGGAGCGCATGAGCAGGATGGCCAGCAGCACGAGGCAGACCATCAGCAATAACACGCTGCAGATGACGCTCGCCAGCAGCACTCCGGCAGTGAAATCCGCGGATCCGTTCATGTCCGTCCTTTGAAGTGCTGGAGCTCCATATGGGCACGGCAGAGGAATCGACACCCGTCAAATGAGCATGGGGCGTCGCCGCTTGACGACTTTACACGCCCTTGTCCCTACAGCCATGTCAAAACGTCGGCTATTTCTTATCAGGGACAATCACATACCGCACTAAACCGGAAATTCCCGAGACTTATTCATAAACGCCCGTACCGCCACGGGGCCCCGCCGCCCCGGTCCGCCGCGACCACTTCCTGACGCCGCACCCCTGGCGCAACACGATGTGATGTACGACACTCTGACCAGAACTCGGTCCTAGAACCCTGTTCTAGGGCACCCGGCTGCCACAGCGGAGGAGAAGTCCATGGTCAAGGCCGTCACCCGCGAGCGCCGGCGACTCGGGTCCCCACCCGCGGGCGGGATCAGCCCGACCGACCCGAACCCGTACGGCTGGGCGCCGTTCGCCGTGCTGTTCCTCGTCGGCATCGTGGACCGCATGGAGGCCGGGCTCCTGGCCGGCGTGCTCCCGCTCATCCAGGAGCAGTGGGGGTTCAGCGACACGGCCGCCGGATCCATCCCCACCGCCGGGGCCCTGGCCGCCACCGCCGTCGCGCTGCCCGCCGGCTACCTCGCCGACCGCTACAGCCGCACGAAGATCATCGCCGTCGTGGTGCTGTGCTGGGGGCTGGCCACGCTCGGCTCGGGACTCGCCGCCGGGTTCGCCGTCTTCTACCTCATGCGCGTGCTGCTCGCCGCCGCCGAGAACATCGACAACCCGGCCATGGGCAGCCTCATCGCCGACTTCTACCCCGCCGCCGCCCGGGTCCACGTGTACGGCTGGACCCGCATGACGACCTACCTGAGCGGGCTCGGCACCATCGTCGGCGGCGTCATCGGCCAGGCGTACGGGTGGCGCGCCGCCTTCCTGTGCATGGCGGTCCCCGGCATCCTCACCGCCCTGCTGGTCTGGCGGCTGCGCGAGCCCGAACGCGGCCGGCTCGACAAGATCAGGGCCTCGGCGGGCGACAAGCCCGCGACCGGAGCCGTTCCCCCGGACCGGCCCGCCCTCGCCTCGCCGCCCTTCTGGCGGCAGGTCCGCGAGGTCCTCGCCGTCCGGACGCTGGTCCGGGTCTCCGTGGGCGTCATGATCCTCACGCTGGGGCTGGGCGGCATCTACTACTGGCTGCCCACCCTCCTGTCACGCGCGTACGGCCTGCCCATCGGCACCGCGGGCACCACGAGCGGCCTGGTCACCATCGTCGGCGTGGTCGCCGGGACCGTGATCGGCGGCCGGCTCGGCCGCCGCGCCATCGCCCGCCACCGCGCCGGGCTCCTGCTGGTCGGCGGCGCCGGCATCACCGCCGGCTCCCTGCTGCTCGGCGGCGCCCTGCTCATGGGGTCGGCCACCGCCATGATCCTCTGTGTGCTGCTGGCCGTCACGGTGTCGGCGACCGCCATCCCCACCTGCACGGCCTCCGTCGCCGACGTCGTCGGCGCCCGCTCGCGCGGCCTCGGCTTCGCCGTGCTGCAGTTCCTGCTCACGCTCGGCGCGGCGTTCGGGCCGCTCATCGTCGGCATCACCTCCGACGCCACCGGCTCGCTCGTCACCGCCATGTACGCGCTCATCGTCCCGATGGTCCTCGGCGGCCTGCTCGTGCTGTCGGCCAGGGGCTCGTACGAGCGCGAGTCGGCCAAGGTCCTGGACGAGGCCCGCGACCTCTAGATCCAGCCCTCCTCCCAGGCCCGGTGGGCGGCGGCGTGCCGCGAGCCGGCGCCCAGCTTGGCCATCGCCGACGACAGGTAGTTGCGGACGGTGCCCGGCGCGAGACGCACCCGCTCGGCGATCTCGTTGACCGACGCGCCGGTCCGCGACGCCCGCAGCACCTCCAGCTCCCGGTCGGTGAGCGGGCAGGCGTCCTCGGTCAGCGCGGAGGCGGCGATGTCGGGGTCCACGTAGCGGCGGCCGGCGGCGACGGCCCGGATGATCTCGGCCAGCTTCGTCGCCGGCGTCGTCTTCGGCACGAAGCCGCTGACGCCCGCCGCGAGCGCCCGGCGCAGCACGCCCGGCCTGGCGTGCCGGGTGACCAGGACGATCCTGGTGGGCAGCTCCGCCCGGATCGTCTCGGCCGCGCGCAGGCCGTCGGCGGGCGGCATCTCCAGGTCCAGCACCGCGATGTCGGGGCGGTGCTCCCTGGCCAGGCGGACCGCGTCGGTGGAGGTGGCGGCCTCGGCCACGACGGCGAGGTCCTCCTCCAGCCCGAGCAGCGCCGCCAGGGCGCCCCTGAGCAGGTCCTCGTCGTCGGCTATCAGCAACCGGATCATCGGTCCTCCGCGCTTCGGGCGGGCAGGCGGGCCACCACGGCGAAGCGGTCGTCGTCGTGCTCCCAGGTCAGCTCGCCGCCCGCGGACGCCAGCCGCTCGGCGAGCGTGCGCAGCCCGGTCCCGCCCGCGCTGGGCTGGTCGCCGTGCTGGCCGCTGTGCTGCTCGCCGGGCTGGCCGGCGCCGTCGTTGGTCACGCGCAGGCGGGCGAGGTCGCCGGTCACCCGGTAGTCGACCTCGGCGTGCCGGGCCCGGCTGTGGCGCAGCACGTTGGTGGTCGCCTCCCGCATGACCAGGCCCAGCAGGTGGCGTCCGGCTTCGGGAAGGCGGCGGGCGTCGGCGGGCTCCACGCTCATCCGGGCGTCGATGCCGGCGGCGGCCAGCACGCCCGTCGCGTTGGCGATCTCCGCGTCGAGCGTGGTGCGGCGGTAGCCCTGCACGACCGCCCTGGTGTCGGAGAGCGCGTCGGCGGCCAGGCGGCGCACCTCGTGCATCTCCGCGGCGGCGCGCGCCGGGTCCGCCTCGGCGAGCCGGGCGGCCAGCTCGCTCTTGAGCGCGATCACCTGGAGGTGGTGGCCCTGGATGTCGTGCAGGTCGGCGGCGAAGCGCAGCCGTTCCTCCTTGACCGCCAGCTCGGCGGCGAGCCTGCGCACGTCGTTGAGCCGCTTGGCCACGTCCCAGCCCCACAGCATGGCCAGGGTCGTCCACGCGGTGACCAGCACCACGGCGGGCGGCAGCACGGCGGCGCCGGGCAGCGGCGCGCCGGAGAGCGCGCCGACGCCCGAGGCGGCCAGCGCCGCCGCCCCGATGAGCCCCCACCGGGGCGCCGGGCGCAGGAACGTCGCGGCGATCGACACCACGAGCGCGGCCGGCAGCGACCAGCGTCCGTCGTCCCCGTGGGCCAGCATGAGCCCGCCGAGCACCGCCGCCCCCGCGCCCCCGGCGACCGTCCACCCCACAGGCAGCCGGACCGCCGAAGGCACGGACGCAGGCGATGGCGTGTCCGGGGGCGGGGGTGCGGGGGTTTCCGGGGAGGGGGTCATGCGGCGGGTGAGGAGTGCCATGCCGGACAGGCCCGTGGCGGCCAGGGCGGCGGCGCCCGTGACGCGGGCCCACAGGGCCACGGCGGGGTCGAGGACCCAGGCCCCGGCGACGAAGACGAGGAAGAACCCGGTCGTCGCGGTCACGCTCCACCAGGTGCCCCGGCGGAAGCGGCCCAGGCCGGCGTCCTCGTCGATGGGGAGGTCAGGCACGCGGCCATTGTCGCAGCAAGGCACGCGCGGATGACAGATGTCACCCGATCATGTGACACGTCCACGCGCGCCCGTGCGCATCCGGCACTACTGGCGGCGCGCGCCGGTGGCGAGGCTGGAGCCCTCATCGAAGGAGGACGCCGTGAACGACACGACCGAACGGGTCTCGACGCTGCGCCACTGGCCCACCATGGCCGGGATCGTGCTGGCCGGGCTGATGGTGTACGGGCTGGCGGGCGGGGAGGAGGTCGCGCCGGTCCTGGCCGCCTCCGGGATGATCTACCTGGGCGCCGCCGCGCTGGGCCGGCCGTCGGCGGCGTGGCCGCTGTTCGGGGTGAGCTTCGCCGTCATCGCCGCCTCCAAGGCGCTGCTCCCGGGCGTCGACCCGACCTGGCCGATGCTCGGCGTGGCCGCCGGACTGGCGGCGTACGGGCTGGTCACGCGGGCGGCGGGGCTGCCGCGCCAGGTGCTGGCGATGGCGGGGTTCGGGCTGGTCGCGGTCGTCACGCTGGCGGTCGGCGGGGACGCGGGCGCGTACCTGGTGGCGGCGGGGATGCTCGGTCACGCCGCGTGGGACGTCCACCACCATCGCACGGGGAAGGTGGTGGCGCGGTCGCTGGCGGAGTTCTGCTTCGTGCTGGACTCGCTGGTCGGCGTGGCGCTGGTGGCCATGACTGTATGGCAATGAATGGCCACAAACTAAGCATTCTCGAAGAAATCGCCCCCAAGATCGCCGTTCATCCTGACCGTACGTGACACTCCGAGTGAACGGTGGTGGGTGATGGCGAACACGTTGAGCGGCCGGCAGGCGCGCGACGGTGAGCTGCGGACCGTGCGGCGCGGCCGGATCGTCCTGATCAGCGCGGTGATCGGGTTCCTGCTGACGGTCGTGTGGTCGGCCCGGTTCGTGGACGAGACGATCGGCGGCACCGTCGCCGACACCCTGCTGGGGCACGACGCCGCGGAGGCGCCGATCGCGGGCATCGCGGCGGGGGTCGTGTTCGCGTTCGTGACCGGCATGGCGGGCACGTTCACCGCGTGCAACATCGCGGTGTTCGGCGCGCTGGCTCCCCTGGTCGGCGACGGCGCCGGCCGCCGCGAGCGGTTCCGGGCGGCGCTGCGGCCGCTCGGGCTGCTCGCCGCCGGCATGATCCCCGTCTCCGCCCTGTACGGGGCGCTCGTCGGGATCGTCGGCACGAGCATGCCGCAGTTCTCCACGGCGGCCAACGTCGCCGGCGGGCTGTCGCCGCGCAGCATCCAGTCGATGGTGGTGTTCGGGATCGTCGGACTGGCGATGCTCTACCTGGGACTGGCCGCGCTCAGGCTGGTGCCCGACCCGTTCGAGCGGCGGCCCGACGCGCGCATGGTCTTCATGGGCGCGCTGATCGGCGGCTTCCTGATCGGCCGCCCGTTCGGGCTGTTCCGGGCGATGTTCCGCGACGCGGCCGAGAGCGGCAACCCGCTGTACGGGGCCGCGGCGTTCACGCTGCAGTCGATCGGCAACATCGTGCTGCTCGCGGTGCTGCTGGTGGTCACCGCCGTGGTGTTCGGCGGCCGGGTGCACCGGTGGCTGGCCGCCAAGCCGCACCGGATCGCCGTGCTGACCGCCTCGGCGCTCATCGTCGCCGGCGTGTTCACGTTCCTGTACTGGGACGTCAGGCTCCTGGCCCGGCGGGAGATCATCCCGTGGTACCCGGTGGCGCCGTGGACGTGACCCGCTGGCAGGAACGTGCTGCCCGTCGGCAGTAAGCGGACGTCACCTCGCCCCCTTTTCGGCCCTGGTCCGGCGCAGCATGGCAGTGGAAGCACCGATGCTGAGGAAGGACCGGTCACCATGGCCATCTTGACGTCCACGACGAGCGGGACCACGCGATCCACCCTCCGCCGGGTCACGGTGATCGGGTGCGGGCTGATCGGCACCTCCGTGGCGCTCGCGCTGCGTGCCGAGGGGATCCGCGTGCGGCTCGCCGACCACGACCCGCGTGCGCTGGCCGAGGCGGTGCGCCTGGGGGCGGGCGCGCCGCTGACCGTCGACGAGCCGCCCGCGGACGTCGTGGTCATCGCGACCCCGCCGTCCGCCGTGCCCCAGGTGCTGCGCGACGCGCAGGCCAGAGAGCTGGGAGCCGTCTACACCGACGTGGCCAGCACCAAGGCGCGGATCCTGGCGACCGCCGAGCTGGCCGGGTGCGACCTGAGCCGGTACGTCCCCGGCCACCCGATGGCCGGGCGTGAGGCGCCGGGGGCGGCCGCCGCCCGCGCCGGCCTGTTCACCGGCCGCAAGTGGGCGCTGTGCCCGTGCCCGGCCACCGCCCTGTACGCGGTCCGGGCCGTGGCCGACCTCGTCGCCGCCTGCGGCGCTCAGGTGACGCTGCTGTCGCCGCCCGCCCACGACAGGGCCGCCGCGGCGGTCTCGCACGCGCCGCTGGTCCTGTCGGCGGCGCTGGCCGCCCGGTTCGCGTACGCGGCCGGGCAGCCGGAGCTGCTGTCCCTGGCCGGCCGGGGGCTGTACGACGTGACCCGCGTGGCCGGCAGCCCGCCCGAGCTGTGGATCGACATCCTGGAGCACAACGCCGACGCCGTCGCCGGCGTGCTGGAGGAGGTCGTGGACGACCTGACCGCCGTGGCGCAGGCGCTGCGGGCGCCGGAGGGAAGCACGAGCTGGGGCGTCGTGGCCGACCTGCTGGTGCGCGGCAACCTCGGCCGCGAGCTCATCGTCGACGCCTGCGCCCCCGCCGCCCGGGACCGCGGCCCCGCGGCCGCCGAGCGCGCCGAGGCCGCCGGTCTGGAAGCGGCGTGACGAGCGGATGCCCCGCCGCCGGAGGGCAGCGGGGCATCGGGGCACGCCGGTCAGATGTAGAGCGTGTTCGGCGGCAGACCGCACAGGACCCTGCCGTACAGCTCGGTGTTGGTGTTGGGGTGCATGAGCGCGTGCAGGTTGGCGCTGTGCACGTCACGCAGGATGCGCTGGATCGGCACGTCGGAGTAGAGGGACGAGCCGCCGCTGGCCGAGGCGAAGATGTCCGCGGCCTCCTTGGCCAGCGCGCACACCGCGCCCATGTCGGCGCGGACCCGGGCCCGCTCCTCCAGCGTCCACGCCTCGCCGCGCTCGCTCTTGCCGTCGACCGTGGCCGCCAGCCGCTCCGCGTGGAACTGCGCCTGGTCGATCTTCAGCGCGGCCGAGGCGACCTGCAGATGGGTGAGCGGCGCCTCGCTCTGCTGCTCGTAGCCCGTGTAGGTGATCTTGCGGCCGGGCAGGCGCTCCAGGAACGCCGTCTTCGCCGCCTTCGCCAACCCCAGCAGCGTGCCGACCGAGGAGGCCGAGGCCACGGGGAGCATCGGCGCCCGGTAGATCGGGATGCCGGCGTTCAGCCGCGACGCGTACTGCTCCTGAAGGACGGCAGGCAGCGGGAGCACCCGCTCGGCCGGGACGAACACGTTCTCCGCCACCGTGCTGACGCTGCCGGTGCCCTGGAGCCCGGTCGTGTGCCAGTCGTCGATGATCTTCAGCTCGGACGTGGGCACCAGCGCCATGATGGGCATGGGCTCCTGGTCCGGGCCCACCTGGATGGCCACGATCTCCTGCCAGTGGCTGTGCCAGGCGCCGCTGACGAACCCCCACTTGCCGTTGACCACCACGCCGCCGTTCGCCGGGGCAGCCATCGCCGACGGGCTCAGTGTGCCGCAGACGCGCACGTCCGGCGTCGAGAACACCTCGGCCTGCACCTCGTCCGGGAACAGGCAGACCATCCACGTCGGAATCCAGTAGACCGACGCCGTCCACGCGGTGGACCCGTCGGCCTGGCCCAGCTCCGCGCCCACGTCGACCAGCGTGCGCGTGTCGCACTCGTAGCCGCCGAAGCGGGCCGGGACCCGCATCCTGAAGACGCCGGCGTCGGCCAGGGCCTCGATCGACTCCTCGTGGAGGCGCCGGTTCTGCTCGTTCCAGGCCGACTTGGCCCGGAGCGCCGGCGCGAGCGCGGACACCCGCTTCACCAGCTCTTCCCGCGCCGGAACCTCGGTCGTCGTCGCCACCATTTCCTCCTACTGTTCCCTCGGGGCTGGGCCGCGTGTCCCAGCGGTCAGAAGCTCGCGCCGTCGGCGCGTTCAGGCGAGGGACGAGACCTTCGCCGCGGCGGCGACCCTGAGCACCAGCGCGCCCACGTTGGGGTCCTCCTCGAAGATGTCACCCACCTCGAGCTCGACGCCCAGCTCGTCCTCGATGCGCGACACGATGCGGATCGCGGAGATCGACTCGCCTTCCAGGTCGAAGAACGTGGCGTCGGCCATGTCGTCCGGCACGTCCAAGACGGTGCGCCAGATCTTTCCGACCTTCTCCTCGATCAGAGCGAAACTCAGCTCGCCTGCCCGATTGTCAGTCATCCGGTGTCCTCCACTGCTGAATTCCCCAATGAAAGGGCCCGCGAACGGATACCCGCCCTGAATACCGGTTCTTGCGGATATCGTCACAGGCGGCGGCGGCGCGTACATCTTTGAGAATGCGGGAAAATGCCGGCGCCCTTCGGCACGGCAGGAGAAAGGCGGCGAAGGGCGCGGAGTTATGGTCACGGAGGGTGTTTATCAGCCGCTGAGTGGAGGACGATCCCATGAGCGTCACAACGATCACCGCCGACGACACGACCGCCGTGCGCGAGGTGCCGCGGCGCATCATCGCCGCCTGGGCCGCCAACGACGGTGACGCCTTCGCCGGCGTCTTCACCGAGGACGCCACCATGATCCTGCCCGGTGACGTCTACGTCGCCGGCCGCGAGGGCATCCGGGCGTACATGAGCGCCGCCTACGCCGGGCCGCTCAAGGGCACGCGGGTGTTCGGCGAGCCCGTGTCGGCCAAGTTCCTCGGCCCGGACGCCGCGGTGCTGGTCACCAAGGGCGGCGTGCTCGCCGGCGGCGAGAGCGAGGTCGCGCCCGAGCGGGCCGTCCGCGCCACCTGGGTGCTGGTCAAGCAGGACGGCCAGTGGCTCATCACCGCCTACCAGAACACCCCCGTCGGAGCCTGACCCGCTCCTCCCCCGCCCCGACCGACCGGCCTCACCGGTCGGTCGCCGCATGTCCGGGGAGTGCGGCATGTCCGGGGAGTGCGCCGCGCCCCCGCGCCCGGGGGGAGAGGCCGTGCCGGGGACGGGGGCGCGGGGGTCAGCGGGCCACGGGGGCGATCTCGACGCGGGTGTTGTCGCCGACCAGCAGGCGGTACGGGATCGCGGGCGAGCCGGCCGGCTCGATGACGGCCGAGCGGCCGACGATGGAGCCGTGCATGCCGGGCACCTCCAGGATGGAGGCGCCGTCGAGCACGATGGAGTCGCTCAGTCGGGTCCCGCGCAGCACGCAGTCGCGGCCGATCGAGACGTTCGGCCCGATGAGGCAGTCCTCGATGACGGTGTTGGCCCCGACGATGACCGGCCCCTCGATGCGTGAGCGCGTGGTCCTGGTCATGGGGCCGAGCTCGACGCGCCCGCCGAGCTCGGCGAGCAGCCGCCGGTTGCATTCCAGCACGTCGTCGGGCTTGCCGGTGTCCTTCCAGAAGCCCTGGTACTCGGTCGCCCGGACGGGCCGCCCGTGGGAGACGAGCCACTGGACGGCGTCGGTGATCTCCAGCTCGCCGCGCCGGCTGGGGGCGATGGCGTCGACGGCCTCGTGCACGGCGGCGGTGAAGAAGTACACGCCCACCATGGCGAGATCGCTGCGCGGGTGGCGCGGTTTCTCGACGAGCCGCCGCACGTTCCCGCCGGGCCCGAGCTCGACGACGCCGAACGCCCTCGGGTCCGGCACCCGCTGGGCGACGACGTGCGCGGCGGGCCGCCGGGCGCGGAAGTCGGCGGCGACGCCGGCGACCCCGTCGGGCAGCATGATGTCGCCCAGGTAGAGCACGAAGTCGTCGTCGCCGAGGAATCCGCGGGCCAGCCGCACGGCGTGGGCGAGCCCGAGCGGCTCGTCCTGCCGGATGTAGGTGACGCGCAGGCCGAGCGACGAGCCGTCCCCGACGACCGCGGCGATCTCCGCGGCCCAGGAGCCGACGACGACGCCGATCTCGGTCACGCCCAGGTCGCGGATGTTCACCAGCACGTGCTCCAGCACGGGACGGTTGGCGATGGGGATGAGCTGTTTCGGCATCGAGTAGCTGAAGGGACGCAGACGGGTGCCGGACCCGCCGGACAGCACCAAGGCCTTCATGCGTCGGTCCGGCCCATGAGGAATCACCTTCTCGGCTTCTGTCACACGGTCATCCGCGCGCGGCGACGAACTCCTTGATCGACGCGACCACGTAGTCGATCATCTGGTCGGTCAGTCCGGGGTACACGCCGACGTGGAAGGTGTGGGTGGTGATGATGTCGGTGTTGGTCAGCTCGCCCACCACGCGGTGGTCGCGGTCGAGGTAGGCCGGGTGGCGCAGCAGGTTGCCGGCGAAGAGGCGGCGGGTGCCGATCTTGCGGTCCTCCAGGAAGTCCACGAGTTCCTTGGCGTCGAACGGCGCGGCCGGGTCGACGGTGAGGACGAAGCCGTACCAGCTCGGGTCGGAGCGGGGGGTGGCCTCGGGCAGGATCAGGTGCGGGACGCCTTCGAGGCCCTCGCGCAGCCGGCGCCAGTTGTGGCGGCGGGCGGCGCAGAAGTCGTCGAGCTTGCCGAGCTGGCTCAGGCCGAGCGCGGCCTGCAGTTCGGTGATCTTCAGGTTGTAGCCGACGTGCGAGTAGATGTACTTGTGGTCGTAGCCGTGCGGCAGCGTGCCCATCTGGTAGTTGAACCTCTTCAGGCACGTGTTGCTCTCGCCGGGCTCGCACCAGCAGTCGCGGCCCCAGTCGCGCAGCGACTCGACGATGCGTGACAGCAGCAGGCTGGAGGTCAGCACGCAACCGCCCTCGCCCATCGTCATGTGGTGGGCCGGGTAGAAGCTCACGGTGGTGATGTCGCCGAAGGTGCCGACGGGCTCGCCGTCGTAGGTGGAGCCGACGGCGTCGCAGCTGTCCTCGATGAGGAAGAGCTCGTGCTCGGCGGCCAGTTCGGCCATCTCGGCGACGGCGAACGGGTTGCCGACGGTGTGCGCGATCATGATGGCGCGCGTCTTCGGGCCGATGGCCCGGGCGACCATGTCGACGGTCGGGTTGTACGTGCCGAGCTCCACGTCCACGTAGACGGGGACGAGCCCGTTCTGCAGGATCGGGTTGACCGTGGTCGGGAACGCCGCCGCGACGGTGATCACCTCGTCGCCGGGCCGCAGCCGGGCGTCCTCCAGCCGGTGGGAGGTCAGCGCCGAGACCGCCAGCAGGTTGGCGGAGGAGCCCGAGTTGGTCAGGTGCGCCTTGCGCCGCTTCATCTTGCGCGCGAAGACGGATTCGAACTTCCTGGCCCTGGTGCCGCCGGCGACGCGGAGGTCGAGGGCGGCCTCGACCAGCGCCAGCCGGTCCGCCACGTCGTGCACGGCCCCGGTGGGCCAGATCTCGGTGACGCCCGGCTCGAAATCCCCGGAGGGTGCCACATCGGCGTGGTATTTACGCACCTCGTCGAGGATCAACGCCTTGTGTTCGTTCATCTCACGCCCTTCGTCGATGCACCACTCCAAAGCATCGGCCACCTCCATTCCTGTCGCATCTCCTGTATTGCGCCCGGCCAGGCAACCCACAAGATGCGCGCCGCCGCGAATTGCGTTGTGCTGGCACCAGGAATTTCGACCGGTCGCCCTAAAGGGGGAACGTTCATGCGATGCCTGCGGGAAAACGAGCAGCCGAAAGTGGCGGTCATCGGACTCGGCTACGTCGGCTCCTGTTACGCCGCCATCCTCGCCGAGCGCGGGTGGGACGTGATCGGCATCGACACCAACGCCAGGCTGATCGAGGAACTGAACGAGGGCCACTGCCGCTATCAGGAGGACGGCCTGGCCCCGCTGCTGGAGGCCGCCATCATGGCCGGCCGGCTGCGGCTGACGACGAGTTTCGCGGCGGTCCGCGACGCCGACGTGCTGCTGCTGGCGGTCGGCACGCCGGTGCGCACCGACGGCTCCATGGTGGAGGACCAGCTCGGGCAGGCGTCCGAGCAGGTGGGGCGCCATCTGCGGGCCGGGCAGCTCGTGCTGGTCAAGAGCACGGTCCCGCCCGGCACGACGCGCGACTTCGTCCGGCCGCTGCTGGAGGGCGGCGGCCTGGCCTGCGGCGTGGACTTCAACCTCGCCTTCACGCCGGAGCGGTTCGCCGAGGGGACCGCGCTGCGGGAGCTGCGCTCGCTGCCGATCGTGGTGGGCGGCGTCGACGACGACAGCACGGCGGACGCCGCCCTGTTCTGGCGGCAGGCGCTCGGCGTCGAGGTGATCACCCAGGACTCCCCCGAGGCTGCCGAGATCGTCAAGCTGGCCGACAACTGGTGGATCGACCTCAACATCGCGCTGGCCAACGAGCTGGCCAAGTTCTGCGCCGCCTACGACGTCGACGTCCTGGACGTGATCGCCGCCGCGAACACGATCACCAAGGGCAAGAGCAAGGTCAACATCCTGCTGCCCAGCGTGGGGGTCGGCGGCTCGTGCCTGGTCAAGGACCCGTGGATGGTCTGGCACGCCGCCCGCCGCCGCGGCGTCGAGCTCCACACGCCGCCGACCGGCCGCAAGGTCAACCTGGGCATGCCCGAGCACGCCAGCCAGCTCATCGTCGACACGCTGGTCGGCCAGGGCAAGGACCCGGCCACGGCGACCGTCGCCATCCTCGGCGCGGCCTTCAAGAACAACACCGGCGACCTGCGCGCGACCCCCGTCGAGGGCGTCGTCACCGCCCTGCTCAAGGCCGGCGCGACGGTCAGGCTGCACGATCCGCTGGTCGACCCGTTCCAGGCCGAGACGCTGTTCGGCATCGCCCCGACCGAGTCCCTCGACGAGACGGTCCGCGACGCCGACTGCGTGGCCATCATGGCGAACCACCACGACTTCGCGGACATCGACTACGCGGCGCTGCCGGTGGCGGGCAACTGCCTCATTCTCGACGGCCGGGCCTACTACAGCAAGGAAAAGATCGCCGAACTGCGCCGGCTCGGTTACCTCTACCTGGGCATCGGCCGGTGAAAGACAGCAATCCAGAATAAGTCCGGAAAGTGCGTCGCGGATATTCTTTCAGTCCGTCCGGGACGCGCCTTGCGGCGAATTTCAGTGAAGGGACCCGTGGTGAGCGTCACCGAAATCCTGAACACGCCGAGCGAGCCGGTGAGCCGCGTTCCGCTTTCCCTCAACCAGGAATTCCTGTCCGTCTTCGACGAGGGTGACGACTCGGGGCCGTTCGGACCGGCGTACAACATCTTCTACGGCTGCCGGGTGCGCGGCGAGGTCGACGACGGGACGCTGCGGGCGGCCCTGGGCGACGTCGTGGCGCGGCACGAGGCGCTGCGGACGCTGCTCGTCCGCGAGCCCGGCGACAGCCACCAGCGGATCATGCCGCCGGGACCGGTGGAGCTGGAGGTGCGCGACCTGTCGGACACCGAAGAGGACGCGCGTGACCTGCGGGCGAGCGAGCTGGTCAACGAGGTGGAGTCCGGCTCCTACAGCGCGACGTCGGTGCCGCTGCTGCGCGCCGTGCTCGGCCGCTTCGACCCGGCCGACGCGGTCCTCGTGCTGGCCGTCCACCACACCGCCGCCGACGCGTGGTCGATGCACGTGATCATGCGCGAGGTGGCGCTCTGCTACGCCGTCCGGCGCGGGCACCCGGTGGAGCTGCCGCCCCCGCCGCCGCAGTACCGCGAGTACGCGGCGTGGGAGCGGGAGCGGGCCGCCTCCGACGAGCTGGACGGGGCGCGCGCGTTCTGGCGGGAGAAGCTGAGCGGCGCCGAGATGCTCACCTTCCCCACCGACCACCCCCGCTCGGCCGGGCTGCCCAAGACCACCGGCTGGCACCGCTTCACCGTCGGCGCCGAGCTGAGCGCCGCGACGAGGAAGGCGGCGGCGAAGCTGCGCTGCTCGCCGTTCATGGTCCTGTTCGCCGCCCACGCGATCGTGCTGCGCCGCATCACCGGCGTCGGCGACGTCGTGGTGCCGACGTTCACCACCGGGCGCACCGCGATGCGCTTCCACCAGACCGTCGGGTCGTTCTTCAACTTCGTGCCGCTGCGCGCCGACCTGACGGGCTGCGACACGTTCGGCGACGTGGCCCGGCTCGTGCGGGCGAGCTGCCTGGAGAGCTACGCGCACGACATCCCGTTCTCGCAGATCGTCGCGCAGGCCCCGCAGCTCATGAGCACGGCGGCGGCCGACGACGGCGGGCTGTTCCTGTTCCAGGTCTTCCACTCGCCGTTCGCGATGAACGGCGAGCGCGTCGGCGACGTCGAGTACGCCGAGGTGCCCCGCCTGCTGTCGCAGCCGTCCGGCGGCGACATCCCGGACGGCGCGCTGTGCGAGCTCAACATCACACCGGCCGGGGAGATCATCGGCACTCTCGGCTACAACACCAACCTGTGGAACCCGGACACGATGGCCGCCTGGGCCTCGGAGTTCACCACCGTCCTGCGAGCCGTCGTCACCACTCCGGATTCCCCCCTGCACTAGGGCCGAGGGCCCTGGAAACCCCCCAGACGGAAGGATCTCCCATGGATGTGAGCTCCGGCGCCGGGTCCGATGTGCGGGCCGGTCGCAAGGAGTGGATCGGCCTGGCCGTGCTGGCCCTGCCGACCCTGCTGCTGTCGCTGGACATGAGCGCGCTGTACCTGGCGCTGCCGCACCTGAGCCAGGACCTGGGCGCGAGCGCGACCCAGCAGCTCTGGATCACCGATATCTACGGCTTCCTGATCGCCGGGTTCCTGGTCACGATGGGCACGGTGGGCGACCGGGTCGGCCGGCGCAGACTGCTGCTGATCGGCGCCGTCGCGTTCGCCGCCGCCTCCGTGGCCGCCGCGTACTCGACCAGCGCGGAGATGCTGATCGTCTCCCGGGCGCTCATGGGCATCGCCGGCGCCACGCTGATGCCGTCCACCATGTCGCTGCTCGGCGTGATGTTCAAGAACCCCCAGCAGATGGGCGTCGCCATCGCCGTGTGGATGAGCTGCTTCATGGGCGGCATGGCGATCGGCCCCGTCGTCGGCGGCGTGCTGCTGGTGAACTTCTGGTGGGGCTCGGTCTTCCTGCTGGGCGTGCCGGTCATGGCGCTGCTCCTGCTGGCGGGGCCGAAGCTGCTGCCCGAATACCGCGACGCCGAGAGCGGCCGGGTCGACCTGGTCAGCGTGGCCCTGTCGCTCGGCGCGATCCTGCCCGTCATCTACGGGCTCAAGGAGGTCGCCAGGAGCGGTTGGCAGCCGGTGAACATCACCGCCGTCGCCGTCGGCCTCATCGTCGGCGTGCTGTTCGTGCAGCGCCAGCGCAGCCTGGCCAGCCCGCTGCTCGACCTGCGGCTGTTCGCCAACCGCTCGTTCAGCGCCGCCCTGGTGATCATGGTGGGCGGCGGCATCATGAGCGGCACGTACCTGCTGGTCAACCTCTACCTGCAGACGGTCGAGGGACTCTCGCCGCTGCAGGCTGGCGCCTGGCTGGTGCCCTCGACCATCGCCACCATCTTCGGCGTGATGGCGGCCCCCGCCGTCGCCCGCAAGATCAGGCCCGGGTACGTGATCGCCGGCGGCCTCGTGGTCACCGCGGTCGGCTACCTGCTGCTGACCCAGGTCGGCAGCTCGGCGGGCGTCGCGCTGCTGGTCACCGGCCTCATCGTCAGCTCGCTCGGCGCGGGCCCGATGGGCGCGCTCGGCACCGGGCTCATCATCGGCTCCGTGCCGCCGGAGAAGGCCGGGTCGGCGTCGGCGATGTCGGAGACCAGCGGCGAGTTCGGCATCGCGTTCGGCATCGCGGTCATGGGCAGCGTCGGCACTGCCGTCTACCAGAGCAGCCTCAGCGGCGGCCTGCCCGCGGGCGTGCCCGCCGAGGCGGCGCGGACCGCCCAGGAGAGCATCGCCGGCGCCTACACGGCCGTCGAGCAGGTGACGGGGCCGGTGGCGGCGCAGCTGCTCACCGCCGCCCGCGAGGCGTTCACCTCGGCGATGAACTCCACCGCCGTCGCCAGCGCCGTCGTCGCGCTCGTCCTGGCCACCGTGGCCGCCGTCGCGCTCCGGCACGCGCCGCCCACCGGCGACCAGCCGGACGGCGGCGAGCAGGCGGGCACCGGCGAGCAGGCCGGCGAGCCCGGCGCCGCCCCCGCCGGGGCGGACCAGCCGGTGGCCGAGACCGCAGCCAAGTAGCGCGGGCCAGTGATCCGGCCGGGGATCGGAACACCTCGGCCGGATCACCGTGTCTCCCGCGCCCCGCAGGAACAGGAGCACCAGTGAGCGTCACAGCAGACCCGGCCCCCGCGCCGGCCGTCTCCCCCAGCCTCGACGTCATCAGGATCACCGGGGCGCGGGAGCACAACCTCAAGGACGTGTCCCTCACCATCCCGAAGAACCAGATCACCGTCTTCACCGGCGTGTCGGGGTCGGGCAAGTCGTCCATCGTCTTCGACACCGTGGCGGTGGAGGCCCAGCGGCAGCTCAACGGCACCTATCCGTGGTTCATCCGCAACCAGCTGCCCAAGTACGAGCGCCCGCTGGCCGACGCCATCGAGAACCTCACGCCGCCGGTCGTCGTGGACCAGAAGCCGCTCGGCGGCAACGCCCGCTCCACGGTGGGGACGATCACCGACATCTACTCGGTCATCCGGTCCCTGTTCGCCCGGTACGGCACGCCCACCGACGGCCTGGCCTCGACGTACTCCTTCAACAACCCGCGCGGCATGTGCACCGGCTGCGACGGCCTCGGCCGCAGCGTCCGCGCCGACGTGGACCTGATGCTGGACCGCGACAAGTCGCTGGCCGACGGCGCGATCCTGGTCCCCGGCTACGGCGTCGGCACCCCCGACTGGCAGCTGTACGCCAACAGCGGCAAGCTCGACCCGGCCAAGCCGGTGCGCGACTACACGCGGGAGGAGATGGACTTCTTCCTCCACGGCACCGGCGGCAAGGTCCAGCTCACCACGAAGAGCGGCTCGTACAAGACGAACTACGAGGGACTGCTCGACCGGTTCACCCGGCTGGGCGTCAAGCGCGACATGAGCAAGACCAGCGAGCGGACCCGCGAGACGATCCAGCGGTTCATCTCCGAGGGCGTCTGCCCCGACTGCGACGGCGCGCGGCTGAACCCGGCGGCGCTGGCGACCACGATCGGCGGGCGCAACATCGCCGAGTGGACCCGCATGCAGGTCACCGACCTGATCGAGGTGCTCGACGGCATCGACGACCCGGTGGCCACCCCCATCGCCCGCTCGGCCGCGGTGGCGCTGCGGCGCGTGGCGGCGATCGGGCTCGGCTACCTCAGCCTGGACCGCGCCACCTCGACGCTGTCGGGCGGCGAGGGCCAGCGGCTCAAGCTGGTCCGCTACCTGGGCAGCACGCTGACCGGCATGACGTACGTCTTCGACGAGCCCAGCGTCGGCCTGCACCCGCGTGACGTGGGACGGCTCAACGACCTGCTGCGCACGCTGCGCGACCAGGGCAACACCGTGCTCGTCGTCGAGCACGACCCGGACGTCATCGCCATCGCCGACCACGTCGTGGACCTCGGCCCCGGGGCGGGCGCGCACGGCGGCGAGATCGTCTACACCGGCTCGTTCGCGGGGCTGCGCGAGGCCGACACGCCCACCGGCCGGGGCCTGCGCGCGGCGACCACGATGAAGACCGAGTTCCGGCAGCCGCGCGGCGTCCTGCCGATCACCGGAGCCACCCTGCACAACCTCAAGGACGTGTCGGTGGACATCCCCCTCGGCGTGCTCACGGTGGTCACCGGCGTCGCCGGCTCGGGCAAGAGCACGCTGATCGCCGACGTGTTCACCCGCGCGTACCCCGAGGCCGTCTACGTCGACCAGTCGCCCATCGCCGCCTCCGCCCGCTCCACGCCCGCCACGTACCTGGGCCTGATGGACCCGATCAGGAAACTGTTCGCGCAGGCCAGCGGGCAGCCGGCGAGCCTGTTCAGCTTCAACTCCGAAGGCGCCTGCGCCGAGTGCCAGGGCCGCGGCGTCATCATCACCGAGCTCGCCTACATGGACCCGGTCACCGTCCGCTGCACCGCCTGCGACGGCAGCCGGTTCCACCAGGACGTGCTCGCGCACCGGCTCGACGGCAGGTCCATCGCCGACGTGCTGGCGCTGCCCGCCGAGCAGGCCGTCGACGCGTTCACGCAGCCCGCGCTGCGCCGCAAGCTGCGGGCGCTCACGGACGTCGGCCTCGACTACCTGACGCTCGGGCAGCCGCTCAGCACGCTGTCGGGCGGCGAGCTGCAGCGCATCAAGCTGGCCGCGCAACTGCACCGCACCGGCACCGTCTACGTCCTGGACGAGCCCACCACCGGCCTGCACATGTCAGACATCACCACCCTGCTCACGCTCCTCGACACGCTGGTCCGCCAGGGCGACACCGTGGTGGCCATCGAGCACAACCTGGACGTCGTCCAGCAGGCGGACCACGTCATCGACCTGGGCCCCGACGGCGGCAAGGACGGCGGCCGCATCGTGTTCACCGGGACCCCGCTGGAACTCCTGCAGTCCCCCGACTCCCTCACCGGCGAGCACCTGAGGCGCTACCGGTCGACCCACGCACATCTCTAGATCCCAAGGAGCCTCCATGCGAGTGATGCTCACCGTCTGGCCCCAGAGATGCCATCTGTTCCCGGCCGTCCCGTACGCCCACGCGCTGCAGACCGCCGGGCACGAGGTCGTCATCGCGTGCCCGCCGGGCGCCGAGGACGACATCACCGCCGCCGGGCTGACGGCGGTGGTGTGCGGCGTCCCGGAGACGACCGCGCAGGGCTGGGCCCGGCCCGACCTGGCGCCGAACGTGCCCGAGATGGACCGGCTGGCGGCGGAGCTGGGCGTCTCCCCCGCCGACCGCGACAGCTGGGACGTCTTCTACCAGTTCCTGCTGTCGGCGGCCAAGTACCACCTGCCGCCGGAGCCGAGCGCGGACAACGTGGCGCTGGTGGAGTTCGCGCTCGCCTGGCGGCCCGACCTGGTGCTGTGGGACCCGTGGTTCCCCGGCGGCGCCGTGGCGGCACGCGCGGCCGGCGCGGCGCACGCGCGCGTCATCATGGGCCCCGACTACAGCGGCTGGGCCACCGAGCTGTTCGCCGCCCGCGGCCCGGCCGCCGCCGGCAACCCGCTGGCCGACGCGGTCCGCCCGCTGGCCGAGCGCTACGGCGTCGAGGTGGACGAGGAGCTGCTGCTCGGCCAGTGGACGGTGGACCCGCTGCCGCCCGAGATGCGCGTCTCGACCACGCTCACGTCGCTGCCGGTGCGCTGGATCCCGTACAACGGCGGCGGCGTCAAACCGTCCTGGCTGTACGGGGCGCCCGAGCGGCCCCGGATCGCCCTGTCGCTGGGCCTGTCGACCCGCACCTACCACCAGGGCGAATGGCGCACCCCGAAGATCCTGGAGGCGGTGGCCGACCTCGACGTCGAGCTCGTCGCCACGCTCGACGCCAACCAGCTCGTCGGCCTGCCGCCGATCCCGGACAACGTCCGCGTCGTGGACTACGTGCCGCTCTCGCAGCTGCTGCCGACCTGCTCGGCCAGCATCAACCACGGCTCCAGCGGCACGTTCTGGGCCTCCGTCGCCGCCAACGTGCCGCAGATCATCGCCGACACGGACGAGTCGCAGCGCCTGGAGTTCACCGAGGAGGGCGGCAGCGTCATCCCCGAGCGGCACATCCTGTCGCCGATCGCCGCCTCGTACATCGTCGGCCGGGGCGCCGGTTTCCGGCTCGACCACCAGAAGCAGTCCGCCGAGGAGGTCCGCGCGCTGATCGTCAGCACGCTGGAGGACCCGGCGTACAAGGCGGGCGCCGACGCCCTGCACGAGGAGTGGCTGGACCGCCCGAGCCCGTCGGACATCGTGCCCGACCTGGAGAAGCTGACCGCGCAGCACCGGGGGATCGCATGAAGAAGAAGATCGTGCTGGACGTGTGGGTGCCGGACCTGACCTTTCCCGGGTGGATGGACCGGTGGCGGGAGCAGGGCAGGGACTTCGAGCGGGCCCATCCCGACTACGAGGTGAACATCGAGGGCAAGGACTTCTGGACCTTCCCGCTCCAGGTCGCGCAGGCGGCGGCGAGCGGGCAGCGGCCGGCCGTGGCCGAGTACTACTTCTACATGGGCCAGGCCGCCCGCGACCTGGTCGGGCCCGACGGGGAGCCGGTGTTCACGTCGCTGGAGCGGGCGATCGGCGGCCGGACGGAGATCCTGGGCGAGCCGGTGGTGATCGACGACCTGCTGCCGGCCTTCCGCGAGTACTACTCGCTCGACGGGGATCTCACCTCGATGCCGTCCGGCGGCACGACGAGCCTGCTGTTCGCCAACAAGGGGATGCTGCGGGCGGCCGGCGTGACGGAGCTGCCGCAGACGTGGGCCGAGGTCGACGAGGTGTGCGAGCGGATCGCCGGGCTGCGCGGCGACCGGCCGGCGTTCCCCATCACCTGGTCCAACCACGGCACGTTCTTCCAGCAGGCGCTGGCCACGCAGGGCGGGCTGCTGGTGGACAACGACAACGGGCGGTCGGGGCGGGCCACCACGGCGTACCTGGCCTCGGAGGAGATGCTGGCGTGGGTGGAGTGGTGGCGGCGGCTGCACGCGCGCGGCCACTGCCTCTACACCGGCAAGATCCCCGACTGGGCGGGCACGTTCCGTGCCTTCGCCGAGCGTGACGTGGCGATCCGGCTGACCTCGTCCAACGACGTCAACTACATGGTGCAGGCGGCGCACAAGAACGGGTTCGACGTCGAGGTGGGCGTCTTCCCGTACAACGGCGAGGTGCCGTACGTGGGCAACGCGGTGGCGGGCACGTCGCTGTGGCTGGCGAACGGCCTCGACGCGGACACGCAGGACGGCGCGCTCGCGCTCATCCAGTTCCTGCACAATCCGCGCAACGCGGCCGACCGGCACAAGTTCAGCAGCTTCATCCCGATCACGCACGCCTCCTACCGGCTGCTGGAGGACGAGGGCTGGTTCGACCAGCACCCGTACCACCGGCTCGGCTACGAGCACGTCAGCAGGTACCCCAGCCGGGCGCTGCCCGGCGGCGGGCCGGTGCCGGTGTCGCGGGGCGCGCTGTTCGGCGACTTCGCCGGCAACCAGGACGTCATGACGCGGGCGATGGACGACGTGCTGACGCGGGGGGCCGACCCGCTGGCGCGCTTCACGGCCGCCACCGCGGAGGCGCAGAAGCTGCTGGACGAGTACAACGCGTACGCGATCGGCACGGGCTTCCGCAACCCGGCGACGAGCCCCGGGCACAGCCTGGCCGTGGAGTCGTTCAGCACCGCCTCGGCGGGGCGCGACTACTCGGCCGCCGACCTGGAGAAGGTGGTGCAGCTCAAGCTGAACCACTGATACCCGGGCGAGGGAGAAGGGCCGCTGCCGATCGGATCGGCAGCGGCCCTTCTGGTTTCGCGTCGTCGTTCCCGGGCGTCAGGCGGGGCGCTCGGCGGTGATGAGGACGAAGGTGCCGGGGCCGTGCTCGTGGCGGATCGTCAGACCGGCCGCGGCCAGCCACGCCTTGATGTCGTCGAGCTCGAACAGCTCCATGCCGCTCTGGTGGCCGGGGAAGTAGTGGCAGGCGACCAGGTGGCGGTAGACGGGGTCGGCGGAGGAGTGGAAGGTGAGGAACGTGAACGTGCCGCCGGGGCGCAGGCAGCGGCCGATCTCCTTGATGGCCTCCGGCGCGTCGTCCGGGAAGGCCTGGAGCGCGTTCCAGCACATGACGGCGCCGAGGGTGGCGTCGCCGAAGGGCAGGCGGCGCGCGCCCGCCATGACGGCGGGCAGCTCGGGCAGGCGCCTGCGGGTGGCGGTGAGCATGGGCGGATACATGTCCAGCGCGATGACGCGGTCGGCGCCGACGGCCTCGGTCAGCGTCTGCGTCCACCGCCCGGCTCCGCAGGCGAGGTCGAGCACCGGCCCGTCGACCGGGCGGACGTGCTCGGTGATGTAGGCGTCCTCGTCGGCGGGGCTGATCGCGGTGCCCCAGTTGGAGCCGGCCAGCCGCAGGAAGTTGGGGCGCGCGTACGCCTCGTAGAAGTGGCCCATGCTGGGCACCTCGGCGAGCTTGTAGAGGAAGTCGCCGGCGTTGCGCTCGGCGTCCTCGGTGAGGTTGAGGATGCCGTTGGCCACCGGGTAGACGGCGGCGCAGTCCGCGCAGCGCACCTCGGCGCCGGTGAGGTCCAGGCCGCTCGCGCAGCGCGGGCAGCGCAGCGCGGCGGCGTGCGGCGCGAACAACTCGGTGCCGCCGTCGGGCGGCGGGGGCAGCTCGTCGCGGGGCGGGACGGTGCCGACCTCGACGGGGGTGGGGGCGCCGTTGAGCGCGGCCCAGTGGGCTGCGGCGCCCAGGTTGCCGCGGACGGTGCTGGTGTCCTTGTCCCAGTTGAGGATGATCTGCTCGGTGGGCATGGCCTTGATCCACGAGTTGTCGAAGTCGCGCTCCGCCTCGTCCATCAGCGCCCACACGGCCGGCGACGGGAAGACCCGGCCGATGACCGGGTCGTCCAGGTCGAGCCGGGCGAGCGCCCGGTCGAGCTTGGACAGGTCGTAGACGTCGAGCCCCCGGTCGCCGGCGACGGCCAGGATGCGGTCGCGGTGCTCGGGGAAGTGCGACAGCAGGTAGGCCAGGGCGAGGGAGAGCGGCTGCCCGTTCGCGCTGCCGATCCACAGGTCCAGGTAGAGGTCGACCTCCCGCCCCACGGCCGCGGCCAGCTCGCCGTCACCGGCGGGGTCCTCGGCTCCGGCCAGCAGGCCCAGCAGGACGGCCGGGTGGGCCTTGCGGTCCGCGGGCGCGGTGCGCAGCAGCTCGACCAGCAGCGGCACGGCGGGCGAGGCCAGCTCGGTCGCCGTGCCGCCGTCGAGCAGCAGCCCGGCCAGGCGCAGGTACTCCTCGCCGAGCCGGTCGGGGTCCGCGCCGGAGAACGACTCGACGAGGTCGGCGACGGCCGGCTGGGACATGGACAAGGTCATGTGCGCGTCCTTTCGTGGTGATCGCCCGCCTCGCGCTCAACGCAGGGGTTTGCGGGCGGAGACGATGACGTACCCGATCTGGTCGGGACGGGGGGCGAAGAATCCGGCGTGGCGCCGCGAGAACGTCGTCACCGCGGCCTCGCCGAACCGCTCGGCGATCTCCTGCCTGCGGGGCATCGCGGTGCGCAGGTACTTGGACTTGCGGCCGAAGACCCTCGGCCCGCACTGGGTGTACTCCTCGGGCACGAACCCGGCGGCGCGCGCGTGGCCGAGCCATTCGGCGAGCGTGGGCAGCTCCCGCAGTTTGAGGCTGGCCATGAACCTGGCCACCCGCTCGGGCTCGGCCTGCGACTCCAGGCTGAAGTCGGAGAAGGTGATCCGGCCGCCCGGGCGCAGCACGCGGAACAGCTCGGCGAACACCACGGCCAGGTCGGGGGCGTTCTGCAGCGACTCCAGGGCCAGGACGGCGTCGAAGGAGCCGTCGGCGTAGGCCAGGTCGGTGTAGTCGCCGTACTCGAAGGTGACCAGGTCGGCGACGCCGGCGGCGGCGGCCCGCTCGCGGGCGGCGCCGAGCTCGAACTCGCTGATGGAGATCCCGGTGACCCGCGCGCCGTAGCCGGTGGCCAGGAAGACGCTGGTGGCGCCCGGCCCGCAGCCGGCGTCGAGCAGCCGTTCGCCGGGCCGCAGCCCGAGCGTGTCGGCGACCTTGCGGCTGGTGCGGCCCACGGCCTCGGCCAGCGACGCCTCGTCCTCGTCGTCGTACCAGTACCACATGTGGATGTGGCCGTCGCGGAGCACGTCGCCGATCGGCGAGCGCTCGTCGTAATGCCTGCCGATTGCGGCCGTGTCGAGGAATTCGGAAGCCATGGAATACGTCGCTCTCCCGCGAATCCGGTGCACCCTGAGGCCATGGTGCGCCCCTCGGGCGGCCGGGCACATCTCCTGGTGTGCGAGACCGAAACCGCATTCTGGAAGACGTGGCGCGGGCCCGCGCGTGCGAGGCTGGACAACGGCCTGACACGCGGGCACCCGAGCTGGAGGCTGACGCTCATGACCGTGGTTGACGAGCCGGGCACGTTGATCGCCTCGCCCGGCGATCCGGCGTACGAGGCGGCCACGCACGTGTTCAACCTGGCGGGCCCGCTGCGGCCGGTCGCCGCCACCACGGCGCGGACCGTGGACCAGGTCAGGGCCGCCATCCGGCACGCGAGGGCGGCCGGGCTGGGCGTGCGCGCGCACAGCACCGGGCACGGCGCCCCCGCCGGGCGGCCGATGGACGGCGACCTGCTGATCCGCACCCGGATGGACGGCGAGGTCGAGATCGACGCGGCCCGCCGCGTGGCGCGCGTGCCCGCCGGGACCGCGTGGGCCGCCGTCGTGACGGCCGCCGCCGCCCACGGGCTGGCCGCGCCGCACGGCTCGGCGCCGACCGTCGGCGTGGTCGGCTACCTGCTGCGCGGCGGGCTGAGCTTCTACGGCCGCAAGCACGGGCTGGCCGCCAACAGCGTGCTGGCGATCGAGCTGGTGACCGCCGACGGCGAGGCGCGCCGCGTCGACGCCGCGTCCGATCCCGAGCTGTTCTGGGCGCTGCGCGGCGGCGGGGGCGGCTTCGGCGTCGTCACCGCCGTCGAGGTCGGCCTCTTCCCGGCGGCCCGGGTGGTCACCGGGGCCGCCTACTGGCCGGCCGCGCACGCCCCCCGGCTGCTGTCGGCCTGGCGGCGGTGGGCGCTCGACGCCCCCTGGGAGGCCGGCACGTCGCTGCGGGTGATGAACCTGCCGCCGCTGCCCGAGATCCCGCCCGCGCTGAGCTCCGGCCCGGTGCTGTGCGTCGACGGCGTCGTGCTCGACGCCGAGTCCGGCCCCGGCACCGCCGAACGGCACGCCGCCGACCTGCTCGGGCCGCTGCGCGCGATCGCCGAGCCGGTGCTCGACACCTGGGAGACGACCACCACCGCCGCGGTGCTCGACGCGCACATGGAGCCGGACGAGCCCATCGCCATCGCCGGTGACCACCTGCTGCTGCGCGAGATCGGCGACGACGGCGCCGCCCGCCTGCTCGACCTGATCGCCGATCCGGCCGGCTCGCCGCTGGTCGCCGCCGGGCTGCGGCAGCTCGGCGGCGCCTACGCCGCCCCGCCGGCGCCCGGCGGGGCGCTCGACCGGCTCGACGCCGCCTACGCCTACTCGGGCGCGGGCGTCGTGATGGACGCCGGCAGCCTCGCGGCCATCCGCGACCGGTGCGCCCGGGTACGGGAGGCGCTCGCGCCCTGGGACACCGGCAGGACCGCGCCCACCTTCGTGGAGGACAGCGAGCAGCCGCAGGGCCATCTCAGCGCCGAGCAGATCGGCGAGCTGGACCGGATCCGGCAGCGGGTCGACCCGGACGGGCTGTTCCGCGGAGATGTCACGCCGAACGCGTCCAGCTTGATATGAAGGCCATCACCACCACAAGGAGGTCTGCCCATGGGTAACCCGGACGTCGACGAATTCGTGAAGACCAGGGTCTCCCCGGAGTACAAGGACATCGTCGAGGGGCTGCGCGCGCTGATGGCCGAGGCCGCTCCCGAGGCGCGCGAGGTGCTGACCTACGGGTCGCCCTCCTGGCGCGACAACAAGGTCCTGGCGATCATCAGCCTGAGCAAGACGCACGTCACGTTCGCCTTCGAGCGGGGCGCGAGCTTCGAGGACGCGCACGGGCTGCTGGCCGGATCGGGCAAGCAGACCCGGCACGTGAAGCTGAAGAAGCCGGCCGACCTGGAGACGCACGACGCGGCGCTGCGCGACTACATCGCCCAGGCCGTGAAGCTGGACAAGGGGTAGGACAGCGGCGTGCCGAGGGGCCGTCCGGTCGTCGACCGGACGGCCCCTCGGCGTCTCAGGTGGTGATCGCGTAGCGGTGGGCCACCTCGCGGGCCACCAGCGCCACGCGGTCGGGCTCCGCCCTGTTGTCGAGGATCCTGGCCGCCTTCCAGCTCGTGAACGAGCCGGTGTTCGTCACCGGGTCCAGGCCGGCGTCCACGCTGACCCCGGCGCGCACCCCGGCCAGCTCGCGCAGCCGCGCCGACACGCCCTCGCCCACCTCGCGCGGGTCGCCGCTGATCTCCGGCAGCAGGTCCAGGCGCACCGTGACCTCGTCGCCCGGGTCGATGACGATCTGGTAGCCGAGGCAGCCCCGTACGCCGGTGAGCACGGCGCTCTCCAGCTCGGCCGGCTGCAGGGTGGCGCTGCCGAGGTGGATGCGGTCCGCCACCCGGCCGATGACCTCGACGACCGGCCCGGGCAGGGGCGCGCCGGGCGGCGCCGGGGTGATCCTGACGAGGTCGCCGGTGCGGTAGCGGATCAGCGGCTTGATGCCGTCGATCAGCATGGTCAGCACCAGCTCGCCCTCCCCCGTCTCGCCCAGCGCCTCACCGGTGTCCGGGTCGACGACCTCGGCCAGGTAGTTCGGCTTGGACAGGTGCAGGTCGCCGCTGACCGCGCCGGTGGCGATGCACAGGGCCTCCTGTGACCCGTACAGGGCGGGGTAGACGGCGGCGCCGGGCCACAGCGAGGTGACGTTCGCCCGGAAGGCGCCCGTGCAGACCTCGCCGAGCACCAGGAACATCGACACCGGCAGCCGGTCGAGGTCGTAGCCGTAGTGCAGGGCGGCCTTGGCCAGGCTCAGGCACAGCGCCGGCGCGCACACCAGCACCTCGACGCCCAGCTCCTCGATGAGCCGCAGCGCCTTGCGGAAGCCGACGCGCGGCGACTCCGGCCAGATCTTGACGTGGCAGATGCCCAGCTCGGCGGTGACCGCGCCGAACACGTCGCCGAACGCGTACAGCTCGGAGGGGCCCATCAGCCCGACGACGGGCCTGCGGTCGCCGAAGCGGGCCGCGAACAGCCGCCGCCACGCCTCCACGACGGCGGAGTTGCTCGTCATGACGTCCCTGGGCCCGCGCGGGCAGGGCGTGGACGCGCCGGTCGTGCCGGTCGTCTCGTAGTAGACGGCGGCCTCGGCGACGCTGCCGGACAGCACGTCGTACATCTCCCGGCGCAGGTCGTCCTTGGTGGTGAACGGCAGCAGCGGCAGCGTGTCCGGGGTCACCCGCGCCAGGTCGATCCCGGCCAGGTGGCGGCGGTAGAACGGCGAGCGCTCGGTGACGTGCCGCAGCACGCTCGCCAGCCGCCGCTCCTGCCAGGCGGCCCAGTCGTCCCGCGACATCGCGCCGGCGTAGAAGCGGGTGTGCAGCCGCCGGTACTCCTCGCGGAACGCGGCGTCGTCCGGCGGCGCGCTCACATGCGCTCCCGCGCGGCGTTCCAGGCCAGCCCCTCGCGCTCGTTGCGTTCCGGCGGGGGCAGGATGTCGTCGCGGCCGGTCAGCTCGCGGTAGTCGTCCAGCAGCTCGATCATGTCGATCATGCGCTCGACCTGGCGGCCGACGTTGATGAGGCCCTCCTCGTCGAAGGCCGCGTCGCCCTTGTGCAGGGCGTGCACCGTGGCCGGGAACCCGGCGCCGACGACGATCATGCGGTTGAGCAGGGCGTTGGCCATGAGCTGCGCCCACACCTCGCCGGCGCTGTAGCGGCGGGCCAGCGCGATGATGCCGGCGACCTTGTTGCTGAGCGGCCGGTCGAAGCGCAGGTAGCCCACGCCGGCCCGCTCGATGAACGTCTGCATCAGGCTGGAGGTGCCGAACCCGTGCACGGGCGCGGCGTAGATGATGGCGTCGGCCTCGATCATCTTGTCGACGACGCCGGGCACGTCGTCGGTCTGCACGCACCGCACGACGCGGTCGTTGCAGTCGCCGCACGGGCCGCAGCGCATCATGTCGATGTCACGCAGGTGGATGGTCTCGAACTCGACGCCGCGCCGGAAGGCGATGCCCGCGGCGTACGCGAGCACGTCGGCGGTGTTGCCGTCGCGTTCCGACCCGTTGATCGCGACTATCTTCTTCGGCCTGGCGGCCATGGTTGCCTCCTCCGGGCTCAGACGGGCTGCTCACACGGGCTGCTCGGTGCTCCATTTGTGGGAGTAGAACCCGAAGTCGAGCGCCTGCCCGTCGAGGGCGGCGTGCAGCTCGGCCACGGCGGCGCGCGCCGCGGCCACGACGGAGGGGACTCCGCAGGTTTCCGCGAGCTCGTGCAGCGTCGCGTAGCAGTCGCGGAGCTGGCGCTCCTGCTTGTCGGAGAGCTCATCTGCGTTCGTCATGGAACCTCGCCGCCTTCAGTTCGAACCGGGGAAGGGTGCCCGGAGTCACGAACTCCACGTCCGGGCGGATGCCGACCTCCTGCTTCATCGTCGTGCTGACGCGGGCGCCGAGGTCGGCGACGTCCAGGCCGGGGATCTCGTCGGGCTCGATCCGCAGCACGATCGTGTCCAGGCCGCGGATCGTCCGCAGCACCACCTGGAACTCGTTCACCTCGGGGAAGCCGCGCAGGACGTCCTCGACCATGACCGGGGTGACCGACACGCCGCGGATCTTGCGCATGTCGTCGCGGCGGCCGAGGATGCCGCCGTCGAACCAGTCCCAGGTCCGGCCGCAGCCGCACTCGCTCCACGGCCGCTTGACCACGAGGTCGTCCGTCCAGTGCCGGAACAGCTGCATGCCCTCGCGGCCGAGCCCGGTCGTCACCCGGATGCCCTCTTCGCCGTAGCCGACCGGCTGCCGCGTGTCGGGGTGCAGCACCTCTTCGATGACGCCCGACTCGATGATGTGGCAGCCGCCGTTGAGCGAGGGGCACTCGAACATCGACACCGTGCCGAACTCGGTCGTCCCGGCCGCGTTGAAGACGCGCGCGCCGAACGCCTCGGAGATCGCCTGCGTGGTCGACTCGGGCCGCGGCTCGCCACCGGCCATGATGATCTTCACGTTGGCGTCGCGCGCCAGGTCGACGCCCATCTCCTTGGCCGTCTCGATCAGCCGCATGGCGTAGCTCGGCGTGCAGCCCAGCACCTCGACCTGCAGGTCCACCAGGATGCGCACGCGCGCCTTGGAGTCGAGCCCGCCCGCCGGGACGACCCGGCAGCCCATCCGCTCCAGCCCGTAGTGCATGCCCCAGAAGCCGATGAACAGCCCGTACCCGAACGCGACCAGGCCCGTGTAGCCGGGCCGCACGCCCATGCCGTGCAGCACGGTGCACCACAGGTCGACCCCCCAGGTCCAGTCGCGCTGGGTGTCGAAGGTGCGCACGGGCGGGTCGCCGCTGGTGCCGCTGGTCTGGTGGTGCCGGATGGCGAAGGACGGGTCCAGCGACGGCCACGTCCCGTACGGCGGCGCCGTCTCCTCCGCCGCGATCAGGTCCTTCTTGTACAGCAGCGGCACCCGCGCGAAGTAGTCCTCCAGCGAGTCGAGCCGCTCGGGCAGCCGCTCGCGCCAGAAGGGCGAGTTCGCCCGGGCGTGGGCGAGCGCGAGCTGCAGCTTGCGCCACTGCCAGGCGGCCAGCTCCTGGCGTGGCATGGTCTCGGTCTTCCTGTTCCAGTAGCCGGCCGTGGCCGGTCCGGGTGGCGCGAGCAGTGCCATCAAGCCTCCCCCACGCGCGGGTGACGCGATATCAACCGAATCAACCGAAGGAATAGCGTTACGAATCATGCTTTACTGGCACATCTTGCTGGCCGGTCCGCCCGCGGTGCATCTCCGAGAATGCTGGGGCTGAACCAGCGGATTTCTCCGAGAATGCGGCGTTCATCTGTTCGGTTGTCCGGCGACCTTTTCTCTCAGCAAACTGTCGGTGAATGGCCCTCAGTTGAGGCGAGGACATCCACCATCACAAGGGAAACAGGGACCATGAGCGATCTCCAGCGGCAAGTTCAGGAGACGATCGACCAGCTAGTCGAATCCGGAGCCGAGACGGGTCTGCAGGTCGCCGTCTACCGTCACGGTGAACTGCTGGCCGACGCCGTCTCCGGTGTCGCCGACCAGGCGACCGGACGGCCACTCACCTCCGACACCCCCATCTACGCCACCTCCGCCGGCAAGGCGCTCACCTCCACGGTGGTGCACGTGCTCGTCGGCGAAGGCGTCTTCGGGTACGACACCCCGATCGCCGAGATCTGGCCCGAGTACGGGGCCAACGGCAAGGAGAAGGCGACGATCAGGCACGCGCTGACCCACACCGTCGGCACCCCCGGCGTCCCCGAGGACACCACCGGCGACGACCTGACCGACTGGGACAAGATCGTCAACGGCCTGGCCGCCGCCGAGCCGTGGTGGGAGCCCGGCTCCAAGACCGGCTACCACGCCCAGACGTTCGGCTACATCATCGGCGAGGTCGTCCGCCGCGCCACCGGCAAGCGCATCTCGGAGGTGCTGCGCGAGAAGGTGTCCGGCCCGCTCGGCGTCGCCGACGAGCTCTACCTGGCCGTGCCCGAGTCCGCGCTCGACCGCGTCGCCCCGCAGGTGCAGGTCGGCGACCCGGTCGACCTCGACATGCTCGCCCAGATGATGCCCACGTACTTCAAGGCCGTGCCCAAGGCCGTGCAGCTCTCGGCCGAGCTCGTCAACCGGCGCGACTACCTCGGCGCCGAGATCCCCGCCGGCGGCACCATGAGCGCGCGGGCGCTCGCCAAGCTGTACGCCGCCCTCCAGAGCGAGGTCGACGGCGTCCGCCTGCTCAGCCCGGGGCAGCTGGAGGAGATCTCCGCCGTCGCCGTCAACGACGTCGACCAGATCTTCGGCCACCCCACCCAGTACGCCCTCGGCTTCGGCCTCGGGCGGCCCGTCGAGAACGGCCCCGACCCGTCGACCGTCCTCGGCTGGCCCGGCGCCGGCGGCAGCCACGCCGAGCTCCACCTGCCCAGCGGCACGGCGTTCGCGGTCACCAAGACCCGCTTCAGCCCGGGCGACTACTCGGCCGTGGCGGCGGTGGCGGACGTCATCACCAAGGCCACCGCCTGACCCCCGCGCCGCCGGCGCCGCCACCGTAGCCGGCGTCGGACCCCTCGGCCCGGCCGGCCCGCCTCCCCCGACGGCACCCGGCCGGGCCTTCGCCATCCCTGGGACCCGCCGTCTTCGTACGCCGCACGCCGACGTCGGCTTCGAGGCGCCCTGTGGACCAGACCCGCCCACCCCATAGGCCCCCCGAGAACCACCCCTGGCCCCGGGTGGAGCGAGCCCCCAAGGAACCCGGCCCCCTGAAGGCACCCGCCCCGAAGAGGGCGCGTCCGCCCAGAGGGGCCCGTCCGGCGTAGAGGGCTCGTCCCAAGGGTGCGGTGGGTGAAGAGGCTGGCCGGAAGCGGGCGGTTCGGTGGAGGGGGCCGCTCTGGGCGTCGGTGGGGGCTTCGGGCGGGGGTGAGGGATGGCGCACGTCGCGAGATGCGCCGGGGGGTGGGCGGGGCTGACGATGACGTCGTGGGGCCGGAGGCGCGCAGTCCTCGCCCCTCCCCCAGACAGCTCTAGCGAACCAGGGGCACACATGCGTCCGTTCCGTATCGACATCCCGCAGGACGACCTCGACGATCTGAACCGGAGACTCGCCGCCACCCGGTGGCCGGACGAGCTGCCGGGCGTGGGCTGGGACCGGGGGGTGCCCCTGGACTACCTCAAGGAGCTGGCCGAATACTGGCGCACGGGCTACGACTGGCGCGCGGCCGAGCGGCGGCTGAACTCCTTCCCGCAGTTCACGACGGAGATCGACGGCGCGAACGTGCACTTCGTCCACGTGCGCTCCCCCGAGCCGGACGCGACGCCGCTGATCATAACGCACGGCTGGCCGGGGTCGGTCGCGGAGTTCGTGGACGTGATCGGCCCGCTGACGGACCCGGCGGCGCACGGCGGCGATCCGGCGGACGCGTTCGACGTGGTCATCCCGTCGATCCCCGGGTACGGCTTCTCGGGCCCGACGCGGGAGACCGGCTGGGACGTGCCGCGGGTGGCGCGGGCGTGGGCGGAGCTGATGAGCCGGCTCGGCTACGACCGGTACGTGGCGCAGGGCGGCGACTGGGGCAAGGTGATCTCGCTGCAGCTCGGCCTGGCCGATCCGGCGCACGTGGCCGGGGTGCACATCAACATGCTGGTGACGTTCCCGCCGCAGGACCCGGCGGCGATGGCGGAGCTGAGCGCGGACGATCTGGCCAGGCTGGAGCACGGCGGCCGGTTCCAGCAGGACGGGATCGGCTGGCAGAAGATCCAGTCGACCCGCCCGCAGACGCTCGCGTACGGGCTGACGGACTCGCCGGTCGGGCAGCTCGCCTGGATCGTGGAGAAGTTCAAGGAGTGGACGGACTCCGACAAGTCGCCCGAGGACGCGGTGAGCCGTGACGACCTGCTGACGAACGTGTCGATCTACTGGCTGACGGCCACGGCGGGTTCGTCGGCGCAGTTCTACTACGAGTCCTCGTACGGGGACGCGGCGTTCGTGCGGACGTGGGGCGGGCCGTGGCCGCTGGAGATGCCGGTGGGCGTCGCGGTGTTCCCGGCGGACGCGACGCGGCCGATCCGGCGGTTCGCCGACCACCAGCTGCCGACGATCACACGGTGGACGGAGTTCGAGCGTGGCGGCCACTTCGCGGCGCTGGAGCAGCCGGCCGAGCTGGTCGGCGACATCCGCGCCTTCGCGCGTTCGCTGCGATGAGGCGGGCGCGGGCGCGCCGGTCGCGACCGGCATCACACGAGACGGCCCAGCGCGCCGGGCGGCGTGCCGAGGCTTCCGCTGACGATCAGGAACGTGGGAGGTGACCGCGATGGCCGTGGGAGACCGCGCGGTGGTGCTGGGCGGCAGCATGGCGGGCCTGCTGGCGGCCCGGGTGCTGGCCGAGGCGTACACGGACGTGCTGGTGGTGGATCGTGACGCGCTGGTGGGCGTGAGCGCCGCCAGGCGCGGGGTGCCGCAGGGGCGGCACGTGCACGGGCTGCTGGCCCGGGGGCAGCAGATCCTGGAGGAGCTGTTCCCCGGGTTCACCGAGGGCGCGAAGGCGGCGGGTGTGCCGACGGGCGACCTGGGCGAGCTGCGCTGGTTCTTCAACGGCGTCCGGCTGAAGCCGGGCACGACCGGGCTGGTGTGCGTGTCGGCGGCCCGGCCGGTGCTGGAGAGCCACGTGCGGGCCCGGGTGGCGGAGCTGCCGAACGTGACGTTCGTGGAGCGGTGCGACATCGTCGGCCTGGTGGCGACGGCGGACCGGGCCCGGGTGACGGGCGTGCGGGTGCGTCCCCGGGACGGCGAGCGCGAGGAGCTCATCGAGGCGGATCTCGTCGTGGACGCGACGGGGCGCGGCTCGCGTACGCCGGTGTGGCTGGAGGAGTTCGGCTACGGGCGGCCCGAGGAGGAGAAGGTCAAGATCGACCTGACCTACACGACGCGGCACTACCGGCTGCCGGACGAGAGCATCCTGGACGGCGACCTGTCGATCAACCCGGTGTCGGGGCCGTCGCACCCACGTGGCGCGTTCTTCTCGCGGATCGAGGGCGGCCGCTGCGTGCTGTCGCTGACGGGCGTGCTGGGCGACGCCGCGCCGGCGACGCACGAGGGCTTCATGGAGTTCGTCAGGTCGCTGCCCGTGCCGGACATCTACGAGGTGATCCGTGACGCCGAGCCGCTGGACGACCCGGTGTCGTTCAGGTATCCGGCGAGCGTCCGGCGGCACTACGAGCGGCTGGAGCGCTTCCCCGCCGGGCTGCTGGTGCTGGGCGACGCCGCGTGCAGCTTCAACCCGGTGTACGGGCAGGGCATGACGGTGGCGGCGCTGGAGGCGCTCACGCTCCGCACGCATCTGCGGCGGGGGGTGGAGCCGCGCCCGCTGGACTTCCTCAAGGACATCTCCGCGGTGATCGACGTGCCGTGGAACATCTCGGCCGGCGGTGACCTGAGCTACGCCGAGGTGGCGGGGCCGAGGCCGGCGATGGTCCGGATGATGAACGCGTACATGGCGAAGCTGCAGGTGGCCGCGACCAGGGACGGCGCGGTGACCAGGACGTTCATGCGGGTGGCCGGGCTGGTCGACCCGCCGCAGGCGCTGATGAGCCCCGGCATGGTCTTCCGGGTGCTGCGGAACGGCACGCGCGGCCTGGATCCGGCGCCGTCGTGGACGCCGAGCCCGGCCCCGGGTGAGGCCGTCCGCCGCTGATCGGCACAACGGAGCGCGGCCTGTTCCCATAACTCAATATCCCGCAATTCAGGAGATGTGGTTCACCGATCGGCCGTGCTGATATCGACGCGTAGCAAATAAACGGATACGGCCGGAAAAGAGCCGATGAAACACTCCTGATGGGAGCACGCGATGGTGGCAACAGCCCGCGCTAGCGGTGGCGGAACCGCTGAAGGCGAACGCCTTCCCAGATTGGAAGGAGTGCGCGGAGTCCTCGCTCTGGGAGTTCTCGTATTCCACGCAGCCTGGTTGTCCGGCGACTCCAGTTTCATGGACCAGCCGGGCAACGGGATCTGGGGCGTCCTGGCCGACGGGCTGGCCGTGTGCCTGCCCCCCTTCTTCGTCCTGTCCGGCCTGTTCCTGTACAGGCCGTTCGCCCGCGCGGCGATCGCCGGGACCTCGCGCCCGGCGATCCCGGCCTTCCTCGCCAGGCGGGCGCTGCGCATCCTGCCCGCCTACTGGCTGGTGCTGGCGGTCGCGCTGCTCGCGATCAACCTGAACGGCATCGCGACCGTGTGGGACGTGCTCCGGCCGTTCCTAGCGATCCACTTCTTCTGGCAGGAGGGTCAGCCGATGACCGGCCTCCTGCACACCTGGACGGTGCCGACGGAGCTGACGTTCTACCTGGCCATCCCGCTGCTGGCGTGGATCTCCGGCCGGCTGGCGCGGGGCCGCGAGGACCAGCGGGCGCGGCTGCGCTGGATGATGGTCACCCCGGTGGCCGTACTGGTGCTGGGCCTGGCCTGGGTCACCTGGACGAACCTGCCGACCTTCACCGGCCCGTACGAGCTGTGGTTCTGGCCCTTCTACTACATGAGCGCCTTCGCCTGCGGCATGATGCTCGGCACCCTGTCCGCCTACCAGGACGTCTCGGGGAACACGCCCGGCATCTACCGGCTGGCCGCCCGCCGGCCGAACCTGTTCTGGCTGGCCGCGGCCGCCGTCTACCTGGCCTACGCGCCGCAGCCGTTCGGCACGCCGGGCGCGGGTGACGTGCCGGCGCTGGTGCAGGAGCTGGTGGGGCACTCGCTGGTGCTGGTCTTCGGCGTGCTGTTCATCGTGCCGCTGACCGTGCCGCACGCCAGGTCGCGCCTGATGGACGTGACGCTGGCCAACCCGGTCATCCGCTATCTCGGGCGGATCTCGTACGGGATCTACCTGTGGCACGTCGTGCTGCAGGAGGTCTACCTGCGCAACGGCAACATCTTCGGCACGGTCCCGGTCGACGCGACCCAGTTCCGCGGCACAGTGGGCTTCTGGGAGCTGACGCTGTTCGTGCTGGCGACGAGCGTCGCCCTCTCGACCGTCAGTTATTACGTCCTGGAACGCCCTGTCATGAGACTGTGGACGCGGTGGTTCGGCAAGCGCCGCCCCGCCGAGCCGGTCGCCCAGCCCGCGCCCGGCGTGCCGGTGGCCGCCGCCTCCGACAGCGCCCGTCCGTAGAGCCATCCACTTCCTGGGAGTCGCCCCATGCGCAAGGTCATCGCATCGGTCATCATGTCGCTCGACGGCGTCATCGAACGGCCCGAGGAATGGTCCATGGACTACTGGAGCGACGAGGCCGAGTCCCACGCCCTCGCCACGCTCAAGGCCGCCGACGCCCTGCTCATGGGGCGTGTGACGTACGAGGGCTTCGCCGAGGCCTGGCCCACCATGGAGGACGAGGGCGGCTACGCCGCCCGGATGAACAGCCTGCCCAAGTACGTCGTCTCCAGCACGCTGGAGAAGGCCGACTGGAACAACAGCACCGTGCTCGGCGGCGACGCCGTCGGCGAGGTGCGCAAGCTCAAGGAGCAGCCCGGCGGCGACATCCTCATCTACGGGTGGGGCCGGCTCACCGCCACGCTCGTCGAGCACGGCCTCCTCGACGAGGTGCAGATCTGGCTCCACCCGGTCCTCGTCGGCAGCGGCGGCGTCGGTGAGCTGCTCTACAACGACGGCACCACGGCGCCGCTGCGGCTGGCCGGGGCCACGCCGCTGGAGTCGGGCATCGTCATCCTCACCTACCGGACCGTCGAGAAGACCTCCGGCTGACCGGCGAAGAAAAGCCCGGTCCCGCGACGAAGCGGGGCCGGGTTTTTTCTTTTCCCGTCGGCAGGAAGCTGCCCGGCGGTGCAGTTTGCTGACGCCGGAAAAACTTATTCAGAGCCCTCGGACGCGGGATATTGGAGGTGTCGAAGAAAATAACCACCCCGTGAAAGGGACGGAAAAATGCCGAACGCAGATCTGGCGCAGCTCAGCCCGAGGCCCGCCCGCGTGGTCGTGACCGGTGGTTCCGGATTCATCGGCAGCCATCTGGTGGAGCGGCTGATCGCCCGCGGTGACGAGGTGACCGTCTTCGACAGCGGGCCGCTGCCCGAGACGCAGCGGATGGCGCGGGCGCACGCCCGGCTGGTGCTCGGTGACGTGCGTGATCCCGGTGACCTGGCCAGGGCCGTGGGCAAGGGCGTGGACGTGGTGTACCACCTGGCGGCGGTGGTCGGCGTGGACCAGTACCTGGCCCGCCCGCTGGACGTCATCGACATCAACTTCCAGGGCACCCGTAACGTCCTGGAGGCCGCCGCGCGGGCCGGGGCGCGGGTCGTGGTGGCGAGCACCAGCGAGGTGTTCGGCAAGAACCCGGCGGTGCCGTGGACGGAGGAGGCCGACCGGGTCCTCGGCTCCACCTCGGCCGACCGGTGGACGTACTCCTCGGCCAAGGCGCTGACCGAGCACCTGACGTTCGCCTTCGGCCGCCAGCACGGCCTGGAGACCACGGTGGTGCGTTACTTCAACGCCTACGGCCCGCGCCAGCGGCCCGCGTTCGTCCTCAGCCGCAGCGTGCACCGGGCGCTCAACGGCCGGCCGATCGTCATGTACGACCGCGGCGAGCAGACCCGCTGCTTCACGTACGTGGACGACGCCGTGGCGGGGACCCTGCTGGCGGCCTCGCACCCGGCGGCCGTCGGCGAGTCGTTCAACCTGGGCAGCATGGTGGAGACGAGCATCAGGGACGCCGGGGAGCTGGTGGCGAAGCTGACGGGCGCCGAGGCCGAGGAGATCGCGGTCGACACCCGGGCCGCGCTCGGCTCCGCCTACGAGGACGTGCCCCGGCGCATCCCCGACAGCTCCAAGGCGCGGCGGGTGCTGGGCTGGGAGTGCGCCACGTCGCTGGAGGAGGGGCTGCTGCGGACGATCGAGTGGGCCAGGGCGAACCCGTGGTGGCTCGCCCTGGACGACACCGGCGCCGGCGCCGTCCGGGCCCGGCCGCTGGCGGCCGCGGCGTGACCCGCCCCCGGAACGCGACGATCCGGCCCGGTGCTCCGGGCCGGATCGTCGGTCGTGCGGGCGGGCTAACGGGCCCCGGCGGGCACTGCGGCGGGCACCTCGGCGGGCACCTCGGCGGGCACGTCGGCGGTGAGGCGGACGGGCAGGGCCTGGTGGCCGTTCATGATGAACGTGGGCAGCGGCACCAGCTCCTCGCGCGGCACCGCGAGGCTCAGGTCGGGGAAGCGCTCGAACAGCGTCGAGAGCCCCGTCTGGGCGACCGCGCGGGCGATGCTGGCGCCCAGGCAGTAGTGCGGGCCGTAGCCGAAGGACAGATGCTCCTTGTCCGGCCGGGTGATGTCGAAGCGGCCGGCCTCCTCCCCGTGCAGGGCGGGGTCGCGGCCCACGGCGCTGTAGTTGATGAGGATCGGGTCGCCCTGCGGGATCGTGACGCCGTCCAGGTGGATGTCGGTGACGGCGTAGCGCAGCGGCAGGTGGACGAGCGGCGAGTCGACGCGCAGGGTCTCGTCGATGACGTCGTCCCAGCTCGCCCGCCCGGTCCGGACGAGGTCGAGCTGGTCGGGGTGGGTGAGCAGCGCGGTGATGGCGTTGTCGAAGAAGTTGATCGTGGTCTCGGAGCCGGCGCCGAGGATCGCGAAGATCGTGTCGGTGAGCTCGACCTCCGACAACCGCGACCCGTCCTCGTCGCGGGCGGCCACGAGGTCGCTGGTGATGTCCTCGCCGGGGTTGCGGCGCTTCTCGGCGATGAGCTCCTCCATCGCGCCGCGCCAGCCGAGCAGGATGCCCTGGGCCTGCTCGGGGCTCACGGTGGTGTCGACCATCATGTCGATGACCTTGGCGGTCTGCACGCGGGCCGCCTCCGACATGCCGATGAGGTCGGCCACCAGCATGGCGGGCAGCGGGTAGGCGAAGCTCTGCCGCAGGTCGACGACCTCGCCGGGCGGCACGGCCGCCAGGGCGTCCAGGAGCTGGTTGGTCAGCTCGGCCATGCGCGGGCGGATCGCCTCGGTGCGCCGGGGCGTGAACGCCTTGCCGACGAGCTTGCGCAGCCGCACGTGGTCCTTGCCGTACGCGGTGACCATGTTGTCCATGGCCACCCAGCTGATCATCTCCCAGTCGGGCGGGATCTCGCCGTTGCGGAAGGCGGGCCAGTGGTTGCGGGCGCTCTTGGTGACGTTCGGGTCGGTGAGCAGCCGCCTGATCGCGGCGTGGGTGTTGACGGACCAGGCGATGACCCCGCCGGGCAGCTCGACCTGGGTCGCGTGGCCGCGCGAGCGCAGTTGGTCCGTCTCGGCGTGGATGTTCTTGCCGGTGGTGTCGAGGACCGGGCAACGTCTGTTCACGGAACTCTCCTGGGTCGTGGTCGATCGTGTTACGCCGATGCCCACCGCTGAAGAGGGGTGGGCATCGCGGGCACAGCGGGGGGAAGGGTCACTCGGCGGCTGAGGCGGTGGGCACCGGGGCGCGCGCCGGCTCCCGCGGCGGTGGCGGCGGCGTCTTCTTCGACCGGCTCCAGTGCCGCATCGCGGGCCGCTCGACCAGCGTGTAGAGCAGCCAGGCGGCCACGACGTTGACCGCGATGAGGCCCAGGATCAGCAGCGTGCCGCCGACGGGCCCGTACTCGGCGTCGCCGAGCACCGCGCCGCGCAGCCAGTAGAGCACCACGGCCTGGGTCATGTAGAAGGCGAACGAGACGGTGCCGAGCCACACCATGACCCGGCTGCCCATGAAGGTGCGCCGGCCGCGCAGGTTGGCCGCGGCGTAGGTGCCGATGGCCAGCCCGAACGGGATCGCGGTGACGAGCGAGATGCTGTACGGCTCCGGCACCCACAGCGTGGCGGCGTAGGCGGCCACGAGCAGGGCGATGACCGGGGCGATCCCGATGCGGGGCCACCGGCCGCTGATCACGATCCTGGCCAGGACCATGCCGAGCACGAACTCGAACAGCCGCGCCGGCGGGAACATGTAGACGAACCAGAACTGCGTCAGCGCCAGCGCCTCACCCGGGTAGCGGGGCGAGTCGGGCAGCAGCGTGAGCGTGGCCACGCAGACCGCGGCCATGGCCAGGACCACGAGGCCGGCCGACAGCCACAGCCGGCTCTCCTTGATCTTGGCGATCGGGATGATCAGCAGCGGGAAGAGCAGGTAGAACAGCATCTCGGAGCTGAGCGACCAGGCCGGCATGTTCGCGCCGCCCCACAGGTTGGGGTCGGGCGAGAACGAGTTGACCAGGAACAGGTTCGGCAGGCCCCACAGGGGCGTGAACGACGCGGCGAACAGCAGCATCGCCAGGCCCCAGGTGACGGCGTGGTTGGGCAGGATCTTCACCGCCCGCCGCCGCCAGAAGGACGTGGCCCGGCCGCCCGGCTGCCAGGACCAGGTGATGACGAAGCCGCTCAGGATGAAGAAGAACGAGACGCCGATGTAGCCGCCGGGAAAGAAGAGCCAGACGAGCGTCTGGGTGATCCCGTCGTCGCTGTAGGGGGTCGCGGGATTCTGGTTTCCCGACGTCATGGGATAGACGACGTGGCTCATGAAAACGAGCAACGCCGCGATGATGCGTAGTCCGGTCAATGCGGGAAGGTCGGGGCGGCGCTCTCCGAGAGCGCCTGTATGACTGATTTCCGCCGCCACAGACACCGTGGGTTCCTTTCTCTCGGACCGCCCGGCTGGGGGAATTAACTAAATGGTGGGCGGCCACCCCGCACGGCGCATCTCCCCATGTGCTGAAAATGCTCAGACGATATGCACCTCGGGCACGTAGAGAACCCAGCGCCCGCCGCGCTCGGCGAACGCGCGCTCTTTCGCCATGATTTCCTCGGCGTGGTTCCAGGCGAACAGGATGGCGTGGTCGGCGTCGCTCTCGGCGAACACGGACGGCGCCACCACGGGGATGTGCGAGCCGGCCACCACGCGGCCCTGCTTGGAGGGCGTGGAGTCGCAGACGAAGGGGATGACGTCGGGGCCGAAGCCGCAGTAGTTGGTCACCGTGGTGATCTTGGCGGGGGCGCCGTAGCCGACGACCTTCTTGCCCTGGGCGCGCAGCGACCCGACGAGGGCGGTCAGCTCGTCGCGGATGCGCTCGGCGCGGCGGGCGAAGGCCTCCAGCGTGGCGTGCTCGCCCAGCCGCTGGGCGGCCTCGGCGGCCAGCAGCTCGGGCACCGCGGGGGCGACCGGGCGGGCGCCGGGCTGGCCCAGCGTGTAGCGCATCGAGCCGCCGTGCAGCGCCACCGGCTCGGCGTCGACGAGCTCCAGCCCGTACAGCTCGGCCGCGGCCTGGATGGCGCGCACGGAGAAGACGAAGGAGTGCTCGTCGTAGAGGATGTCGAACGCGGTCTGCTCGACGACGCTGCCGAGGTAGGGCTCCTCGAAGACGAAGACGCCGTCCGGGCCGAGCAGCTTCTTGGCGCCCTTGAGCACCGAGGCCAGGTGGGAGATGTGGGCGATCACGTTCGCGCCGAACATCACGTCGGCCGGGCCGTGCTCGGCGCGGATCGGCCCGGCGCTGTCCTCGTCGAAGAACTGCGACAGCACCCGCACGCCCCGCGCCCTGGACATCTCCGCCACCTGGGCCGACGGCTCGATGCCCAGGTGGCGCACGCCGGCCGCGGCGATGGTGGCGAGCATGACGCCGTCGTTGCTGCCGATCTCCGCGATGAACGGGTCGGGCCCGGTCAGCTCGTGCTCCAGGAAATGCCGCGCCAGGCCCTCGAAATGCCGGCTGTGCACCACCGAGTTGGAGGCGTGGTACGGGTATTCGTCGTGATATCTGACTTCCTGGGGAATGTCCGCCATCAGCTGGACCATGGTGCACGAGTCGCACATTCCCACGACCAGCTGGTAACGGAATTCACCGGCCACCCGGTCGGCCCGGGGAAAAGCGTTTCCGCGGGGCTGGAAACCGAGGTCGACAAACGCCTTGACCGGCCCGCTGCAAATTCGACAGGAAGCGTCCATGAATAGACGTTAACACCGGCCGGGCGCGAACCTTTATCGGCGATTGCCATGAGTCACCAGCCGGATCTTATGGCGTGCGCGACGTGCGCCCGGTCCTCGTCCGACAGCCACCAGCCGACCGGGATGTTGACCACCCGGTCGTGCACCGCCTCCAGGCCGGGCAGCGGCTCGGCCGACGGCGTCACGCAGCCGTGCGCGTCGTTGCGCCGGCACACCACGCTCGCCGCGACCCCGGCGGCGGCGAGCTTGCCGATGAACGCGTCGCGGTCCTCCACGAGGACCGGGTAGAGCCAGAACGACGAGTCCAGGCCGGGCGTGCGCGCGGTCAGCTCCAGGCCGGGCACCCCGGCCAGCTCGGCGTCGTAGTAGGCGGCGTTGGCGCGGTGGCGGGCGATCCGCTCGTCGACCACGGTGAGGCTGCTGAGCCCGATGGCCGCGCCGATCTCGTTCAGGTAGAAGTTGTAGCCCCACTCGGGCACGTCGTAGTCGGCGTGCACGCGGTCGGCGTCGCGCTCGATGCCGAAGAAGCGCAGCCGCCGGGCGCGCCGCAGCGACTCCTCGTCGGGCAGCACGAGCAGGCCGCCGGTGCCGCAGCTCAGGTGCTTGGTGGCGTGGAAGCTGTAGACGCACAGGTTGCCGTGGCGGCCCAGCGGCCGGCCGTGCACGGTGGCGCCCCACGCCTGGGCGCAGTCCTCGACGACGACCGGCCGGCGCCCGTGGGCGGCCTCGGCGTCGTCCAGGATGCGGGCCAGGCGCTCGACGTCGACCGGGCAGCCGCCCCAGTGCACCACCATGACCGCCCGGGTGCGGGGGGTGATCTTCTTGGCGAGGTCCTCGAGGTCCACGTTGAGCGTGGCCGGGTCGACGTCCACCCAGGTGATGCGCCCGCCGCCGGCCAGGATGCTCCAGTTCGTCGCCTCGAACGTGAACGGCGTGCTCAGGACCTCGCCGTCGGCCCCGGCCAGGCGCAGCGCGAGCTGCAGGCCGGAGGTGGCGTTGTTCAGCGCCGCCACGTACGGGTTGCCGATCCGCTCGCCGAGCTGCCGCTCGAACTCCTCGACCAGCGGCCCGTGCCCGAGCATGCCGCTGTCGAGCACGGCGGTGACCCGGTCGGCGGCGCCGGCCGCCACCTCGACCTTGAACAGGGGGATCACCGCGGATCATCCGTCCCGTCGCACGCCGAGGAACAGGGAGCGGCCGGCGAGCAGCGGCCCGGTCTCCTCCAGGCACTCGGCGGTGAAGCCGGCCCGCTCGAAGGCCGCCGCGTACTCGGCGCGGGAGAACAGGTTCATCACCTGCGTGTGCTCGAAGTGGCGCACCCCGGCGCCGTCGGCCACCAGGTAGTGCGCCTCGACGCGGACGGTGTCGCCCACGCGGGACGACCTGGCCACCCTGGCGATGGTCCGGCCGTCCTCGCGGACCACGTCGTCGCCGATGTGCCCGTCGGCGAAGCCGTCCTTGAAGTACCAGGGCTCCACGATGAGCACCCCGCCGGGGGCCACGTGCCGGCCCATGCTCGCCACGGCGGCGTCGAGCTCCTCGGTGCCCGCCATGTAGCCGACCGTGCTGTAGAGGCTGCACACGGCGTCGAAGACGCGGCCGAGCCGGAAGTCGCGGATGTCGCCCGGGTGGACGGCGACGCCGGGGAGCTTGGCCTGGGCCCTGGCCCGCATCGCCGCCGACAGCTCCACCCCCTCGACCAGGGAGAAGCGGGTGCGCAGCGTCCTGAGGTGCTCGCCCGTCCCGCAGGCCACGTCGAGCAGGGAGTCGGCGTGCGGCGCGCGCTCGCGCACGAGGCTGGTCACGATGTCGGCCTCCCCCGCGTAGTCCTTGCCGCGCCGCAGGTAGAGCAGGTCGTAGATCTCGCTGATGTCGTCGCCGTAGACGTTGGCGTCCCGGGTGATCTGGTCAATGGTCACAGCCGCTCCCAACCGATGAGCCGTGCCGTACGGACGGGCACACTGGTCCGGATTCTCCCGGCTGCGCGGCCCGCTGTCTTATCCGGCCTTGCTCGCCTGCGAATAGCCCATCGTCAAACAGAACGCAAGGCGATCATTGACAAGATGCAGTCACCGTCACTGCAGCTTGCTGAATTGATTTCCTCTGGCACCCGCCCGGCCGATGCCGCAGAGTTGTACTCACGACGGCGAAACAAATCGCCCCGGAAAAAGGAGTAAAGAATGACGCGCAAGACTGGTCTGATTGCCAAGCTGGGTCTCGCCGCCACGGTCACGCTCGGCCTGGCCTTCGCCACCAGCCCGGCGGCCTCCGCCGCGGCCCCGTCGTTCTCCGTCTCGCCGGCCTCCGGCGTGTCGGACGGCGCGACTGCCACGGTGACCGTCACCGGGGCCCTGCCCAATGCGGTGTTCGGCATCGCCACCTGCGCCAACACGGCCTCGGGCGCCGCCTGCGACGGCGGCACGGCCACCTCGTTCACCACCGACGCGAGCGGTTCGGCCACCATCCCGCTGAAGCTCAACCGCCAGTTCGACGGCGTCGGCTACGACGGCACCCCGGTGGGCCCGGTGGACTGCGCGGCGGCCTCCTGCTTCGTCGGCGCCGGCAACAACGAGCAGGTGCTCGGGGAGGTGGCCATCTCCTTCAACTGACAAACCAGCGGTAATCCACCGGGAGAAAAAATCCGGCCGCCAACACACCGGAATGACGCGGAAATCGAAAGCCCCTGGTTCGGGAAAATGCTTCCTGAACCGGGGGCTTCGCCGTGCCCGCGCAGAACAGCACGCCGGGAGATGCGCGGCCAAATCGTGGATGTGACGCTGGCGGCATGTCCGATTCGACCACGAAACCGTGAGGACGCGCATAGCGATGGGTGTCGACACCACTGTTTTCGAGCACCGCCTCGCCGAACCGCCGGAGCCCGGACTCACCCCCGAGGACGTGGTCGCCAGGGCGGAGGCCATGATTCCCGCGCTGGCCGAGCGCCAGGCCGAGACCGAGCGGCGCACGTTCTACGCCGAGGACGTCCACGAGGAGTTCTCCAGAGCGGGCTTCTACCGCATCCTGGTCCCCCGCCGGTTCGGCGGCTACGAGTTCGGGATCGACACCTTCGTCCGCGTGGCGATCAACCTGACCCGGGGCTGCCCCTCGACGGGCTGGATGTTCTGCCTGGGCGCCGCGCACGCGCTCCCGGCCGCGACGATCTTCGACGAGCGCACCCAGGAGGAGATCTTCGCCTCCGGGGAGTTCATCTGCCCCGCGACCGTGATGCCCGGCGGCACGGCCGAGCGCACGCCGGACGGCGACTGGCTGATCAACGGCACCTGGGGCTACTGCTCGGGGTCGCCGTACGCCACCCACTTCATGGGGCACGCCCTGATCGAGTCGGGCGAGCCGATCATGTTCATCGCCCCGCGCAGCGAGTGGACCCGGCTCGACGACTGGGGTCACGCGCTGGGCCTGAAGGGCAGCGGCTCGCACAGCATCCGCATCACCGGCGGCCGCGTCCCCGACCGCTACGTGCTCAAGCACCACATGAGCCAGATCGACGTCACCGGCGGCACCCCCGGCCGCGAGCTGCACGGCCCCGAGTACGGCGGCGGGCAGCTCAGCTTCATGGTCATGGAGGACGCGCTGCTGGCGGTCGGCATGGCCAAGGGCGCGCTGGACGCCTACGAGGACCTCATGCGGACCCGCACGACGCCGTTCCCGCCCATCGTGACCCGTACCGAGGACCCGGACTTCCAGCTCACGTACGGCAAGGCCGCGGGCCTGATCGCCACGGCCGAGGCCGCGACCACGGACGCCGTGCGGCAGTGGCGCGAGACGAGCGCCCGCGGCGCGGCGGCCGTCACCCACGAGCACGAGCTGCGGCTGGCGGCGATCTGCCAGGAGGCCGTGGCGCTGTGCTGGCGGGCGGTCGAGTCGCACCTGTTCCCCACGGCGGGTTCGAGCGCCGTGCGCGCCGGCGAGCGCGTCGAGCGGGTGTGGCGGGACATGTCGATGTTCGTCACGCACGCCGGCCTGTCCACCTACCTCGCCAAAATCGCCAAACGCGATCTGGCCAAGGCCCGGTTCGGGCTCGAATAGGGGAATTGCCATGACTGACCTGCAGGACGCGCCACACATCCCGGACACCGGGCCGGACAGCCGGCCGAAGACCCGCCCGATGACCGGCGCCGAGTACGTCGAGAGCCTGCGCGACGACCGGGCGATCTACCTGTACGGCGACCGCGTCTCGGACGTGACCGCGCACCCGGCGTTCCACAACCCGATCCGGATGACCGCCAGGCTCTACGACGCGCTGCACGACCCGGAGCGGCGCGGCGACCTCGTCGTGCCGACCGACACGGGCGGCGACGGCTTCACCCACAGCTTCTTCACCACCCCGCGCAGCGCCGACGACCTGGTGGCCAACCAGCGCGCCATCGCCGCGTGGGCGCGGATGAGCTACGGCTGGATGGGCCGCAGCCCCGACTACAAGGCGGCCTTCCTCGGCACGCTGGGCGCCAACGCCGAGTTCTACGAGCCGTTCGCCGACAACGCGCGGCGCTGGTACCGGGAGTCGCAGGAGAAGGTCCTGTTCTGGAACCACGCGATCGTGCACCCGCCGGTGGACCGCAGCCGGCCGCCGGACGAGGTCGCCGACGTGTTCGTGCACGTGGAGAAGGAGACCGACGCCGGGCTCGTGGTGAGCGGGGCGAAGGTGGTGGCGACGGGGTCGGCGCTGACGCACTACAACTTCATCGCCCACTACGGCCTGCCGATCAAGGACAAGAAGTTCGCGCTGGTGGCGACCATCCCGATGAACGCGCCGGGGCTGAAGCTGATCTGCCGGCCGTCCTACACCGCCGCGGCGACCGTGATGGGCAGCCCGTTCGACTATCCCCTGTCGTCGCGGCTGGACGAGAACGACACGATCCTCGTCCTGGACAAGGTGCTCATCCCCTGGGAGAACGTCTTCATCTACGGCCACCTCGGCAAGGTGCAGCTGTTCACCGGCCGCTCCGGCTTCCCCGAGCGCTTCACCTTCCACGGCTGCACCCGCCTGGCGGTCAAGCTGGAGTTCATCGCGGGCCTGCTGGCCAAGGCCGTGGAGATCACCGGCACCAAGGACTTCCGGGGCGTGCAGAGCCGCATCGGCGAGGTGCTGGCCTGGCGCAACCTGTTCTGGGGCCTGTCGGACGCGGCCGCGCGCAACCCCGTCGAATGGCGCAACGGCGCGGTCCTGCCCAACCCGGAGTACGGCCTGGCCTACCGCTGGTTCATGCAGACCGGCTACCCCCGGGTCAAGAAGATCATCCACCAGGACATCGCCAGCGGCCTGATCTACATCAACTCCAGCGCCGAGGACTTCAAGAACCCCGAGGTGCGGCCGTACCTGGACAAGTACCTGCGCGGCTCCGGCGGCATCGACTCGGTCGAGCGGATCAAGGTGATGAAGCTGCTCTGGGACGCCGTGGGCACCGAGTTCGGCGGCCGGCACGAGCTGTACGAGCGCAACTACGCCGGCAACCACGAGAACACCCGCGTGGAGCTGCTGGCCGCGCAGACCGCCAGCGGCCAGGTGGACGGCTACAAGGCGTTCGTCGACCAGTGCCTGAGCGAGTACGACCTGGACGGCTGGACGGCGCCCGACCTGTCCTCCTTCGAGCACCTGCGCCAGGCGAAGAACGGCCTGCGCCACTGAGCGCCGAGCCCGCGAGAAAGCGCCCCCGGGATCACCTCCCGGGGGCGCTTCGCGTACGGGGTCCGGCGGGTCTAGCGGAGGGCGACGTCGGCCTGGACGACCGCGTCCAGGAACTCGCCCCGCGAGATCGCCGAGGCCACCAGCTCGATGTCGTCGGCCATGTACCGGTCCGCCTCCAGGACCGGCACGAGCGAGCGGACCCGCTCGTACGTGGCCCGCCCGGCCGGGCTGAGCCGGTCCGCGCGGCCCGACAGGTCCACGGCCTGGGCGGCGGACAGGAACTCCACCGCGAGGATCCTGCTGTTGTTCTGCAGCACCCGGCGGGCGTTGCGGGCGGCGATCAGGCCCATGCTGACGACGTCCTGGTTGTCGCCGTTGGACGGCACGCTCTGGGTGCTGGCCGGGCCGATCGTCCGGTTCTCCGCGACCAGGGCGGTGGCGGGGTACTGGGCTCCGGCGAACCCGCTGTTGAGGCCGGGGTCGCCGGCGACGAGGAACTCGGGCAGGCCGTTGCTGAGGTGGCGGTTGAGCAGCCGGTTGGTGCGCCGCTCGGAGAAGACGCCGAGCTGGGTGAGCGCGATCGTCAGGTAGTCCATGACGAAGGCGACCGGCTGGCCGTGGAAGTTGGCGCCGTGGAAGACCTCCTTGCCCTCGAAGACGAGGGGGTTGTCGTTGGAGGAGTTGAGCTCGGTGCGCAGCGTGGCGGCGGCGTGGTAGACCGTGTCACGGACGGCGCCGACGACCTGCGGGATGGCCCGCAGCGTGTACGCCTTCTGCAGGTAGACCTCGGTCCGGTGGACGCCGTGCTCGGGCGCGTCGCCGTCCTTGCGGCGGCGCGGCGGCTCCCGGTCGCGCAGGATCGACAGGCGCAGCGGGTCGACGCTGAGCGCCTGGCGCAGCTCGCTGTGCTCCACCGCCAGGCCGCTGCCGCTGAGCAGGGCGCGCATGTTGGCGGCGACGTCGATCTGCCCCTGGTGGGGGCGGGCGATGTCGTGCCCGTCGGCCACGAACGGACTGGTCGAGCCCTGCAGCACCTCGCAGATCAGCGCGGTGACGATCTCGGCCTGCCGGACCTGGTCGAGCGCCCGGGTGACGAGCAGGCAGCCGAGCCCGGTCATCGCCGAGGTGCCGTTGATGAGCGCCAGGCCCTCCTTGAACCGCAGCTGCAGCGGCTCGATGCCGAGCTCGCGCAGCACCGGCCCGGTCTCGGTGCGGCGGCCGTCGCGCAGCACGTACCCCTCGCCGATGAGCGTCGAGGCGACGTGCGCCAGCGGCGCGAGGTCGCCGCTGGCGCCCAGCGACCCGATCTCGGGGATGGCGGGCGTGATGCCGAGGTTGAGGTAGAGCGCCATGCGTTCGAGCAGTTCGGGCCGGACCGCCGAGTAGCCCTTGGACAGGGCGTTGAGCCGGGCCGTGAGGACCGCCCGTGCCTCGTCCTCGGCGAAGATCGGGCCGACGCCGGCGCAGTGGCTGCGGACGAGGTTGGTCTGGAGCTGGATCTCGTTGGAGGTGTCGACGAGCATGTAGATCATCTCGCCGTAGCCGGTCGTCACGCCGTACACGGGGATGCCACGTGCGATGACGTCCTCGAACAGCCGCCGGTTGGCCGCGACCTTGGCCAGGGCGGACGGGGCGACGCCGCAGGTGACCTGGTTCTCGGCGATCAGCCGTACTGTCGGGACATCCAGGTTCTCCCCATCGAAGTCGACTGACGTCGAGGTCTCCACCAGTGTCACATCACTCACCCGCCATAGATTGGTTGACAGCATCAGCGGAAAGCGCGTGCGCGCTGACCTGAGCGGCCAGGCCGTTCAGGGTGGGGTTGGCGAAGAACTCCCACAGGGGGATCTCCACGCCGAACCGGTCACGCACGCGATCGAGCAGGCGGGGCACCATGAGCGAGTGCCCGCCCACCGCGAAGAAGGGGTCCCCGTCGCCGTCCGGCTCGGCGCCCAGGACGTCTGACCAGATGGCGGCCAGTTCGAGCTCGGCCGGCGTCCGCGCGCTCCGGTTCGCGCCGCCCGCGGGCAGCGCCGGCAGCATCCGCCGGTCGATCTTGCCGCCGACGTTGCGGGGCAGCGCGCCGACCGTCCTGACCGACAGGGGCAGCGTGCTCTTGCCGAACCGGGCGCGCAGCGTGGCCCGCAGGTCGGCGGCCCGCACCTCCGCCTCGCCCGCCGCCGTGCGGTTCGGCACGACGTAGGCGACCAGGCGGGTGACCCAGCCGTCGGGGCCGCTCACCGGGACGACCGCGCACTCGGCGACCGCCTCGTTCCGGTTCAGCGCGTCCTCGACCTCGGCCAGCTCGACGCGGGTGCCGTGGAACTTGATCTGGGAGTCGCCGCGCCCGCGGAACTCCAGCAGGCCGTCCCACCGCAGGCGGCCGAGGTCGCCGGTGCGGTAGAAGCGGCCGAAGCCGGACCCGCACGCCTGGAGGTGGTAGACGGGCTCGAAGGGCCGCGTGTCGGCGCCCGCGCCCGCGTAGCCGAGCGCGACGTACGGGCTCCTGACCACCAGGTGCCCGGTGACGCCGGGCGGGCAGGGCCGGTCCCAGTCGTCCAGCACGACGACCTGGCGGCCGGGGATGGACGTGCCGATCGGCGTCATGCCGGGCACCGGGCCGGTCACCTCGTACCAGGTGGCCAGGATCGTCTCGGTGGCGCCGTACAGGTTCGCCAGCCGGACGGCGGGCAGGGCGGCGCGCAGGTCGGCGGCCAGCTCGCCGGGCAGAGGCTCGCCGGCGAGCAGCAGGCAGCCGAGCGAGAGCGAGCGGCCGGCGCCGTCGGCGGTGATCGCGTCGAGGAGCTTGCGCGCGAAGCTCGGCACGGTCTGCAGCAGCGTGATGCGCTCGTCGGCGAGCCAGGCGGCCAGCTTCTCCGGGTTCGCCCTGATCCGCTCGGGGACCGGGCAGAGCGTCGCGCCGCCGGTCAGCGCGGCGAACGTCTCGACGAGCGCGGCGTCGTAGCCGGGCGCCGCCCACTGGGCGACGCGGGCGCCCGGCCGCATCCGGAACTCGGTGGCCAGCCAGGTGGCGAACTGGGCGAGGCTGCCGTGCGACTGGATGATGCCCTTGGGCCTGCCGGTCGAGCCGGAGGTGTAGGCGACGTAGGCGGGCGCGGTGGTCATGGGGGTGACCAGGGCGGCCGGACGGGCCGGGACGCCGAGGGCGGTGACGTCGACGACGGTTCCGCCGAGCTCGTCCTCGTACCAGCGGATCAGGTCGTCGGACCGGCCCTCGGTGAGCACGCAGGCGGGCCGCAGCTCGGCGAGCACGGCCTTGCCCCGCTCCCCCGCGTCGCCGGTGGCCAGGCAGGTGAGCCTGGCGCCCGCGCCGAGCGTGCCGAGCACGGCGGCGACCTGGGCGGGGCCCGGCGCCATCCGGACGACCACGGAGGCGTCCCCGAGAGTCCCGGCGGCGGACTCGGCGGCGGCCCCGCCGGGTTCTCCGGGGGGCGCGTCGGCGGGCAGCGCGCGCAGGGCGGTGATGACGGCCGAGGCGCGCGCGTCCAGCTCGCGGAAGGTCAGCGCGGCGTCCGGCCAGTCCACCGCGACCGCGTCCGGGGTGCGGGTGGCGCGGGCGCGCACGAGCTCGGGCACGGACGGCAGCAGCGGGTCGAGCACCCCGGTCCGGTCGGCCTCGCGCACCCGGGCGCGGGTGCGGGCGTAGTCCTCCAGCGGGATCTGGTCGGCGGGCAGGTCCGGGGCGCGCAGGGCGATGGCCAGGAACGTGCGGAGCTGGTCGAGGAGCTGCCCGGCGGACTCGTCCTCGTACAGGCTGTCGCGGTAGGTCAGCTCCCCGGTGAGGCCGGAGCCGACGTGCTCGACCGTGAGGCACAGGTCGGTCCTGGCCGAGCCCGCGCGCGGCCGCACCGGGCGCACCTCGGCGTCGCCCAGGACGGGCAGCGGCTCGGCCTCGTCGCGGTAGTCGAACAGCACGTCGCACAGCGGCATCCGGCGCGGGTCCCGCTCCAGCCGCAGCGCCTGCACCAGCCGGTCGTAGGGGACGATCCGGCGCTGGTAGGCGTGCGCCACGGCCTTGGCCACCCGGCGCACCGCCTGCCGGAACGTGATCCCGCCGGACAGGTCGGCGCACAGCACCACGTGGTTGCGGAACGGGCCGACGAGCGCGCCGGTGCGGACCGCGGGCCGCAGGTTGACGGGGGCGCCGACGGCCACCCGGTCCTCGCCGCTGTGGCGGCGCAGCAGGCACAGGAACGCGGCCAGCAGCACCGCGGGGGCGCTGACCCGTTCCTCGCGGGACAGCTCGGCGACGGCCTGCCCGAGCGCGGGCGCCCAGGCGAAGGGGACCGCCCCGCCGCCGAAGGACGGCCCGTCGGGGCGGGGCCGGTCGGCGGGCGGCGCCGGGGAGGCGGGCGGCGGCGTCAGGTGCCCGGTCCACCAGCGCAGCAGCCCGTGGAACTCGGGCGTGTGCCCCTGGTCGCGCTGCCAGCGGGCGTAGGAGGCGTACTGGAACCCCTCGGGCGGCGGCGGCACCCGCTGGTCGGCGTAGCCGTCGGAGAGCTCGTCGAGCAGCGTGGGAAGCGACCACTCGTCGGCGACGGCCTCGTGCAGCCGCAGCACGAGCAGGTGGCCGCCGTCGGCCGGCCGGGCCACGGTGAGCTGCGCGAGCGGGCCGTCCTCCAGGTCGAGCGGGGTGCGCGCGAGGTCGGCGCAGAGCTGCTCGGCCGTGGCGCCGGTGGCGTCGAGCTCGGTGAAGGCGTGCGGGTGGCAGTCGCCGGCGATCTCCTGCACGGGCAGCCCGCCGTCGTCCACGAGCGTGGTGCGCAGGATCTCGTGCCGCAGCACGACCCCCCGCCAGGCGGCGCGGAGCGCGGGCACGTCGAGTTCGCCGGTCGTTCGGTAGGCGCGGAGCATCGTGTAGGCGGGTGAATCCGGGACCAGTTTCTGCAGGAACCATGCCTGGTCCTGCAGCCACGAGGTCGCCGCTCTCTTGACACCGGACTTCCTCACCACGACATCGTCAGCTCGGGCCGCCTCCTGGGGCATCTCTTGACGTGCTGCGTTGCTCCGGGCTGGCAGGAAACAGCGCCGGGAAGACAACTTGCTGCCACGCTCCCGCCTTGTTCCGGGTCATCCCCGATCGCAGTCTCTTACGTAAGAGAAAGACCCGGAAATTGACAGACCCGCACCTCGGCAATTGTGCGGGGAAAGGCGGCTGAGTTCATCATGCACATTCATTTGACGCGATTCTCCGCCGGGAGCTCCTGATGGTGGCGCTGGTCACCGGAGCCGCCGGCGGCATCGGGGCGGCGATCGCGCGGACGCTGGGAGAGGAGGGCATCGCGGTGGCCGCCCTGGACCGGGACGAGGCCGGGCTGAGGGAGCTGGCCGGGAAGCTGGAGGCCGACGGGCTGCGGGTGGCGGCGTTCCCCGTGGACGTCGCCTCCAGCGCCCAGGTGGAGGCGGTGGTCGAGGCGGCCGAGCGGCTGCTCGGGCCGGTCACCAAGCTGGTCAACGCCGCGGGGGTGCTGCGCACCGGCCGGGCGGTGACGATGTCGGACGCCGATTGGGCGGCCACGTTCGCGGTCAACGTCGACGGCGTCTTCCACGTCTCCAGGGCGGTCGTGTCCCGGATGGTGCCGCGGCGGGCCGGCGCGGTCGTCACCGTCGCCTCCAACGCGGCGCTGGTCGCCCGCGCCGACATGGCCGCCTACGCCGCCTCCAAGGCCGCGGCCACGGCGTTCACCAAGTCGCTGGGCCTGGAGGTGGCCGGGTACGGGATCCGCTGCAACGTGGTGACGCCGGGCTCGGTCGACACCCCGATGCTCTCGGCGCTGTGGAGCGACCATGACCGGGCGTTGCGCTCGTCGATCGAGGGCAAGCCGCGCGCCTACCGCACCGGCATCCCTCTCGGAAAGGTCGCCAGCCCGGCCGACATCGCGCACACGGTCGCATTCCTGCTCTCCGAAAAGGCGAGCCACATCACGCTTCAGCACCTGACGGTGGACGGGGGCGCCGCACTGGGCGCCTGAATTTCTTCATCGCACGACCAGATTGAGGCAACAATGATCGGGATTCCTGCTATTACGCCTTATCCGATGCCGGACTCCGGCGAACTACCGGCCAACACGGCGCGGTGGACCGTTTCCCCGGAGCGGGCCGTTCTCCTGTTGCACGACATGCAGCATTTCTTCTTGGATGCCTTTCCCGCCGGCGAGGCCCCGGTGACGGATCTCGTCAGGAACGCGGCCGCGCTGCGCGAGCGGTGCGCCGCCGCCGGCATCCCCGTCGCCTACACCACGCAGCCCGGCGGGATGTCCGACCGGCAGCGGGGACTCCTCAGGGACTTCTGGGGACCCGGCATGACCACCGGCGCGGAGCATCGCGGCGTCGTGGACCCGGTGGCGCCCGGGCCGGACGACTGGATCATCGTCAAACGGCGCTACAGCGCCTTCCACCAGTCGCCGCTGCTGTGGATGCTGCGTGACAGCGGGCGCGACCAGTTGATCATCTCGGGGGTGTACGCGCACATCGGCGTGCTGATGACGGCCGTGGACGCCTACTCCCACGACGTCCAGCCGTTCCTGGTGGCCGACGCCGTCGCCGACTTCACCGCCGAGGACCACCTCATGACGCTGCGGTACGTGGCCGGGCGGTGCGGCATGGTCGCCACGACCAAGGAGCTCCTGACCGATCTCGCGCGAGGAGGGCGGCCATGAGCGCCGAACGGCTCCTGGACGACGTCCTGTCCCCCGTGCCGCCCCCGTTCGCGCTACTGCACCGGCCGGGCGCCGGCCGCGAGGGCATGCTGGACGTGCTGGTCGGCGAGGTGTCCACGGTCGCCACGCTGGCCGAGCTCCCGCTGCCCGACGAGCCCGGCGCCGAGGGCCCCGAGCTGCTGACGCTCATCCCGTACCGGCAGATCGCCGAGCGCGGCTTCGAGGCGCGCGACGACGGCGCGCCGCTCGTGGCGATGACCGTCACCGGCCACGGCAGCCTGCCGCTGCCCGCCGCGCTGGCGCGCATCCCCGACCGGCCGATCCGCACCCGCGAGCGCACGGTCGACACCTCCGACGAGGACTACGCGGCCGTGGTGCGCGCCGTCATCGACGACGAGATCGGCCGGGGCGAGGGCGCCAACTTCGTCATCAAGCGCTCGTTCCTGGCCGACATCACCGACTACACCCCGGCCGCCGCCCTCACGCTGTTCCGCCGGCTGGCCACCCGGGAGACGGGCACGTACTGGACGTTCGTCATCCACACCGGCGAGCGGACGTTCGTCGGCGCCTCGCCCGAGCGGCACATCAGCGTCGACGACGGCGTCGCGGTGATGAACCCGATCAGCGGCACCTACCGCTATCCCCCGTCCGGGCCGACCGTCGGCGCGCTCATGGACTTCCTCGGCGACAAGAAGGAGGCCGACGAGCTCTACATGGTGGTCGACGAGGAGCTCAAGATGATGGCCCGGATCTGCGAGTCGGGCGGCCGGCTGTCGGGGCCGTACCTGAGGGAGATGGCCAGGCTCGCGCACACCGAGTACTACATCGAGGGCGAGACCACCCGCGACGTGCGGGAGATCCTGCGCGAGACCCTGTTCGCGCCGACCGTCACCGGCAGCCCGCTGGAGAGCGCCTGCCGGGTGATCGGCCGCTACGAGAAGGAGGGACGCGGCTACTACAGCGGCGTGGCCGCGCTGATCGGCAGCGACGGGGCGGGCCGGCGGACGCTCGACTCCTCGATCCTCATCCGCACCGCCGACATCGACGCCGCCGGGCGGGTCCGGATCGGCGTCGGCTCGACCCTGGTCAGGCACTCCGACCCGGAGTCGGAGGTGGCCGAGACCGCGGCGAAGGCGGCCGGGCTGCTCGACGCGCTGTGCGCCGAGCCGCCGGAGCCGCTGGCCGAGCACCCCGACGTGCGCGGCGCGCTGGAGGGGCGCAACGACGGCATCTCCGGGTTCTGGCGGCAGGAGCAGGGCGAGCGGACGTTCTGGACGCCCGACCTGATCGGCCTGCGGGTGCTGGTGGTGGACGCCGAGGACACGTTCACCTCGATGATCGGCCACCAGCTCCGCTCGCTGGGCCTCCAGGTGACCGTGCGCCGCTTCGACGAGCCGTACACGCTGGACGGCCATGACCTGGTGGTGCTCGGGCCCGGGCCGGGCGACCCGGCCGACCTGGCCCACCCCAAGATCGCGCACCTGCGTGACGCGGTGGGGCGGCTGCTCGGCTCCGGCGCCCCGTTCCTGGCCGTGTGCCTGAGCCACCAGGTGCTCAGCGGCGCGCTCGGCCTGCCGCTGCGCCGCAGGAAGGTGCCCAACCAGGGCGTGCAGCGGGTGATCGACCTGTTCGGCCGCCGGGCCAGGGTCGGCTTCTACAACACCTTCGCCGCGCACGCCCCGGCCGACGAGATCGAGCCCGCCGGGCTGACGGGGACCGTCGCGGTCAGCCGCGACCCGGAGACGGGCGAGGTGCACGCGCTGCGCGGGCCCCGGTTCGCCTCCATGCAGTTCCACGCCGAGTCGGTGCTCACCGCCGACGGGGTCGGCATCCTGCGCGACGCCCTGCTGTCGGTGCTCGACCGGACGCCGGTGCGGCGATGAGCGGGCGGACGAGGACGGCGACCGTGCTCGTCGCCGGGGGCGGCATCGGCGGGCTCGCCGCCGCGCTCGGCCTGGCCGGCCAGGGCCACCGGGCGGTGGTCCTGGAGCGCCGCGACGAGTTCAGCGAGCTCGGCGCCGGCATCCAGATCGGCCCCAACGGCTTCACCGCGCTGGACCGGCTCGGGGTCGGGCAGGCGGTGCGCGAGCTGGCCGTCTACATCGACGAGCTGCGCTTCATGGACGGCACCACCGGTGAGCGGGTGGCGAGCATGCCGCTCACCGGCCGCTACCGGGCCCGCTTCGGCAACCCGTACGCGGTCGTGCAGCGGGTGGACCTGTACGGGCCGCTGCTGGCCGCCTGCCGCGAGCACCCGCTGGTCGAGCTGCGCGGCGGCAGCCACGTCACCGGCTACGAGCAGGACGCGGGCGGCGTGCGGGCGCTGCTCGGCGACGGGCGGCGGGTGCCGGGCGACGCGCTCGTCGGGGCCGACGGGCTGCACTCGATGATCCGGGCGCGGCTGGTCGGCGACGGCGGGCCGCGCGTGTCGGGGCACACGATCTTCCGCTCGGTCATCCCGATGGACCGGGTGCCCGCCGACCTGCGCTGGAACACCGTCACGCTGTGGGCGGGGCCGCGCTGGCACTTCGTGCACTACCCGATCGGCGGCGGCGAGTTCCTCAACCTGGCCGCCACCCGCGACGACGGCGCCGCCGCCGTGGTGACGGGCCGGCCGGCCGTGCGCGAGCGGGTGCTAAGCGCCTTCCCCGAGCTGGGCGAGACCGCCAGGCGGCTGCTGGAGCTCGGCGCGCAGTGGCGCGAGTGGGTGCTGTGCGACCGCGACCCGGTGCCCGACTGGGCCGACGGCCGGGTGGTGCTGCTCGGCGACGCCGCCCATCCGATGCTCCAGTACGCCGCCCAGGGCGCGTGCATGGCGCTGGAGGACGCGGTGACGCTGGGCGAGCTGGCCGACTGCGGCCCCGCCGAGTTCCCGCAGCGGTTCGAGAAGTACAACGCGGCCCGCCGGGACCGCACGGCCAGGACCCAGCTCGTCTCGCGCGAGATGGGCACCCGCCTCTACCACCCGGCCGGCGCCGACGCGCTCGCCAGGAACCGGATGCTGTCCGCCCTCTCCGAGGACGAGCTGCACGACAAGGTCGCGTGGCTGCACGGCTCCCGCGACTTCACCGAGACCATCGAAAGGACGAACTGACCATGTGCGGCATCGCAGGATGGGTGAGCTACGACCGCGATCTGACCGGCGAACGGGACACGATCACGGCGATGACGGCGACGCTGGAGTACCGGGGCCCCGACGCGGGCGGCGTGTGGACCTGCGCCCGCGCGGCGCTCGGCCACCGGAGGCTGGCGATCATCGACCTGGAGGGCGGCAGGCAGCCGATGGCGGCCGGCGACGACGGCCTGCCGGTCATGACCTACAACGGGGAGGTCTACAACTACCGCGAGCTGCGCGAGGAGCTGCGCGGGCTGGGCCACGAGTTCCGCACCGCCAGCGACTCCGAGGTGGTGCTGCGCGCCTACCTGGAGTGGGGCGAGGACTTCGCCGGCCGGCTCGACGGCATCTTCGCGCTGGCCATCTGGGACCCGCGCACCGAGGAGCTGCTGCTGGTGCGCGACCGGATGGGCGTCAAGCCGCTCTACTACTACCCGACGCCCGACGGGGTGCTGTTCGGCTCGGAACCGAAGACGATCCTGGCGCACGACGAGGCCGAGGCGGTCATCGACGCCGACGGGCTGCGGGAGATCTTCACGATCGTCAAGACGCCCGGCCACGGCGTCTTCCGCGGCATGCACGAGGTGCGCCCGGCCACCGTGCTGCGCCTGTCGCGCGCGGGCCGCAGCGAGCACCGCTACTGGCGGCTGCGGGCCCGCCCGCACACCGATGACCTGGACACCACGATCGCCACCGTGCGGCGGCTGCTGTCGGAGATCGTGGACCGGCAGCTCGTCGCCGACGTGCCCGTGGGCACCCTGCTATCGGGCGGCCTCGACTCCAGCGCGATCACCGCGCTGGCCGCCGCCGCGATCGCCCGCAAGGGCGCAGGCGAGCCGCTCAAGGCGTTCTCGGTGGACTTCAAGGGCCACGAGTCGCGCTTCCGGGCGAACGTGCAGTGGGAGGACCCGGACACGCCGTTCGCGGTCGAGGTGGCCGAGCACGTCGGCGCCGAGCACATCATCGTCGAGCTGGACAACGCCGAGATCCTCGACCCGGAGGTCAGGCGGTCGGTGCTGCGCGCCCAGGACCTGCCGGTGTCGACCGGCGACATGGAGTACTCGCTGCTCGTGCTGTGCCGCGCGCTGAAGCGGGAGATGACGGTCGCGCTGTCGGGCGAGGCGGCCGACGAGCTGTTCGGCGGCTACACCTGGTTCCACGACGAGGACGCGGTCCAGTCCGACACCTTCCCCTGGCACTCGCCGTTCAGGAAGGCCGGCGGCATCGGCGCGCTGCGCGACATCGGCCTGTGGGACCGGCTCGGCCTGGAGGAGTACGTCAAGCGGCGCTACGCCGAGGCGCTGGAGGAGGTGCCGAGGCTGCCCGGCGAGAGCGGGCTGGAGGCGCGCATGCGCGAGCTGACCTACCTCAACCTCACCCGGTGGGAGAACTTCCTGCTCGACCGCAAGGACCGCATCAGCATGGCCGCCAGCCTGGAGGTGCGGGTCCCGTTCACCGACCACACGCTGGTCGAGTACGTGTACAACACGCCGTGGGCGATGAAGAACTTCGACGGCCGGGAGAAGAGCCTGCTGCGGGCCGCCATGCGCGGCGTGCTGCCCGACTCGGTGCTCGACAGGAAGAAGAACCCGTACCCGTCCACCCAGGACACCGGCTACGAGGAGGCGCTGCGCGAGAAGCTGGCCGGCATCCTGGCCGACGGCGGCCCGGCGCTGCTGCTGGCCTCGGAGGCGGAGATCCGCACCCTGCTCGACGCGCCGCCCGGCGCCTACAGCATGGGCGGCCCGTGGAGCGCCCGCGCCGTCATCGAGCGGCTGATCGAGTTCAACACCTGGGTCACCCTGTACGACGTCCGCGTCGAGCTGTGAGCCGGGCCGCGACGCACGCGAGAGCCGCCCGGGCCGGTCACCGGCCCGGGCGGCTCGCTGCCGCCCGGGGCTCAGGCGGGCGGGATGTTGTAGTTCAGCCGGAAGACGTTGTCCGGGTCGTAGGCCCGCTTCACCTCGCGCAGCCTGCGGTGGTCGGCCGGGTCGTAGGCCGCCACGGCGTTGCCCGGGTCGTGCAGGAAGTTGAGGAACGCGCGCCCGCCCGTGTGGGGGCGCATCACCGCCTCCACCTCCGGCAGCCTGGCGTCGAGGATGGCGCTGAGCCGCATCGAGCGGTGCCCGATCGGGCCGGCGTGCGGGCCGGGGCGGCCCAGCGCGCCGCCCCAGTGGCGGATCTCCACGCCGGAGACCGGCGAGCCCGGACGGGTCGCCGCCGACACCAGGACCTCGATCACCTCGTCGGGCAGCGAGTCGAGCAGGTTGACGTGCGCGGGGCCGGTGCCGCCCATGTCCATCTCGCCGAAGGCGCCGGTGCGGAACGTCTCCAGCAGCGGCGGCCCCGCCGCCTCGAACAGCGGCGCGAGCAGCCGCCCGGCCTCCTCGCCCGGCCCGTCGTACATGACCTGGACGACGGCGCCCGGCCTGCCCCGCAGCGCGGCGGGCACCCGCCGGTCGTGCGGCAGCCGGGTGAGCAGGATCGCGGTGCTGAGCGCGTCGGGCGCGCCGTCGATCCAGTCACGGTAGCGGGCGAGCAGGTCGGCGGCCCGGTCGCCGGGGAAGAACGCCGCCCCGGCGAACACCCGCGCGACCGGGTGGAGCCGGAACTCCAGCGAGGTGACCACGCCGAAGTTGCCGCCGCCGCCGCGCATCGCCCAGAACAGGTCGGGGTGGCTGTCGGCGCTCGCCGTGAGCAGCCGGCCGTCCGCGGTGACCACCTCGGCGCGCAGCACGCTGTCGGCGGCGAACCCGTACCGGCGCGACAGCCAGCCGAGGCCGCCGCCCAGCGTGTAGCCGGCCACGCCGACCGTCTGGTGTGAGCCGGCCAGCGGCGCCAGGCCGAGCGGCGCGGCGGCGGCGATCACCTGCTCCCACACGGCGCCGGCGCCGACGCGGGCCACCTGGCGCACCGGGTCGACCAGGACGCCGGCCAGCTGCGTGGTCTTGACGAGGATGCCGCCGTCGGAGGCGGCGTGGGTGCCGTGCCCGGTGCCCTGGACGGCGAAGGGCAGGTCGTGCTCGCGCGCGGTGGTGAGCGCGGTGCGGACGTCGGCCGGGCCGCTCGCCATCACGACGGCGACGGGCCTGGGGTCGATGTCGGAGTAGGGCGCCTGCCGCTCGCGTTCGTAGGCGGCCTCGAACGGGACCAGGACGGCCCCCTCGACGTCGCGGCGCAGCCGCCGCACCGCCTCCCGCTCGTTCTCTGCCGAGACGCCTGGCGGGGACAGGCGCTGATGCGCGTATTGCTGGCTCATGTCAGCCTTCCCTCCTGTCGGGGTGTGGTCATGCGGCGGCCCCGCCCCCGGATCCGGGGACGGGGACCGCGACGGGCCTGGGGTGTCAGGGGGCCCTGGGATGTCAGGGGGCACAGTCGCCGAGCCCGGGACCGGGGGTCGTGCCCGCCGGGCCGAAGAACAGGAGCGCGCACCCGGCCAGGAACTCCGGGTTCTCCTCGGGGACGAAGTGCCCGGAGTCGGGCGCGACCACGGTGCGCACGTCGTCGGCCACCTGGGCGAACGAGGCGGCGACGCCGGGGCCGAAGGAGTGCTGGCCGCCCACGGCCGCGACCGGCATGGCGAGCCTCCGGCCGGCGTTGGCCCGGTTGTCGGCGGCGTCGGCGGCGAAGGCGCGGTAGTACTCGTACCCTGCCGTGCGCCTGGCGTCGGAGGCATACGCGCGATAGTAGGTTTCGCGACTGACAGCGTCCTTGCGGTGGCTGAAGTCGAAGATCATGCCGAGGTAGGTGGGCACGTCCTCGTCGTCCATGATCCGCTCGGGGATCGGGGCCGGGGCGGAGTTGAACTTGAAGTGGAAGCTCACCCCGTACAGGTCCTCCAGCCCGAAGCCGGGCAGCGGGCTCTCGATCATCACGAGCCGGCTCACCTCGGCCGGGAAGTCGCGCGCGTACGGGTAGGCGACCAGGACGCCCAGGTCGTGGCCGATGATGCCGACCTTCGTGAAGCCGAGCGCGCGCACGGCCTCGCGGATCCGGTGCGCGGTGGTGACCTTGTCGTAGCCGCCGCCGGGGATGGACGAGGTGCCCAGGCCGGGCAGGTCCATGGCGATGACGGTGTGCCGGCGGGCCAGCTCGGGCATGACGTCGCGCCACATCTGCCACGTCTGCGGCCAGCCGTGCAGGAGCAGCAGCGCCGGCCCCGACCCGCCCTTGACGTAGTGGACGGAGCCGCCCTCGACGGCGACCCGGCCGTGAGTGAAGCCGGGCAGGCTCCCGGCCTGCTCGTCCTCGCCTGACGACGCGGTGGCGGTCGTGGCGATCAGCGCCACGGCCAGGGCTGCGGACGCGACGACGCGCACCAGCCTCCTGCCCCACGTTCCTGCTGGCGTCATGTCGTGCTTTCCTTCCGACGGCGCGGGAGGACGGGCGGACGGAAGAAGGAGCCGCCACCCTCCCGCAAGCGTGGCGGCCCCGGCGACCAGTGGGTGGTCAGCGTGCTTTCACCGCCTCATACTCACGGTGTACGGCGGCGCCCGCATCTCCTGGATTGCGGTACATCGCGAAGTCCGCACGACCGGAGATGCACCCTTCAGAGCGCCGAACGAAGCTCGGTACCGCGACGCGACCCACCACTCCGAGAAGCGAGGTCCCGCTCATGGTCACGAACGCCCCAGCGCCAGGGCTGCTCACCAGCCTGAACACCCGGCATCACCGTGCCGCGCTGGCCGCCTACCTGCTCATCGTCCTGGCCCACTGGGCCGAGCACGTCGTCCAGGCCATCCAGATCTACGTGCTGGGCTGGCCGCTGCCCGAGGCGCGCGGCGTGCTCGGCGTGCCCTTCCCGTGGCTCGTCACCTCCGAGTGGATGCACTACGGGTACGCGCTGCTCATGCTCGTCGGGCTGATCATGCTGCGGCGGGGCTTCACCGGCCGCTCCCGCGTGTGGTGGAACGTCTCGCTCGGCATCCAGGTCTGGCACCACCTGGAGCACCTGATCCTGCTCCTGCAGGCGATCTCCGGCAGCAACCTGGCCGGCCGGCCGGTGCCGACGAGCCTCATCCAGCTGCTCGTGCCGCGCGTGGAGCTGCACCTGTTCTACAACGCGCTGGTGTTCGCGCCGATGGTCGTCGCGATGCTCCTGCACCGCCGCCCCCGGCCGGCCGAGCGTTCCGCCATGCGGTGCGGCTGCGCCGTGGCCCCCGCGTGACAATGGCCCGGCGCGAACGCTCCCGCATGTTCACCGTCGTCCTGACCCTGGTGGCGGTGTTCCTCCTCTACCTGGCCGTGCCGAACGCCGGCACGGCCGTCCGCGCGGCCAGGGCCGACGGCGTCGCCGGCACGTTCACCCCGCGCGAGCTGATCTGCATCGTGCATCCGGGGCACGAGTCGTGCGTGTGGACGGGCGAGTTCCGCTCCGGCGACGGCTCCTCGGACCGGGCCGGCGTCGAGCTGTACGGCAGCGACCGCTACTCCAACCGGGCCGGGTCCCCGGTGCGGGCGGTGGACATCGGCCTGCCCGGCCGCGTCTACGGCCCCGGCGGCTCGAACGAGTGGGTGTTCACCGCGCTCATGATCGTGAGCGGGCTGGGCATCCTTTTCTGGCTGTACGGGGGGCCGCTCCGCCGGGCGTTCCGGCGCGAGCCCGCCCGCGTCTCCTAGGGCGGTCACGAGTCGCGGGCGGCGATGCGGGCCAGCAGCGCCGCCAGCGGACCCGGCGCGGAGACCATCGGCCAGTGGCCGGTCTCCAGCGTGTGGAAGTCCCAGGACGGCACCGACCGCATGGCCGTCACGTCCGCCGAGAGCCGCCCGGCGAAATGGTCCAGGCTGCAGACGACGTAGCTGGCCCGCTGCCGCTCCAGCGGGCGGGTCAGCGTGGCCGGCTCGGCGATCGTGCGGCCGGGATGCCCGACGAGGCGCCCGGCCAGCCAGCGCGCCTGCGTCGTGGTCAGCCCCTGCCCCTCCCCCACGATCGTCGCGTCCGGGGCGGGCCAGCGGCCCTCGTTGTCGGCGATGAGCCGCAACTCCTGGGTCCGCTGGCGCTCCGGGAACGCGTGCAGCATCGACCTGCCGTCATGCGGCAGGAACGCCTCCACGAACACCGTGTGCGCGACCCGCTCGCGCGCCCGGTCGGCCACCTGCCCGGCCACCAGGCCGGAGTAGCTGTGGCCGACGAGCACCACGTCGCGCAGGTCGTCCGACTCCAGCAGCGCCAGCACGTCGCGTACGTGCGTCTCCAGGCCGACGTCGGACACGTCGTCCTCGCCGCCGGCCAGGCCGCGCAGGGTGACCGCGCGGGCCTCGTGCCCGCGCGCCCGCAGCCGCCTGGCGACCGGCTCCCACGCCCAGGCCCCCATCCAGGGGCCCGGGATCAGGACGAACCCTCGCTTCACCGGAGGTCACCTCCTTCTTCCTCATCTGACAGAAGCCCGGCCACGGTGTCCACCGCTCAGGCGGCGACCAGCACGCGCTCACGGGCGGGCGGCGGGGCGGCCACCGGCTGACCGGCCACCAGGGACTGCACGACGTGCACGCGCTGATCGCCGGCGATCAGCGCCACCACGGCCACGTACCCGTCACCGGGGTCCAGGTCGACGAACCTGATGTCACGCGGCGAGATCTCCAGCGGCCAGCTCAGCAGCTCAGGCGGCTCCTCGGGGCCGGTGACCTCAAGCTTGCCCGGGGAGACGCGCAGGCCGTGCCCGGTGGCCTTGAGCGCCGCCTCCTTGCGCGTCCACACCCTGGCGAACGCCTCATAACGCTCATCCGGCGGCAGCGCGTCCAGGGCCTTCAACTCGTGCGGGGTCAGGGCGCACCGGGCCAGGTCGTCCACGGGCTCCGAAGGCACCGCCTCGACGTCCACGCCCAGCGCTCCCACGCCCGTCAGCGCCACCGCCACCCGGTCGCCCGAGTGGGAGACCGACACGTGCAGCCGGCGGCCCGACATCCTGATGTACGGCTTGCCGTGGTGCCTGGCGCAGTCCGCGCAGCTCCGGTCGACCACCACGTCCTCCGGGCGCACCCCGAGCTGGGTGGCCGCCGCGTTGCGCAGCAGCCAGGCCCCAGTCAGGAAACGGCGGCGGTCGGGGTCGCGGCGGAACCTGGCGGCCCGCTCCAGCTCGGGTTCGCTGAGCACCGCGGACAGCGTCTCCACGCTCCGGTGTCCGGGAGTGGCCCACCAGACACGGCATTCTCCGGGGGCCAGCAGGGAAGCGATCATCGGTATCCTCCTTCGGCGTCCTCTTCGGGGTTCCTCGTGAGCAGCGTCCGGCAGGTCACCAGCTCCCAGTGGTCGATCTCGGGATTGGTGAGGACCTCGGCGACCACGTCCCGCACCTGGGCGCTCGTCGTGGGCTCGTCGGGGCGCACGCGGATGACGATGTCCCCGGTGGCCTGCGTGAGGTCCTTGTGCCAGCGGCTCGGCAGCAGCGCCATGATCCGGATCCCGTCGACCGGCGAGCCGGGGACGGGAAGCCCGTCGACCTTGCGCATCGTCAGCTGGATCAGCATGATTCCTGGGTCTCCGTCCTCCTCCTGGCGATGGTCCTTCGTTCTCGCACTTCCCACTGTGGGACAGGCGCGACAACCGGGCCAGGGCTCGCGGAGTCAGGAAGCTGCAGGTGGGCAGCCGCATGCTGTCAACGGGGCCCCCAGGACACGCGAAAGCCCCGCAGGCGGCGGCCCGCGGGGCTCCCCTCGCCTCTGCAGGGACCCTCTACAGGGGCACGTTCCCGTGCTTGCGCGGTGTCGGGTGCTTGCGCTTGTCGCGCAGCATGGCCAGCCCGCGCGCCACGGCCGCCCGCGTGTCCACGGGGTCGATCACGTCGTCGACCAGCCCGCGCTCGGCCGCGTACGTCGGATGGACGAGCTCGCTCCTGTAGCGGGCCACCAGGTCCGCGCGCAGCATGCCCGGATCGCTCGCGCCGGCCAGCTCCTTGCGGTAGATGACGTTCACCGCGCCCTCCGCGCCCATCACCGCGATCTCGTTGGTGGGCCACGCCAGTGACAGGTCCGTGCCGATGGAGCGGGAGTCCATCACGATGTACGCGCCGCCGTACGCCTTCCTGATGATGACCTGGACGCGCGGCACCGTCGCCTCGCAGTAGGCGTACAGGAGCTTGGCGCCGTGCCGGATGGCGCCGGCGTGCTCCTGGTCGGTGCCCGGCAGGAAGCCGGGCACGTCCACGAGCGTCACCAGCGGGATGCCGAAGGCGTCGCACAGCCGGACGAAGCGCGCCGCCTTCTGCGAGGCGTTCACGTCCAGCACGCCCGCGAGCACCATCGGCTGGTTGCCGACGACGCCCACCACCTCGCCGTCGATCCTGGCGAACGCGCAGATCACGTTCGGCGCCCAGGCGCGGTGCACCTCCAGGAAGTCGCCGTCGTCCACCAGCTCCGCCAGCACCCGCCGCATGTCGTACGGCTTGTTCGGCTCGACGGGCACGATCTCCGCCAGGCGGGGCCGCACGTCGTCGGACGCGCCGCGCGAGGGCAGCGACGGCGGGCGGCTCATGTTGTTGCTCGGCAGCATCGACACCAGGTGGCGCACCTCGGCCAGGCAGCTCTCCTCGTCGTCGTGCACGAACGCGGCCAGGCCCGAGCGGGTCGCGTGCACCGGCGCGCCGCCGAGCTGCGCGTGCGAGACGCGCTCGCCCGTGACCGCCTCCACCACGTCCGGGCCCGTCAGGTAGAGCTGCGCCGTGTCCCGGACCATGAACGTGAAGTCCGCCAGCGCCGCCGAGTAGGCCGCGCCGCCCGCGCACGGGCCCAGGATGACGTTGATCTGCGGGATGACGCCCGACGCCGCGACGTTCCGCTGGAAGATGCCGCCATAGCCGTTGAGCGACATCACGCCTTCCTGGATCCTGGCGCCGCCGCTGTCGTTCAGGCCGATGAACGGCGAGCCGGTGGACAGCGCCAGGTCCATCACCTTCTGGATCTTCAACGCGTGCGCCTCGCCCAGCGAGCCGCCGAACACGGTGAAGTCCTGCGCGTAGACGAAGACCCGGCGGCCGTCGATCGTGCCGGAGCCGGCGATCACCCCGTCCGTGTGCGGGCGCTGCCGTTCCATGCCGAGACCCTGCGCGCGATGCCGGCGCAACATGTCCAGTTCGAGAAAGGACCCCTCGTCGAGCAGCAGCTCCAGCCGCTCGCGGGCGGTCCGCTTGCCCAGCGAACGCTGCCGGGCCACCGCCTGCGGGCGGCCCTCCGCGACCTCCTCACGCAGGCGCCCATGCTCCTCGCGCAACCGGTTCATGGACGGGGGCGGCGCCTGAACCGCCTCGTCAAGGGCCTCCACGGACGGCATCGCGGCGATGTCGAGTTCCGAGATGCTCATGATTTCCCTCCCTCGTCAGTGCCTCCAGTCAATGGTCAGTGGCCGTTTCCTGTCACCTCCTGCAGTGCGGGGAGCCCCGGCGCGTGGCAGGAAGCGGAAACCCGCGTGCAGCTTGCTGCCCGCCGGAAGCCTGGTTCCGGGGCTTGCCGCAGCGCAAAGTTGGAAGTGCGAAAGGGAAACACGAAAAACACAAAACACTAAATAAGAAAGAGGCAGAATGATGGCTGAGACGACGATTTTCAAGACGGTTACCGACAACATTGCGAAGTGGGCCATCGTGATCGTCGCCGCGGGCGCCACCCTGACCGCCGGCTCCGCCGCCCTTGAGTCGCTGAGCAACCTGAACGGGACCGTGGCCGTCGCCGACGAGGGCCCGACGAACACCTGGCCGGTGCCCGCCCCGACGGCGACCCCCACCCCCACGGAGAGCCCCCGCAACACCTGGCCGGCCCCCGTCGCCGCGGGCGCCGAGGACGACAACCCCAACACCTGGCCGGTCCCCCCGACGACCCCCACCCCCGACCCCAACACCTGGCCGAGCGCCTGACCCGGAAAGGCCCCCGATTGTTCCGCACACTTTGAACATCCGGAAAGGAGAGATGGACCACGAGAATTCACAAAAGAACCCCGCGGCCACCGGCCGCGGGGTTCACGCTGTGCCCGTGAGGCACGCGAAAAGAAAAGGCGGATCAGATCCAGTTCTCCTCCTTGGCGCGCAGCGCCGCCTGGAAACGGTTCACCGCGCCCAGCCGGGCCATCAGGTCCGCGACGTAGCGCCGGTAGGTGCGCACCGACACGTCGAGCTCCCGGGCCGCGATCTCGTCCTTGTCCGCCGTGGCCATCACCTCCAGGACCCGCTGCTCCATCTCCGTCAGCATCGGCTCCTCCTCCGGCGGGTCGATGTAGGTGCGCAGGTCCACCGCCGAGTTCCACAAACCCTCGAAGTAGATGACGAGCTGCGACACCAGGCCCGGCTCCCGTACGAGCAGCGCGCCCTTGGAGTTCTGCTTCGGATCGATCGGGACCACCGCGACACTGCGGTCGTACATGAGCATGCGGTCCATCGGCTGCTCGGTGATGCGCACCTCGCCGCCGAGACTGATCAGCTCGCGCAGGTACGACACCATGTGCGGGTCCTCCAGCGCCGACGGGTGGAAGATCTCCTTGATCGACAGGCCCCGGCGCAGGCTCCGCGTGTCCAGCGGCAGCGCCGAGTCGATCATCACCTTGGTGAACGGGCCGCCCGGGTGCAGGCAGAGCGTCTCCTTGTAGGAGAAGAACGCGAGATCGTCCAGCCGCTGCCGGACCCGCGCGCCGTTCTCCACCCGCTCGATGTCCAGCGCCGCACCGGTGCGCTCGCCCTCCTGCATGTCCTCCAGGAAGCCGGCGATGGCGTCACGGGCGGCGAACACCCGGCGGATCTCCGCGTTCAGCTCGTCCAGCCGCTTCTCCACCAGCCGCTCGATCGCGACCCGCGGCTCCGTGGCCACGACCCGGTGCCGGTCGGTCAGGTCCAGCATGTGCAGCTGGCCCAGCCGCTCCACGGCCGCCTCGACCGTGTCGGGATCCATGGACAGGCTCTCCGGCAACGATCCGACGCCCTCGCCCCGATGCCGAAGGAAGTAGCGGTAGATCTCCTCCAGTTCGGGAGTGATACCGATGACTGTGAGGTCCATGGCCGCCTCCCTATACATGCGATTATCGGCATTCGGCCGGCGCCGATTCTCTTGCGCCGTGCGGAACCGGCCCCTACGGCACGGGACAGGGCAGCCTCGCGGGGGCGGCGCCGTAACACGCGGCCCCCGGGCACACGACCTTCACGACCGCCTCCGCCCTGCGTGACTCGACGGCCACGGGCTCCTGCCCGAACCTGCGGGCGGCGATCTCCGGCCAGCTCGACGGCCGCAGATCCCCCGGCTCGTCCACCAGCCACGGCTCGGCGTCGACCGCCAGGCGCTCCAGATGCGCGGCGTAGTCCGCCTCATGGTTCCAGACCGCGAACCGGCGCAGCGAATCCGCCGGCGAGAGCCCCGCCCACGGCTGCGCCTTGGCCGCCATCGCCCGCAGGAACGCCTCCCCCACCGCGCTCCGCACCGTACGGCCCGCCGCGACGCCCAGCGTGGCGCCCTCACCGCCGACCATCACCAGCGCGGCCCGCACGTCCGGCGCCGCCAGCGCGAACGCCGACACCCGCAACCCCAGCCCCCGCGCCGCCGCCATCACCCCGCCCGGCAGCAGCCGGTCCAGCTGCGCCGAGACGCGCAGCAACTGCTGCTCGCCCGGAGCGGCCCACCAGCGCGCCACGACGTCGTGCGCCACGACCTCGGCGATCGCCTCGGAGACACCGAGGTCCACCACGCCGCTCATGACCGGCTCCACCCGCGTCTCGCGCTCCCCCAGCCACACGACCTCCGCCGGGACCCGGTAGCGGTTCCCGCTCACCAGGCCCGTCCCGGCCACCGCCGCCCCCACCGGCTCCGGCGCCCCGGCCATGAAGTCCGCCAGCCGCAACTCCCTGCCCCTGCCGGCCTCGCTCCCGTACGGCATCCGGCGCAGCTCGTCCAGGGCGCCCGCGCGCGCGACGGCCCGCGACCTGGTGCGCTCCTCGTAACGGGAGAAACCGGCGACGACCACGTCCAGGCCGTCAACCTGCGCGTACGCCAGATGCACGGCGCCTCCGAGGCAGTCGGCCACCTCCGCCGCCACCCCTGGCACCCCTGGCACCGCTGACGCCGGACGCGAACCCGCGGGCGTGGGTGCCATCGTGTCTCCTCCGCACTCAGTCCCATGCCGGGGCAGCCCCGGCGTGGGGCCTCCGGCACCGCGGCCGCCTCGTGCCGGCGGATACGGAGGGGGTCCGGCGATGGGCGGACCGCGGGCCGAGCTTCCCCACCGGCCGGCATCGGGGCGATCCTCCGGACACCGGCTCATGCCCAGTACAATCGCGGCCCGGCCCGACCGTCAACGCCCCGGGGCCCATCCAGCAATCGGCAAGAAACCCCCCAAACCCCCGCCCCCCACCCCGAACCCTGACGACCTAGCGGCGGGTTGCCCGGCGTACCGGGTGTGGCGTGGCAGGTGTGGCGTGGCGGGCGGCGGGCGTGGCGGGCGGCGGCGTGAGGGCGGCGGGTGGGTGGACGGCGCATCCAGGCGGCCGGCTCCCCGCCTCTCCGCACCCCCGCCCCTCACCTGCCCAGCCGAACGCCCGAGCGTCCGGGGCGTCCGGGCGCGCTGGCGGGGCCAGCCGGGGCGCGACCGGATGGCCGAATCCCCCAACTCCCCGCGCCCCCTCACTTGCCCAGCCGAACGCCCGGGCGTCCGGGCACGCTGGCGGGCCGGACGTCCGGACGGTCCAGACCGCCGGGTCAGGGGCGCGACCGGACCGCGCCGGGCCCGCAGCGGCCGGGCCGGGTGGCCGGATTCCCCCAGCTTTCCGCACCCCCACCTGCCCCAGCCGGATGGCCGAGCGGGCGCGCTGGCGGGCCGGGCGGCAGGGCGGACCGTCGCGGTGGTCGGCAGCACGCGGCTGGGTCGGCCGTTGCGTCGGCGCGGCTGCTCCGGGTCCGGCCGCGGCTGGGGGCGGGCGCGCCTTGCCTGGGGCTCGCCCGGTGGCTGGGCAGGGCACCCGCCAGCGACCGTACGGGGGGCGGGCGGGTGAATCCCCCTGCCCTCGCCGGGGTGGGGAGGTGCGGGCGGGCGCGACCCAGGGGCGCGGCGGCGCCTGGGCTGGGGGCTCACCCGGTCCCAGGGCACCGCACCCGCCAGGGGCCGCGCGCGCCGGGGAGGACGGGCGGGCGAGATCCCGGCTGGATCTCGGTCGCCTGGCGCGGGGCGTATCGCAGCCCGGGGCGGGGTGGAGGCCCCGGGCCGCCATACGCCCCGCGGTGGGTGGAGGCCCCGCGGTGGGTGGAGGCCCCGGGGCGGGTGGAGGCCCCGGGGCGGGTGGAGGCCCCGGGGCGGGTGGAGGCCCGGCGGGTGGGTGAAGGCCCGGGGGTGGGTGCCCCCGTCCGGGTCGGGCGGGCGGGGGCCGGGGGGAGGGTCAGTGGGATACCGGGAGGAACTGGCCCGGTTGGCGGCCGGCGCCGGCGGGGCCGCGGTAGCACTGGGCGATGTCGAGCCAGCGGTCGGCCTCGGCGCCCGTGGCCGTGACGGCGACGTCGTCGCGGTGGCGGCGGCGGGTGACGAGGAGGCAGAAGTCCGTGGCCGGCCCCGCGATGCGGTTCTCGGCGTCCTCGGGCCCGTAGGCCCACAGCTCGCCCGACGGCCCGGTGATCTCGAAGCGGAACTGGACGCCGGGCGGGGTGAGGCCGCGGGAGAGGTAGCCGAAGTCCTGTGTGAGGACGGCGAAGACGACGAGGTGCCGGAGCCGGTCGGTGCGTTCGAGGGTGACGCCGAGGGCGTCGGCGATGTCCTGCCCGTGCGCGAACTGCTCCATGATGCCGGCGCAGGCCAGGACGATGGGCGGGAGCGGGTTGACGAGCCAGGGCACGGTGTTGCCGGGCGGTACGGCGGCCAGGCCCTTGACGACGGCGGCGCGTTCGGCCCGCCAGCGGGCGAGGAGGGTGTCGGGGGTGTCGTCGTCGTAGTCCTTGAGCGCGGCGTTGACGGCGCCGTCGAAGTTCTGCTGCGCCCCGGCGGTCATGGCCTCGAACCGGGCGGCGTCGGTGGCGGCGGCGGTGGCCAGGCGGAAGATGAAGGCCAGGTGGGCGATCTGGTTGTGGATCGTCCAGCCGGGCGCGGGGGTGGGCAGGTTCCACTGGTCCGGGTCGAGGCCGGACACCAGGCGGTCGAGTTGTTCGCCGTCCGCGGTCAGGTCGTCGAGCACGACCTCGAGCTCGGTCATGGGAGTGTCCTCTCGTCGGTTGCGGTGTTGATCGGGTCTCGCTGGAGGGGCTGCCAGGCGGCGACGCGGCGGGCGGCGGTGAGCGCGGCCCAGGCGGTGGTCTCGACGAGCGCCTGCGGGTCGGGGTCGCCGGCGCGGTAGGCGGCGACGACGCCGGCGTCCACCTGGTAGGAGGCGAGGGCGGTGAGGAGGGCGAGGCGGGCGGCGGGCCGCTGCGCCGGGGGGAGGGTGGCGGCGGCCTCGTCGGCCCAGCTCCGGCCGAGGCCGGGCGGGTGGCCTTCCCAGGTGGTGACGTGGGTGGTGACGAGGTCGCGTACGGGTTCGGGGAGCCGCCGGGCGCCGGCTGTCTCGACGGCGGCGGCGGCTCGGGCGAAGGCGCCTTCGATGTGCCGGGTGCCTCTGGTCCAGGCGAGGTCGGCGGGCACGGGGGCGGCGGGGAGCAGGGTGAGGGAGTCGCCCTTGCGGCGGGAGCGGCGGGCGGCGGGCCGCATGACGGCGCCGAACAGGCGCAGCGCGGCTCCTCGGGCGCCTCGGGGCAGCTCGGGGGGCAGGGGTGAGTCGCCGAGGAAGACGTTGACCATGCGGTTGAGGTAGTGGAAGGTGACGGCGACGGCGAGGAGTTCGCGGCTGTGGCCGACGAGGAGCGGCGGTTCGTGCCGTTCCGCGGTCTGTTTGAGGCCGCAGGCGCGGGCCCAGGAGGCGGTGCGCCGGGTGCCGGGGTCCTCGTGGCGTGAGATGGCGCGCAGGGTGGCGCGGTGCACGTCCACGCAGTACGGGCAGGTGTTGGCGGCCGACACCTCGGTGGCGACCACTTCCTTGAGCACGCGGCTGACCGTGCCGGAGGCGAGCAGCGATTCGCGCAGGAGCAGCCAGCAGGCCGCCATCGTCTCCGGCGCGGGCGAGTGCAGGATCACGGGCGGGGCGAGCATGCCGAAGTCGCGTTCGACCTGGGCGTACACCCCGGCGACGAGGCCGCGGGCGGCGCCGGGCCGTACCGGGGTGACGTGGCGGACCTGGGCGAGGGTGCCGGGCGCGGTCATCCTGCTGAGGAGTGCGCCCACGGCTATCTCCGCATCAGGTCGGGGACCAGGTGGGCGGCGCCGCGCCGGCCGCTGGTGGAGCCGTCGGGGGCGGGGGCGCCGTAGGTGACGTCGACGCCGCGTTCGCGGGCGGCGGCGACGATGCCGGGGATCGCCCGTTCGGCGAGGGCGGAGATGGTCATGGCGGGGTTGACGGTGAGGGCGCCGGGCACGGCGGAGCCGTCGGTGACGAAGATGCCGGGGTGGCCGCGTACCTCGTGGCGGTCGTCGAGCGCGGAGGTGTGCGGGTCGTCGCCGATGCGGCAGGAGGCGAGGGGGTGCACGGTGTAGGCGCCGACGAGGTCGTTGGTCCACGGGGTGACGGTGGCGAGGCCGTCGCGTTCGAGGATCTCCTTGCATTCGGCGTCGGCCATGGCCCAGGCGGCGACCGTGTTGGCGGTCGGCTTGTAGGTGAGGCGGCCGACGCCGAGCATCTGCTGGGAGAACCGGTCGGAGTTGCCGCGCTGGGGCGGCGGCCCGAAGACGCCTTCGTTGTCGTCCTCGATCATCTGGAAGATGATCAGCCAGGACTGCCAGCGTTCGAGCATCTCCTTCTTGCGCGGGCCGAACCAGGAGCCGTCCTCGGCCAGGGCGAGGATGGTGCCGAGGCCGGGCGGGAAGTAGAGCTGCTCCAGCGAGTACCGGGAGTATTCGGGCAGCGAGGCGTCGAGCCGGTCCCAGTTGGCGACGGTGGGGCCCTTGCCGATCTGGTTGGCGGCGTAGCCGAGGCCGTCGCCGCGCTCCAGGCCGAGGACGTCGCGGACGCGGTCCTCGTTGAGCACGGCGGTGTTCAGGCGTTCGCCGTTGCCGGAGAAGTAGCGGCCGACGCCGTGCGGCATGGGGCCGAGCGCGGGTTCGCTGCGCTGGAGGATGACGGGGGTGGCGGCGGCTCCGGCGGCGAGGATGACGATCTTGGCGTCGATGGTCCCGGCGCCTTCGGTCAGGCGGTAGTCCTCGTCGTGGACGTGCGCGTAGTGGACACGGTAGCCGCCGTCGTCGGTCCTGGAGATGCTCTGCACCTCGTGCAGCGGCCGGATCTCGGCGCCGTGGGCGAGGGCGGCAGGCAGGTAGTTGAGCAGCAGCGACTGTTTGGCGTCGAAGCGGCAGCCGGCCATCATCCAGTTGCAGTTGACGCAGGTGGAGGTGTCGACGGCGGCGGGCACCGGGTTGGCGGTGCGGCCGGAGTGGCGGCAGGCGGCGGCCCACAGCCCGCCCGCGTACGAGACGTCGTCCCAGCCCTGCTGGGTGATCGGGATGGACTCCTCGACGCGGTCGTACCAGGGGTCGAGGCTGTCGCGGTCGATGGCGCGCGGCCACATGCGGCGGCGGATGCTGCCGCGGCGTTCGAAGACGAAGCGGGGGGCGCGGGGCATGGCGGCGAAGTAGACGACGCTGCCGCCGCCGACGCAGTTGCCGCCGAGCACGCTCATGCCGTCGCCGACGACGAAGTCGAAGATGCGCGTGTAGGAGGAGCCGAGCTTGTAGTCGTGCTCGAAGTCGCCGCTGGTCAGCCAGGGGCCGCGTTCGAGCATGACGACCTTGGCGCCGCCCGCGGCGAGGTGGTAGGCGGCGATGGCGCCGCCGAACCCGGTTCCGACGACGAGCACGTCGGTGCGTTCGACGCTGTTCATGCGGGGCTCCCGGAGGGCGTGGTTGCGGGGTGGACGTCGGCCAGCGGCCTGCCGTAGGACCAGGCGCGGAATCTCCACAGGCCGTCGGCGTCGGGCCGGGTGATGCCCATGGCGGTGAGCCCGGGGTGCCCGGCGGCCAGGGCTTCGGCGGTGCTCAGGTGCGCGGCCGAGTCGTAGGCCATGTTGCAGAAGAGGGCGAGGCTGACCCACAGGGCCTTCTCGGGGTGGCCGGGCGCCGTGAGCCAGCGCACGACGGCGGCGCGGTCGTCGTACGGGAGCGACACGAACGGCGGGACGCCGTCCTCGGCGGGCAGGCCGTGTTCGGCGGCGTAGGCGGCGGCGTGGCGGTTGAGCGCGGCGGCGAAGTCGTCGAGCCCGCCGGTCAGGCCGGTGGCGTCCCATTCGAGCAGTTCGATGGCGCCGGCCTGGACGGCGCCGCCTCCCCGGCTGACGCCCGCGACGGCCAGGTCGCCGGCGTACCGCTTCTCGCCCGGGATGATCGTGTCGGCGAACGCCTCCAGCGTCGTCGTCCTGTCCTGGTGGTCGTCCGGTTTCCGTGAGGCCATGGGCGTTCCCTGTCTAGAGGCGGTTCGGGTCTTGATCAGAGGCGCCGTCGAGCGCCACTCGCAGGGCGTTCAGCGCGCGGGTGGTCTGGCTGCGCACGGTGGAGGACTCGTTGCCCAGGACGCGCGCGGTGTCCTCGACGCTGCGGTCCTCCCAGAAGCGCAGCAGGAGGGTGGCCCGCTGGCGCGGGCCGAGCCCGGCGAGGGCGTCCATCAGCGCCAGGCGCTCGCTCACCAGGAGGTACGGGTCGGAGGTGGTGGGGGTGTCGGGCACCGCGCCGATGAGGACCTCGCGTGTCCAGCGCATGGTCCTGCGGTCGCTGAGGAACAGCCGTCGCATGATGCGCCGCGCGTAGGCGCCGATCCTGTCGTGGCCGTCGAGCGTGTCCCAGTGCTTGTGCAGCGCGATCAGCGTGCGCTGGACCAGGTCGTCGGCCTCGTACCAGTCCTTGGAGAGCTGGTAGGCGGTGCGCCGGAGAGCCGGTCGGCTCCGCCGGACGAATCGCGCGAAATCCCCGTCCTCTCGCGCTGCGGCCATTGTTCACACTCATCCCACATCGGCGTTGTCGCATTCGAACTCTTTGCCCCGAATTTGTCCTGCCCATAGGAACGTCACAACCCCTACCGGCGGCCGGTATGCCCTTATCCGCCGGCCATCCCTATTTGCCGTGCGGCAACCCCTGATTTAGATTTGAGTCACACCGCCGGCCGGAAGCAGCCGGCGATAAATGGGCGGCACCCCTATTCGCGGCGCCGGCACCCCTATTTCCCCTGCGCACGGCCCCTACGCCGACCGGCCCGAACGTATGCTCGCGCAATGAGCAGACCGCTGACCACAGCCCCGGCGCCGCCGACACCCAGTGCGACCGGCCGGTCACCCAAAATTTCTTTCGAATGAATCGCCGTCCGATGCAGCTTTCCCCGCGCGTCGCCGCGTGTAGCAGTAGGCAGCCGAAATCCATTCGGTCTCTAATGCCGAGAATGCGCACCGACCAGGGTGATCGAGGAATCGCCGCAATCCGGGAGAAGAATTCGGCCGCCATTCGGGGGCGATTTCATCCGGGATTGCCCGAACCCCTCCTCAACCCGGGAGGACAAATGGACGACGTGATCGAACGAGCGGTCATGCGGGTGATCGAGAGCATGCAGGAGAACCTCGGGGAGCAGCTCACGATCGACGACATGGCCCGCACGGCGATGTTCAGCAAGTTCCACTTCTCCCGCGTCTTCCAGCGGGTCACGGGGCTCTCGCCCGGCAGGTTCCTGTCGGCGGTGCGGTTACGCGAGGCCAAGCGGCTTCTCGCGACGACCTCGCTGAGCATCACCAACATCAGCCACCAGGTGGGCTATTCGAGCGTGGGCACCTTCAGCTCGCGCTTCACGCACAGCGTGGGCCTGCCGCCCAGCAAGTACCGCCAGCACCTGGGCATCACCGCCCAGACGCTGGCCGGCGGCGGGGAGAGCCCGCCGCCCGGCGCGACGACGACGCTGACCGGCGTCGTCACCTCGCCGCTGGCCGGCCAGCCGGTCTTCGCCGGCCTGTTCCCCGACCAGATCCTCGAAGGCCGCCCGGTCAGCTTCACCGTGACCGACGGTCCCGGCCCCTACGTGCTGGAGAACGTGCCCGAGGGCCGCTGGCACCTGATCGCGCAGTCCGTGGCCGCGGGCCGCGAGGACGCCATCCACCTGCCGCCCGCCGGCGACGGCACGCTGTGCATCGCGCGCTCCGGGCCGATCACGGTGGCCGCCGGCAGCGGGCCGAGGCGCGCCGACGTCCGGCTCCAGCCGATGCGCCCGCTCGACCCGCCGGTCCTGCTCGCCCTGCGCGACCTGGTGACCGCGGCCGACGGCGCCACCGGCTGATCCGCGTACGGACGGCCGACACAGACGATCCGCGAGCGGTGAGGAGCTCACCGGCCCGCGGATCGTTCCGGTCGGTCAGGCGAGGCTCACCGTCATCGGCAGCCCGCCGCGCACCCGCAGCGACAGCATCGCCTCCGGCACCGCGCGGAACCCCGGCACCCCGGTCAGCCTGAGCTCGCGGGCCACCATGGCCAGCACGAACGTGGCCTCCATCATGCCCAGGTGGTTGCCGACGCAGAACCTCGGCCCGGCGCCGAACGGGATGTAGGCGTAGCGGGGCCGCGACGACGGCGCCGCCGGGTCGAACCTGCCGGGGTCGAAGCGCGCGGGCTCGTCCCAGTAGGCCGGGTGCCGGTGCAGCGTGTACGGGCTGATCAGCACGTCCGCCCCGGCGGGCACCCGGTAGCCGCCCACCACGTCGTCGCGCTGGGCGACCCGGGTCAGCGCCCACACCGGCGGGTACAGGCGCATGACCTCCTCCAGCACCATCGCGGTGTAGCGCAGCCGGTGCAGGTCCTCGTACGTCGGCGGCCGGTCGCCGAGCACGGAGACCGCCTCCTCGCGCAGCCGCTCGCGCACCTCGGGATGCCGGTCGATCAGGTGGAAGGCCCACGACAGCGTGCTCGCGGTCGTCTCGTGCCCGGCCAGCAGCACGGTGACGATCTCCTCGCGCAGCCGGCGGCGGACCGTGCGCGGATCGCCCTCCTCCCGGGCGGAGGCGATCAGCCGCGACAGCAGGTCGCCGCCGTCGGTCGGCCGGTTGATCCGCTCGGCCACCAGCAGGTCGACGGCCCGGTACAGGTCGCGGCGGGAGCGCCGGAAGCGCAGGTGCAGCGGCAGCGGCAGCCACAGCGGCACCATCGACAGCGTCACCATCTCGAACATGGCCTGGTCCTGGACGCCCTCGAAGGAGTGGCCGATCGAGGCGTGCGCGCCGAGGTCGGCGTCGAGCAGCGTGCGGCCGAGCACGCCGAGCGCGAGCCCGGTCATCTCCCTGGCCACGTCGACCGGCCCGCCGCCCGCCCGGGCCCGCAGCCGGGCGACCAGCCGCCCGGCCTCCTCGCCGATGACCGCGTCCTGCTGGGCCAGGCGCTTGTTCTGGAACATCGGCTGGATGGTGCGGCGCTGCCGCTTCCACCGCTCGCCCTCGCTGGTCAGCAGCCCGTCGCCGATGACGCGGCGGGCCTCCGACAGGCCGATGCCCTTGTGGTAGTTGCCGCTGTTGTCGGCCAGCACGTGCTTGGCGTGGTCGGGGTGGTTGAACAGGTAGATGGACTTGGGCCCGATCGTCATCCGGACGGCGTCGCCGTACCGCTCCGCGGCCGTGGACAGCAGCCCGAGCCGGTCGGTGACGAGCCGCTTGAACAGGGCCGGGGCGGCCAGGCGGGGCGGCCCCGGCGGCGTCGCCGGGACCGCCTGGTCCGCCGTGGCCGGCCCGCGGGTGCGTACGGCGGTCACGCCGTCACCTCGCGCAGCTCGGAGGTGATCTCCCTGAACTGGCCCCGGTAGACCAGCAGGCCCTCGCTGCCGGAGTCCTGGCACATGGCCAGGACCTTGCCCACGAAGATGGTGTGGTCGCCGGCGTCGTGCCGGCTCCACAGCTCGCACTCGAAGCGGGCGATGGCGCCCTCGACGAGCGGCACCCCGGTGAACATGCCCTTGACGACCTCGACCTCCTCGAACTGGGCGGCGCCGAGGGCCCGGTAGCGGTTGGAGAAGTGCCGCGCCGCGTCCTCCTGGTGCGCGGCCAGCACCGACACGCCGAACGTCCCGGTCATGGTGAGGCACTGGTGCATCACCGCGTTCTTGTCGATGCAGACCAGGACGAGCGGCGGGTCGAGCGATACCGAGGTGAAGGAGTTGGCCGTCATGGCGTGCGGCACGTCTCCCCCGGTCGTCACCACGGTGACGCCTGTGGCGAAGGTGCCGAACGCGCGTCGCAGCGCCTTGGTGTCCGTCAGCGGTGTGGTTGATGGGTGGAGTTGCACGCCAGACCTCCTGGAATCCGTCCTAGGACGCGTACGGTTCGAGGGCTCTCACCAGTGCCTCGGGGACCCTGGCGGGTGCCGTCCTGGTGTTGGGCCCGCGCATGCAGGCCACCCGCTGCCTGCCGCGGGCGATGAGCGTCTCGCTCCCGTCCTGGTTCAGCCGCATGTAGTCGAAGCCGAACTCCACCTGGGTCTGGGTGAGCTCGGTGAGCCGCATGCGGATGGACAGCTCGTCGAAGGCGGTGATCTCCGCGAAGAACTCGCAGTCGACCTTGAGCGTGAAGAGCTTGAGATCGTCCTGGAGGTCGGCGAGCACGTCGGGTGCCCGCTCCTTCAGGAACATCTCCCGGCACCGGCCCTGCCAGCGCAGGTAGTTGACGTAGTAGACGTTGCCCACGAGGTTGGTCTCCTCGAAGCCGACCGTGTGGACGTACTCGAAGTACTTGCTCATGGCTGGGTCCGCCCTTCGGTGAGTACCGCGACGACGACGGGGTCGGGCAGGTCCCGCACGGCCGTCACGAGTGTGGCGACGCGCAGCTCCGCCGTGGCGAAGACCACCCACGCGTCACGTTCCGCCGGGGTGATGGTGAGCTCGGCGCCGCCGAGCCCGGCGGCCCGCAGGCAGCGTTCGGCGGCCGCGACCCGGGCCGCCGCCGTGTCGGGCCGCTCCCCGGTCTCCGCCGCCACGCGCTCGGCCAGCGCCGCCCCGCCGGCCTGCCCACTGGTCTGCCCGCCGGCCTGCCCACTGGTCTGCCCGCCGGTCTGCCCGCCGGTCTGTTGTACGGGCGCGATCGCGCAGGCGACGGTCCCGGGGCCCGCCACGGACAGCGTGAGGCCGTCCATGTGGGCCGTGACGGGCTCGCCGGCGCCGCGGCCGGCGATGCGGGACCCGGCCAGCGCGCCGCGCTCGCCCGCGTCCTGCCCGCCCGGTTCGACGCAGGCGGCCAGCCGGACGCCGGTCAGGTCCTCCAGCGTCCGCTCCAGGTAGGGCCCGAGCAGCGGCGCCACCCACGGCCCCCGGCCGTCCTTCTTGCGCACGGCCTGGAGCCGCAGGCCCTCCCACCGCTCCACGACCTGCCCGTCCGGCGCGCGTACGGCGATGTCGTAGACGTAGGCGTCGCCGTCCCTGCCGCGCTCGGTCGCGCAGTAGCGCAGCCGGTCGTGCCCGGCCAGCGCCGGGCCGCCCGGGTGGATCCGGTCGACGCCGGTCGGCAGCAGGGTGGCGTCGGGGACGCACACCTGGTTGCCGTGCATGAGGGCGTCGCGCATGCCGGGGTCGCCCAGCAGCAGCTCGCCCGGCAGGTAGGCGGCGAACCAGTCGCCGTCGTCGACCACCGCCACGTCGGCCTCGACGGCGCGCGCCTCGGCCCGGTGGTAGCGGGCCAGCCGCTGGAACCGCTTGCCCTGGAACAGCACGTCGCCGTACATCTCGGCGGCGGGGTCCAGCGCGACCGCGGCGAGGCCGTCGCCGGCCTGCTCGGGCGGCCCGGCGGGGGCGGCTTCACCGGTCAGCGTGAGCACCGCCCGGAAGTGGTCGACCTCGTAGCCGGTGTCGCCGCTGCGGATGCTCACGGCCAGCGTGTCGTCGTCGCCGGTGACGGCGGCGGCGACGCGCAGCGTGGTGCTGCCGCCGGGCGGCACCACGATCGGGCGCAGGAACTCCGCCCGCTCGATGACCGGCGTGACCTCCCGCCCGGTGGTGGCCAGCGCGGCCTGGGCCATGGCCTCCATCCCGAACACCGCCGGGAACAGCAGGTTGCCGTCCAGGTGGTGGTCGGCCAGGTAGAGGTCGGTGCCGTCGGTGAGCTCCAGCTCGGTGACGAGCTCCACACCGTGGTAGCGGATCAGCGGCTTGCCGACGAACCGCAGCAGGGGCAGCTCCGGCCGGTCGTAGCGGACGGTGTGGATGCCCTCGGTGCGCCCGCTGACGACCACGACGCGGGGGGCGTCCGGGTCGGCGACGAGCCGCCGCATGATCTCCACGCCGTCTGCGGCCGGGATCGGGGTGACGCCCTGCCGGGTCAGCCGGTCGACGACCGACAGCCGCTCGCCCATGCCGACCTCGGACCAGACCGACCACTCCATGCACAGGGTCCGGCAGCCCGGGTGCCGCTCGGCGAACTCGCGCGTCAGCTCGGCCAGCCACTCGTTGGCCGTCGCGTAGTGCGCCTCGCCGGGCAGCCCGGCCCGGCCGATAATGCTGCCGAAGGCGACCAGCAGCCGCAGCCGGTCGCCGTCGACCGCGTCGAGCACGTGGCGCAGGCCGTCGACCTTCGGGGCGAAGGTGCGGCGCACGGCGTCCATGCCGAGCGTGGCCAGCGACTCGGGCTCGTTGCGGCCGGCGCCGTGCAGCACCGCCGTCACCGGGCCGAGCGCCCGCTCGACCTCGGCGACCGCGTCGCGCACCTGGACGGCGTCGGTGACGTCGGCCCTGGCGTAGTGGACGTTCAGCCCGGCGTCGGCCATCCGCCGCAGGTTGGCGGCCAGCTCCTCGTCGGCCGCCGGGTCGGAGCGGCCCAGCACGGCCAGCGCGGCCCCGGCGTCTCCTGCCACCGCCAGCGCGCACTCCGCCGTGATGCCCTTGCCGCCGCCGGTGACCAGCAGGACGTCGGAGGCGTCCAGCGGGTGCTCGGTGCGGGCGGGGCGTACGGGCAGCGCGCGCATGGTCGGCACCCGGCGCGCGCCGTCGTCGTCGTAGTACGCCTCGGCGTACACGTCGGTGGCGGCCACCTCGGCGGCTACCCAGGCTGCCGCTTCGGGGATCGCCGGTACGTGCACGATGGTGGTGCGGATCCCGGTGGACTCCAGGTGGAGCGTCTTGGCCAGGCCCGCCGCGCCCCGTCCGTGCTGGACGAGCACGAACCGGGTGCCGGGTCCGCCCGCGAGGGCCGCCTGCGCGCCGAGCAACGCCTGTTCGACGTCGTCGGGCGAGCACTGCGGAGGTAGGCACACCAGTACACCGGATCCGACCTTCCCGCGTTCGAGCGCCTCGCGCAGCGGCTGGGCGACGGGCGAGGCGGCCGGGCCCGTGCCTCCGTACACCTGCCAGGAGCCGCCGGCCTCGGCGGCGGCCCTGGCGGGCAGCGGCAGTTCGTCGAGGTCGACGGCGAACGGCCGGACCCACGGGGCGGCGCCCGTCACGCCGGTCACCGTCCGCCTGCCCGGCTCGGCCGCCAGCTTGTCCAGCTCCTCGCCCAGCTCGCGCAGGCTGGCGGTGGCGAGGTTGGCCGGGGTCTGCCCGGCGGGCAGGCCGAGCTGCTGGGTGGCCTGGTCGATGATGTGCATGACGGTGACGGAGCTGAGGTGCAGCTCGTCGAGCGGTTTGCTGTCCTCGGTGACCATCTCCAGGGGCAGCTCCGCGCGGGCGGCGGCCAGGCGGCGCAGCAGGTCCGTGGTGGACTCGCCGGGCTCGCCCTGGCCGGCGGGCGCGGCCGGCGCGGCGACCGGCTCCGCCGGGCGTTCTGCCGGCTGCCCGCTCGCCTGCGCGACCGTGATCTTCGGCGCCTGCTCGGTCGGGCTCATGAGGAACGACAGCTCGCGGCCGACCTCCATCGGCCGGGTGAGCCGCCCGTGGAACAGCTCCTCGTGCGCGACGGGCACGCCCGTCACGTACGCGGCGCCGAGCACCCGCAGCAGCCCGGTCAGCGACTCGTCGTCGGTGTCGAGCGCGATGGCCGGCACGTCGGTGACGGCGGCGGCCAGCCCGCTGAGCACGCGGCCGGGGCCGACCTCGATCAGCAGGTCGAGTCCGTCGGCGGCCTGTTCGAGCGCCTGGGTGAAGCGCACCGGGGCGGTGATCTGCTCCCGCAGCAGCGCGGGGATGTCGCCGTCCGGCGCGAGCGCGGTCCCGGTGACGGTGGAGACGACCCGGCGGCCGATCCTGCCGAACCGCTCCCGCTCCAGGTAGGGCGTCAGGGCCTCGGCGGCGGGCGCGACCAGCGGCGAGTGGAAGGCGTGCGAGACCTTCAGCCTGGTCCAGCTCACCCCGGCGGTCACGGCGGCCCGGCCGACCTCCTCGATCGCCTCGACGGGGCCCGCGACGACGGTCTGGTTCGGGCCGTTGTAGCCCGCGATGACCACCGGCAGGTCGCCGATCAGGGCGGTCACGGTCGCCGGGTCGGCGCGCACGCCGGCCATGGTGCCCGACTCGCTGTTCTCGGTCATGGCCCGGCCCCGGCCGGTGGCCAGCCGCAGCAGCGCCTGCTCGTCCATCGCGCCGGCCCAGTGCAGGGCCGACAGCTCGCCCAGGCTGTGGCCGACGGCGACCTCCGCCTCGACGCCGAGCAGGGACAGCGCCCGCAGCCCGGCCATCGAGCCGGTGACGATGCGCGGCTGGGCCACGGCCGTGGCGACCACGTCGCCGCCGGCCGGCAGCCCGGCCTCGGCGTACAGCTCGTCCACGTCTGCGAACCGCCTGCGCAGCGCGCCGCCGCCGGTGCCGCGCCCCGACCCCTGGCCGGGGAAGAGGTAGCCGACCCTGGCGGTCCCGGCGGCGTGGCCGTAGAAGGCCTTGCCGTCGGGGGTGAGCAGCCTGCGCTCGCCGGAGTCGATCGCCTCCAGCACCCGCGCGAGCTGCCGTTCGGCCTCGTCGGGGGTGGCGGCGACCACGGCGGCCCGGTAGGGCAGGCCGCGCAGCTCGCCTTCGAGCGTCGCGGCCAGGTCGGTGAGCTCGGCGTAGGACACGGCGGGCACGTAGTCGTGCATCCGCGCCACCCGCTCGCGCAGCTGCTCGGGCGTGCCGCCGTCGAACAGCAGCAGCTCGGCGTCCTGCAGCGAGGAGGCCAGCAGCTTGGTGCGGCGGCCCAGCCTCCGCTTGGGGGCCGGGTTCTCGATCACCACGTGCGAGTTGATGCCGCCGAAGCCCATGGCGCTGACGCCGGCCCGCAGCGGGGCGTCGGCGGGCCACGGCTCGGCCACGCGCAGCGCCCGCAGTTGCGCCTCCTCGCCGGTCAGCACCTCGTGCGGGTCGACGCAGCCGAGCGTGGGCGGCAGCACCTGCTCGTGCACCGCCATGACGGCCTTGATCAGCCCGGCCACCCCGGCCGCCGCCTTGGCGTGGCCGATCATGCCCTTGATCGAGCCGACGGCGGCGGGCCCGCCGCTCGCCCCGGCCTCGGCCCGCGCCTGCGACAGCGCGGTCAGCTCCGTCGCGTCGCCGACCGCCGTGCCGGTCCCGTGGCCCTCGAACAGCGGCACCGTGTCGATGCCGAACCCGGCCTTCTCGTACGCCCGCCGCAGCGCGAGCTGGTAGCCGCTGACCTCGGGCCGGGTCATGCTGCCCCGGCCGTCGGAGGAGATGCCCCAGCCGGCGATCGTGGCGTAGACGCGGTGCCCGGCGGCGACCGCGTCCTCCTCGCGCATCAGCACGACGATGCCGCAGCCCTCGCCCGGCCAGAAGCCGTTGGAGTGCCGGTCGTACAGCCGGAAGTCGCTCTTGGCCAGCGCCCCCGTCTTGGCGAAGCCGATCACCTCGAACGGGTCGATGGACAGGTCCACGCCGCCGGCGATCGCCACGTCGAGGTCGCGGTCGGCCAGCGCCTTGCTCGCGGTCACCACCGACAGCAGCGACGAGGAGCAGGCCCCGTCGACGATGTAGCCGCCGCCGTTGAGGTCGAAGTGGTTGCAGATCCGCCCCGCGATGGTGTTGGCCAGGGCGCCCGCGAGCGTGTCCTCGTCCACCGGCGGGAACGGGCTCTTGAAGGCCGCCTCGTAGGCGCCGAGGAAGCCGGCCAGCTTGTCGTCGTCCCAGCCCTGCTCGCGCAGCGCCGCCGCGAGCGTGCGCCGCACGTACGGCCAGCGCAGCCGCAGCGCGTTGGCGCGGCTGAACTCGCCGGTGAGCGTGTTGCCCACGACGACGCCGGTGCGCTCCTTCGGCAGCCCCTCGGCGCCGGGGAACCCGGCGTCGGCCAGGGCCCGGCCCGCCATGTCGAGGGCGAGCCAGTGGGTGAGGTCGGCCGAGCGGTAGGTGCTGCCGGCGATCCGGTGGGCGACCCGGTCGAAGGCGTAGCCCTCGATGACGGCGGCGGTCTTGGCGTAGAAGCGGTCGGGCGTGGCGGGATCGGGATCCCAGTAGTCGTCGTGCCGCATCCGCTCGTCAGGCAGCCGCCTGAAGGCTCTGCGGCCGGCGATGGCGTTCTCCCACAGGGCGCGGGGGGAGTCCGCGTCGGGGTATCGGCAGGCGAGACCGACGATCGCGATCCTGCTCATGCCCGCGCGACCTCTTTCTCGGCGGAGGCGATGGCCGCGGCCGCCGCCGCGGTGACCCGGGCGGCGTCCCGCTCGCGGGCGAGCTCGACCGCGCGCAGCGACCACAGGAAGCCGCCGCGGACGACGCACACGATCGCGGTGGCGAAGAAGATCCCGTACGGGATGTTCATGCCGGTGAGCAGGCCGTAGGTGAGGGCCACGCCGCCGCCGAAGGCGATCTGGGAGAGCGGCTTGGACGGGCTCGTCCCCGGGTCGGTGATCATGTAGTTGGTGAACAGCACGAACGCGACGCCGGTCATCATCGACAGGCCGCCCAGGATGGAGACGTCGTCCACGATGAGCCCGCGCACGATCGCCTGGAGGGCGAACACGCTCACCCAGGCGCCGATCAGCCACATGCGGTTGGTGAGCTTGGCGTTCAGCATCGTGCCGGCGGCGATGATGATCAGCGGCACGATCCAGTCGATCGGGTTGGTCACGTGCTCGGTGAAGTGGTACGGCGGCGCGATGCTCGCCCAGGGCAGGAGCACCAGGATCACGGCGATGCCGAAGTTGGACGGGTTCATGAAGTGGCGCAGCCGTCCGCGCACCGGCGCCCTGAGCACCCACTTGGCGCCGACGGCGACCGCGATGCCGAACATCATGACCAGCACCTGGTCGTTGACGTAGATCAGCATGTTGAGCGCGATGCTGGTGATGTGGGCCGGGTAGAGGAACTCCACCAGGCCGCGGAAGCCGTTGCCGCGGAAGCGGGCCGGGCGGCCCTCGGCGCGGGCGCCGATCCACTCCAGGGCGATCTCGATGGTGTAGCCGGTCGCCATGGCGATCAGCGGCCACGTCCACGGCTGCTCGAAGCCCAGGACGGTGTAGCCGAGGATGTTGAAGATCGTGATCGAGAGGGCGAACCTGCGCAGCGCGGTGATGACCTTCGGGTCGTGGCGCGGCGGGCCGCCGGCCTTCTTCTCGGGCTGCGCCGCCGGCGCGGTCTTGTCAGCGGCCATGACGTCACTTCTCCTTCGCTTGCGAGCCGAGCTGGATGGCGTGCCTGCCCGGGCTGAGCTGAAGATCCTGCTCGCGCACCTGTCCCGTGCGGTCGCGCCAGCGCAGGTGGACCTTCACCGGCCCGGTCACGTGCTCGCCGAGCCCCAGGTGCACCTCGTGGCTGCGGCGGCCGGAGTGGCCGCTGCCGCCGTCGACGCGCCCGATCACGGTGCGGTCGCCGACCGTCGCCGTGGCCTCGGCGCCGATGGCCGGGGAGCCCTGCGCGCCGGTGGCGTTCTCGTGGGTGAGCTGGAGCGTGATGGCCGATCCGGCCGGCGCGCTCTGGTTGTGGTAGAAGATCGGCGCGTCCCACTGGCGGGCGACCGCGAGGTCGAGCAGCCCGTCGCCGTCGGCGTCGCCGGTCGCGATGCCGCGCGTCGGCACCGGCACCGCCAGGCCGAGCTGGCGGGAGATGTCGGCGTACGTGCCGTCGTCCTTCTTGGCGAAGAAGGCGAGCGTCTGGCTGCCGGCGATGTCGGCGCCCTCCCTGACCACGGGCCAGGAGTGCGGGTTGCGCACGACGGCGTCGTTCGCGGTGGCCAGCTCCTGGAGCTGCGCCCACCGGTTCACCCAGCCCTTGACGAAGCCGGTCGCCTGGACGATGGCGGGGTCGCCGCCGTTGTTGAAGTCGTCGATCTTGACGTCCCAGCCCCAGCCGGTCCACGCGGTGCGGTCCTGGGCGCTGCGGTCCTCGAAGGGCGCCACGCCGTCGGCGAGCTGGGCGCGCACGTCGGCCCGGTTCTTCGCCGTGTTGTAGAAGGCGAAGTTGCTCTCCTGGATGCCGAACGAGGTGGTGATGTTGCTGACGAAGGTGTCGTAGAGGCCGTCGCCGTCGAGGTCGCCGAAGTCGGAGCCCATGCCCTTGAAGGAGTCGTGGCCGAGCGACTTGGACTTGGGCACCCACGGCGTGCGGGAGCCCTCGGCCAGCGAGAAGGAGATCTTGCCGGGCGTGGACCGGTTGTACAGCAGCCGGTCGGGGCCGAAGTCGTTGTTGAGGAACAGCTCGGGAAGCAGGTCGCCGTCCAGGTCGGCGGTGCTGGCGCCGAGCTCCCAGCCCTTGGAGACGTCCTTGTCCAGCACGTTGTCGAGCCGGTCGAAGGACGGGGCGCCCGCGGTGACGCCGGTCCAGCGGAAGAAGTAGTTCTCGCCGCCGTTGACCGCGCCGGACATCGAGTCGTTCATCTCGACGCCGCCGTTGACCGTGTCGTCGAGCACGGGGCCGTGGGGGAAGTAGTTGCCGATGAAGATGTCGAGGTGGCCGTCGCCGTCGAAGTCGGCGGTGGTGGCGGTGTTGCTGTTCCACTGCGGCCCGGTGTAGGTGGCGCCGCCGGCGCCGGGCACCAGCTCGGTGGCCGTGAACGCGTCCGCGGACAGCGTCGTGGCCCCGGCCTTGGCCAGGTGGACGACCGGGGTGCGGCCCCAGTAGTACGTCAGGACGTCGGTGCGGCCGTCCTCGTTGAAGTCACCGGCGAGGCAGCCCATGGGGGCGATCGCGTCGTTCATCGGCAGCGTGCCGGTGGACAGCGCGAACGGCTTGTAGCGGTCCGAGCGCGCGCCCGGCGTGGGGGTCACCACGACCCGGTCGATGCGGGGGTCGGTGACGCACAGGTCGTTCGACAGGCCGTCCATGTCGAGGTCGTTCATGGCGATCCCGGCCCCGACGGAGGAGATCCAGGCGTCAATGTGCGTGTAGCGCTGGTTCACCGCGCGGATGGTCTGCTGCGGCAGGTCCGACGGCAGGGCGATGCTCAGCGGCTTGAACGCGTACGCGCCGGCCAGCTCCGCCTTCTCCTCGTCGGAGGCGAAGGACGGGCTGCCGATGACGAACAGGGCGGCCATCACCACGAGGGCGACGACTCCGGCCTGTTGCCGGCGCAGCCAGGTGGCTACCGTGGTCACGGGGTGACACCTCCAAGGGAGACGAATTCGCCGGCTATCCGCTGCCGCCAGATCTCGAAGGCGGGCAGCTCCCCCGGCAGGGACGGTGCGGGCATGGACTGGATGCAGATCTCGGCGGCCTGCTCGGCCGTGGTGCCGCAGAGGATGGCGGTGGCCTGGCGGGTGTGCGGGCCGAGGAGCCCGGCCCGGATCCTGGCCTCGGCGGCGAAGGCGCTGCCCTGGGCGAGCTGGCCTCGGTAGGGGCCGGCCCGGTCGCGCAGCTCCCACAGCTCGTCGCCGGTGGCGCCGCCCGCGTAGGTGGCGGCCAGGCCGGTGCCCGCGTACAGGTCGGGGCGGCGCTCCTCGGGGAAGCTCTCGATGAGCGACGTCACCTGCCCGACGTCGGTGCCGCCGACGAACCACAGGGCGCGGCCGATGCCCTGGTCGACGGCGCGGGCCGCGTACGCCTCGTGCCCGGCGGGCCAGGGGAAGCGCGTCTCGCGCACCTGCCGGCGCACGTACTTGTCGGTGTGGAAGTACGCCTGGTGGAAGCCGTAGCCGTCGTGCACGAGCCACAGCAGCAGCGGGTCGAGCTGGGCGGGGTCCGGCCACAGGAAGCGGGGCAGCCGGGCCATGGCCCAGCCGATCCCGACGTAGATCATGTAGTTGTGGCGGTCGCCGCGCCCGGCGAGCGTGCCCTTCACCCTGCGCAGGTTGGCGAGGGAGGCGCAGTCCAGCACGGCGAGCCCCATCCCGGCGCCCTCGTAGGCGAAGCCGCGGAACCGGTCGGGGATCTGCTCCAGCCGGTCCTCCGCCTCAGCGGGAGTGCGCGACTCGGCGGCGTACGCGAAACCGGTGAGGAATATCTCGCCAACTTTCTCCAATAATTCACGGGCCGCCTCGTTTTTTACATGGAAACCGCGGACGGCAAGCTTGGTCTCCGTGACACTGGGGGTAAGTATTCGCTTTCTCAGCGATCGAAGCAGGCCGGCCATAACAACCCTTCACCGCTCAACCAGCAGGTACTGTCTTCTCATTGACACATGACGTGGAATCTTCGGGCAACTCCGGTCGTGCTTACCGCGTTAATGCGGGATCATCGTGCGGCGTTTTCAACCGCGAAATGCGCGCGTACGTTGCGGCGCCACTGCTCGTAATCCGGGACGCCGCCGGGACGGCCGGGCCCGACCGCGGTGTCGTCGGCGAGCGCGACGGCGGCCTCGACGGACAGGCCGGTGAGCACGTTCCCGGCGGCCTCGCTGTGCGCGGGGACGTGGCCGGAGTAGTGGCGGGCCTTGAGCGCGAACACCGAGCCCTGGGCGAGCTCGTCGCGGTGCTCGCCGGCCTCCTCGCGCAGCGCGGCCAGCGCGCCGCCCGCACTGCCACCCGCACTGCCGGCCGCACTGCCGCCCGCGAACGTGGCGGCCAGGCCGACGCCGCTCCACAGGTCGGCCTGCCGGGCGGTGGCGAAGCGCCGCACGGCGGCGGCGACGTCGGGAACCCGCCCGCCGTGGATGAACCACAGGGCGCGGCCCACGCCCTGGTCGGCCGCCCGGGGGAAGTAGCCGGGCTCGCCGCGCCACGGGTACGGGGCGGGCACCCGCTGCTCGTCGACGTACCGCCGGGTGTGGAAGTAGGCCAGGTCGAAGCCGTAGCCGTCGACCGCGAGCCAGCTCATCACCGGGTGGTAGGGCGAGCCGGAAAGGTCGGGCAGCACCTTCTTCCACAGCGGCCTGGGCAGCCGGGCCATGGCGAAGCCGATGCCGATGTAGGCGAGGAAGATGTGCGGCTGCCCCGGGCCGAGCAGCAGGTCCCGGGTGCGGTGCCGCCGCCCGCCGCCCATGGCGTCGAGCACGGTGAAGGCCATGGTCGCGCCCTCGTAGGCGAAGCCGCGGTGGTCTGCGGCGACCAGGTCGAGCCTGCGCTGCACCTCCCACTGGTCACGCGCGTCGATGCCCCATTCGAAGCCGCAGACGACGGCCTGCGGGATCGCCTCCAGCCGCTCGGTGTCGGCGGTGGGCGGGCCGGGGAAGCCGCGTCCGGCGAACGTCACCTCGGCCAGGGACGGGGCGAGCACGAGCCTGCGGAGCGAACCGAAAAGTGTCGACATCGTGGGACCTCTCCTCGCCTACCGACTCGACCGGCCGTAGGGCCGGGCACCTCAACAGGATGCGTTCGGCGGCGGGAGGGGGCTTTTCGCAGATTGCGGTGGTAGCCCAAATCGCCACGAATAGCACGAATGCGGATGGGAGAGGTCAGCCGGCCCAGCCGCTGAGCCGCCAGCTCCCCGCGACCGGCCGGCGCACCAGCGCGGCCGGGTCCGACCAGGCCCGCTCCTCCTCGGACCTGGCCCTGGCCCGCGCCACCAGCCGGGTGACGGCCAGGACGACGGCCTCCAGCTCCTCCGGGGTCGCGTTCCCCCGGACGGTGATCAGTTCGGCGATCGGCTCCATCACGCACCTCCGCCTCCGACCGTGTGGCCGGGCGGCGGGAGCGCGCAACTCCGTCAGTGCTCCACCTGGCTGTCGAACTCGACGACCAGCGGAAGGTCCACCCTCCTCCTGATGTTCAGCTTGCGGTAGGTGCGGGTGAGGTGCTGCTCGACCGTGCTGAGCGTGATGTAGAGTCGCGCCGCGATCTCCCGGTTGGCGTAGCCGGCCGCGGCCAGCGAGGCCACCCGCCGCTCGGCGTCGCTCAGCACGCCGATCAGCTCGCTCGGCAGCGGCGCCGGCACCACGCTCGGGTCGTCGGCGCGGCTCAGCGCGTCGATCATCGGCTCGGCCCGGCACTCGCGCGCCGCCGCCTGCGCCCGGCCCGCGATCGTCCGGGCGCGCCGGTACTCGCCCAACGAGTCGTACGCCTCCACCAGGTCGAACAGCGCCCGGGTCAGCTCGTAGCGGTCGCCGGCCATCTGCAGGTACTCGGTCGCCTGCCGCAGCAGGGCCGGACGGCGAGCCGGCTCGGAGACGGCCGCCTGCAGCCGCAGCGCGATCCCCCGGCCCCGGCGCAGCTCGGCGCCGCACATGCTCAGCTGGGTCTCGATGAGCTCCCTGGCCTCCCCGACGTGCCCCATCCGCAGGCACGCCTCCCCCGCGTCGGCACGCCACGGGATCAGGCCGGGCGTGTCCAGGTTCCAGGTGACCATGAGCTCCCCGCAGCGCTGGAAGTCGCGCAGCGCCAGCGCGAAGTACTCGTTGGCCAGGCTGTAGCGCCCGCGCGCGTACAGGTAGTGCAGGCCGTAGCGCGTCTGGAACATCGTCTCGGGCACCGGCCGGTCCAGGTACTCGCGGACCGCGTCGTACCTGCCCATCGCCGTCAGCGCGATGATCAGGCTGCTCAGCGGCCCGCCGATGGCGACGCCCCAGCTGCTCATCGGGATGGTGTCGAGCGCGATGCGGGCGTGGTGCGCGGCGGCGGGCATGTCGCCCTGCCGGATCGCGATCTCGGCGCGGATCGCCGCGAGCCTGGCCTGCCGGCTGGGCGCCTGCCTGGACATCGCCTCGGCGCTGAACCGCTCGCACCACGGCACCGCGCGGTCGCAGCGGCCCGCGTAGGTGAGGGCGAGCAACGCGTTCTCCACGGTGTCCATCGACATCTCGTCAAGGTGGGAGTCCTCCAGGATGCGCTCCACCGCGTTCATGCTCTCCTCGCGCGGGCCCCGCGTGAGCACCTCCGCGAGCGCCAGCGTGGCCTCCACCCGCCGGTTGACGGCCACCGACACCAGGCCCGCCAGCGCGCGGCGGCCCGCCGGGCGCGGCAGGCCCGTCAGCAGCGGCGGGTGGGTGACGCGCAGCCACAGCTGGGCGACGACCATCTCCGCCATCGTCTCGTGGTCGGCGGCCTCGCCCTCCTCGCCGAGCTGCTCCAGCACGTCGCGGGCGTCGTCGAAGCGGCCGTGCCACAGCAGCGCGCGGGCCAGCACGACCACGTCGCCGCCGCGCAGGCTGCCCCGGTTCACCGCCTCGGCCAGCTCGGCCAGGTGACCGGCGGGCGCGGCCGGGTTGATCCGCCACTCGGCCCGCACCAGCATCGTCATGATCTTCAACCGGCGCTGCTCGTCGTCGCACTCGCGCCAGGCCAGCCGCAGGTAGGCCACGGCCGACTCGACCTGGCCGGCGCGCAGCGCGTTCCTGGCGGCCTCCTCCAGCGTGGGCAGCACCCAGGGCGCCTCCACCCGGGCCGCCTGCAGCAGGTGGTCGGCGACCACGCAGGGCGTCATGCCCGCGTCGTGCGCCACCTCGGCGGCCCGGCGGTGCAGGTCCATGCGCTCCTGCTGGTCGATGCCCGCCAGGACGGCGCGGCAGACCGACTGGTGGCGGAAGTCGCGGCCGGAGACCAGCCCGGCCGCGCCGAGCGAGAGCAGCTCCCTGCTGATGTCGATCGGCGCGATGCCGAGCAGCCGGTCGAGCCCGTCGGTCTCGCCCAGCACGGCGAGCCCGCGCGCCACCCGCATCGTCTGCGGGTGCCCGCGCTGCAGGCACGACAGCACCGCCTGGCCGAACTGGTCGCCGACGACCGGCTCCGGCGGCGGCTCGCCCACCGAGCGCAGGTACTCGCGGTAGTCCTCGGCCAGCGCGCCGGCCAGCAACGGGTTGCCGCCGCTGAGCGTGTACCACTCCTTGGCGAAGCGCTCGGTCGCCTCCGTGCCGAGCTCGGCCGCCATCAGCTCCTCGACGCCCTCGCGCGACAGCGGCGAGAGCTGGAGCCTGCGGCAATGCGGCTGGCGCAGCAGGTCGGTCTCGAAGTACGCGTCGGCGCAGCGCATCCGGTCCGAGTGCGCGAACACGGCCACGATCCTGGCGCTCCTGGCCCGCCTGGCGAGGTAGGCCAGGCAGAGCAGCGAGGTGCGGTCGGCGTGGTGCACGTCGTCGACGGCGATCACCAGCGGGCACCGCTCCGACAGGTCCAGCAGGACCGTGCAGAGCGCGTGCACCACCTGGGCGTCGACGAGCTGGTCGGCCTCGGGCCCGGCCATGGTCGCGGCCCGGCTGCCCTCCTCGATGAGGGCCATCGCGCGGGCGTGGTCGGCCTCGGGGAGGGGGGCGTCCTGGATGAGCTGGCGCAGCACGCCGAGCGGCAGGTCGCGCTCCATGAGCGAGCCGGTCGCCGAGACGGCCAGCGCGCCGAGCTCGATGGCCTGCTCGGCCAGGGAGCGCAGCAGCGTGCTCTTGCCCGTCGCGACGGGGCCGCTGACCAGGGCGATCCGGCCCCGGCTCAGCACCGCGTTGGCGAGGAGCGACTCCAGAGCAGCCAGCTCCTCGTGTCGTTCGATCAGTCCCATGGCCGTCTCCCCTCGAATCGCCGCGGTCAGATCGGCAGGACCCGTCCTGACGGTGTCCGCAGGTCGAGCCAGTAGCGGTGGCCGCCGTCACGCGTTCGCGGCCTGCGCTTCCGCACCTGGGTGCGTCTCATGATCCTCACCTCGGATTCGCTGCCTGGTCCGAACGCTATGCCGGGGGCCCATCGCTTCCTTATCGTCCGGCTATCAACCGCCGTGCCCGGGCCGGAACGGGCCGCTGACGTCGGCATTCGGGGTCCGCCGGGGGGCGCGGGGCGGGCGGCGCGGGCACGGCCGGCGCGGGCACGGCGGGCCAGGACCGCGCCACGGCCGACCCGACGGCGGCGAGCACGGCCGCCTCGACGTCGCCGCGGATGCCGGCGCCCCACACCGCCCGGTCGCCGTCGCCGAACCGCGCGTAGACGGCCACCTCCTCGCGCTCGCCCGCCGGGCCGCCCATGTGGTGGACGGCGCGCACGTCGAAGCCCTTGTCGGCCAGGGCCGCGCGCAGCGTGCGGAGCGTCCCGGCCCAGGCCGCCCCGCCGTACGCGGGGCCGTCGAGGTAGAGCTCGACCGTGGCGCCCTCCACCGCCGGAGGCGCCTGCGCGACCGCATACGTGGCCTCGAAGACCTCCCGGACGCGCTCCGGCGGGATCTCGCCGCCCTCGGCCTCCGCCAGCGCCTGCACGACCTGCGCGAAGTCGATCTGCAGCGGCCGGGGCAGCGTGAGCCCGTGCCTGGCGCTCATCACGTAGGCCAGCCCGCCCTTGCCCGACTGGCTGTTGATGCGCACGACGGCCTCGTACGTCCGGCCCACGTCCCTGGGGTCGACCGGCAGGTACGGCATGCTCCACGGCAGCTCCGACGGCGCGAGCCCGGTCCGCGCCGACTCCCGTTCCAGCGCGTCGAACCCCTTCTTGATCGCGTCCTGGTGGGCGCCGGAGAACGCCGTGTAGACCAGGTCACCGCCGTACGGGTGCCGCGCGGGCACCGGGATGCCGGTGCAGCTCTCCACGACCCGGCGGACCCGGTCCAGGTCGGAGAAGTCGATGCCGGGGTCGATGCCCTGGGTGTAGAGGTTCATGCCGAGCGTCACCAGGCACACGTTGCCGGCCCGCTCGCCGTTGCCGAACAGGCAGCCCTCGATCCGCTCGGCCCCGGCCATCAGGGCCAGCTCGGCCGCCGCCACGCCGGTGCCGCGGTCGTTGTGGGTGTGCACCGACAGGCAGATGTGCTCGCGCCTGGACAGGTTGCGGTGCATCCACTCGATCTGGTCGGCGAAGACGTTCGGGGTCGAGCGCTCGACGGTCGTGGGGAAGTTGAGGATGATCGGCCGGTCCGGGCCGGGCTCCCACACGTCCATGACCGCCTCGCAGACCTCCAGGGAGAAGTCCGGCTCGGTGTCGTTGAAGTGCTCGGGCGAGTACTGGAAGGCCAGGTCGCAGCCGGGGATGAGCTTGTCGGCGTAGGCCATGACCAGGCGGGTGCCGTGCACGGCCAGCTCGCGGCACTGCTCGCGGTCCATGCCGAACACCAGGCTGCGGATGGCCGGCGAGGTGGCGTTGTAGAGGTGCAGGGTCGCCCTGGCGGCCCCGCGCAGGCTCTCCACGGTCCGCTCCACCAGGTCCTCGCGGGCGGGCACGAACGCGGTGATGCGCACGTCGTCGGGGATGCGGTCCTCCTCGACGAGGAGGCGGACGAAGTCGTGGTCGTCCTGGCTGGCCGACGGGAAGCCGACCTCGATCTCCCGGTAGCCCATGCTCACCAGGAGCTCGAACATGGCCAGCTTGCGCTCGGGGCCCATCGGCCTGGCGAGCGCCTGGTTGCCGTCGCGCAGGTCTGTCGACAGCCAGCGCGGCGCGGCGGTGATCGCGGCCGTGGGCCACGTCCGGTCGTGGAGCGGGATCAGCGGAAATGCGTCATACCGATTGGTGTTCATCGCGCGCCCTACTCAGTTGAACGAGCCGAAATAGGCGGAATAAGAGTGCGGCGAGAGCAGAACGTTAATTTGATAGGTGCACGCCTCGTCCGTCATGCGGAACACGACGACGATCTCCGGATAAGCGGCTGTGAGCCCGAGGCTCACGAAGTAGCGATCACTTCCGAAGACAATTCTGTACAGGCCGCGGTCGAGCCGGTGCTCCCGCCACTCCTTGACGCGCCCTTCGTGATCGGTCACCGACTGGGCGTCGATCACCCAGTGACCGTTGTCGGCGCGGTCCAGACGCACGTCCACGCTGGCGGCCGGCCGCCCGTAGACACTGTCCAGCGCCTGCACGTCAATCCCCATCAAACGCCACCTGTTCAGGAGTTCCCTCTGCCGCGGTTTCGTCCGCGCCCAGGTGGTCGCCCCCCGGGCCTGTTGGCCACCCGAGTGACCCGCCGCGTGCTCGCGCCACCCGGGCTCGCGACAAGGGTTGCGGCGGCCGCTATCGCCGCGCCTTCGTCGCGCTATCGCCGGATTGCCGCCGCGCTATCGGGCACTTATCGGGGCCCGCGGCGGGCCGGCGGACGCCTTATCGCCGATTGCGGGGTTTTCCCGGGAAGCGTGCCGGGGAATGGCCGCCGACCTGCTCGAATGGCGCGCCGGAAGCGCGCCGATATGGGGTCGATGGTGGCCGGTGCGAGCGTTTGGGCCGAGCGGCGGGGAGAGCGCCGCGACATCCAGACGGAGGTACGCACCATGGGCCGGACCATCGCCACAAGCGCCGCCAGGATCCGCATGTCGATCATCGTTCTCGCGGCGGCCGCAGCCGCTTTCCTGGCCCTGGGTTCGACCGTGCCGGCATACGCGGCGACCGCGTCCGCCACCGAGCAGGGCCCCGGCGACCCGTGGGGCAGCGCCCCGGCCGGCCCCGGCGACCCCTGGGGCAGCGCGTTCAACGGCCCTGGCGACCCCTGGGGCTGAGCATCCCGAGCGAGCGGCCGACGACCTCAGGGTCTCGGCCGTTTCGCGGTTTAATGGGGATTACCCTGTGGCCACAAGTGGCCCAACACTGTAGTGTAACGCACAAATCGGCCGAACTTCACAGACGCGACCATCGCGATAAATGCCTGCCGATCTTGTAATATAGCCAGCACCCCACCAGGCAACCTTGGGGCCATAATCTCAAATATGGTGTCAGCCAAATTCCGCCCCGCATCTTGTCCGGCCGGGGGGCCTGGACGGTTGCCGAAGAGGGCGGCGGCTTCATCAAGGAGATGTGCGTGGAGTTTCGACTACTGGGGGCACTCGAAGCCACCGCCGACGGGAGAAATCTCGAACTGGGTGGCACGCGCCAGCAAATCATCCTGGCCGCGCTGCTTCTGAACGCAGATCGGCCTGTCGCCATGACCCGGCTGATGGAAGCCATCTACGACGACGAACCGCCCGCGACCTCCCGCGCCCAGGTGCAGATCTGCATCTCGGCCCTGCGCCGCGTGTTCGCCGCGCACGGCCGGCCCGACATGATCGTGACCAAGCCGCAGGGATACGCGCTCCTGGCCGAGCCCGGCGAGATCGACGCCCGCGTCTTCGAGACCCTGGTGGCCAGGGCGCGCAAGCTCCGCGACGACCGCAACCCCGAAGAGGCCATCCGCCACTACCGCGAGGCGCTCGGGCTGTGGCGCGGCCCCGCGCTCGACGGCATCGAGAGCCGGCTTTTGCAGGCCATCGCCGGTCAGCTCACTGAGCAGCGCATCACCGCCAACGAGGACTGCATCCAGCTGGAGCTGGAGCTCGGCCGCCACCACGAGCTGGTCGGCGAGCTCACCGGCCTGGTCAGCATCCACCCGTTGCGCGAGCGCTTCATCGCCCAGCTCATGACCGCCCTCTACCGGTCGGGCCGGCAGGCCGAGTCGCTCCAGGTCTACCGCGACGCCCGCCGCATGATGATCGAGGAGCTGGGGATCGAGCCCAACGAGCGATTACAACAGCTCGAATCGGCCATCCTCACGGCCGACGAGAGCCTCGAAGCGCCCGCGCCGCCCACGCTCGTCACCGTCGAGCCGCGTCCCGGCCCCTCCTCCGTGCCGGGCATGCTGCCCGCCGGCATCGCGGACTTCATCGGGCGCCAGAGCCAGCTCGACGAGATCAAGAAGAGGCTGACGGAGCCGCCCGACGGCGCGGCCCGCTTCGCCGTGCCCATCGTCGCCATCGCCGGCCGGGCCGGGATCGGCAAGACCACGGTCGCGGTGCACACCGCGCACAGCGTGGCCGAGCACTTCCCCGACGGCCAGCTCTACGCCGACCTGCACGGCGGCGTCTCCCGCCCGGCCAGCCCGATGCAGGTGCTCGAACGCTTCCTGCGCGCGCTCGGCGTGTCGGGCACCGCGCTGCCGGAGACGCTGGAGGAGCGGGCCGAGATGTACCGCATGCTCCTGGCCGACCGGCGCATGCTCATCGTGCTCGACGACGCCGCCTCCGAGAGCCAGGTGCTGCCGCTGCTGCCGGGCAATCCCGCCTCGGCCGTCATCGTCACCAGCCGCAGCCGGCTCGGCGCGCTGGCCGGGGCGACCCAGGTGGACGTCAGCCTGTTCGACGCCGCCCAGTCGGTCGACATGCTGTCCAGGATCGCCGGGGCCGACCGGGTGTGGGCCGAGCCCGAGGCCGCCGCCGCGCTGGCCGAGCTGTGCGGCTACCTGCCGCTCGCGCTGCGCATCGCCGGCGCCCGCATGGCCGCGCGCCCGTACTGGGGTGTCGAGCAGCTGGTGGAGCGGCTGCGGGACGAGGCCCGCAGGCTGGACGAGCTCATGCACGGCGACATGGGCATCCGGGCCAGCCTGTCGCTGACCTACGAGGGCATCAGCGAGCAGGCGCGCCGCCTGTTCCGGCGGCTGGCGATCCTCGACGCGCACGTCTTCTCCGCCTGGACCGGGGCCGCGCTGCTCGACCAGCCGCTCGCCGACGTGCAGGACCTGCTCGACGACCTGGCCGACGCCCAGCTCGTCGAGGTGCTGGGCACCGGGCGGCACGTCGGCGTGCAGTACCGCTTCCACGACCTCATCCGCGTCTACGCGCGCGAGCGGCTGGCCGCCGAGGAGACGCCGGACATGCGCTCGGAGGCACTGGCCCGGGTGCTCAGCGCGCTGCTCCACCTGACGCAGGCGGCCCGCCGCCGCGAGTACGGCCCCTCGCCCGGCCCGCACCCGGCGCACGAGATCCCCTCGCCGCTGCCGGAGGAGCTGATCGAGCGGCTGGTCGCCAAGCCGATCGCCTGGTTCGAGCGCGAACGTCACGTGCTGCTCGCCGGCATCAGGCAGGCGGCCCAGGCCGGGCTGGTGGAGCTGTGCTGGCGGCTGGCGATGAACGCCGAGACCTTCTTCGAGCTGCGCGTCTACCTGGACGACTGGCGCGAGACGCACGAGATCGCCCTGGAGGCGGCCCGTGCGGGAGGCGACCGGCGCGGCCAGGCCGAGATGCTGTACGCCAGGGGCTCGCTGTCGCTGACCGAACAGCGCTTCGACGACGCCGCGCGCGACTTCGAGGCGGCGCTGACGCTGTTCGAGGAGGTCGGGGCGGAGCTGCAGATCGCCAAGACGACCCGCAACATCGCCGTGCTGGAGCGGATGAACGGCCGCATGGAGGCGGCGATGGGCCACCTCCAGCACGCCCTGCGGATGTTCTCGGCCATCGGCGACCAGATCGGCGCCGCGCACACGCTGCACAACCTGGCGCAGATCAAGGCCGACTGCGACGACATCGACGGGGCCAAGATGCTGCTGGCCGAGGCCCTGGTGCGCAGCAAGGGCGGCGGCAACCGGCGGGTGACCGCCCAGGTGCTGCACCGGATGGGCCACGTGCACCTGCGGGCGCGCGAGGTGGCCATCGCGGCGGGGGCGTTCGAGGAGTCGCTGGCGGTCGTGCAGGAGATCGGCGACACCATCGGGGAGGCGTTCGCCCTGCACGGGCTGGGCGTGGCCCGGCTGCGGCAGGGCAAGCTGCAGGAGGCCGAGCCGCTGCTGCGCAAGGCGCTCACGGTGGCCAGCAGCTCCCGCCACCGCCTCGCGGAGGCGCACGCGCTGGGCGGCCTCGGCGAGCTGGCGCTGGCGGCGGGCGACCAGGCCGACGCGGCCGGCTGCCTGCAACGGGCGGCGGCGCTGTTCCGCCAGATGCGCACGCCGCTGCTGGAGGCGCGCACGCTGCTCATGCTGAGCAAGGTCGTCGACGCGGACGCGGCGGCGACCGCGCAGGCGCGGGTGCGCGAGCTGATGGATCAGGTCGGCGACCGGGCGGGCGAGTCGCTGCGCGACCCGCTGGCGTCGGCCGCCTTCGAGCCCCGCTCGCCCTACACCGACCCGATGAGCGAGCCGCTGCCCTGACCGGCCCTTTCCCGCCGGGCCCGCCCGGCGGGAATTTTCCGGCCCGTCATATACCTTAGGGGGGTACGGTATCGAGATCGAGGAGGACGCATGCGACGCCTGACCCCCCTGGAGCCCGCCGAGGCCCCCGGCAAGTCCCGGGAACTGCTCGAGGACATCGTCAGCAGGAGAGGCGGCGTGGGCGACATGGTCGCCACCATGGCCCACTCCCCCGCCACGCTCCAGGGCTACCTGGACTTCTCGCGGGCCATGAAGCGCGTCAAGCTGCCCCGCGCGCTCAGCGAGAAGGTCTCACTGGCCGTCCAGGAGTGGATCGGCTGCGCGTACTGCCTCCAGGCGCACGCGGAGGCGGCGCGGGCGGCCGGGCTGAGCGAGAGCGACATCGCGCTGGCCCGCCAGGGCGCCTCCACCGACGCCCGCGAGACGGCGCTGATCGAGCTCGCGGTCCGCCTGCTGGCCGAGCCCTCGTCGATCACCGACGCCGACGTGGCCGGGCTGCGGGCGCACGGCTGGAGCGACCGGATCATCGCCGAGCTGCCGGCCCTGGTCGCGCTCAACCAGCTCACGGGCACGTTCAACCTGCTCACGGGGCTGGAGCCGGCCACATAGGGGAGGCGCATTGCATGGTCATGCAGAAGTATGTATATACTTCACCTCGTGTCCAAGGTACTCACCTCCCTGCCTGTCGGTGAACGTGTCGGGATCGCCTTCTCCGGCGGCCTCGACACGTCCGTAGCGGTCGCGTGGATGCGCGAGAAGGGCGCCGTCCCCTGCACCTACACCGCCGACATCGGCCAGTACGACGAGCCCGACATCGCCTCGGTGCCCGGCCGCGCGACGGCCTACGGCGCGGAGGTCACCCGGCTCGTCGACGGCCGCGCCGCCCTCGTGGAAGAGGGGCTCGCCGCGCTGACCTGCGGCGCGTTCCACATCCGCTCCGGCGGGCGCGCCTACTTCAACACCACCCCGCTCGGGCGGGCCGTCACCGGCACCCTGCTGGTGCGCGCCATGCTGGAGGACGGCGTGCAGATCTGGGGAGACGGCTCCACCTTCAAGGGCAACGACATCGAGCGGTTCTACCGCTACGGCCTGCTCGCCAACCCGGCCCTGCGCATCTACAAGCCGTGGCTCGACGCCGACTTCGTCAGCGAGCTCGGCGGCCGCAAGGAGATGTCGGAGTGGCTGCTCGCGCACGGCCTGCCCTACCGTGACAGCTCCGAGAAGGCCTACTCCACCGACGCCAACATCTGGGGCGCCACCCACGAGGCCAAGGCGCTGGAGCACCTCGACGCCGGCATCGAGCTGGTCGACCCGATCATGGGCGTGCGCTTCTGGGACCCGGACGTCGAGATCGCCACCGAGGACGTCACGATCGGCTTCGACCGCGGCCGCCCGGTGACGATCAACGGCAAGGAGTTCCCCACCGCCGTCGACCTGGTGCTGGAGGCCAACGCCATCGGCGGCCGCCACGGCATCGGCATGTCCGACCAGATCGAGAACCGGATCATCGAGGCCAAGAGCCGCGGCGTCTACGAGGCGCCGGGCATGGCGCTGCTGCACATCTGCTACGAGCGCCTGGTCAACGCCATCCACAACGAGGACACCCTCGCCAGCTACCACAACGAGGGCCGCCGCCTGGGCAGGCTCCTGTACGAGGGCCGCTGGCTCGACCCGCAGGCGCTGATGCTGCGCGAGTCGCTGCAGCGGTGGGTCGGCACGGCCGTCACCGGCGAGGTGACGCTGAGGCTGCGGCGCGGCGAGGACTACTCGATCCTCGACACGTCCGGCCCGGCGTTCAGCTACCACCCCGACAAGCTGTCGATGGAGCGCACCGAGGACTCCGCGTTCGGCCCGTCCGACCGCATCGGCCAGCTCACCATGCGCAACCTCGACATCGCCGACTCCCGCGCCAAGCTGGAGCAGTACGCCGGGCTCGGCATGGTCGGCAGCCCGCAGCAGGCGCTGATCGGCGCCGCGCAGCCGGCCCCGACCGAGCTGATCGGCGAGATGCCCGAGGGCGGCGCCGAAGTGATCGCCTCCCGGGGCGAGGTGCCCGACGACGAGCTGCTCGACAACGCCGCGATGGAGTTCGGCACCGACTGACAACCCCGTCTGACCGGGTGTCGGGTCCGATTGATCGAAAGCCCGCGCATCTGTCCCGCTCGCCCCTAATATCGTGCCTGTCCGCAGGAGCCAGAGATCGGCTGGAGGCACGGATGGCAGGGGCGAGCGCGAGCGCAGGAGTCCGGGGCCGGCCGCGTCGGCCGTGGTGACGCCGCTCGCCGGCCGCTATCGGCTGCTGGCCCCGATCGGGCAGGGCGGCATGGGCACCGTCTGGCGGGCCGAGGACGAGCTCCTCCAGCAGGAGGTCGCCGTCAAGGAGATCCGGCTGCCGCCCGGCCTCGGCGAGAGCGAGCGGGCCGAGCTGACCGAGCGCACGCTGCGCGAGGCGCGGGCCGCCGCCCGGCTGCGCTCCCACCCGTCGATCGTCACCGTCCACGACGTCGTCCTCGACGGCGGGCTGCCGTGGATCGTCATGGAGTTCGTCCGGGGCCGCTCCCTGGAACAGGTGGTCCGCGAGCGCGGGCCGCTGCCGCCCGGCCGGGTCGCCGCGATCGGGCTGCGGATGCTCGACGCGCTCGGCGCCGCGCACGCCTCGGGCGTGCTGCACCGCGACGTCAAGCCCGCCAACGTGCTGCTCACCGACGACGGCCGGGTGCTGCTGACCGACTTCGGCATCGCCACCGTCGCCGGGAACGAGGCGATCACCCAGGGCGGCATGCTGTCCGGCTCGCCCGGCTACATCGCGCCCGAGCGGCTGCGCGGCGAGCCCGGCGGCCCGCACTCCGACCTGTGGTCGCTGGGCGCGACGCTGTTCACCGCCGTGGAAGGCGTCGCCCCGTTCGCCCGGGCCAGCCCGGCGGCCGCGATCGCGGCGGCGCTGACGCAGGAGCCCGCCCCGGCCCGGCGGGCCGGCCCGATGGCGCCCGTGCTCGGCGCCCTCCTGGACAAGGACCCGGCCCGCCGCTGTTCCCCCGCCCAGGCGGCGGCCGCGATGGAAGGGGTCGCCCGCGAGGCCGGCGCCCTGGACGACGACCGCACCGCGCCCGGCCGGCTGCGCCGCCGTCGTGCGCCGATCGTGCTGGGCGCGCTGCTGGCCGTCGGGCTGACGGCCGCGGCGGTGGCCGTCGTGCTGCCGAAGGTGTTCCCGTACACCGCTCCCGTGATCCGGCCGTTCTCGCCCGTGACGGCGCTGCCGTCCGCCTCCGGCACGGCGAAGCTGTTCACGAACGCCTTCGAGGCGTGCGACCTGCTGACCGCCGCCCAGGCGCGCAAGGTGTTCGGCGGACCGGCCAAGGAGCAGTTCTTCAGCGAGTATCACTGCCGCTGGACCGGCCCGGACAACGCCACCATGGTCGTGATGGCGTACCTGACGCCGAGCGTCTGGGGCGCGGAGAACTTCCACGACCTGCAGGTCAAGAACATGAAGCAGGAGCCGAGGCGCACCCCCGGCACCAAGGTCCGCGCCGGCCCGGACATCGGCGACGAGGCGTTCAGCTTCACCCAGCGCAGCCCGTTCTCCTTCATGCGCAAGCAGTACACCTCGGAGGTCTCCTTCCGCATGACGAACGTCGCCGTCGGCATCAAGCTCACCGGCGCCCGGCCCGGGTTCGCCGACCTCGACCGGGCCGCCGCCTACGTCGTGGCGGCCGTCGAGAAGCGGCGCTGAACCGCCGCTGTTAGCGCTCTGACCTGGGCGGGTATGGGGCGATCATGGATGTGGGAGGGTGACGGAGCCGCCGGCGTACGACCCTCGGCACCCGCGCCACCATCCGCTCCAGGTGGAGGTGCGCGGCGGGCCCAGCCGGCGGCGGCGGCTCGGCCGGGCCTTCGCCGAGTTCCTCAGGGTGCCGCTGGCGATGCTCGCCGCGTTCGCGCTGTTCGCCGCCGTGACGATATGGCTCGACCTCTCCACGTTGCCGACGCTCGCCGCCGTCCGGCGCCGTCCGGCGCCGCCTGGAGTCCGCCATTCCCACGGACGCGGCGGTCGAGCTGCTCACCCAGGTGGCCCCGGCGGTGCTCAGCATCGCCTCGCTGACGTTCTCGGTGCTGCTGGTGGCCGTCCAGCAGAACGCCTCCGTCTACACGCCGATCGTCTTCGACCAGTTCCTGCGGCGGCGCGGCAACCAGGTCCCGTTCGGCTTCTTCCTCGGGCTGTCGCTGTACGCGTTCCTGCTGCTGGCCGCGGCCCGGCCGGACAACCCGCTGGCGTTCGGGGCGGTGTTCCTGCTGGTGTTCACCATGGTCGCGCTCGTCATGCTGGTGACGCTGATCTACGGCACCATCGACCAGATGCGGCCCACCAGCGTGCTGCCCTACATCCGCGACGCCGCCCTGCACGCCCGCTACCAGCGCCGCGCCCTCGTCGCCAGGACCCGGGCCGCGCCGACACTACCCGCCGAGCCCGCCACCGAGGTGCGCGCCGACGCGTTCGGCTTCGTCGCCGACATCAGGATGACCGAGCTGGAGCCGGTGCTGCGCGAGCTCGGCGGCGAGGTGGAGATCGTGCTGCAGGGCCCGGTCGGCACCTACGTGTCGGCGGGCGACGTGCTCGGCCACGTGCGCGGGCGCGAGGCCGCCGCCCGTGAGCGGACGGCCGCCGCCGTCAGCCGGGCCGTCGTCCTCGACCAGCATCGCGACGTACGGACCGATCCCACGTACGCGATGGAGCAGATCGCCGGCGTGGCCTGGAACGCCTACTCCAGCGCCCAGCACAACCCGATCCTCGGGCTGCTCGCGCTGCGCATGCTCGTCGACCTGTTCGAGCGCTGGGTGACGGCGCCGTCGCCGCAGGACGAGCCGGCCGTGAACCGGCTGCCCGTGGTGTACCCGGACGTCATCGTGCCCGAGGTGATCGACCACCTGACGGAGATCGCGTTCGTCTCCGCCGACAGCATCCACTCCCAGCCCGCCGGTGAGGTCATGCTGGCCGTCGCCGACGTCCTGCCGCACGTCGAGCCGCGCCACGCCGACCGGCTGGCGGACCGGGTCAGCCGCATCCTGCCGGTGCTGGAGAACCACGTCACGCTCCCCCGGCACCTCGAACGCGCCGCGGCCACGCTCTCGGCCGCCCTGCGCGCCACGGGCCGGCCCCGCCTGGCCGCCGACCTCGACGCCGCGGTCCGGACCAGGAGCCGGGCCCGCTGACAGGACGGCAGGGAAGATCCGGGCGCCGGTCTTGGCGGGAGCCGGTCCATCCCTCATCATCGGCCTATGCGGCTGCCGGTACGCCTGTGGGTGATGCTGTCGCTGACCCAATCGCATCCGCCCATCACGCCCCCGGGCCAGGGCGGATCGGCCGGCGGCGGCGTGCGCTGCCCGCACCGGCGCTGCGGCGCGCCGCAGCAGGCCCGGCCGCCGAGGCACACCTGCGTCTCGTGCGGCAGGCGCTTCCTGGTGGCGCGCTGCCGGCTCAGCTCCCGCAACACCCACTACATGGTCAACGGCGGGCCCGACGGCTGGCGCTGCGACGTGGACGGCCGGATCCTGGGGCACGCGTGCCCGCGCTGCTCCGGTGGCAGCAGGCTGGGGGACGACGGGCTGTGGCACTGCCCGAACCGGCACGACTTCTCCCTGCTAAGGTGCCCCTGGCCGGGATGCGGCTTGCTCAACGTGCCCACCGGCGATGTCATGACATGTGTGTACTGCGACGGGAAATTCAGAACCTCCTGAGGGTCGGTGATGGCGAACCTGATCACGGGCGCGTCCGGTGGCATCACGCGGATCGGCCGCTACTTCACGGTGGTCAGCGTGATCCCGTCCGCGCTGTTCGCCACCTACCTCTACCTGCTGATGCGAAGCGGCGCCTGGGACGGCCGCCTCGACTGGTCGAAGGTGTTCGACGGCCTCAAGCTGACGGACGCCGCCCTGCTGACGATCTTCACGGTGGCGGGCGCGCTGGCGGCCAACCCGCTGCAGTTCATGCTCGTCCAGTTCATGGAGGGCTACTGGAACGGCCCGCTCCTGCGACCGCTGGCCCTGTCCCGCACCCTGCACCACCGCCGCCGCTGCCTGACGATCCAGGACCGGATGGGCGCCAGCGCCTGGTACCTGGCCCGGCTGGACGACGAGCTCAAGCCGTCCGCGCCTGACACGACCGTCGAGGCCCTGCGCGCCGACGCGCTCAACGCGGAGATGCGCCGCCTGAGGGCCGGCTACCCGGACCGGCCGGAGGAGATCCTGCCGACCCGGCTCGGCAACATGCTGCGCCGCCACGAACGGCGGGCGGGCTCGATGTACGGCATCGACCCGCTGGTGGCCCTTCCCCGCATGGCCATGACCGCGCAGCCCGAGGAGCTCACCTACCTCAACAACCAGCGGACCCAGATGGAGCTGGCCGTGCGGACGGCCGTCCTCGGGCTGCTCGCCGCCGTCGTCACGGTCCCGTTCATGTGGCGGGAGGGCGCCTGGCTCCTGCTGGCGCTGGTCCCGTACGGCATCGCGTACGCGTCCTATCGTGGCGCGGTGGCGCTGGCGGCCGAGTACGGCACGGCCATCGCCACGCTCATCGACATGAACCGGTTCGCCTTCTACGACCGGCTGCGCCTGGCCCATCCCGAGGACATCGCGCAGGAGAGCGCCCGCAACGAGATCCTCATGCAGGTGCTCCAGGCGGCCCCGCCCGCCGATGGGCGGCCGCCGTTCCTGGCGTACGTGCCGCCCGCGCAGCAGCCGCAGGAGCAGCTCCCGCCGCAGGCGGCGGCGCCCTCCCCCGCGGACGAAGAGTGAACGACCAAGGTGCCCCGATGAGCGACCCGACGACGCCCCACCCGCCCGGCGACGGCCAGCTTCCCGTGGCCGCGCCGGTGACCGTCGCCGACTACGCGGCGCCGGCGGGCCCCGTTCCGGTCGCCCCCGTGCCGGCCGGGCGGGAGTTACGCGCGCGCGACCGGTGGCTGTGGGTGTGGCCGCTCGTCACGCTGGGGATCATGGTCGCCGTCGGGATGCTGTGGGGGTCCCTCGGGACCTTCCTCAGCGGGGTGGTGGTCGTGGCGGTCCTCGTGCTGTACGTGGGCGACGAGGTGCTGCAACCCGGCCATCGCCTGGCGGTGACCGGGCTGGCGGTGGTCCTCATCGCGCTCGCCTGGCTCGGCTACCAGCGCGGCGTCCCGTTCTTCTCGCCTGCTTCGTCGGGGCCCGGCGTGACCGCCGACTCCACGGCCGGGTCGTCCCCGCCGGACCTGCGGGGCCGCACGCTGACCGCGGGCGATCTCGAAGGCGTCAACCTGCGCGGCGCCCAGCTCGCCGGCGCCGTCCTGGACGGCCTGGACCTGCACGGCGTGGACCTCAGCGGGGTGCGCGCCCCGGGGGCGTCCTTCCGGGGGGCGAACCTCGACCGGGCGCGCCTGAACGACGCCGACCTGCGTGGCGCCGACCTGCGCGAGGCCTGCCTGTACGGCGCCGAGCTGCGCCGGGTGGACCTACGCGGCGCGGACGCCACGAACGCGGACGTCACGGACGTGGTCGCCGACGAGTCCCAGCTGAAACGGGCCGCCTCCTGGCCCCGGGAGGGCACCGGGAGGCGGTGCGGCGCGGGCTAGGCGGGAGCCGCTACTGCGGAGTGAACTCGGCCTGCCACACGCCCTCGGCGTCGACGTCCAGGTAGTACTCCCCGGCGAAGCCGTAGATGTTCGTGTCGATCCGGCCCTTGCTCTTGATGACGTTGGCGATCGAGCCGTCCACCGGCTGCGCGCCGCCGACGGCCTCGACGGACATGATGAAGTTCGTCGGGCCGTACTGCGAGGAGTTGCCGGAGTAGGTGACCTTGACCTCGTAGTCGCCGTACAGCTCGAACTTCTTGGTGTTCTTGTTGCCCTTGCCCTTCACCGTGACGGGGCTGCCGACGCGGGCCGGGGTCGCCGTGGCGATGGGCTCCTCGTCGGGCATCTCGTCGATCACGACCGGCGTGGCGCTGACCGCGGGGGGAGTGTTCTCGGGCGCGGCGGCCGGGGCCGGTCCGGCGGCGCCGCAGGCGCCGGCCCCGGAGATCAGCACGAGGCTGACCAGGGCAGGGACGATCTTGTGCAAGGCGTTCCTCAAGTGATGGGACGACCGCTATGCGGCATATGTCCATTGGTGCGACACATTGAACCATGTGCGATGTGTATCCCGCGACCGTGGATTCGGGCTCCGGCCAGGTGCGACGCGGGGCATGAGAGAATAAGAGGACGACGCCCTCTCGGCCTCGGGTCCAGGACCCAGGCGAGAGGGTTTTTTCATGCCCGGAATCGGAGGAACCCCGCGATGAGACTCGGTCTGACCTGCCCTCGTTTCACCTGGCCTGGCGGTGACGCCGCGATCGCCGGCCGGTTCGCCGACGTGGCGCGCGGCGCGGACGAGGCGGGGCTGCACAGCCTGTGGGTGATGGACCACCTGTTCCAGATCCCCAACTTCGGCGGCGTCGGCGAGCCGATGCTGGAGGCGTACGGCGCGCTCTCCTACGCCGCCGCGCTGACCCGCCACGTCACGCTGGGCGCGCTCGTCACCGGGGCGCCGTACCGGGCGCCGGGATTCCTGGTGAAGCAGGTCAGCACGCTGGACGCGCTGTCCGGCGGGCGGGCGGTGCTCGGCATCGGCGCGGGCTGGTTCGAGGAGGAGGCGCGCGGGCTCGGGCTGCCGTTCCCGCCGGTGGCCGAGCGGTTCGAGCGGCTGGAGGAGACGCTGCGGATCGCGCTCCGGATGTTCGCCGGTGACCAGGAGCCGTTCGAGGGGCGCCACTACCGGCTGGAGCGGCCGGTCAACGCCCCGGCGGCGCGGCCGCGCATCCTCATCGGGGGCAGCGGCGAGCGCAAGACTCTGCGGCTCGTCGCCGAGTACGCCGACGCCTGCAACTTCCTGTACGGCGCGGACGTGCCGCACAAGCTGGCCGTGCTGCGCGCCCACTGCGAACGCGCGGGCAGGCCGTACGAGGAGATCGAGAAGACCCTCCACCTGCGCGTGCCCGGCGACGCGAGCGTGGACGAGACCGTGCAGCGGTGCGGCGAGCTGGCCGAGCAGGGCATCGAGCACGTGATCGCCGCCCTGCCGGACGCCGCCGACGAGGCCGGGCTGGCGCTGCTGGGCGAGGTGGCGCGGCAGGTCGCCGGCATCGGGCCGGCGACTGTCACCACACCGGGCCGCCCCTCGAACGCCCCCGGGCAGGTCTAGGGCCGATCCTCCGGCCTGGCCGGCCGCTGCGGCTCGGCCGTCCCGCCCCCGCCGTAGCGGCGCTGGACCTCGTCCACGCCCCTGCCGATCTGCTCGTCGTACTTGTGCCCGGTGCGCTTCTTGGCCATCTCCTCGGCCTTGTCGACCGCCTTGTCGACGTGCTTGGAGTGCTTCCTGGCCAGGTTCTCGGCCTTCCTGACCCAGTCTCCGATGCCGCTCATGAAAGCCTCCCCCTTCGTCTCGCCGCTCCCCTACCCGGCGCGAGCGGCGGCGAACGCGCCCCCCTGCCCGGAGGGGTGGCGGCGAACGCGACCCCGCTCCCCCACCCGGCGTGGGCGGCGGCGAGCGCGACGTCAAGATCGATTGGCTACCGTACGGAGTACAGCGGCAGGCGACCTGATCGGGGGGCGACGTGCTCGACGGAATGCTGACCAGGAGGCCCGACGGCGACCCCGGCTTCGAGGCCGTGGGCAGCGAGGTCGAGCTGGGCGCGCTGCGGGTGGAGAAGAAGGCGTTCACGCCCCTGCGGCTGACGCGGGTCGCCGACTCCTCCGCCCACGGCGCCTACCAGCTCCTGCTCCCGTTACGCGGCACGATGCACGCCGCCTGGGACGACCGGCGGCTCACCACCGGCGCCGGCGACCTGCTCGTGCACGACGTCACCCGCATCACCACGGCCCGCTTCGAGGCCGCTCCCGGGACCGGCACCTTCCAGACCGCCGCCGTCACCATCCCCAAAGCGCTCATCCCGCTGCCGGACGAGCACGTCGACCGCGTGCTCGGCCGCCGCATCCCGGCCCGTGACGGGCTCGGCGCCCTCCTGGCCGGCTTCGTCACGAACGTCGCCGACACCGCCGCCTCCTGCACGCCCGCCGACCGGCCGCGCATCGGGATGGCGCTGCTCGACCTCGTGTCGGCGCTGCTCGCCTCCACGCTCGAAGGCGACGGCGGGCCCGCCCCGCACGCACGCCGCCAGGCGCTCACCCTGCGCATCCAGGCGTCCGTCCTGCGGCGCCTCGGCGAGCCCGACCTCTCCCCCGGCGCGCTGGCCGCCGCCCACCACATCTCCGTCAGCTACCTCCACCGCCTCTTCCAGGAGCAGGGCACCACGGTCGCCGCCTGGATCAGGTCCCAGCGCCTCGAACGCGCCCGCCGCGACCTGGCCGACCCGGCGCTGCGCCACGTCCCCATCCACGGCATCGCCGCCCGGTGGGGGTTCTCGCACGCCGCCGACTTCAGCCGGGCCTTCCGGCGCGCGTACGGCGCCTCCCCCCGCGACTTCCGCCACGGGGCGCCGCTCACGACCTGAGTTTCCGCCCTTTCCCCGTACGGCTTCCGGTCCCCGGCGAGGCGTTCAACACCCCCACCACCTGGCACTGGGCCCTCCAGAGGAACCACCCACGCCGACAGGCCCGCCCTCAGCGGTCTGCCGCTCTCAGGGGGGCTGATGCCCTCAGGGGCTGGCCCTGCAGCGTCCGCGACCGGGCTTCCCACCACGGAACCACCCGCAACGGGAGGCCCCTCCCTGCGGCCGGCCCAGACGGGGCTGTCTCATTGGGGGGCTGACCCCGTAGGGCTGCCCCCTCCGGAGGGAGCTGCCCCCACCGGAGACGCCAGGGCCCCACAGGGCTGCCCCTTCCGGAGGGGTCACCGACTTCCCCGGCGGACGGTCCCTCGCCCAGGGTGACCCCTCCCGGAGAGGGCGAGCTTCGGAGTGGCGGGCTTCGGGGGGCGGGCTTCGGGGGGCGGGCTTCGGGGGGGCGGGCTTCGGGGGGGCGGGCTTCGGGGGGGCGGGCTTCGGGGGGGCGGGCTTCGGGGGGGCGGGCTTCGGCGGCTGGTGAAAGTTACAGGGTGTTCGGGGGCGGCGGTGCAGGTCGGGGGTGGGGCCGGGATGGGGCGGGTTCCGGACGGACGGGGGGTTTCTTACGATCTGCGCAGGCGATGGACGGGAGCGGTCGGATGGCGGGGACCCGGGCTTGGCTGGCGAGCATGGCGGCGATGCTGGTGCTGACCGCGGGGGCGGTGTTCGCGATGGCCACGCCGGCGAGCGCGGCGCCCGTGCGGGTCATGCCGCTGGGCGACTCGATCACGGGGTCGCCGGGCTGCTGGCGGGCGCTGCTGTGGAACAGGTTGCAGGAGGCCGGGCACACGAACGTGGACTTCGTCGGCACGCTGCCCGCCCAGGGGTGCGGGGTCCCGTACGACGGCGACAACGAGGGGCACGGCGGCGCGCTGGTGACCACGGTGGCGAACCAGAACCAGCTCGTGGGCTGGCTGGCCGCGAGCTCCCCGGACGTGGTGCTCATGCACTTCGGCACCAACGACGTGTGGAGCAACGTGCCCACGGCGACGATCCTGGCCGCCTACACCAAGCTGGTGGGGCAGATGCGGGCGAGCAATCCGGCCATGCGGATCCTCGTCGCGCAGATCATCCCGATGGCGCCGGCGACCTGCGCGGAGTGCGGCGCGCGGGCGGTGGCGCTCAACGACGCGATCCCGGCGTGGGCGGCGGCGACCAGTACGGCGCAGTCGCCGGTGGTGGTCGTGGACCAGTGGACGGGCTTCGGGACCGCCGGTGACACCTACGACGGGGTGCACCCGAACGCGGCGGGCGACCGCAAGATCGCCGACCGGTGGTATCCGGCGCTGGTGGAGGCGCTGTCGGGCACCCCGACCGCGAGCCCGACCGCAAGCCCCACCGTGAGCCCGACCGCGACCCCGACGGTGACGTCCACGTTCCCGCCCGCGGGCTGCTCGGCCGTGTTCCGGAACGCGGGCCAGTGGCAGGGCGGCTTCCAGGGCGAGGTGACCGTCTCGAACACGGGCGTCACGGCGCTGAACGGGTGGACGGTGCGCTGGACGTTCGCCGACGGGCAGCGCATCAGCCAGCTCTGGAACGGCGAGCTGAGCGCCGACGGCGCGGCCGTGACCGTGCGGAACGCGTCCTGGAACGGCGCGATCCCGCGCGGCGGGTCGGCGACGTTCGGTTTCGTCGCCTCGTGGACGGGCGCGAACACGCCGCCGTCCGTGACGTGCGCGGCCGGTTGACGCGGACGGTGAATTTCTGCCGCCAATAAATAACGAAATAGCGGAAATACCGGTCGTTCAATTTTCAACGTTGCCCAATCGTGACTGGACGGCCTCGGCGGACTCCGGCACACGTTCGTCAGAACGGAGAACAACGAGCTCTGACGAGCGGCCCGACCAAGAGAAGCCGAGGCACCGTCCCATGCCGGACAACGGGAGAAGCACCCGCGTGAGGAAGATCGTCACCACGCTCCTGGCCGCCGGCGCGCTCGTCTACCTGACCGCCACGATCACCCTGCGCGGCCTGACCGCCGCCGCCGAGGCGGCCGGGATCATCGGCGGATTCTCGCTCGTCCTCACCACGCTCGGCGTGCTGCGGCAGCGCGCCGAGCCGCCGGCGCCCCGGCCGTGCCGGAGTGACGCGGCGGGGCTCGGCTACTTCCCCGGCCTGGGCGGCCACACCCTGGAGGCCGCCCAGGGCGCGGCCTGCGCCGGGGCCAGGCCCGCGTGGCCTGTCCTCCCGCTGGGCTGGCTCGTCCTCGACGCCGACGGCGGCCGTCCGATGCTGGGCGGGGCGATCCGCGAGCTCCGGGAGCTGTGCGACGGGCTCGGCGGGCGGCTGCCGGAGGGGATGGTGCTCGTGCTGTTCGCGCTTCCCGGCGGGCACGCGCCGCCCGGCCGGCTCGTGATGACGTTCGGCATCGGGCTGGCCCCCGCGCCGTGCGGCCCGTGAACAGCCGCAGCGCGGCGCCCGTGGCGGGCGCCGCGCTACGTGTCCGGTGCGGAAGATCCGGTCAGACGGAGATCCTGCCCGCCCCGGCGCCCGCGCTCACGATGGACTTGACGCTGGAGGCCGGGTCGAGCGTGTACGCGTACGGGATGGAACGGACGCTGCCGCCGGTCTGGCCCGTGCCGGAGTTGACGAAGTGGTTGTTCCTGGCGACCAGGCTGCCCGGGTCGGAGCTGCCCTCACCGAGGTGGAACGGGTCCTCGGTGTTCTCGAAGTAGTTGCCCTCGACCAGCACTCCGGCGCCCTCGGTGGAGGCCACGCCGTAGCCGCCGACGTTCGAGTACAGGTTGTTGTAGACGTGCACCGGGTTGCCGAAGCGCACGCGCGGGTGCCGCTGGTTGCTGCCGTCGAACCAGTTGTGGTGGTACGTCACCCGCAGGCGCCCGCTGTCCTCGGAGCCGTTGCCGTCGCTGTGGCCGAGCAGCATCGACTTGTCGTGGTCGAAGACGCGGTTCCAGGAGATCGTGACGTAGTCGCTGGCCCGTTTGACGTCCACGGCGCCGTCGTAGCCGTCGCTGAAGGAGTTGTGGTCGATCCACACCCGGGTCGAGTACTGGACGTTGATCGCGTCATCGCCCCAGCCGCGGAAGTTCAGGTTGCGGATGACGACGTTGGACGCCTCGGAGACGTTGAGGCCGCAGCCGCTGATCGTCGCGCCGGAGTTGCCCAGCAGCGACTTGTTGGAGCCGACGCGGATCATGCCGGAGCAGGAGATGGTGCCGGACACCCGGACCACCGCCGCGTTCGTCCCCGAGAGGGCACTGGCCAGCGCGGAGGCGCTGGAGACGGTGACGGGCGAGGCGCCGCCGCCGCCCGTGGTGCCGCCGCCCTGGGTGGCCCAGCCGACCAGCCCGTCCGCGTTGCCCGGCGGGTCGGTGGGCGGGTCGGTGGGCGGGTCCGTCGGCGGGTCGGTGGGCGGGTCCGTCGGGGTGGAGCCTGCGGGGACGAGCCGCCACTGCTTGGTCGCCACCGAGTCGCACGAGTTGGTCTGCACGAGCGCGCCGGAGGCGGTCGAGTTGTCCCTGATGTTGAGGCACTTGCCGCCGTTGGCGTTGACGATCCGGTAGGCGGCGCCGGCCTCGGTGACGTTCCACCGCTGGGAGGCCGCGCCCGTGCAGCTCTCCTGCTGGACGGCCTTGCCCGCGGAGGTGCTGGCGTCCTCGACGCCGGCGCACCTGCCGCTGTGGGCGGATTTGAGCTGGAAGCCGCCGCCGTCGGCGACGAGGTTCCAGGTCTGCGCCGCACCGCCGCAGCCGGTCTGCGTGAGCTGGACGCCGTCGGACGAGCTGCCGCCGGGCACGGTCAGGCACAGGCCGCTGCCGTTGTTGACGACGGTGTACGCGCCGGGCGCGGGCGCCGCTGCTGCCGCCGAGGTGGCGGCGATGGCCACCACCGCAGTCCCGGCCACCGCCAGCGCCGCCGCCAGTGCCGCCGCCGTGGCGGCGCCCGTCCTGCCGTTGCTGATCTGTCGCATGCTGAGCTCCTTGCCGGCCTCGGGCGGGCCAGGTCCGGCCCGCCCTCCTGTCCCCCAGCGAGTACTCGTTCACCTATCTGAATGGCATACGTATGCGCGACAGCCTCAATGTAGGTAAGCGCTTTCCTAGCGTCAACCGGTCGTGAAAGTTTCACCCTGGAATAAGCGTGTGACGCAACTTAACCCCTTAAGGGGGATTTATCGCCATAAAGCGGGATTCGGTGTTTCGGTGCGCGGCTATTCGATAACAACCCATCCGGGAAAGGGCCGTCCGCCTATATGGTCCTCACGCTCGTACATTCACAGGGAGAGCCCCATGGACCTGAGCCACTCCCCGGCGGAACCCCAGCTCACACCCCCCACGGCGATGAGCGCCCCCCGGATGAGCAACACCACCCGTTATCTGTGCGGCGGCACGTACCTGGACAGCGATTTCCGGGACAAAGTGCTGGACGAATTGCTTGACGACCCTTTCAGGGCGGTTCCGCCCTCCTATGGGGGATGCGACCTGCTGCCGATCATCCATCACGCGCGCCGCTCCCGCTCCCTGCTCGTCGTCCGCGACGGGCTGATCACCGCCATCCTGCTCCTCGGGCTCGCGCTGACGCCCATGAGCGTCATCAGCTGGCTGTCGTTCCTGGTGCCGCTCGTGCTGCTCACGCTGGAACGGGTGCGGCGCGGACCGATGCTGGTGCGCGGGCTGCTGTGGTTCTGGGCCTTCGGCGGCTACGTGATCCTGTTCGTCGTCTACGCGCTGCTGCTGGCCGCCGCGGGCTTCGGCACCTTCCTGACGGCGGGCGCGGTGCTCGTGTACGCGTTGCTCCAGAACGCCGGCCTGCTCCTGGTGCCGCTGGCCACGCTCGGCGTCGCGATCCTCTACCGGATCATCGTCTACACGACGCTCGCCGGCACGCTCAAGCCCGGCGCTCCCCCGCCCGAGCCCGGCCCCGACCAGCCCAGGACCGTCGACCGCCTCGCCTACGTCGCCCGCGCCCAGACGGGCAACGTCACCATGTACGCCAACGAGGACGCGTTCATGGGCGCCGGCGGCATCGAACGGAGCTGGTCCATCGCCGTCGAGCTGGACCGGGTGCGCACCGTCGGCGAGACCGGCCGGGGCACCGAGCGGCGCGAGCGGCCCGTCGACCTCGACCCGGCCGAGCTGCACGCCTTCGTCCGCACCCGGCTCACCGAGATGCGCGACCAGGTGCTGCGCCCCAACGAGGGCATCCGGCGGCTTGACATCGGCGACCACGTGGTGGCCCGCGGCGTCTACAGGGTCACCGACTGGCCGGGCGCCCACCCGCTGATCGGCCAGGACGGGCGGCCCCGCCACCACGCCACGCCCGAGGAGATCGCCGCCATCAGCCGCCACCCGCAGGGCGGCGTCCGCTACTACCAGCGTGTCACGATCGCGCACGAGGGCCAGGAGATCCGCGACACGGCGGGCCGCCTGGTCGCCCCGGCGGAGGACCAGGAGGCCGTCACCTCGGCGTTCATCTACCTGGCGGTCGAGGGGCGCATGCTCTACACCCAGTTCGTGGTGACCGCGCTGCCGCCGGCCAAGGAGGCGTACCACGTGGTCGACCGGCTGCCGGACATGCCGGGCTGGCGGATCGCGTGGGAGTCGGTGCGGGCGCTGAAGCTGCTCCTGCTGCGCGACGTCCTGGCCGCGCCCGTGCGGCTGACGCGCACCGCCGTACGGGCGGTCCGCCAGCAGTTCGTCACGCTCGATCCGTCCCGCCACGTCGTCTACCCGTACGGGGCCCGGCTCAGCGTGCGCGAGCTCGGCGCGAGCCACGGGATGCAGACCTACGTCCAGCTCCTCGACACCGCCAAGTACGTCAAGCTGATCGAGCACCGGCTCACCGAGGCCGTGCTCGACTACCTGGAGGACAAGGAGATCGAGACCGGCACGTACCGGATGCAGGCGGCCAACGTCATGATGAACATGTCGGTGCGCGACAGCGTCGTCAACGGCCCCATCGCGATGGGCACGCGGGCGTCGGCGTCGTCCCACCACCACACCCGGGGCTGAGAGGCGGCCATGGCAGACCAGTACGGCATCCGCATCGACGGCGGCACGGTCAACGGCCCGATCGCGATGGGCCCGAACGCCCGCGCCACCGTCAACCACGGCGGCTCGGGCGAGGCGAGCCTGCTGCTGGACCGGCTCGACCGGCTGCTGGCCGAGCACGAGGCGGAGCTGGCCGAGCCCGCCCGGGCCCGCCGCGACGCCGCCGACGTCCGGCAGGAGCTGGCGGAGGCCGAGCCGGACCGGGGCCGCGTCCTCGACGCGCTGCGGCGGCTCTCGGCGCGGGCCGCCGAGGTGACGGCCATCGTCGAGGTCGTGGCGCAGATCCAGGCGCTGTTCGCCTGATCGGTCACCGGCTGTCGAGCGCGCCCTCGTACACCCACAGGCCGTCCACCCGGACGAACCTGCTGTGCTCCTCCATCGCGCCCGCCCGGCCCCGCTCCCGGTAGTGGGCCCGGAACCGCACGGTGCCCTCGGTGTGCACGACGCTCCCGCCGGTGGTCTCCAGGATCTCCAGCCCGGTCCACCGCACCCGCCGGTCGAGCCCCACGCCGGCCGGCCGGGTCGCCGGATGCCAGGTCCGCAGCAGGTAGCCCTCGTCACCCACGGCGAACGCGCTGAACCGCGACCGCATCAGCGACTCCGCCGTGGGCGCCGCGCCCTCCCCCCGGTGGAAGCGTCCGCAGCAGTCGCGGTAGGGGGCGGCCAGCCCGCAGTGACATCCCATCCCCCTATTGTGCCGGGACGAGCCTGCCGGTCAGGTCGGTGAGCGTGGGGCCGAGCGGGGCGTCGAGGGTGAGCAGGGCGTCGGCGTCGCCGCCGGTCGGGCCCTGGTTGACGATGGCGATGGGGATGCCGAGCTCCGCGGCCTTGGTGACGAAGCGCAGCCCCGAGCGCACCTTCAGGGACGAGCCGAGCACGAGCAGGGCGCGGGCGGCGGCCACGAGGGCCGAGCACTCGTCCACGCGGACCCGGGGCACGTTCTCGCCGAAGAAGATCACGTCGGGCTTGAGGACGCCGCCGCAGGTCAGGCAGGGCACCAGGCGGAAGCTCTGCTCCTGCTCGGCGGTCAGCTCGGCGTCGCCGTCGGGGTTGATGCGGCCCTCGGCGTCCCAGCCGGGGTTGGCCGCGCGCAGGCGGGCGTCGAGGTCGAGGCGCGGGGTGCGTTCGCGGCACGACAGGCAGACCACCCGGTCCAGGCCGCCGTGCAGCTCGATCACCCGGCGGGCGCCGGCGGCCTGGTGCAGGCCGTCGACGTTCTGGGTGACGACGCCCGCGACCAGGCCGCGCCGTTCGAGCTCGGCGACCGCCCGGTGGCCGTCGTTGGGGCGGGCGGCCTCGATCTGCCGCCAGCCGACGTGGCTGCGCGCCCAGTAGCGGCGGCGGGCCGCCTCGCTGCCGACGAACTGCTGGTAGGTCATCGGGTCGGCCTTGCGGGCGCGGCCCGTCGGGCCCCGGTAGTCGGGGATGCCGGACTCGGTGGACAGGCCCGCCCCGCTGAGCACCACCACCCCGCCGCCGCCGACCAGCTCCGCCAGCGACCTTTTCGCGCTCTCGCTCACCCTTCCATGGTGCCCGAAAGCGTCAAACCGGCCGCGTCACCGGGTATCGGCGAGCAGTTCGGCGACCGTGACGAACCGGTAGCCGTCGGCGCGCAGCCCTCTCACCACGCCGGCGATGGCCGCGCGGGTCTCGCGCCCGCTCCCGTACCAGGGGTGGAGCAGGATGATCGAGCCCGGCCTGACCTGCTCGCGGACCAGGGTGACGATCTCGGCGGCGGCAGGGGTGGCGCCGGAGTCGGGCTCCACGTCCCACATGACGGTGACGCGGTCGTGCCCGGCCAGGTAGAGCGGCAGCGTGAGCAGCTTCTTGCCGGTCGGCGGCCGGAACGGGATGTCGCCCCGCTCCCCCGCCTGCCGGATGAGCGCGTCGGTCGGCTCGATCTCCGCCTCGACCGTCGAGGGCGGCACGAACACCATCCGCCGGTGCGTGAACGTGTGGTTGCCGAGCTGGTGCCCGGCCGCGACGAGCGCCTTCCCGTGCTGCGGCCACGCGCGCAGCTGCGACCCGACGACGAAGAAGGTGGCGCGCGCCTTCTCGGCGGCGAGCACGTCGATGATCTCCTGGGTGTGCTCGTCGGGCCCGTCGTCGAACGTCAGCGCCACGACCTTCTCGCCCGTCTCGACCCGGTCCACCAGGCGTCCGGCCAGCTGGAACGTCCGCGCGTTCATGACCAGGTAGCCGCTCACGGCGACGAGCACCAGCAGCGCGACGGCGACCGCCAGCGCCCTGCGGGTCCGGGATGTGTTCATGAGTGCAGCAGTGTAATCAGGGGCTGACCGCTTTGATTGGTTATGTGGAAGAGTGGGCTTCCCGATGGACATGATCGGACACCACCCCGGTAAGCGCTTGCCCACGGACGCCGAAGGGACTCGAGTGACAGGACGACGGCCACGGGCCCTGCTGGTCATGGACCCCGCGCACTTCCGCGTGCAGTTCCAGGAGCCGCAGTTACGCCGGTTGCGCGCCCTCGCCGAGGTCGCCGAGCCGCTCCCGGTCACCGGTTTCGGCGACGAGCGGGTGCGCGGACTGCTGCGCCGGACCGAGGTGCTGATCACCTCGTGGGGCTGCCCGCCGCTGACCGCCGAGGTGCTGGCCGACGCCCCCGAGCTGCGCGCGGTCTTCCACTGCGCGGGCACGGTGCGCCCGTTCGTCACCGACGAGGTGTGGCGGCGCGGCATCCTCGTCACCAACGCCGCCGACGTGAACGCGATCGCGGTCGCCGAGTTCACGCTCGCGGCGGTCATCTTCGCGGGCAAGAAGGCCCCGTTCCTCGCCCAGGACGCGCGCAGGCACCGCGACGACTGGTCCTACCTGGAGCGGCGCGGCGAGCTGTCCAACCGCGAGCGCACGGTCGGCATCGTCGGCTTCTCGCGCACCGGCCGCCGGGTCGCCGAGCGGCTGCGCGCCCTGGAGGTCGACGTGCTGGTGGCCGACCCGTACGCGGACGCCGGCGAGGTGGCGGCCGCGGGCGGCCGGCTGGTCCCGCTGCCCGAGCTGCTGCGCGCCTGCGACGTGCTCACCCTGCACGTCCCCGCGCTGCCGGCCACCCGCCACCTGATCGGCGCGGCGGAGCTGGCCCTGCTCCGGGACGGCGCGACGGTCATCAACACCGCGCGCGGCTCCGTCCTCGACACCGCCGCCCTGGAGCGCGAGTGCGGCTCCGGGCGGCTCCACGCGATCCTCGACGTCACCGAGCCGGAGCCGCTGCCGGCCGATTCGCCGCTGTACGACCTGCCCAACGTCATGATCACCCCGCACGTCGCCGGGTCCCTCGGGTCCGAGACCCGGCGGATGAGCGAGAGCGCGCTCGACGAGCTCGAACGCTACCTGTCCGGGCGTCCGCCGCGCGCGGCCGTCACCGCCGACGACATCGCGGTGAGCGCCTGACCCCCGGGACCGGCTCGCGCGGCGCCGTCGCGCCCTTGACGTTCGCCGGGCGTTGACCTCGCCTTCAGGCTGCCGTCGCCGCGACCGGCCAGGATCGCCGCGCAGCAGTTCGTCGAAGGAAGTAGTGGCACCATGCGTAGCGCGATCCTGTCCACCCTGGCGATCGGGGCCCTGCTGGGCTCCGGGGCCGTCGCCGCCCCCGCCGCAGCCGGCACGTCGTCGTCGTGCGCCGGCGCGCCGCGCACGCCGGTGACCTCCGGGGCGGTGTTCAGCGAGCCGGTGGGCGGTGACCCGGTCGCCATCGTGAGCAGGCTCTGCGACCTGGTCCGCCAGACCCCCGCCGGGGCCGGCATCAGGATCGCGCACTTCGTCATGTCGGGCACGGCCGGCAGCGAGTTCGCCGCCGAGCTGCTCAAGGCGCACGAGCGGGGCGTGCGGGTGCAGGTGGTGCTGGACGGCGACGCGCGCGGCAAGGCGGTGGCCGAGCGGCTCGCCGCCGTCCTGGGCACGGACACCTCGGCTGCCTCGTTCGCGCACGTGTGCTCCGGGCCGATGTCGGGCGGCACCGCCGCCTGCGTCGGGGACAAGGGGCAGCACAACAAGTTCTACCTGTTCTCCCGTACGGGAGGCGCGTCCGACGTGGTCGTGCAGTCGTCGGCCAACCTGACGAACCTGAACTCGACCACGTACTGGAACAACGCCGTCGTGCTGGCGGGCAACCGGCGGCTGCACGAGGCGTACGCCTCCTACTTCGCCGACCTGGCCGCCGAGCGGAAAAGCCTCGACTACGACCGGGTCGTGCGGACGGGGGCGGCGGGCGGCTCGGTGCGGGCGCACTTCTTCCCCAGCGCCGAGGGCGACCCGATCGTGGAGGCGCTGGACGGGGTCTCCTGCCGCGACGGCGCCCCGATCCGCGTCGGCATGTCGGAGTGGGACGGCTACCGGGTCGCGATCGCCGAACGGCTGGCCGAGCTGGCCCGCCAGGGGTGCACGGTGCAGGTCGTCGCGGGCGTGCTGGACGCGGAGGTGGAGGCGGCGCTGCGCGCCGAGCCGAGGATCGAGCTGCGCACGCTGAGCTCCGGCAGCGCGCTGCCCGGCCGCATCCACTCCAAGTACCTGCTGGTCGACGGCTGGGTCTACACGGGCAGCCACAACTACAACCAGACGTCGCTGCGCCGCAACGACGACACCCTGCTGCGGCTCAACAACAAGGCGATTCACGCCCAGTTCGTGGCGAACTTCGACAGGATGCGCGCCGCCGCCGCGTCCTAGCCACCTGGGAGTCACGTGGCTCTCAACAGTTGGTCATGACGGTCAGTCAGATTCGGCACATCGGCCGCTCCCGAGTACGAGGAGATCCATGTTCCGTCTCGCCGGCTTGATCGTCATGACCGTACTGGCCCTGTTCCTCACCCCCGCGACGGCGGCCTCGGCGGCCCCGGTGGCCAACGTCGCCCATCGCGGCGCGTCCGCCTACGCGCCGGAGAACACGCTGTCGGCCTTCCGGCTGGCCGCCGAGCTGGGCGCCGACGCGTTCGAGCTGGACGTGCGGCTGACCCGCGACGGCCAGCCCGTCCTCATGCACGACGCCACGCTGGCCCGCACCACCGACGCCGAGCGGGTCTTCCCCGGCCGGGCGCCGTGGCGGGTGGGCGACTTCACCCTGGAGGAGATCCGCGAACTGGACGCCGGGTCGTGGTCCGGGCGCCGCTTCGCCGGGGAGCCGGTGCCCACGCTGCGGGAGGCGCTGCGCGAGATGAGCGGCAGCGGGCTCGGCGTGCTGGTGGAGGTCAAGGAGCCGCGCCTGTACCGGGGGATCGAGGCGCGGGTGGCCGGGGAGCTGCGCCGCTCGTGGCGCGGGCCGCTGGTGGTGCAGTCGTTCGACCACGGCTCGATGCGCCGCTTCCACGACGTCATGCCGGAGGCCGCGATCGGGCTGCTCGGCGCCCCGCCGGCCGCCGAGCTGGATGCGCTGTCGGAGTTCGCCGACCAGGTCAACCCGCCGTACGGCGGCCTGACCCGCGACTACGTGCGGCTCGTGCAGCGGCACGGGATGCGGGTGTTCGCCTGGACGGTGGACGACGCGGCCGCCATGCGCCGGCTGGTCGCCCATGGCGTGGACGGCATCATCACCAACCGGCCCGACGTTCTCGACGCCCTTTGACGGGTAGCCGGGACGGCATGGCGACAGAGCAGGATCCCGATCACCTCCGCCCGGAGGGCATGTCGGACGAGACGGTCGAGGCACTGGGCGCGCTGAGCGAGGCGCTGGAGACGACGCACCGGGCGCGGGGCCACCTGTACGCGTGGCACCAGCTCACGGGCAGCGCCGACGCCCGCCTCGACCGGGCCGTCGAGCTGCTGCGCCGGACCGGGCACCAGGAGCTGGCCGACCGCGTCGAGCGGGAGCTCATCGGGCTGAACGTGATCGACGGCCGGTGGACGTTCCAGGTGGTCGAGGAGTACGACGCGCTGTACTACGCGGCCTTCCAGGAGATGGAGGCGCACGTGCGCGACCGGCTGGCCGGGGGCCGCCGCCACGTCCACGAGGCGGAGATGAAGCAGCGCAGGCGCACGCCGGGCCTGCCCGGTCACGAGGCGGCACCGTAAAGGCTTCCCGCAGGTAACCGATAACCCCCGAAACCCAACCAAGTGTTGACCACTCGGTAACAAGTGGTGGATAACAGGTGTCGGCAGAGGCAGTAAAACCGCACTGGCTCGGAGACGCCGATGACGAGCGAGGCATCTCCCGCGCTGGTGGGCCGCGACGCGCACCTGCGAGCGCTCATCGGCGCGATCACCCGTCCGCCCGCCGTGGCCCTCGTCCAGGGCGAGGCGGGCATCGGGAAGACCCGGCTGGTCCGGACGGCCGTCGACCGGCTGGATCCGGACCGCCACACCGTGCTGCTCGGGCACTGTCACCAGATCCGCGAGCCGTTCCCGTACGGGCCGGTCTTCGACGCGCTGCGGCAGATCGGCGGCGCGCTGCCGGGCCGGGACCGGCTCAACCCGGTGACGGGGGCCGTGGGCGGCTACCTTCCCGAGCTGGCCGGGCACCTGCCGCCGGCTCCGACGCCGCCGCCGCTGGACGACCCGCGCGCCGAGCGGCACCGGCTGTTCCGCGGCGTGCACGCGCTGCTGGCCGTGGCCGCGCCCGTGGTGCTGGTCGTGGAGGACCTGCACTGGGCCGACGACGGCACCCGTGACCTGCTGCGCTTCCTCATCGGCCGGCCGCCCGAGGGGCTGGCGCTGGTGGTGACGTTCCGGCGGGAGGATCTGCCGGTGCCGGGGCTGCCGTTCGGGCACGCCTACCGGCACCCGCCCGACGTGACGAGCGAGGTGATCTCGCTGACGTCGCTCGACGTGGCGGGCGTACGGGCGCTCGCCGGCGAGCTGCTGGGCGGCGCCCCCGTGACGGCCGGGTTCGCGGCGCGGCTGCACGAGCGGACGGCCGGGGTGCCGTTCGTGATCGAGGAGGTCGTGCGGTCGCTCCAGGAGCCCGGCGACGAGGAGGCGCTGGACCGGATCGCGGTGCCGGTGCTGCTGCGGGAGGCGATGGCCGAGCGGCTGGCCGGCCTGTCCCCCGCCGCCCTGCACGCGGTGCAGGCCGCCGCCGTGCTGCGGCTGCCCGCCGACGAGTCGCTGATCGCCGCCGTGTCGGGCTCCGGCGCCGCCGCCCACGGGCTGCGCGAGGCGCTGCGGGCCGGGGTGCTGCTGGAGCGGCCCGACGCGCTGTACGGGTTCCGCCACGCGCTGGCCCAGCAGGCGGTCTACGACGCGATCCCGGGCCCGGACCGGCGGCTGATCCACGGCCGGGCGATGGCCGCGCTGGCCGGGCTGGACCCGCCGCCGCTGGTGCAGCTCGCCTACCACGCGCGGCGGGCGGGCGAACTGGCGGCCTGGCGGCGGCACGGCGGGGCCGCCTCGGAGCACGCGGCGGCGGTCGGCGACGTGCCGCTGGCCATCGAGGTGCTGGAGGGCATGCTGGCCGACCCGGCGCTGCCGCCCGACGCGCGGGGCCCGCTGGCGTTGCAGCTCAGCCGGGTGGCCGCGATCGGCCTGTCGTACCGCAGGTCGGTGCGGCTGCTGCGGCACCTGCTGTCGGACGACTTCCTGCCCCGGCACGTACGCGGCGAGGCCAGGCTGAACCTGGGCGTGCTGCTGTCGAACCAGGCGGGCGCGGTGGCCGAGGGCCGCCGGGAGGTGCTGGCGGCGCTCGCCGACCTGGAGGACCGGCCGGGCGTGGCGGCGCGCGGGCTGGCGCTGCTGGCGATGCCGTCGTGGGGCGGCGAGCCGCTGGCCTGCCACGAGAAGTGGATGGCGCAGGCCGAGAGCCTGCTGTGCTCGGCCGACGACCCTGAGCTGCGCACGGCGGTGCACGCCAACAAGGTGTCGATGGCGATGCTGGTCGGCGCGCCGGACGCGTTCGAGCTGGCGGAGACGCTGCCGGAGGGCGCCCGGTCGGCGGCGGCGCGGCGGCAGGTGGCGCGCGGCTACGCGAACCTGTGCGACGCCGCGGTGGCGCTCGGCCACTACGGCGAGGCGGCCAGGTTCGCCCGCGAGAGCAGGCGGGTCGCCGAGGAGAGCGGCGCCCTCTACCCGGTGTGGCTGGTGGACGTGTCGTCGATCCGGCTGGACTGGCTGACCGGCCGCTGGGAGGGGCTGCGCGAGCGGGCGGCGGCCGTGGTGGAGATGACGTCGGAGGTGCCGATGCTGGCGGCCGACGCCCGGCTGGCCCTCGGCATGCTGGCGATGGCGACCGGCGAGTGGGAGGAGGCCGCCTGCCACCTGGGCGCGGCCGGGCTGCAGGACGTGGACTCGGCGTTCCTGCCGGTGGCGGCGGCTGCCTCGGGCGGGCTGGTGGAGCTGCACCTGGCCCGCGACGCGCTGGAGGGCGCGGTGCGCGAGGCGGACCGGGCGGTGGCCAGGCTGCGCCGCAAGGGCGTGTGGGTGTGGGGCGACCAGCTCGTCCCGGCGGCGGTGGCCGCGCTGCTCAGGTCGGGCCGCCGGGCGGACGCCGAGGCGCTGGTGGCCGAGTTCGCCGACGGGGTGGCGGGCCGCGACGCGCCGTCGGCGCAGGCGGCGCTCGGCTCGGCGCGGGCCCGGCTGGCCGGCGAGCGCGGCCTGTTCGAGGAGGCGGCCAGGCTGCACGCCGGGGCGCGGGCCGCGTACGAGACGATGCCGCGCCCGTACGCGGCGGCGCGGGCGGCGGAGGCCGAGGCGGAGGCGCGGCTGGCGCTGGGGGCGCGGGAGGCGGCGGCGCAGATCATCGCCGACGCGGCCGAGCGCTACGCGGTGCTCGGCGCCTCCCACGACGCGGCGCGCTGCCGGCACGCGCTGCGGGAGATCGGCGCGAGCGCGCCGCGCCGGGGCCGCAGGGGGCGCGGCGGCGTGCTGTCGCCCCGGGAGGCGGAGGTGGCCAGGCTGGTCGCGTCGGGCCGCACCAACCGGGAGATCGCCGAGGTGCTGTTCCTGTCGCGCCGGACCGTCGACACGCACGTGGCCAGCGTGCTGCACAAACTCGGCGTGCGCACCCGCAACGAGGTGGACCCGCCCCCGTGAGCGCACAGGGGAAGGCCCCGGCCGGGGAGGGGGTGCCGGCCGGGGCCCGAAGGCGGAACCGCTAGACGGTGATGCTCCAGGAGTCGAGGAAGCCGGTGTCACCGGCGTAGACGTCCTCGACCCAGAGCACCCAGGTGCCCGCGGCCTGCTGACTCACCGGGACGGAGAACGTCCGGGTGCCGTACGGCGTGCAGGAGGTGCCGCCGTACCTGTCGACCGCGTACCAGGTGCCGTTGGGCCCGCGCAGGTAGATGTCCAGGTCCTCGGCACACGTGTGACTGATCGTGATGGAGAGCCTGACCGGCGAGGCGGCGGTGCCGCTCGCCGTGGACGAGACGGGACTCTGCACGTAGCTGTAGTCGTAGATCCGGTAGTCGGTGCCGTTGGTGAAGGTCCGGCCGCCCGAGCCGCCCTCGACGGTCAGCGCGTAGCGGACCGTCCGGGTGGCCGTCTCGCCGGTGCCGGTGACGGTGATGCTGTAGTCGCCGGCCGGGGTGGTGGCCGAGGTGGTGATCGTCAGGGTGGAGGAGCCGCCAGAGGTCACCGAGGCCGGGTTGAAGCCGGCCGTGGCGCCCTGCGGCAGGCCGGAGGCGGACAGGTTCACGGTCTGCGGGGTGCCGGCCGTGGTCGTCGTGCCGATGGTGGTGGTGGCCGCCGAGCCCGCCTGGACGGTGCCGGAGGCGGGGCTGGCCGAGACCGAGAAGTCCCGGTCAGGGGTTCCGCCGCCGACCGCCTGCTTCCAGACGGCGTACATGGCGGCGTCGGAGGCCCGGTCGAGGATCGTGTCGTTGATGTTGGCGCTGGTGTCGCAGGCGGCGTGGTAGCAGGAGTCGTACGCGCGTCCCGACTGGCCGCCCCACTTCGAGGCCTGCGTCGCCGTCTTGATGGCGCTGGCGCCCGCCGCGACCCCGGAGCTGGCGATGCCGGCGTTGCGGAAGGAGGCGTCGTCGGAGCGGTTGGCGCCCTCGACGTTCTCCTCCGGCCGCAGGTTCAGGCCGTCGTAGAACTCCTTGAGCGGGGCCGCGCCGGCGGTGGTGATGTTGTTGATGAAGTAGCCGCCGTTGGGCGAGCCGACCATGTCGTAGTTGTAGTAGACCTGGACCTTGGCCCGGTCGGCCGCGCTGAGCCGCGAGACGTAGAACTCCGAGCCGTTCAGGCCCTGCTCCTCGTCGGTCCACCAGCCGAACCTGACGTGCTTGGCCAGCTGCGGGTTCTCCCTGGCCAGCGTCAGCGCGACCTCCAGCAGGGCGCTGGAGCCCGAGGCGTTGTCGTTGATGCCGGGTCCCGCGCTCACGCCGTCGAGGTGCGCGCCGGACATGATGACCTGGTTGTCGTCACCGCCCGGCCAGTCGGCGATCAGGTTGGGGCCGGAGCCGCTGGTGCAGCCGGAGGTGCACGCCTGCCGGACCACGGTGTAGCCGGCCTCGCGCAGCTTGCCCTCGACGTAGGACACCGACGCCGTGTAGCCGGGCCCGGTCGACCTGCGGTTCCCGCCGTTGGAGGTCGCGATCGACTGGAACTGCGTGATGTGCGCCTTGACGTTGGCCAGGCTCACGTCCGGCACCTCGACGGGCCCGCCCGGGCCGACCGTCAGCGTGAACGTCGCCGTGTGCGTCGCCGACCCGCTCCCGGTCACGGTGATCGGGTACGTGCCCTCCGCCGTCGAGGAGCCGACCGACAGGGTCAGGGTGGAGGAGTTGCCCGAGGTCACCGACGCCGGGTTGAAGCTGGCCGTGGTGCCGCTGGGCAGGCCGGTGGCCGACAGGTTGACCGTCTGGGAGCTGCCCGAGGTGGTCTGCGTGCTGACCACGGTCGTGGCCTGCTGGCCGGGCTCGGCGCTGCCGCTGGCGGGGTTGAGCGCGATCGAGAAGTCGTTGCCCGGGGTGCCGCAGGCGGGCTCGCCGGACTGCGCCGGCACGCTCACCGCGTTCCACGCCGCCTTGGTGGTGTTGCAGGCGGCGCTGTTGGCGCCGAACAGCTCGACGGCCGCCGCGACCGACGCCGAGCGGACGTTCACGTACCGCCAGGAGGAGGTCTTGCGGCCCAGCGCGCTCATGAAGATCTTGCCGGCGTCCTGGATGCCGATGCCTGTCACCGACGAGGGGCCGCCGGAGCAGATCGGGCTCGACGGCTTGCCGCCGCCCGGGTTGCTGCCCTCGGCCAGCAGGTAGAACCAGTGGTTCAGCGGGCCGGCCGCCGCGTGCACCTCGGTGTTCGGGATCTGGTTGCTGTAGCAGTTCGGGTCGTTGAGCAGGCCCGGGTTGTACATGTTGCGGATCGGGCCCTGGCCGACCAGGTCGACCTCCTCGCCGACCAGGTAGTCCGGCGGGTCGTTCGGGTTGTTGGCGTAGTGCTCGGTGAGCGCGCCGAAGATGTCGCCCGTCGCCTCGTTCAGGCCGCCGTTCTCGTTGCCGGACCCGGCGCCGCCGGGCGTGGTCTGGAAGATGGCGTGGCCGAACTCGTGCGCCACCACGTCGATCGGCGTGGCCTGCCGGGTGTTGGCCTGGTTGTGGCCGAAGTTGGTGTAGCTGCCGTTCCAGTAGGCGTTGACGTCGTTGAGCCCGACGCGGGCGGGGAAGCCGCCGCCGTTGCCGTTGATGCCGTTGCGGCCGAGCCAGTCGCGCAGCATGTCCCACTGGCGCTGCACCCCGTACAGGGCGTCGACGCAGGCGGTCTCCAGGTTGGTGCCGGAGCCGTTGCCCCAGCTGTCGTCGGTGCCGGTGTAGGCGGAGCCGTTCTGGCCGCCGCACCGGATGCCGGGCCTGCTCGTGTCGGTCATCGAGTACGAGCTGCCGGAGCCGCTGGTGGCGATCGTGACCTGGCCGTAGTAGTAGCCGTTGCCGGTGCCGGCCCGGACCACGTCGTAGGAGTCGGCGACCTCGCCGGTGACGGCGTCGACGAACACGTGCTGGATGCTCGGCTTGCCGCCGGCGATGCCGGAGACGACGGCTTCCCAGGTCAGCCTGGGCTTGTCGCCCCAGGCGAGGACGACCAGGCGCGGGGCCCGGGTGTCGTCGACGCGGGAGAGCTTGGTCCTGGCGGTCTTGAGCGCCTCGGCCGCGCTGACGGTCGCCTTGGTCGGCACGTCGGCGCCGGTGGGACCGGACGCCGCGACCGTGTCGCGGACGCGGCCCGCCCCGTCGGTGACGACGACGGCGTCGCCGCCGACCATCGGCAGGCCCTTGTACGTGCGCTCGTAGGCGACGTAGAACATCTCGTTGGCGCCGGCGGTGACGCCCACCCGGCGGTAGGCCTCGTCGGGGCTCTTGACCAGGTTGTCCAGCCCGCTCTGCACGGCCTGGTCCGCGACGGCGGCGGCGCGGGACTCGGGGTCGGCCACGGCCGCCGCCGCCAGGCCCTTCTGGGCGCCGGGCGGCTTGGCCTCGGCCGGCAATGCCGACAAAGTCAGCGAGGCGGCCGTGGTGATGCCCACGGCCGCCGCCACTAAAGCTTTGCGTCTCACGATGGGAGGCTCCTTTCGGATTCTTCCCATGGCAGAGCCGCGCCTTGTGGGCACATGCGGTCGCCCTGCCGGGAAGTGGGGGGTGAAAGCGAGCGTGTCGCCTTGTCGTGTGACGCTAGGCGTTACCCGGAGGCGGGGAAATACGTATGTGCCTCCGTACGTATACCGATGTTTCGATCAGCGCTGGTCAGGAGGCCGCGCCGAGGAAGCCGTTCTGCTCCAGCCAGTCGGCCGAGACCTTCTTCGGCTGCTCGCCGTCGACGTCCACACGGGCGTTGAGCTTCTGCATCGTGGCGTCGTCCAGCTTGGCGATCACCGGCTGCAGCACCTTCTCCAGCGCCGGGTGCTTCTTGTAGAGGTCGTCCTTGATCGTGACGGCGGCGTTGTAGACGGGGAAGAACTTCTTGTCGTCCTCCAGCACCGTCAGGCCGAGCGCGGCGATGCGCCCGTCGGTGGTGAAGACCTCGCCGAAGTTGCAGGTCTCGCCCTTGTCCGTCTCGGTGTAGACGACGCCGGTGTCGAGCAGCGCGATCCGGTCCTTGGGGATCTTCATGTCGTACGCCTTGGACAGGCCGGGCAGGCCGTCGTCGCGGGTGGAGAACTCGGTCTCGATGCAGATCGTGACCTCCTCCGGCTTGGTCCTGGCCAGCTCGGCCACGTCCGAGACGGTCTTGACGCCGAGCTCCTGGGCCTTCTCGGTGCGGATGGCCAGGGCGTAGGTGTTGTTCAGCGGGGTGGGGCCGATCCAGCGGACGCCGTTCTTCTCCAGGTCGGCACTGGCGGTGGCCTTGAACTGCTCGGCCGGGTCCTGGATCGGGGTGGTGTTCTTCAGGTGCTCGATCCAGCCGGTGCCGGAGTACTCCCAGTACAGGTCGATCTCGCCGGCCATGAGGGCCTTGCGGTTGGTGACGGTGCCGCCGAGGTTGACCTTGTCGACGACCTCGGCGCCGTGCGCCTTCAGCAGTTGCACGGCGATGTTGCCGAGCATGATGTTCTCGGTGAAGTCCTTGGACCCGACGACGAACGTCGCGCCCTCCAGTTCGTCGCCCGCGCTGGACGCCTCGACGGCGTCAGTGGAGCCGCAGCCCGCGGCGGTCACGGTCAGGGCTGCGGCGGCGAGCAGGGCGAACGTCTGGCGAAGGGGACGGGAAAGCATGCAAAGACACCTCTTGCTTGGTGAATCAGGCGAAATCGGCGGACAGGTCAGATGCCGCGTGGCTTGAGCAGGTTCTCGGCGAGCCCGCCGAGCCAGTCGATGAAGAACGCGATGCACGCGGTGAGCACGGCGCCGACGATGGTCACGGGCATGCGGTTCAGCTTGAGCCCGTTGATGATCAGCTCGCCCAGGCCGCCGGCGGCCACGAACGCGCCCAGCGTGGCGACGCCGACCGTGAGCACCAGGGCGGTGCGCAGCCCGGCGAGGATGGCGGGGACGGCCAGCTTGAGCTCGACCCGGCGCAGGATCTGCCCCTTGGTCATGCCCATGCCGCGGGCCGCCTCGATGAGGGCCGGGTCGATCTGCTGCACCCCGACCATGGTGTTGCGCAGCACCGGCAGCACCGCGTAGACGACGAGCCCGACCAGCGCGGTCTGGAAGCCGACGCCCAGCACGAACGTGGCCAGCACCAGCAGCCCGATGCACGGCACCGCCTGGCCGAGGTTGCCCGCGGTGAGGATGAGCGGGGTGACGAACCGGTTCCTGGAGCGCGAGGCGACGATGCCGAGCGGGATCGCGATCACCACGACCAGGGCGGTGGCGGCGACCGTCATCTGCAGGTGCTCGACGGTCTTGTCGACGAGCACCGCCTGGTTGAGGCTGCGCCGCTCGATCGAGTCCAGCTCCAGCGTGCTCACCCACGCGTACAGGGTGACCAGGGCCGCCGCGATGGCGGCGGGCGCGATCAGGTGGCGCAGGCCGGAGGGGCGGGCGGGGGTGCGGGCCGTGCCGACGGCGAGGGTCTCAGCGGTCACCGGCCGTCACTTCCTCCGGGGCTTGTTCATGGGCCGTGCCCACCGCGCCGCACAGCGCGGCGTACGTGATCACGCCGGACGGCGTGGAGCACCGGTCCGCCGCGTGCGCGACCATCGTGTCCAGCGCCTCGCGCAGCGTCGCGCCGGCCGCCACCGCGGGCAGCGCCGGGTCCGGCAGCGGGCTCTCGTACGGCACGTCCTCGACCCTGAGCAGCGCCAGGCGCTTGAGCGTGGCGTCCTGGCCGATGAACCCCGCCACGTAGTCGTCGGCCGGGGCCGCCAGGATGTTGGCCGGCGTGTCGTACTGGGCGATGTGCGAGCGCTCGCGCAGCACCGCGATGCGGTCGCCCAGCCGGATCGCCTCCTCGAAGTCGTGCGTGACGAAGATGATCGTCTTGCGGAGCTGCTTCTGGAGCTTGGCGAACTCGTTCTGCAGGTGCTCGCGGGTGATCGGGTCGGTCGCGCCGAACGGCTCGTCCATGAGCATGACCGGCGGGTCCGCCGCCAGCGCGCGGGCGACGCCGACGCGCTGCTGCTGGCCGCCGGAGAGCTGGCGCGGGTAGCGGTCGCGGAACGTGCCGGGGTCCAGGCTCACCAGCTCCAGCAGCTCCTCCACGCGGGCGGCCACCTTGGCGGCCGGCCAGCCGAGCAGCTTGGGCACCATCGCCACGTTCTGCCCGACGGTCAGGTGCGGGAACAGGCCGACCTGCTGGATCGCGTAGCCGATGTGCCGGCGCAGCTCGTCGGGGTGCAGGCCGAGGACGTCCTGGCCGCCGATGCGGATCTGGCCGGACGTGGGCTCGACCAGCCGGTTGATCATCTTCATGGTGGTGGTCTTGCCGCAGCCCGACGGGCCGACGAAGACGACGAGCTCGCCCGCCGGGATGTCGAGGCTGACGTTGTCGACCGCTGGGGCGGGCTGCCCCGGGTAGTGCTTGGTCAGCTCCCGCAGCTCGATGCGGACGCCTGCGGGATCACGGTCGAACACGAAGCCCCCTCGGGGTGGTCAGAAGGCGGACGGCGGAGAAGCCGGCGTCGAACAGCACCGCGATCACCACGATGCCGAGCGTGCCTGCGAGCGTCGCGTTGAGCGAGTTGACCGATCCCAGCCGTGCCAGCCCTTCGAAGATCTGGTTGCCCAGTCCGGGGCCGTCGACGTAGGCCGCGATGGCGGCGATGCCGATGAGCATCTGCGTGGAGATGCGCACCCCCGCCAGGATCAGCGGCCAGGCGAGCGGCAGCCGGACCCGCAGCAGCACGCGCGCGCTGCTCAGGCCCATCCCCCGCCCGGCCTCGACGGTGGCGGCGTCCACGCCGCGCAGGCCGGTCACGGTGTTCCTGATGATCGGCAGGAACGCGTACCCGGTCAGCGCGATCAGCGTGGAGCCCCAGCCGAGGCCGGTGAACGGGATGAGCAGGGTCAGCAGGGCCAGGGAGGGAATGGTCAGAATGCCGGCGGACAGCGCCAGGGAGGCGCCACGCGCTTTCGGGGTCTCGTACGTCAGGAGCCCGATGCCGACGCCCACGGCCGTGGCGATGCCGATCGCGATGGCCACGACCAGGGCGTGTTCGGCGGCAGCCAGCGAGAGGGTGTCCCATCGGGAGACCACGTACTCGCTGAAAGTCATGAAGTAACCGCCTTCGCTTACAGTTGCATGGGAATGTAAACGTATGGCTAGTTGCGCTCATCGCAAAATCTGTTGCGATGAGCGCAACCCAGTTGTTATGAACGGATGGGCATGAGCGAGAAGCTCCCCGTGTCTTCCGCAGGCCTTCGCCGAGACCTCGAAATCCTCGACGTCCTCGCAGGTCACGGCGATGAGCGCGACACCGACGGGTTCGGCGTGAGCTGGATCGCGCAGCGGCTCGGCCGCGAGAAGAGCCAGGTGTCACGGGCGCTGCGGGCGCTGGAGGGCGAGGGCATGGTCGAGCGCGACCCGGTGACCCGCCGCTACCGGCTCGGCTGGCGGCTGTTCGCCCTCGCGGCGCGCAGCCAGCAGGCCCGGCTCGTTCAGGTGTCGGCGCCGTTCCTGCGCCGGCTGGCCACCGCGTTCGACGAGGACGCCCACCTGTGCGTGCTGCGCGGCGACCAGGTGCTCACGCTGGTGTCCATGCCGTCCTCGCGCGCCTACCACCGCATCTGGGAAGGCGTGTCGGTGCCCGTGATCATGGCCGCGGCGGGCCGCTCGCTGCTGGCCGACTGGGACCCCGAGCGGGTGCGCGAGCTGCTGCGCGCCAAGCTGCCCGCCGGGCTCGACTCGGCGGTCAGCGGCGAGGAGCAGTGGATGGCCGACCTCGACCACGCCCGCACGTTCGGCTACGTGGCCAGCGACGTCGAGCTCGACGACAGCGCCGCCGCGGTCTCCGCCCCGGTGCGCGACCACCGCGGCCTCATCACCGCCGCGATCAGCGTCTCCCTCTCCCGGGTGCCGGCCGCGCCCCGGCTGGAGGAGATCGGCCGGGCGATCGCCGACTCCGCCCGCGACCTGTCCACCGCGCTCGGCCACCCGCCCCGCTGACCTGTCCGTCCCGCTCCCCTGCCACCTGCCCCGCTGACCGGCGGCCTGTCCGTCCCGCTGACGGGCCGCCCTCCTCACCCGGACGGGTCCCGTACGGGTGAGCTGCCCGTACGGGTGAGCGCCCAGGGAGGGCTCCGGCGCAGCCCGGGGTCACCGGCGCACGCCCGATCCCCGGCGCCGGGCCGGTCCCGCAGCCGCTCCCCGGCGCGAGGGTGGCCGGGTGGATGGGCTAAGGCTTCGGCCGGGTCGGCGGGGTCGCCGTGCTCGCCGTGCCAGCGGGCCAGCCGGCCGCGGCGGCCGACGGCGCGCAGGCGGCGTTCGGCGGCCTCGCGGCAGGCGGCGGTGGTGACGATGAGCAGCTCGTCGCCTTCCCGCAGCCGCGTCTCCGGCGCGGGCACGAACGTGGCCCGGTCGCGGATGACGAGGCTGATGGCCGCGGGCGCGGGCAGCCGCAGCTCGCCCACCTCCACCCCGTGCAGCCGCGACCCGGCGGGCACGGTCAGCGTGAGCAGCTCGGCGTCGAGCACGTCGAGCGGCGCCGACTCGATGTCCACCTCCCTGGCCTGGCCCGGCTGGGTCACGCCGAGCAGCCGGGCGAGCGCGGGCAGCGCGGGCCCCTGGATCAGGGTGAAGACGACGACCAGCACGAACACGATGTTGAGCAGGTGCCCGCTGCCGGGCACCCCGGCGACGATCGGGAACGTGGCCAGCACGATCGGCACCGCCCCGCGCAGCCCCGCCCACGAGATGAACACCTGGTGCCGCCACGGCACCCGGAAGGGCAGCAGCCCGGCGAGCACCGAGACGGGCCGGGCGAGCAGCAGGAGCACCAGCCCGACGACGAGGGCGGGCAGCAGCGCGGCGGGCAGCTCGCTCGGGTCGACGAGCAGTCCGAGCATGACGAACAGGCCGATCTGCGCCAGCCAGCCGGCGCCTTCGGCGAAGGAGCGGGTGGCGGCCCGGTGCGGCAGCACGGCGTTGCCGAGCACGATCCCGGACAGGTAGGCGGCCATGAACCCGGAGGCGTTCAGCGCGCCCGCGGCGGCGAAGGCGATGACGCCCAGCCCGAGCGTGGCCAGCGGGTACAGCCCGGTGGCGGGCAGCGCGACGTAGCGCAGCGCGGCGACGCCGCCCCAGCCGGCGAGCAGCCCGACGGCGGCCCCGGCGGCGATCTGGTAGACGACCTGCCCGCCTATCACGGCGAAGTCGGGCACCCCGGCGGCGCTGCTGAAGACCAGCACCAGGATGACGGTCGGCGCGTCGTTGAACCCGGACTCGGCCTCGACCATCCCGGCCAGCCGCCGGGGCAGCGGCAGCGTCCGCAGCACGGCGAACACGGCGGCGGCGTCGGTGGAGGAGACGATGGCGCCGAGCAGCAGCGCGAGCTGCCAGTCGAGGCCGAGCAGCAGGTGGGCGCCGGTGGCGGTGACCAGCACGCTGACGGCGACGCCGAGGGTGGCCAGCATCGCCGACGGGGCCAGCAGCGTGCGCAGGTCCGTCCAGCGGGTGCTGAGCCCGCCCTCGACGAGGATGAGCGCCAGCGCGCAGGTGCCGAGCGTCTGGGCGAGCTGGGCGTCGTCGAACCGGACGCCGAGCACGTCCTCGCCGATGACCATGCCCAGCCCGAGGAACAGCAGCAGGCTGGGCAGGCCGAGCCGGCTGGCGGTGCGTACCGCCGCGATGCCGGCCAGGAGCACGAGCCCGCCGGCGAGCAGCACGACGTAGAGCTCCGGCAGCGTCATCAGAGGAAGTACCGCAGCCAGACGTAGACCCATGCCAGCACCGAGGTGATCGCGGTGACGAGCAGCCCGTACCGGGTGAACTCCCAGAAGGAGATCCGGTGCCCGGAGCGCGCGGCGATGCCGAGCGCGACGACGTTGGCGCTGGCGGCGACCGCGGTGCCGTTGCCGCCGAAGTCGGCGCCGAGCGCGAACGCCCACCAGATCGCCTGTCCGGTGGCCGGGTCGGGCGCCTGGGCGACGAGCCCTTCGACGATCGGCGCGACGGTGGCGACGTACGGGATGTTGTCGAAGAACGCGCCGAGCACGGCCGAGCCGAACAGCAGCGACGTGGCCGCGCCGAAGTAGTTGTCGCCGACGGCGCTGATCACCCACTCGCCCGCGGTGGCGATGACGCCGGTGTTGACGAGTCCGGCGACCATGACGAACAGGCCCATGAAGAACACCAGCGTGGGCCATTCGACCTCGCGCAGCGTCTCGCCGGTGTCGGCGCGGGCGACGAGCATCATCACGCCGGCGCCGACGAGCGCCACGATGGACGGCTCGACGTGCACGACGGCGTGCAGCCCGAACCCGACGACGACGAGCCCGAGCACGACCAGGCAGCGGACGAGCAGGCGCGGGTCGGTGATCGCGCGCCGCTCCTGCAGCGCCATGACCTCGGCCACGCGGTCGGGGTTGTAGACGAACGACTTGCGGAACAGCACCCGCGTGAGCAGCAGGAACACCAGGAAGACGATGACCACGACCGGGGCCATGTGCGCGAGGAAGTCGTTGAACGTCAGGCCGGCCCGGCTGCCGATGATGATGTTGGGCGGGTCCCCGATGAGCGTGGCGGCTCCGCCGATGTTGGAGGCGAGGACCTCGGCGATGAGGTACGGCTGGGCCGGGATGTGCAGGCGGTCGCACACCATGACGGTGACGGGCGCGACCAGCATGATCGTGGTGACGTTGTCCAGGAACGGCGAGGCGATCGCGGTGATGGCCATCAGCATGACCATGAGCCGGTACGGCCTGCCTTGCGACTTCTTCGCGGCCCAGATGGCCAGGAAGTCGAAGACGCCCGTCTGCTTGATGATCCCGACGATGATCATCATGCCGAAGAGCAGGAAGATGACGTTCCAGTCGATCCCCTCGTGCTCGGAGAAGAACACCTGAGCTCCGGGGATCAGCCCGAGTACCGCCATGAGGCCGGCGGCGACGAGCACCACCTTGACCTTGTTCACCTTCTCGGTGGCGATGAAGAAGAACGCCACCACGAAGACGGTCAGGGCGAGTGCACCGGTCATCGCACACGCCCCGGCGGGCCGGTACGCTCCGGGGACGTGCGGGGTGATGATGGTGACAGGCGAGACATGACGGTCCTCCAGATCAAGGCGGGAACATCAAGTCTCGACAATCAGGGACGATCCGGACATCGGGTCTGACACCCATCTCTGCCGGTGGGCATCATGTAGGCGCGTGCGGGCAAGGATGAGTGCTGGACCGGATGGACGGCCGGGCCGTCCGACGGTGAGGCTGGGGGGCATGAGCGACCAACGGCGGAGCCCCGTGCAGGCGCTGTTCCGGCGGGTGATCGCGATCAACGGGCTGGTGTTCACCGCCGGGACACTGGTGCTGGCCCTCTCCCCCGCCACCGTCTCCCCGCTGGTGCGGGTGACCGAGATCCCGGTGCTGATCGTCGGCCTGGCACTGATCATGGCGGCCAACGCGCTGCTGCTGCGCCGCAGCCTGGCGCCGCTCGGCGCGCTCACCGCGCTGATGCGCCGGGTCGACCTGCTGCGGCCCACCGACCGGATGCCCGACGGGGGCAACGGCGACCTCACCGACGTGGTGCGCACGTTCAACGCGATGCTCGACCGGCTGGAGGCCGAGCGGACGGCGGCCAGCGCGCACGCCCTGGCCGCGCAGGAGGGCGAGCGGCAGCGCATCGCCCGCGAGCTGCACGACGAGATCGGCCAGAGCCTGACCGTGGTGCTCCTCGCGCTCAAGCGGACCGCCGACCGGGCCCCCGACGACCTGCGCGAGGAGCTGCGCACGATCCAGGAGACGGTACGCTCCAGCCTGGACGAGGTGCGGCAGGTGGCCAGGCGGCTGCGACCCGGCGTGCTGGAGGACCTGGGCCTGATCAGCGCGCTCAACGCGCTGGCCGCCGACTTCCCCGGCGTGCCCGTGACCCGCCGCCTCGACGCGCGGCTGCCGCCGCTGGGCGGCGAGGCCGAGCTGGTCGTCTACCGCATCGCGCAGGAGGGGCTGACCAACGTGGCCCGCCACGCCGGCGCGTCGCGGGTGGAGCTGTCGCTGGTCAGGCGGCCCGGCGGGGTGCTGCTGTCGATCGTGGACGACGGGCGCGGCGGCCCGATCCACGAGGGCGCGGGCATCATCGGCATGCGCGAGCGCGCGCTGCTGATCGGCGCCCGGCTGTCCATCGAGCATCCGCCCGAGGGCGGCACCGCCGTACGCCTGGCCGTACCGGTCGAGGAAGGAGACTGACCGATCGTGGCACCCACCCGCATCCTGCTCGCCGACGACCACGCCCTGGTGCGCCAGGGCCTGCGGCTCATCCTGGACGCCGAGCCCGACCTGACGGTGGTGGCCGAGGCGGGCAACGGCGCCGAGGCGGTCGAGCTGGCCACCGAGGGCGTCGACCTGGCGATCCTGGACATCGCGATGCCGCGCATGACCGGCATCCAGGCGGCCAGGGAGATCTCCCGGCGGGCGCCGGAGGTCCGGCTGCTCATGCTGTCGATGTACGACAACGAGCAGTACCTGTTCGAGTCGCTCCGGGCCGGGGCCAGCGGTTACGTGCTCAAGTCGGTGGCCGACCGCGACCTGCTGGAGGCGTGCCGGGCGGCGATGCGCGGCGAGCCGTTCCTCTACCCGGGCGCGGTCACGGCGCTGATCCGCGACTACCTGCGCCGTGACGACCAGCGCGAGAGCCTGCCGGCCAGCATCCTGACGCCGCGCGAGGAGGAGATCGTCAAGCTCATCGCCGAAGGGCACTCCTCCAAGGAGATCGCGGACCTGCTGGTGATCAGCGTCAAGACCGTCGACCGGCACCGCGCGAACGTGCTCGGCAAGCTCGGCATGCGCGACCGGCTGGAGCTCACCCGTTACGCGATCCGCGCGGGGCTCATCGAACCCTGAGCCTCTTCACCCGCCGTTGACATCACCACAAACCGGCCAATACGTTCATGCGAAACGTTTCGACACGCTGATCCGGGCCGGAGTGTGATGAGTTCGCTACGTGAGGTGGCCGAGCGGGCGCGGGTGGCGGTCAGCACGGCCTCGGCCGCGCTGAACGGCACCCGCCCGGTGGCGGCGGAGACCAGGAGGCGGATCGAGCAGGCGGCGGCCGACCTCGGCTACCGGCCGAACGCGCTGGCCCGCGGCCTGGTGAGCAAGCGCACGCGCATCCTGGCGCTGCTGTTCCCGGCCCCGCACCACGGCTTCGGCCTGACCGAGATGCAGTTCGCCACCGCGGCGGCCGAGGCGGCCAAGGAACGCGGCTACCACCTGCTGCTCTCCCCCGAGCGCGACGACCCGGTCGAGGAGCTGCGCCACCTGACCGGGCTCGGCCTGGTCGACGGCGTGCTCGTGATGGAGGTCAGGCTCGACGACGAGCGGGTGGAGTGGCTGGCCGGGGCCGGGGTGCCGGTCGCCATGATCGGCCGCACCCGCGAGCCGGACGGCGTCGACCACGCCGACATCGACTTCGCCAGGACGGCCGCCGACGCCGTCGCCCACGTGGCCGGGCTCGGGCACCGCTCGCTGGCGTTCTTCGGCCACGCCCCCGGCGCCTACGCGGAGCAGTACGGCCCGGCGATCCGCGCCGCCGGGGAGTTCGCCGCCGCGGCAGCGGAGGCGGGGCTCGGCTACGTGGGTGACCTGCGGGCCTCCACCGCCGACGAGGGCCGCGAGGCGTACGGGCGGCTCGTGGCCGCCCACCCGGAGGTGACCGCGCTGGCCGTGATGAGCGACCAGGCCGCCGTCGGGGTGATCTCCGCCGTGGCCGCGCGGGGCGGGCGCGTCCCCCGCGACCTGACGCTGATGCTGGTGCTGTCGTCGTCGCGGGTGGCCGAGATGTTCCACCCCCGGCTGACCACGCTGGAGCCGCCGAGCGCCGAGCTGGGCCGGCTCGGCGCCGACATGCTCATCGACCGGCTGGAGGACGGTGACCGCGAGCCCCGGCAGCGGCTGGTGCCCTGCCGTCTGGTCGTCGGCGACAGCTCCGCGGCGCCCGCCGCCCGCGGATCGGCCGCCCGGTGACCCGCCCCGGCCTGCACTCCCTGACGGACGGCCGCGGCCTGCTCTTCGGCGGCGACTACAACCCCGAGCAGTGGCCGGAGGAGGTCTGGCGGGAGGACGCCGAGCTGATGCGGGCGGCCGGGGTCAACCTGGTCACCGTCGGCGTGTTCAGCTGGGCGCGGATCGAGCCGGAGCCGGGCGCGCGTGACTTCGGCTGGCTGGACCGGGTGCTCGACCTGCTGGCCGGGGCCGGGATCGCGGTGGACCTGGCCACGCCGACCGCCTCGCCGCCGCCGTGGATGGGGCGCCGGTGGCCGGAGACCCTGCCGGTGGACGAGTCGGGGCACCGGCTCTGGTGGGGGGCGCGCAACCAGTTCTGCGTGTCCTCGCCGGTCTACCGGGAGCGGGCGCTGGCCCTGGTGAGCGACCTGGCCGACCGCTACGCCGGGCATCCGGCGCTGGCGATGTGGCACGTGGGCAACGAGTACGGGCAGTTCTGCCACTGCGACGACGCGGCGGCGGCCTTCCGCGCCTGGCTGCGCGAGCGCTACGGCGACTTGGACGCGCTCAACGAGGCGTGGGGCACCGCGTTCTGGAGCCAGCGCTACAGCGACTGGGACGAGATCCTCACCCCGCGCCGCACGCCGTACCTGGTCAACCCGTCGCAGCGGCTCGACCACCGGCGGTTCGGCTCCGACGCGCTGCTCGCGCACTTCCGGGCCGAGCGCGACGTGCTGCGCGCCCGCACCCCGCACATCCCCGTCACCACGAACTTCATGGGCTTCTTCAAGCCCGTCGACTACTGGACCTGGGCGTCCGAGGAGGACGTGGTCTCCGACGACCACTACCCCGACCCGGCCGACCCGCTGGCCGCCGTGCGCGCGGCGCTGACCCACGACCTGATGCGCGGCCTGGCGGGCGGGCGGCCGTGGATGCTGATGGAGCAGGCCACCTCGGCGGTCAACTGGCGCCCGCACAACCTCCCCAAACCGCCCGGCCGGCTGCGGCTGGAGTCGCTGCAGGCGGTGGCGCGCGGCGCCGACGGCTCGTGCTACTTCCAGTGGCGGGCCTCGCGGTCCGGCGCGGAGCGCTTCCACGCCGCGATGGTGCCGCACGCCGGGCCGGACACGCGGCTGCACGCCGAGGTCCGCGCGCACGGCGCCGAACTGCGCCGGCTGGCCGGCGTGGCGGGCGCCCGGGTGGAGTCGCGGGTGGCGCTCGTGCACGACTGGCCGAGCTGGTGGGCGCTGGAGGAGGGCGACCTGCCCAGCGACCGGCTCGACCCGGTCGAGCGGCTGCTGGCGCACTACCGGCCGCTGTGGGAGCGCGGGGTGAGCGCCGACGTGGTCCCGCCGTCCGCCGACCTGTCCCGATACGCGCTGGTCGTGGTGCCGAACCTCTTCCTGATCAGCGACCGCGACGCCGCCTCGCTCACCGCGTACGCGCGCGGCGGCGGCGTGCTCCTGGTCGGGCCGTTCTCCGGGATCGTCGATCCACGGGCGCACGTCCGCACCGGCCGCTTCCCGGCGCCGCTGTGCGAGGTGCTGGGCGCGTCCGGCGAGGAGTGGCGGCCCGTCGACGGGCCGGTCGGCTGCCGCTGGAGCGACGGCGGCGCGTTCACCGCGCACACCTGGACGGAGCTCGTGCGCGCGGAGGGCGCCGAGACGGTCGCGGCCTTCGACGACGGCGGCCCGGCCGTGCTGCGGCACGCGACCGGCGACGGCGCCGCCTGGTACCTGGCGACGCTGCCCGATCAGGACGCGCTGGGCGAGCTGACCGGCCGGCTGCTCGCCGACGCGGGCGTCACCGGCGTGCTGCCCGGCCTGCCGCCCGGCGTCGAGGCGGTACGGCGCGGCCCCGTGCTGTTCCTGCTCAACCACGGCGGCGGCGCCGTGCGCGTGCCCGTTCCCGAGCCGTCGGAGGACCTGCTGACCGGGTCCGCCGTGGCCGGCCACGTCACGCTCGCCCCGCAGGACGTCGTGGCGCTGCGGCCCTGCTGATCCCCCTCGGAGACGGACGACATGAAGTTCAAGGACGGCTACTGGCGGATGCGCCCGGGGACGCGGGGCGCGTACGCCCACGCGGCCCACGACGTGACCGCCGACGGCGGGACGCTCCGGGTGCTGGCCCCGGCCAGGGCGATCACCCGGCGCGGCGACACCGTCGACGGGCCGGTGCTGCGCGTGGACGTGTCCTCGCCGATGCCGGAGGTGATGCGCGTGCGCGTGGTGCACCTCGCCGGCTCGGTGCCGGACGCGCCCGCGTTCGCCGTGGCCGACGAGGCCCCGCCGGTCCTGCTCGACGCCGGGGAGGCGTCGCTGACCAGCGGCTCGCTGAAGGTCACGGTGAGCCGCGAGGCGCCCTGGGAGATGGTCTTCAGCGCCGGCGGCCGGGAGCTGACCCGCAGCGGCGCCAAGTGCCTGGGCGTGGTGGAGGACGCCGCCGACCGGCACTTCATGGTCGAGCAGCTCTCCCTCGGCGCGGGCGAGCTGGTGTACGGGCTCGGCGAGCGGTTCGGCGCGCTGGTGCGCAACGGGCAGAGCGTCGACATCTGGAACGAGGACGGCGGCACCAGCAGCGAGATGGCCTACAAGAACGTCCCGTTCTACCTGACCAACCGGGGTTACGGGGTGTTCGTCAACCATCCGGGCCGGGTGTCGTTCGAGGTCGGGTCGGAGACGGTGTCGCGGGTGCAGTTCAGCGCCGAGGGGCACGACCTGGAGTACCTGGTCGTCCACGGCCCCACCCCGGCCGACGTGCTGCGCCGCTACACCGCGCTGACGGGCCGCCCGGCGCTGCCTCCCGCCTGGTCGTTCGGGCTGTGGCTGTCGACCTCGTTCACCACCGACTACGACGAGGCCACCGTGACCTCGTTCGTGGACGGGATGGCCGGGCGCGACCTGCCGCTGAGCGTGTTCCACTTCGACTGCTTCTGGATGCGGCGGTTCCGCTGGTGCGACTTCAGGTGGGACCCGGAGGTGTTCCCGGACCCGGCCGGGATGCTGGCCCGGCTGAAGGAGCGCGGGCTGAGGATCTGCCTGTGGATCAACCCGTACATCGGGCAGGCGTCGGAGCTGTTCGAGGAGGGGCGGGCGGCCGGTCACCTGCTGCGGCGGCCCGACGGGAGCGTGTGGCAGGACGACCACTGGCAGGCGGGACGGGCGCTGGTCGACTTCACCTCACCGGCGGCCCGCGAGTGGTACGCGGGCAAGCTGCGCACGCTGCTCGACCAGGGCGTGGACGCGTTCAAGACCGACTTCGGCGAGCGCGTCCCGACCGACGTCGTGTACGCCGACGGGGCCGACCCGGAGCGCATGCACAACTACTACAGCCTGCTCTACAACCGGACCGTGCACGACGTGCTGGCCGAGCGGCGCGGCGCGGCCGAGGCCGTGCTGTTCGCCCGGTCGGCGACCGTCGGCGGGCAGCGGCTGCCGGTGCACTGGGGCGGCGACTGCGAGTCGACGTTCGAGGCGATGCTGGAGAGCCTGCGCGGCGGGCTGTCGCTGGGCATGGCCGGGTTCGGCTTCTGGAGCCACGACATCGGCGGGTTCGAGGGGCGGCCCGATCCGGCGGTGTTCAAGCGGTGGGTGGCGTTCGGGCTGCTGTCGTCGCACAGCCGGCTGCACGGCAGCGGGTCGTACCGGGTGCCGTGGCTGTTCGACGAGGAGTCGGTGGACGTGCTGCGGGCGTTCACCCGGCTGAAGGCGCGGCTCATGCCCTACCTGTACGAGGCGGCGGTGCGGGCGAGCCGGGAGGGCATGCCGGTCATGCGGGCCATGCAGCTGGAGTTCCCGGGGGACCGGGGGTGCGCGTACCTGGACGCGCAGTACATGCTGGGGCCGGATCTGCTGGTGGCCCCGGTGTTCAGCGCTTCGGGCGACATTTCGTACTACGTACCGGAGGGGAGCTGGACCCGGCTGCTCGGCGGCGGCGCCGTCCAGGGGCCCGGCTGGCACACCGAGCGGCACGGGTTCGACAGCCTGCCGCTGCTCGTGCGGCCCGGCGCGGTGATCGCCACCGGCGCCCGCGACGACCGGCCCGACTACGACTACGCCGACGGCGTCACGCTGACCGCCTACGGCCTGGCCGACGGCGACCGCCGCACGGTCACCGTGCCGGCGCTCACCGGCGAGGCCGCCGCGGTGTTCGAGGTGACGCGCGCCGGCGACCGGGTGCGCGCCCGCCGCACCGAGGGCGCGCCCGCCCCCTGGAACCTGGCCGTCGCCGGCGTCACGCACCCGGGTGTGCGCGTCACCGCCGGCGGCGACACTGATCAGATCGAGATCGTCCTGACCACCGAGGAGTGACCCCCCATGCCCACCTTCCCCGACGACTTCCTGTGGGGCACGGCCACGGCCGCCTACCAGGTCGAGGGCGCCTGGAACGAGGACGGCCGCGGCCCCTCGATCTGGGACACCTTCTCCCACACGCCCGGCCTGGTGACCGGCGGCGACACCGGCGACCTCGCCTGCGACCACTACCACCGCCTCGACGAGGACCTCGACATCCTGGCCGGGCTCGGCGTGGGCGCCTACAGGTTCTCCATCTCCTGGCCGCGCGTGCTGCCCGGCGGCGGCGACCGGCTCAACCAGGCCGGGCTCGGCTTCTACTCCCGCCTGGTCGACGGCCTGCGCGAGCGCGGCATCGCCCCCGTGGCCACGCTCTACCACTGGGACCTGCCCCAGGAGCTGGAGGACGCCGGCGGCTGGCCGGCCCGCGACACCGCGCTCCGGTTCGGCGAGTACGCGCGCCGCATGGGCGAGGCCCTGGGCGACCGGGTGCACACCTGGATCACGCTGAACGAGCCGTGGTGCTCGGCCTACCTCGGCTACGCCTCCGGCGTGCACGCCCCCGGCCGCACCGACCCGGCCGCCGCGCTGGCCGCGCTGCACCACCTCAACCTCGGCCACGGCCTGGCCGCCCGCGCGCTGCGCGAGGTGATCCCGGCCACGGCGCAGGTGTCGGTGACGCTCAACCTGCACCACACGCGCGGCGTGTCCGAGCGTGACGCCGACGCCGTCCGCCGCGTCGACGCGGTGGCCAACCGGGCCTTCCTCGGGCCGATGCTCGACGGCGCCTACCCGCGCGACCTCATCGACGACACCGCCTCGGTGACCGACTGGTCGTTCGTGCGCGACGGCGACGAGGCCACCGCGGCCGCGCCGCTCGACGTGCTGGGGATCAACTACTACAACCCGATCCTGGTACGCCAGTGGGACAGGGGCGGCGCGCGCGACACGGCCGACGGGCACGCGGACGGCACGGCGTCACCGTGGATCGGCTGCGAGGACGTCGAGTTCGTCCGCCAGCCCGGCCCGTACACCGAGATGGGGTGGAACATCGACGAGACCGGCCTGACGGAGCTGCTGCTGCGGCTGCGCCGCGACTACCCGGCGCTGCCCGTCATGATCACCGAGAACGGCGCCGCGTTCCCCGACCCGGTCGGCGCCGACGGCCGGGTGCACGACGCCGACCGCGTCGACTACCTGCGGCGGCACCTGACGGCCGTGCTGGAGGCGATCAAGGGCGGGGCCGACGTGCGCGGCTACTTCCTGTGGTCGCTGATGGACAACTTCGAGTGGGCGCACGGCTACGCCAAGCGGTTCGGCGTCGTCCGCGTCGACCGCGACACGATGGAGCGCACCTGGAAGGACAGCGCCCACTGGTATCGGGACGTGGTCGCGGCCAACGGCCTGTGACCCGCCGGGCCCCCGGACGCCGGGGGCCCGGCCCGTCAGGTCTCCTCGGCCCGCCGGCGCAGGGCCTCGTTCAGCCGGGCGAAGTCGCCCTCCGCCCGCGAGACGACCTTGCCGAAGAGGGGCACGAGGAGGCCGCTGAACCGCTCGCTCTACGCCATCCGCGTGCCGTCACCGGTCGCGCTCAGCTCGAAGGCGTGCTCGCCGTCGAACAGGCCGGGCACGATGAGGCTGCCCAGCCAGCGCAGCTCCCGCCCCGGCTCGGCGCGCAGGACCTTGGGGCGGAAGCTCATCGGCCTGCCTCCTTCGGGGAACATCCGCAGCGCGAGCGTGGTGCCCTCCCGGGCCTCGCCGGCCGCCTCCATATACGTATGCGGACATTCAGCCACTCCTGTCAGCCCCCCAGCAGGTCCACCGTGCCCCGCTCGCCGTCCACCCGGATCCGGTCGCCGTCGCGCAGCCGCATGGTGGCGTTGCCGGTGCCGACCACGGCCGGGATGCCGAGCTCGCGGGCCACGATCGAGGCGTGCGACAGAGGCGCGCCCATGTCGGTCACCACGGCGGCGGCGCGCGGGAACATGGGCGTCCAGCCGACGTTCGTCAGCGTGGTCACCAGGATCTCGCCCGGCTTGAGCCGGTCGCCGTCCTCCGGCCCCGACAGCACCCGGGCCACGCCCTCGACGACGCCGGGAGCCCCGGGGAAGCCGGTCACCGTGTCGCTGACCGGCGTGCCGCCGCCGCGCGCGTCGTACAGGTCGGCGCGCCGGTCCGGGTCGGCCGCCCAGCGCACCGGGTCGAACCGGCCGACGATCAGCGCCGGGTACGGCGGCAGCGCCGCGTAACGCTCGTAGGTGGCACGCCGTACGGGGACGTGCGCCAGGGCAGCGGCGTCACCGCCGAGCACGTCGAGGATCTCCTCCACCGCCAGGAAGAACAGCGCGTCGCCGTGCCCGGTCAGCTCACCGGCGCGCACCACGAAGGCGCGCAGCACCCAGAACGCCCGGATGACCTCCGACCGCGTGGCCTCCCGGTCGCGCACCACCGCGTTCCACCGGCGCACCCTGGCCCGCATCCCGGCGAGCCTGCGCGGATGGCGCTCGGCGAAGCGCGCCCAGGCGGCCTCGCGGGCCTCCTCCTGGCGGGCGAGCAGCGCCCGGGTGTCCTCGCGCAGGTCGCGCAGCCCGGCGAGCTGGGCGTCGATCCAGCCGGGGTCCTCGCCGGGGCGCGGCATCGACACCTCGAACTCGTGCGGCCCGCGGTGCCCGTAGGCGCGGGCGAACTCGTCCCTGGTGATCTCGCCCCTGGCCAGCCGGCCGAGCCCGGTGAGCAGGCCGAGGCTGGCCAGCTCGCCGTCGCTGTTGACGCCGGTCAGCATGGCCTCGGCGTCGGCCTCGCCCACCAGCCTGCGCAGGTTGTCACGCGTGTAGACGAGCGTCGAGCCGCCCTGCCGCCCGGCGGCCTCCAGCATGCGGCAGGCGGTGACGAAGTACGGCTCGATCTCGCGTGACCAGAGCGCGGCCAGCTCGGCGGGCGTGGCGGTGGCGGCGACCCGTGCGCGCAGCTCCTCGCCGCGCCGGGCGGCCCCGGCCAGGAAGGCGGGCATGGCCCGCAGGTGCTCGCGCACCCGCTTGCGGATGGCCAGCGCCATCGGCACGACCGCCTTGACGATCCGCCACCGGGAGACGTCGAGCATGGGCGGCTCCAGCCCGGCCGGCAGCCTGCCGAACACCTGCTCCACGGCGCTCAGCCGGCCCGACATGCCGAGCGCGCGGGCGACGGAGAACGTCACGCTGAGGTTCATGTAGAAGCGGCCGCCGATGTTGCCGACCAGGTCGAAGCCGGGCAGCGTGGAGGCCGACATCGCCTCGTGGATGAACATCCGCACGAACGACCAGGTCGCGGGCGTCATCACGTCGGGGATGGCCTCGCCGAGGTTGCCGCCGGTCCACAGGTAGTCGCCCCTGAGGCTGTCGTTCCACTCCTCCGTGCGCGGCTTGACGCCGGTGACCGGGCGGGCCTGGACGATCGCGAACGCGCCGCCGCGCCGGACCCACTCCACGTCCATGGGCGTGCCGTACAGCTCCTGCACCCGCGCGCCGAGCGCGGCCAGCTCGACGGCCTGCGCCTCGTCGAGCACCGCCGCCCGCCGCAGCTCCTCGGGGACCGGCCGCTCCTCGGTGCCGCCCTCGGTCCGCACGGTCATCACGGCCTTGTCCCCGGTACGGGCCTCCGTCACGGCGCCCGAGGTCACCACGACCGTGTCGGGGGTCACCTGGCCGCCCACGACCGCCTCGCCGAGCCCCCAGGACGCGTTGATCACGGTCTCGCCGAGCGCCCCGGTGACGGGGTTGGCGGTGAACATGACGCCCGCGGCGTCGGCGTCCACCAGCTCCTGGACGACGACGGCCAGCGCCACGTCGTCGTGCGGGACGCCGTTCCGCTCGCGGTAGGCGATCGCGCGGGCGTTCCACAGCGAGGCCCAGCACCGCCTGACGGCGTCGAGCAGGCCGTCGCCCCGGATGTTGAGGTAGGTGTCCTGCTGGCCGGCGAACGACATGCCCGGCAGGTCCTCGGCCGTCGCCGACGACCGCACCGCCACCGGCACGCCGTCGCCCAGCCCGTCGCCCAGCCCGTCGCCCAGCGCCTCGTAGGCGGCCCGGATGCTCGCGGCCAGGTCACCGGGGATCTCGTGCCGGGCGAACAGCTCCGCGACGGCGGCGGGGTCGCCCGGGTCGATCTCGTCGCGGAAGGCCGACACGAACGCGCGGTAGGCGCCGGTGGTGATGTGGAAGCCGCCGGGGACGGGCAGCCCGGCCCTGGTCAGCTTCGCCAGCGACGCGCCCTTGCCGCCCGCCGTGGCGAGGTCGGCGGCTTCGTCGCCGAGGGGGAGCACGGTCCGCACGTCACACCTCCTCAAGGCCGAGGGAGCCGGCCAGCTTGCCGCGGGCGATCGCCTCGACGGAGTCGAGGTAGTCCAGGGTGGCGCGGGCGATCTCGGCGGCGTCGCCGGGCGGTCCGTCGGCGCTCAGCGCCCGGTCGGCGGTGTCGGCGATCAGCTCCGCGAGCCGGTCGGCGGCCGGCGGCTCGGGCATCATCGGCTGCGAGATCACGAACCCGTAGAGCACCGACCCGAGGACCGTGAGCCGTTCCTGGCCGGTCAGGCCGGGGCGCAGCACGCCCTGCCGGTCGAGCCTGCCGAGGTAGTCCTCGAAGGCGTCGCTGAGCAGCGGCGTCGCCGGGCTGTCCTGCTTCAGCGCGCGGAGCTTGCCCAGCACCTCGCGGTCGCCGACGAGCAGCGCCCTCATCAGCGGGCGCCGCAGCAGCGCGGCGGCGAGCGCGCCGACCAGCTCCCGGAGCGTGGCCGGGGCCGCCTCGCGCACCTCTTGGACCATCAGCACCCGCTCGCGGCGCAGCAGCGCGGAGAAGAGCGCGTCGCGCGTGCGCCAGTGCAGGTAGATGGTGCCCTTGGCGACCCCGGCCTGCCCGGCCACGTCGTCGATCGTGGTCTTGTCGTAGCCCCAGCGCAGGATCAGCTCGGCTGCCGCGTCGAGGATCCGGTGCGCCCGTTCGAGCTGGCGCGCCGGGTCCAGGGGCGGTCGTCCTGCCTTGCCCATCAGCCTCACCCCATAAATATTTGACTAGATGAGACTATGACGTCATTTAATTAACCGCAAGTTTACCGAGCAGCGCCTCCGCCTCCCCGGCGAACGTCTCGTCCCCCGTCTCCACCGCCCGGGCCAGCAGCACCCCCGCGGCGGCCAGGTCACCGTGCCGGTAGCGGATCTCGCCCGCCCGGCAGGCCGCCTCCGCGACCAGCTCCGGCCGGTCCGTCAGGCCCAGCGTCAGCTCGTAGTAGCGCAGCGCGCCGTCGAGATCGCCCAGCCAGTAACACAGCTCGCCCAGATGCGCCGCAGCCATGCCCGACTCCGGGTCGCCCGCGTCGATCACCCGCTGGTACCAGCCGAGCGCCTCGGGGAAGTCGCGCTCCCGCTTGGCCAGCGCGCCCAGGTACATCGCGCCCAGCGCGCTCGCGTGCCCCGCCCCCGACTCGACCGCCCGGACGTACCACTCCCGGGCCAGGCCCGGGTCGTCGTCGTGATAGGTGTGGCCGATCGCCACCATCGCCCGCACGGCCAGCTCCGCGTCCTCCCCGGCGACGACGCGCTCGTACACCCGCCTGGCCTCCGCCACCTGACCGTCGCCGGCCAGCGCCTGCGCGAGCGCCGTCAGCGCGGGCGGCGCGCCCGACTCCGCCGCCGCCCGCAACGTCCGCAGCGACGCCTCCGTGTCGCCCTGGCGCTCCTGCAGCATGCCGAGCAGGCTGCCGAACATCGCCCGCGCCGGGCTCTCGGCGTCACCCGCCTGCCGCTCGGCCAGGCTGTAGAAGGCGTCCTCGTCGCCCTGCTCCTCCAGCAGCTCCAGCAGCCTGCCGCCCGCCACGAACCGCACGTCCGGGTCCTCGTCACCGCCCAGCCGCTCGTACACGGCCCGCGCCTCCGCCGTCCGCCCCAGCTCCGCCAGCCGCCCGGCGATCTCCAGCTCCGTCACCGGGCCGTGCCCGGCCAGCTCGAAGTAGCCCCGCACGGCCGCCGGATCGTCGCACGCCGCCCCGAGCTCGCGCGCCGTCTCGCCCGCGTGCCGTCCCATCCGCGACAGCACCTGCGCGGCGAGCTGGTGCTCGCCCCGCCCGGCGGCCTGCCGCGCGAGCACGGCGAGGTTCCCGAGCGCGGTCCCCGCCGCCCCCTGCGGCTCGCCCGGCTGCTCGCTCGCCTGGAGCGCGGCGGCGAAGGCGTCGGCCGCGCCCAGCGGGTCGCCGTCCTCGTGCAGCCAGCAGCCCAGGTTGACGCCCGCCCGCGCCGCGGTCTCCGGGTCGCCGGTCTCGATGGCCAGCCACGCCTGCTCAGCCGCCGCGCCGCCGTCACCCCGCGCCCGCAGCGCCCGCGCCAGGTCGCCGCGCACGCCCGGCACCACGTCCGGGTCCCCCGCCTCCATCGCCAGCCGGTACAGCTTCACCGCCCCCACCAGGTCACCCGTGGACCGGCAGGCGTCACCCCACACCCAGTGGCCCATCGCCACGGTCTGCGGATCACCCGTCGCCACGGCGCGCTCCGCCTGCGCCGGGATCGCGTCGTACTCGCCCTGCTCCAGCAGGTGCACCAGCAGGTGGCGCAGGCTCTCCAGGTCACCCGCCGCGGCGCCCTCGCCCAGCGCCGCCCGCGCGCCGTCCGCGTCCCCCAGCTCCTCCAGCAGCTCCGCGAGCTGTACGGCCGCGTCCGGCATCGCCTCACGCACGGCTTCCACCGCGCCCGTCAGATCCCCGCGCCGCCGCCGGGCGGTCCCGACCGCGCGCCACGCCGCCCCCGCCGTGGCCGCCTCCCGCGTCGCGGGCAGCAGGCACAGCTCGGCCCGGCAGTGCCGGCCGTCGTCCGACAGCAGCCGGCCCAGCCCCACCCTGGCCTCCGCCGCCACGGCCGGCTCCGCCAGCTCGACGACCAGCCGGTACAGCTCCTCGGCCGCCTCCCCCCGCTCGGCCGCCGCCCGCAGCGTCCCGGCGAACGCCTCCTGCGACGGGCGCGCGGTCAGCAGCCGCCGCACGGTGGCGACGTCCTCCCGGTGCAGCGCCAGCGTCAGCTCCGCCGCCTCCCGGCTGCCGGCCGTCCCGGTCAGCGCGGCCAGCGCGCCCTCCTCGTCCCCCAGCGCCAGCAGCCCCCACGGCAGCTCCTCCGCGCTCGCCGTGCCCAGCCGGGCCCGCCCCGCGCGCGCCGCCCACGGGTCGGCGTCCCGCGCCGCCCCCTCGAACGCCATCCGCGCCCCCTCGGCATCGCCCGCCCGCTCCAGGCTGACCCCGGCGCACACCAGCGTCGCCCCCGCCCCCTCAGGATCCGCCGCGACCGCCCGCCCGAACGCCTCCCGCGCCCCCGCCGTCTCCCCCGCCTCGGCCAGCATCTCCCCCAGCAACCTCGCCCCCTCGGCCACCGGCGCCTCCCCCGGCTCCCGGACCGCCAGCTCGCCGGCTACGGCGACCGCCTCGTCCCGGCGCCCGTACGCCCGCAGGAAGGCGGCCAGATGCAGCGGCGCCCCGCTCCCGAACGCCTCCGCCAGCACCTCCCCGACCCGCTCCGTCCGCCCCGCCGCCACCAGCGCCTCCCCCAGCCCCAGCACGGCCCGCCGATCCCCCGGCTCCACCTCCAACGCCCGCTCAAACGCCCTGACCGCCTCCTCCCACCCCTGTCTTTCACCGAAGGGACCCGCCTCTCCGGAGGGGACGGCCGCCACCTCCCCGGCCGTCCCCACGGCGGGAAGACCAGAGGCCAGTGGCCCTTGGGCCGTCCCCCCAGCGGGTGCAGCGGGGGCCACCGGCTCCCCGGAAGGGGCCGCCACCTCCGCGGGCGTCCCCACGGCGGGAAGGCCGGAGGCCAGTGGCCCTTGGGCCGTCCCTCCGGTGGGCGCGTCGGAGGCCACCGAACCGCCGAAGGGCGCAGCCTCCTCCCGGGCGGGGGTTGCCGCCCCCTCGCCGCGCGTCCCCCCAGTGGCCACCGGCCCGCCAAAGGGGGCCGCCTCCCCGGAGTGGGTGGTCGTCTCCTCCTCTGGTGTCCCCCCAGTGGGGGTGGCAGCGGTGAGGGTGGGGTGGGTCAGCAGGGCGTGGCCGGCGGCGCGGAGGGCTGTGGCGGCGAGGGCGGGGTCGTCGCCGGTGGCGGCGAGCTCCCAGGCGGCGATCGCGCCCCGCGTGTCACCGGCGTCGTCGCACAGGGCGGCGAGGTACAGGGCGGCCTCCTGGCGGCTCTCCTCCTGCCCGGCCGTCAGCACCAGCGTGAGGGCGGCCCCGGCGGCGGCGGGGTCGCCGGTCCGCTGCCAGGCGTGGGCGGCCTGCATGGCCAGCAGGGTGGCCATCCAGAGGCCGCCCTCGGAGGGCAGCGCGGTCATCGCCCGTTCGGCGGCGGCGAAGTCCCGCTCCAGCAGGCTCCGGCCGAACCGCCCCAGCTCGCCGGCGTCCGCGGCCTCGGAGGCGTCGGCAGAGGGGTCCGGGAGCTGGTCGAAGGCGGCGCGGGCGCCGTCGAGGTCGTCGAGGCGGAGCCGGGTGAGCCCGAGGAGTGCGGCGTTGCGAGCCCCGGGGACGCGCTCGTAGAGGCGGCAGGCGGCCAGGAGGTCGCCCTGGCGTTCGAGCACCTGGGCCAGCCGGGTGGCGGCTTCGCGGCGCAGCCCGGCGTGGCGGGTCTCCAGGGCCTCGGTGAACGCGGCCCGCGCCTCGGCCAGGTCGTCCCCGGCGAGCCCGCCGAGCGCGTACGCGACCCAGGGGGCGAGCGCGGGGTGGCCGTCGGCGCGGGCGCGGCGCAGCAGGCCGGCGGCCTCGTCGTGCTGGTCGTGGGCGAGGAGGATCTCCTTGAAGACGGCCGCCGTGTAGGAGAGCGCGAACGGGTCGCCGCTGCCCGCGGCCTCGCGGAAGAGCCCGGCCGCCTCCGACAGGTCGTACCCGATGGAGGCGAGCACCTGGGCGAGGACGGCGGCGCCGATGGCGGCGACGGCGGGGTCGGGGTGGCGGGCGGCGGCGCGGTAGCGGAGCAGGCCCTCCTCGCGGCCGAGCCGCTGGTGGTCGACGATCGCCTCCAGGACGGGGTGCAGGCGGTCGCCGGAGGCGCGCAGCAGGTGCAGCAGGAAGGTGGCGCTGAAGCCCTGCATGACGTGTTCGCCTTCGGCCACGTACGACAGCAGTTCGTCGGCCTGCTCGCGGTCGCCTTCGCCGAGTTCCAGCTCGGCGAGCATGACCATGGCGCGTACCGGCTGTTCGGGCCCGCCGGCGTCGGCGGCGCGGCGGAGGAGCCGCCGGGCTTCGGGCAGGTCGCCGGCCTGCAGCCGGGCGAGGCCGGCGTCGGCGTCCTGGAGGGCCTGTTCCTCGGCGGGGTCGGGGAGGGGCTGACGGCGGGCGTCGAGGTCGAGCAGCAGCCCGGCCTTGTACGCGGTGTCGGGGTCGGGGTGCCCGGCGGCGGCGCGCACCAGCTCCATGAGCTCCTCGTACGCGCCGGGGTGGGCGTCCAGCAGCATCGACAGGAGGGTGACGCCGACGGACGACCAGCGGGACTCGCCGGCGTCGAGCACGGTGCGCAGGTGGGTCAGCGCCTCGGTGACCTCGCCGGCCTCGGTGTGCATCTGGGCCAGGCAGGCGTGGGCCTCGACGGCGTACTCGCGCTGGCCGCTGGCGATCACGCGGTGGAAGATCGCCTTGGTGGCGTCCTCGTCGCCGAGCTGGGCGATGACCTTGGCCTGTTCGAGGAGGGCGGGCAGGCGGATGCCGGGCCGGGGGTCCTCGGCGGCCCTGGCGTAGGCGGCGACGGACTCGGCGTACTCGCCGAGGTCCACGAGCACGGCGCCGAGCAGCTTGTACGCGGTGGCGAGGTGGGCGGCGGACCCGGCGGCGATGGCGTGCTCGCACACTTCGCGGGCGGCCTCGAAGTCCTCTTCGTCGGCGTAGTGCTGGTAGAGGCGGAACGCGGCCCGTGACACGGTCTCGGGGTCGCCGCAGGTGAGGAGGCGCCGGTAGTCGTCCTCGTCCTCGGCGGCCTCGTACAGTTCGGCGGGGGTGGCGGTGCCGGCCGGGGTGAAGTCGGGCAGTTCGAGGCGGCCGGCGAGTTCGACGACGGCGGGGCTGTCGCAGCGGCGGGCCCGTTCCAGGGCGGCTTCGGCGCCGGCGAGGTCGCCCAGTTCGGTGCAGACCAGGACGAGCGCCGTCTCGGCGAGCGCGGCGACCTCGAAGTCGGCGCCGTCGGCGGCGATGCCCAGCACGCGGTGCGCGGCCGGCCATTCGCGGGCGGCGACCAGCATGAGGCCCATGGCCATGGCCGAGCGCTGGCCGAACACCGGGTCGCCCGACTGGATCACCGACCGGTGCGCGGCTTCGGCGCCGTCGAGGTCACCGGCCTCCTCCAGCAGGGAGGCCAGCAGGTGTGACGCCTCGGGGTCGCCGGTCGCGGCGATCTCCCGGAACAGCACGGCCGCCTGGTCGAGGTCCCCCGCTTCCCAGCTCCTCATGGCGGGCACGAGCCGTTCTGACGTCATGTAGTCACTCCTTAGTCACCTATAAAGTGAAAAAACTACACACGTGTCACTCGCGTCACAGGGCATTCGGCACACTGAGCGGGTCGTACGGTGGAGGGCATGGCCAAGGCGTTCTGGATCGACCAGGAGTTCGACAGGGAGCGCGACGGGCGCTACGCGGCGCACGTGCGCAAGAGCCTGGAGGCGTTCGACTGGGGCGACATCGCGCCGGTGCGGTTCGCCTGCGCGGCCTGGCGGCTGGCCACTCCGCCATCGCTGTCCCCGGGCTACGTGCGCTGGGACCGCCGCGTGCTCGACGCGACCTGTGTGCGCAACACCTGGGACGGCACGCTGAACGCGCGGATCAGGGTCGTGTCGCCGCTGCCGGCCGAGCTGACGCGGACGCGGGCGTGGTGGCGCGACCGGGGCTGGCTGGGCTGGCAGGAGACGTTCGGCCAGTACGTCGAGCCGACCCAGCGTGACCTGGCCCGGCACCCGTTCCTGCGGGCGAGCCTGCTGATCGAGGTGCCGGTGCCGCTCGACGGGCTGCCGCCCGAGCCCGAGGGCCCGCACGACAGGGTCGAGGAGAGCGCCGTGCGGGCCGTGTCGGTGCTGGCCCGCACGCTCAACGACGTGGTGGGGCCGGTGCTGGACCAGCTCGGTTAGGCGCGCGGGTCACGGCGACCACGGCGGCGGCGAGCGGGAAGAGGGCGACGACCACCAGCGTGCGGTGCAGCGGCATCGCGTCCGACAGCGCCCCGGCGACGGCGGAGCCCACGCCGCCGCCGACGAAGAACGTCAGGTTGAGCAGCCCCATCCCGGCCCCGCGCAGCGGGAGCGGCAGCCGCGCCGACATCTCACCGGTGATCACGACCTGGGTGACGGCGAACGCGGCGAGGCTCATCGAGGCCGCGGTCACGGCGGGCCACGGGCCTCCCCAGCCTGTCGCGGTGACGGCCAGGGCGACCGCCGCCGCCAGCGCGGCGCCGCCCAGCAGCAGGCGGGCCCCGCGCGCGCCGAGGCGTCCGGCGCGGCGTGACAGCACCGCGCCGACCACGGCGCCGGGCAGCAGCGCCACGCCGACCGTGAGGACGCTCCACCCGTACGTGGCGGCCAGGAACTGCGGGATCACGTACATGGCGGCGAACAGGGCGCCGAAGACGCCGGCGCCGATCGCGGCGGCGATCCGGTAGGCCCCGTCGCCGATCACCTGGCGCGGCACGAAGCCGTCCGGCCGCCGGGCGGTCCACCAGGCCAGCGCGGCGGCGGCGAGCACGAGCACCACGGCGAGCGCCAGGATCACGGGGAGGCCGAGCTTGAGCGTCCTGGCCTGGATGAGCACGATCAGCGTGCTCACGGTCACGGTCAGCGCGGCGGCCCCGGTGACGTCGAGCGGGCGACGCGAGCCGGGGCGCACGGCCAGGCGCAGGCAGAACGGCACGGCCAGGACCGACAGCACCGGCAGCACGAGGGCGGCGCGCCAGCTCAGCCCGGTCGTCACCAGCCCGCCGAGCAGCGTCGCGCCGGAGGCGAAGAGCGCCAGGACGACGCCGTACCCGGCGAGCACGCGCGGGCGCTCCCCGGGGGCCACGCCCGCGAGCAGCGCGACGGCGACCGCCGACGCGCCGCCGGATCCGGCGGCCAGCAGCAGCCGCCCGGCGACCAGGACGCCGAGGGACGGCGCCAGGACGCACACGAGCGCGCCGGCGGCGAGCGTCAGCGAGGCGATCAGCAGCGTGAGGCGCGCTCCCCGAGAGTCGGCCAGCCGCCCGGACACGGCGGTGCCGACGCCGAGCGCCAGCGCGTGCGCGGTCAGCACCCAGGCGACCTGGGCGGGCCCGGCGCGCAGCTCGGCGGCGACCTCGGGCAGGGCCACGGCGGCGGCCGTGACGCCGAAGATCGCCGGGCCGAACAGGCCGCCGAGCCGCACGGCCGCCGAGACCGGCCCGATGGCCGCCGTCCCGGTCGCGGTGACGGGCGCGGCGGTCATCGGGAGCTCCGCGGCGACGTCCAGGCGGCGGCGTCCGCGAAGTGCACGTCGTAGCGCTCCTGCTCCGGCAGCAGGCTGCCGAAGGACGCCGAGCCGTGCTGGATCCTGGCGAGCTGCCGGAAGTACCCGAACCGCTCGACGCCCGGCGTCAGGACGGACAGCAGCTCGGCGCCCGTCCCCGGGGCCGCGCCGAACGCGTGGACCAGCCCCGGCGGCACGACGACCAGCCCGCCTGCCGCGACGGTCACCGCCTCCTCGCCGAGCAGGAACTCCAGCACCCCGTCCAGGACGTAGAACAACTCGGTGGAGAGCGCGTGGTGATGCGGCCTGGCGCCGTCGCGGCCCGGCGCCAGCGTGAGCCGGTTGGCGCCGAGCGCGCCCCCGGTGGCGCTCGCGTCGATGAGCAACGTGAACGCCCCGCCCCCGGGGAGGCCGACGACCTCCGCCGCCCCGGCGTGCACGACATGAGCCTGCGATGTGGTCATATCCGTTTCCCTTCAGGTTCGGCGTTCATTCGACCCCGGGAACAAGCCGTGAACCAGAAGCGGTTATGACCCGCAGTCATCACCGATCGAGATGAATCGAGGGGCGCCGGTGGAGCTGCGGCAGCTCGCGTACTTCGCAGCGGTCGCCGAGGAGGGCGGGTTCGGCCGCGCGGCCGAGCGGCTGAGCATCGTGCAGTCGGCGGTGAGCCAGCAGATCCGCCGCCTCGAACGCGAGCTGGGCGTGCCGCTGTTCGACCGGTCGACCCGGCACGTGCGGCTGACCGGCGCGGGCGAGCGGCTGCTGCCCGAGGCGCGGGCCGTGCTGGCCGCCGCGGAGCGCACCCGGCAGGTGGCCGCCGACATCCGCGCGGGCGCCGACGGCGTCCTGCGGCTGGGGATCGTGCAGGGGCCCGGCGACCGGATCTTCCGGACGCTGAACGAGCTGGCCGCCCGCGCGCCGCGTCTCCAGGTCCGCCCGCGCCGCCTGCCGCTGCCCGCCCGGCTGGCGGCCGTGCGGTCGGGCGAGCTCGATGCGGCCCTGGTCCGCGCGCTCGGCGACGCGCCCGGCCTGGAGCTGCTCCCGATCTGGACGGACCCGCTCTACGTGGCGCTGCCCGCCGGGCACCGGAGGGCGGGCGCGGCGGAGCTCCGGCTGGAGGACCTCGCGGACCTCCCGCTCCGGCTCGCGCCGCGCGAGGACAACCCGCCCTTCCACGACCTGGTCACCGACGCCTGCCGCGAGGCGGGGGTCGCGCCTCCTCCCGGGCCGCCGTTCACGACGTTCCAGGAGACGCTCGCAGGCATCGGCGCGGGCTCCCCGTCATGGACGGTCTTCTACGAGGTCAGCACCCTGCCGGAGATCCCCCGGGTGGTCATCCGCCCGCTCGCCGGGCTCACGCTGACCACCTCGCTGGCCGTCGCCCCCGGCCCGGCGGCCCCCGCCGTCCGCCACCTGCTGGACGCGCTGGCCGCCGTCACCTGACGGCCCCGGGTCAGGCGCCCTTGGCGCCTCCAGCGCAGGTGGTTGACCACGCCGGCGACGGCCATGAGGGGCGAGGCCGCCAGGGGCGCCTTCCTGGCCGCTCGTCCCACGTCGCGGGAGTGCCGGTCCTCTGCATCGCCCAAGCATGCCCGATCATCGCCGGGGTAGCAGTGGCTCATGAGAATCGTTCCCGGGGTGCTGGCGCTGGCGCTGGTCACCGGCTGCGCCATCGACACGGCCGGGCCGGCCCGCGCGGCCGAGCGGTTCCGCGCCGCGCTCGCCGCCCAGCAGGCGGAGACGGCCTGCGCGATGCTGGCCAGGAAGACGGCCGAGAACCTGCCCGATCGCGGCCAGAGCTGCCCGGAGGCGCTGCGCGAGCTGAACCTGGGCGATCCCGGCGGGGTGACCGAGGTGACCGTCTGGGGTGACACCGCGCTGGTCCGGCTCGCGGGCGACACGCTCTTCCTGCAGCGCTACACCGACGGGTGGCGGGTCAAGGCGGCCGGCTGCGAGCCGGTGCCCGATCTCCCCTACGACTGCGAGGTGGAGAACTGATGCGGGTGATGTTCACGCTGACCCTGATCATCATCGTGTCGGGGCTGATCTTCTTCTTCGGGATGGGGCTTTCGCACCTATGAGACGCATCAGGGACAACGCACTGTCGATCGCGTTCATGACGCTGTTCCTGCTGTGCCTGGCCGGGCAGGGGCTCGCGGGCATGCTCGACTACAACGAGCAGCAGCTCGTCGAGGGCGGCCAGCCGGTGGGCTACCTGGACTACGTCACGTCCTCGGCCTTCGCGGTCAACGTGGCGGAGAACTGGCAGTCGGAGTACCTGCAGTTCCTGCTGTTCATCCTGTTCACCATCTGGATGGTGCAGCGCGGGTCGCCCGAGTCGAAGGAGCCCGGCAAGGAGGGCGCCGAGTCGGACGAGGAGCAGCAGATCGGCCGCTACGCGGACGCCGACTCGCCGGCCTGGGCGCGGGCCAAGGGGCTGCGGCTGTGGCTGTTCAGCAACTCGCTGGGACTCACGATGGGGACGATCTTCGTGCTGTCGTGGCTGGCCCAGTCGGTGGCGGGGCTGGCCTCGTACAACGCCGAGCGGCTCGGCGCCCTGCGCGATCCCGTCACCTGGGGCGGCTACGTGACCTCGCCCGACTTCTGGGACCGCAGCCTGCAGAACTGGCAGTCGGAGCTGCTGGCCGTGCTGTCGATGGTGGTGCTCTCCATCTACCTGCGCCAGCGCGGCTCGCCCGAGTCCAAGCCGGTCGGCGCGGCGCACACGGCGACGGGCGTGGAGGGCTGAGGCGGCCACGGCTCGCCGGTGACGACGGCGACGATCCGGGTGCCCGCCGCGAAGTGGCCGCGCCGTACGAGGTCGAGCACGCCGTAGAGCATCTTGGCGACGTACACCCTCTCGACCCGGTGCTCGGCGGCGAACCGGTCGAGCTCGGGGGTGGTGCGGGCGTAGCCGCCGAAGTGGTAGTCGAGGTTGACCGACCAGTTGGGCCGGACGCGCCCGTACGCCTCGCGTTGCAGCCTGGCCACCTCGCCCGCCAGGAACCCGGCCCCCTTGAGCACCGCGAACCCGAGCGCCCGGCGGCCCTCCGGCAGCCCGGCCGCGATGCCCGCCAGCGTGCCGCCGGTGCCCACCGGGCAGCAGATCACGTCGTACGGCTCGGTGATCTCCGCGGGGAGCTCGGCGCAGCCGCGGACGGCGGCGGCGTTGCTGCCTCCCTCGGGCAGGATCGTCACCTCGCCCCACCGCTCCCGCAGCATCGCCTCGATCTCGGGCGTGTGCTTGCGCCGGTAGGCGGCGCGGTCGAGGTAGTCGAGCCGCATCCCGCAGGAGACGGCGTAGGCGAGCGACGGGTTGAGCGGCAGGTGCTCCTCGCCGCGGATCACGCCGATCGTCTCGAACCCGTGGCGACGCCCGGCCGCCGCGACCGCCCGGATGTGGCCGGAGTAGGCGCCGCCGAAGGTGAGCACGCGGGCGTGGCCGAGGTTGTGGCGGAGTTTGCGCGCCTTGTTGTCGTCGCGCTTGAGGAAGACGCGCACGGGACCGGGTGCCGGAAGCTCCTGCATGCCTCTCCTTCGCCCCGTGGTGCCCGTGGCGCTAGTCTACGGTCGGGCCAATGTTGAGGAGTGTTGGATTATGCGGGTTGTTGAAGCTTTCCGTGCCGCGTACGGCTCGGACCCCGAGACGGTCTGGCACGCGCCCGGCCGCGTCAACCTGATCGGCGAGCACACCGACTACAACGACGGCTTCGTGCTGCCGTTCGCGGTGCCGTGGGGCGTCACCGCCGCCGTCACGCCGCGCGCGGACCGCACGATCCGCCTGCTCTCGCTGCAGTCCGGCTCCCCCGAGCCCGTCACGATCGCCGCCCACGAGGAGTCGCGCGGCTGGACCCGCTACGTCGTCGGCGTCCTGGCCATGCTGGGCGACCGGGTGCCCGGCGCCGACATCGCGGTCGACGGCGACGTGCCCCAGGGCGCCGGGCTGAGCTCCAGCGCCGCCCTGGAGGTGTCGGTCGCCTCCGCGCTCGACGACCTGCACGGCCTCGGCCTGACGCCCATGGAGATCGCGCTGCTCTCCCAGCGCGCCGAGAACGACTTCGTCGGCATGCCCTGCGGCATCATGGACCAGGCCGCCTCCGCGCTGTGCAAGGAAGGCCAGGCGCTGTTCCTCGACTGCCGCTCGCTCGGCTCCCGGGGCATCCCGCTCGACCTGGCGGCCGAGGGGCTGAGCACGCTGATCATCGACACCGGCGTGCACCACGAGCACGCGGGCGGCGAGTACGCCAAGCGGCGCGCCGAGTGCGAGTCCGCGGCCCGCAAGCTGGGCGTCGAGGCGCTGCGCGACGTGGACGACCTGGCCGGGGCGCTGGAGCTGCTCCAGGGCGACGAGCGCAAGCGCGTCATGCACGTGGTGACCGAGAACCACCGGGTGGAGGCGCTGGTCGGGATGCTGCGCGCGGGCAAGCCCGCCGAGATCGGCGCGCTGCTCAACGCCTCACACCTGTCGCTGCGCGACCAGTACGAGGTGTCCTCGCCGGAGCTGGACGTGGCCGTGGAGGCCGCGATCCGAGGCGGCGCCCGGGGCGCCCGCATGACCGGCGGCGGCTTCGGCGGCTCGGCGATCGCGCTGGTCGCCGAGGACCGCCTCGACAGCGTCAAGGCGTCGGTCTCGGCCGCCTACGCCGAGCGCTCCTGGGCCGCGCCCCGCTTCCTGCCGGCCACCCCAGCCCGGGGCGCCCACCGCGCCTCCTGACCGAGCGGCCCGCTCACAGCGGAGGGAAGTTCGGCGGGCGGCGCTCCAGGAAGCTCGCCACGCCCTCGGCGAAGTCGGGCCGCCCGAACGAGGCGGCCATCTCCCGGGCTGCCGCCCGCGTCGCCTCCTCCAGCGACGCCGTCCAGTCGCCCCACACCTGCCGCTTGATCACCGCCATCGAGGCGGGCGACACGTTCGCGGCCAGGTCGGCCGCGTACCGCTGGGCGTGCTCCAGCAGCTCGCCGCCCGGCAGCGCGCGGTTGGCCAGGCCCAGCTCGTACGCCTCCCGCCCGGTGAAGGTGCGGCCGGACAGGAGCACGTCCATCGCCCGCTGCTGGCCCATGACGCGGGGCAGCACCCACGACAGCCCGTACTCGGCGATGAGGCCGCGCCGCGAGAAGGCGGTGGTCCACTTGGCGTCCTCGGCGGTGAAGACCAGGTCGCAGACCAGGGCGTGGACCATGCCGAGCCCGGCACAGGCGCCGTTGACTGCCGCGACGACCGGCTTGGCGACGGTCGTGGGGAAGGTGACGGGCCGGGGGTCGGGCTCCTCGTCGTAGCTGCCGGTCTGGATGGACGCCAGCGTCTGGAAGTCGGCGCCCGAGCAGAACCCCCGGCCCGCCCCGGTCACCACGATCGCCCGCACGTCCGGGTCCTTCTCCGCCTGCTCCAGCAGGTCGAAGTAGCGGCGGCCCAGGTCGCCGGTCCAGGCGTTGAGCCGGTCGGGACGGTTGAAGGTGAGGGTGAGCACGCCCCGGTCGAGGGCGGAGAGCACGAGTTCGGCCATGCTTAACAGAAGCATGTTCTAGGCCGGGGGTGCAAGGCGGCTCAGTGCCGGGGCACGAAGTTCGGCGTGAGCGCCGGGTTGTCGTAGTAGCGGTGGAAGACCGGGGTGACGCCGCCGGAGATGGGCGGCACGATCCACGACCAGTCGGCGGGGCAGGTGCGCCCGGCCTTCTCCTCGCGCGCCAGGTGGGTCAGGAAGCGGCTCGACTCCGTGTGGTGGTCGGTCATCGTCACCCCCGCCGCCGCGAACGAGTGCAGCACCGCCACGTTCAGCTCCACCAGCGCGTGGTCACGCCAGAGCGAGCGCTCGGTGGAGGTGTCCAGGCCGAGCCGGGCGGCGACCGCCGGGAGCTGGTCGTAGCGGTCGGCGTCGGCCAGGTTGCGCGCCCCGATCTCCGCGCCCATGTACCAGCCGTTGAACGGCGCGCACGGGTAGCAGACGCCGCCGATCTCCAGGCACAGATTGGAGATCGCCGGGACCGCGTGCCAGCGCAGCCCCAGCTCGGCGAACCAGGCGAACTCCGGATGCGTGATCGGCACCTCCAGCACCGCGTCCCCCGGCAGGTTCGCCAGCAGCGGCCTGCCGCCCGTGCCGGGGTCGACGACCAGCGGCAGCACGTCGAACCTGCCTCCGCCGCCCCGCCACCCCAGCTCGCGGGCCAGCGCCGTGAACGCCACGTAGCGCGGGTCCCCGGCGACCGAGCCGTCCGGCCGCCGGTATCCCGCGTAGCGGACAAGCTGCTCGTTCAGCACCCTCGGCGCGGGACGGCCGGGCGCGTCGGGCGGGAACACCGTGATCGTCGGCCTGATCCGGCCGTCGCCGGTGGCCTCGCGCAGGTGCGCCACGCACTCCACGGCCACCCCCTCGGCCCCGGTGACGTGCCGCCGGTCACGCACCCTCAGCGACTTCCAGTAGAGGCGGCCGATGCAACGATTGCTGTTGCGCCAGGCCACCCGGGCGCCGAACCGCAGCTCCTCACCGGTGTGGGTATAGGTGCCCCGGCGGGCGATCTCCCGGGCGACGTCACGTAACCGGGCGTTCAGGCCGCCGCCCGGGTTCTCGGCATGGAAGAGCCTGATGAACCGCTCGGCTTCCCGGGCGTCGGTACGGGGCTCGGTGGGGCGCAGGGACTTGATCCAGGTACGCACGCAGTAACCAGCACATTTCCGTTCACGGAGCGCCCCGCCGATTCCGGGTCGGCGGCGCCTCCTGCCGGCGGCGTCCTCTCCACGCCACCGTCCCGGGCTTGTCCGCGGCAGCCGCCCCGAGGCGGACCCCGGCGCGACGGTCCCATCCTTACCCGCCGATCCCTCCCGTGTCCGGCAAAACACGAAACCGCGTAACCTGCCGACTACACCGGGCTACCTGCACCCCGCGTCACCTGATCCGGTACCAGCAGGTGAACTCCGGCAGGCAAGCGCCGAACCGGGTCTCCCGGTCGGTCCTCGCGGCGGCCCGCACCTGCGCCTCGGTGATCCCCGCGACCCCGCGCAGGTCCGCACCGCGCAGATCGGCGCCGGTCAAAGTAGCTCCGCTCAGGTCGGCGCCTCTCAGGAGGGCTCCGGTCAGGTTCGCGCCGGTCAGGTCGGCCCCGGCGAGGTTCGCCCGGAGGAGGTTCGCGCTGAGGTAGCCGGAGACGAGGCCGAGTTCCGCGCCGCGCAGCCGGGTGCCGCTCAGGTCGATGACCTGGGCGTCGCTCTCGTCCAGGTACTCGCGCCCGTCCCCGTCCCTGAAGACCGTTTCGTTCGGCGTGGGGCGGCGCGCCAGGACGGTCAGCACCGCCTGCACATCGGTCGCGGGCTTGTCGGCCGTGTCCGCGGAGCCCGCCCCGGGCGCGCGGTCGCGGACGAACGCGGCCAGGACGTCGTGGACGCTCTCGGCGTCACGCCCGGAGTCCTCCGCGAGGCGTTCCAGAGCGTAGACGCCGCCCAGGCGCACCTGCAGCGTGGCAGAGCCGAGCTGCTCGACGGCCTTGGTGTAGCGGTCGGTGATCTGGCCCTGCTGCGCCACCTCCACCGTCCGGGCGGTGTAGATCACCCCTTGGGCGGTGAAGACCAGCCCGCCCAGGAGCAGGAGCCCCGTCACGGACTGGATGAGCATGGCCCGGTGGTTGTCGACCAGGTCGATGCGTTCGCGTACGGTCAGCGCCGCCCGTTCCCGCGCCGTGAAGGGACGGCGCTCACCGGCCAGGCGCCGGGCCAGCGGCCCCAGCACTCCCGCCATCGTCAGCGTCGCGGCTACGGCCAGCGGCATGGCGATGATCCACCACGGGACCTCCGTGTCGGGCAGGCTGGCGAGCAGGAGCGCCAGGTAGAGGCAGCCCAGCGTCGCCACGGTCCCGCCCAGCAGCCGAAGCGGCCCCCAGAGCCTCCCCCACCCCCGGCCCCCGGCGCCCCCGCCCGCCCCCGGCAGGTCCACCATCCTGTCCATCGGCGTGTCCGCCGTCGTGCCCGCTGATGTGCCCGGGGGTTCCGGCCGGTGCGCGGCCCGTCTGGCCCGCGCCGCCGTAGCGGCGGCGAGCACCTCTCGCGCGGGCACCCGGCCCGCCGTCCTTCTCGGCATGAACCATTGGACCGGCTCGCCGCCCTGCTGTCGACCCCTGCTCAGCACCTGATCCGGGACGTGGCGGCGGTTTCCCTCCCGCCGCGCCGGCCTCTCACCGGATCGGCGACAGGCGGGAGGTCCCGGGAACGACTCAGGCCCCCTTCCGGTGTCGGAAGGGGGCCTGAGGTGGGCAAGCTCCCGCGATAGGACTCGAACCTATAACCTGCCGGTTAACAGCCGGCTGCTCTGCCGTTGAGCTACGCGGGATCGTGCTTGTGCGCCTGCCGGTGGGGCTTGGCCCCTCCGTCGTGCGCAGGAATAGATTAGCGCACTCCGGGAGTGCGTGTCGCATCGTCATCGGGGTAGGGCGGTGGGAGCGGAGGTGCGAAACATGCGATATCGAATGTCATTCGTCGCCGGTCTGGCGCTGGGCTACGTGCTGGGCAGCCGGGCGGGGCGCGAGCGTTACGAGCAGATCAAGCGCACGGCCCAGCGTGTGGCCGACAGCCCCCGGGTGCAGGAGGCCGCGGGGGTGTTCAACGCGCAGATGTCGAAGGTCGGCGGGATGGCCAAGGAGAAGATCAGCAACCGCCAGATGCCGTTCATGCACAAGCATGACCATGACGGCGATCGGGGCACCGGCTGGCCGGACGAGACGGTCGACCAGACGAAGACCGGAGCCGGACAGACCGGCATGCCCTACTAGCCGCCGCGTGGGCGTGTGGCGGCCGGATCGTCCGGGTCACACGCCCATGCTGCGCCGCAGTCCTTCGAGGGCCTGCTCCGCCTGGGCGCGCAGCCCGGGGTCGCCGGGGTCGAGGCCGTCGTCGAACACGAGTGTCCAGCCCGTCACCTCCCCGCCCGGCCTGCGTCTGGCCACCAGCCGGACGCCGCCCCGGCCGGGCAGGTCGACGTGCTTGTTGACCACGATGGTGGCGTTGACGCGCTCGCGCACGGTCTCGGGCAGCAGCCCGGGCTCGGTGGTGCCCACCCGGTGACGCTCGCCGCCGGTGGTGATCAGGTTGAGGCCGTTCTCGTCCCATGAGGCCCGGTCGACGTCCTCGTACGGGATCCGTCCCCCGCCGGGCAGGTGGAGCGCCAGCGTGGTGGCCACCAGGTAGCCGTCGCCGGACGGCGCGAACGTGAGCACCCGCTCCCCCGGCTCGGTCTCCAGGGACCGGCGGGCGTCGGCGGGCAGGCGGCGGAAGACTTTCATCCTTCCAAGGTATCGGCCAGGGCGTCGGCCAGCAGGTCGAGGGTGAGCGCCGCGCTCCAGGAGAAGTCGCGGCAGCCGCGCCCGCTGCCGTCGAACGGGTCGAAGCACTCGCGGAAGCCGGCCTGGCGGACCAGGCGCAGCGTGCCGTTGGTGAGCTGGCGGCCGAGCGCGTCGAGCGCGTGCACGCCGGCGGCGTGGCGCAGCAGCCAGTTGGTGTTCACCCAGGACGGCCCCCGCCAGTAGCGGGTGCGGTCGAACTGGGCGGCGCGGATCTCGCAGCTCGGCACCGGGTAGCCGGTGGCGCCCATGAAGCGGGCCGATTCGAGGATCTCGACGCAGGCGCGGAGCTGTTCGCCGGGCAGGCCGGGGTCGAGCAGCGGCCCGAACGCGCCGACGGTGCAAACCCGGATCAGCCGGTCGGCCCGCAGGTCGCGGGCGTAGAAGCAGCCGTCCCACAGGCGCTCGAGCAGCGCGTGCCTGATGCGGTCGGCGCGTTCGGCGTGCGGGGCGGGGTCGGCGCCGGCCACCCGCGCGAGCTCGGTCATGGCGTGGCAGGAGGCGAGCCAGATGCCGTTGAACATCGGGTCCTCGATGGCGAACGGGTGCTCGTCGCGCAGGTATTCGGGCCGGTAGCCGCTGTCGCGGTAGCGCAGCGCCAGCCACACGTAGCGGTCGTGGTCGCTGTCGGGGTGCCGCTCGTCCAGGTCGAGGTTGCGGTAGCCGTAGCGGATCTCGGGGAGCGCGGCCAGCGGCTCGTCCCAGGCCGGGCTGTCGTCCATGCCCGACTCCCACGGGTGGACGATCGCGGCCAGGCCGGCGCCGCCCAGGTCGCGCGCCTCGGCGAGGTAGGCGTGCTGGGCGGCGAGCGCCGGGAAGGCCAGCCGGACGAGCGCGGCGTCGCCGGTGTGCCGGTAGAGCCACTGCAGGGCGAGCCCGTGCAGCGGCGGCGCGGTGAGCCCGGAGGTGAGCACGCGGGGCGCGGCCTCGTGGTCGTGGGAGCGCCACACCGCCGGGCCGGGGAAGTACGCCTCGGGCGTGTGGAAGACGATGTGCGGCAGCATGCCCGTCGACCACTGGCCCTGTAACAGGCTGAGGAGCTCGGCGCGGGCCCGTCCGGGGTGGTGGCGGGCCAGGCCGATCACCACGAACGCGGAGTCCCAGCTCCATTGGTGCGGGTAGAGGCCGGGCGCGGGCACGGTGGCGCTGCCCGTCCAGTTCGCCTCGAGCACGGACAGTGCCTCGCGCCCGAGGGCGGCGTCGTCGACCGCCGGCCGCGCCTCCATCAACCCACTATGCGCCGGAAGGCCCGCCGAAGCTACGCCCGGCTGAACCACTTCGAGGCGAGCATCACGCCGACGGCCACACCGCCGATGATGAGAACCCACTTGAGCACCCCGAACGCGAAGCCGAGCAGGGGGCCGACGAGGAAGAGTGCGGCGATGACCGCCAGAATGACCAGAAGAATTCGTCCCATGTCCATGACGGTACGAGATCATTTAAGCGAATTGCAGGCGTCAGGGGGTTCAATCAGGGACAAGTCAGGGACCACCCTTACTTCTGGAACCAACCGGTCAGAGCCCCCCGTTGTGCCGGTAGACGGCGGGGACCTGCTGCCACGGGAGCGTGATGAGCCTGGGACCACCGATGAGCAGGGAAGGCGCCGAGCACGCGCTGCGAACCCGGGCCGCCGAACGCGACCGCATCTCGGGTGACCTGCTCGACCTGGAGTCGCACACCACCTACCAGCTCCTCAAGGGAGCCTCCTTACGCGGCGCCACGCAGGCGCGCTGGTCGGCGGCCCTGGACGCGCTGGGCACGCTGTGGTCGCTGAACGACGCCTACCGGGCCGTGCTGCGGACCGCCGAACAGGTCCGGGCCGAGCGCTCCCGGCTGGGCGGCGACCAGCTCGAACGGCTGACGGAGCTGCTGTCGGGGCCGTCGGTGGTGCTGAAGGCCCCGGCCAGGCCCGTCGAGCAGCGCTCGCTGTTACCCCAGGCGGACGAGCGGCTGACGCTGGACGAGACCGTCATGCGGATGGACGCCGCGTTCCGGACCGCCACGGACGCGCTGACCGAGATCGACTCGGCGTGGACCGCGCTGCTGCCCCGACTGGACGAGGCCGACCGCACGCTGCGCGACGTGCGCGAGCTGCACGGCCGCCTGGGCGAACCCGCCGACCTGACCTCCGCCGAGTCCGGCCTCTCCCGGCTGCGCGCCGCCGTGCTGGCGGACCCGCTGGACGCCGGGCCGGTCAAGCGGGAGCTGGACCCCCTCCTCCGCCGGCTGGCCGAGACCCGCGCCGGCCTGGAGCGGGCGGTGGCCGTCAAGGACGAGTACGCGACGCGCCGGGAGAACCTCGTGGCCGCCCTGGACGACGTACGCGCCGCCGAGAGCGAGGCCCGGCTGGCGCACGGCCGGGTGGTGGTGAAGATCGCGCTGCCGCCGCAGGCGCAGCCGCGCACCCGGGTGCCGGAGCTGGTGGCCGAGCTGAACGCGCTGGACGTGTCGGCGGGCGCCTGGGTGGAGCGGGCCGAGCGGCTGACCGGGCTGGAGGAGCGCGTCCGGCAGGCCGCCGCGCAGGCCAGGGCCACGGCGGCGGCGCTGGCCGGGCTGATCGGCCGGCGGGACGAGCTGCGCGGGCTGCTCGGCGCCAGCCAGGCGAAGGCGGCGCGGCAGGGCACGGTGGAGGACCCCGAGGCCATGCGGCTGTACGAACGGGCGCGGCTGCTGCTGTGGACCGCGCCCTGTGACCTGACCGAGGCGGCCCAGGCCGTCGAGCTGTACAAGCGTGCGATCCACGGAGGTGGCCGATGACGTCCTGCGCTCAGCCCGGGTGCACGGGCACGATCGACGACGGGTACTGCGACCTGTGCGGTCACCCGGCGGCGGTCGCCACGGCGGCGGGGCCTGTCGTGTTCCCGGCGTCGCCCGCCACGGGCTCCGCCGCGCCGGCCGCCCTGTCCCAGCCCCTGACCGGCCCGCCGGGAGCCGTCAGCAGCCCCATGAGCGGGCCGATGAGCGGCCCGATGAGCGGCGCCGTGACCTCGCCGGCGAGCAGCGGAAGGTCGCGGGCGGGCGTGGTGGCCGGGATCGCCGACCTGCCCTCGGCGCCCTACCGCGACCCGGCCAGCGCCGTCATGGCCGACCCGATGGTGCCCGAGAAGAACCGCTTCTGCGCCAACCCCGACTGCGGCCAGCCCGTCGGCCGCACGCGCGACGGCAGGCCGGGCGTGGCCGACGGCTTCTGCCCCAACTGCGGCACCCGGTTCTCCTTCACCCCCAAGCTGGCCAAGGGCGACCTGGTGGCGGGGCAGTACCGGGTGCTGGGCTGCCTGGCGCACGGCGGGCTCGGCTGGATCTACCTGGCCGCCGACGAGAACCTGGACGGCCTGTGGGTGGTGCTCAAGGGCCTGCTCAACACCGCCGACGCCGAGGCGCTGGAGTCGGCCGAGGCCGAGAAGAAGTTCCTCACGATGGTCGACCACCCGAACATCGTCAACGTCTTCAACTTCCAGCGCTCCGGCGGCCTCGGCTACATCATCATGGAGTACGTCGGCGGCCAGTCGCTGCTGGACCTGCGCCGGCAGGGGTCGCTGCCGCTGCGCGAGACGCTGATCTACGGCCGGGAGATCCTGCGCGCGTTCGCCTACCTGCACGAGCAGGGCCTGGTCTACTGCGACCTCAAGCCGGCCAACGTGATCCGCGTCGGCAAGCGGCTCAAGCTCATCGACCTCGGCGCCGTACAGCGGCTGGGGTCGCCGGCGGGCACCTCGTGGGTGACGGTCGGCTACCACGCGCCCGAGCTGGGGACGCAGCCGTCGTCGGTCTCCTCCGACCTCTACACGGTGGCCCGGACGCTGGCGGTGCTGGCCGTGCCCGGGTTCAGCCCGGCCAAGAACGGCGTGGCGATGCCGCTGCCCGACGACTGCGGGCACGAGTCGTTCACCAGGCTGCTGCGCCGGGCCACGGCGCCGGACCCGGCGGACCGGTTCCAGAGCGCCGAGGAGATGGAGGAGCAGCTCGTCGGCGTGCTGCGGGAGATCAGCGCCGTCGAAGAGGGCGTGCCGTACCCGGCTTCGTCCACGCTGTTCGGGCCGGAGCGGCAGGCGGTGGGGGCGGGCCCGGCGGAGTCCGGCGGGCGGGTGTTCGACCCGCTGGACCCGGAGGAGGTCGCGGCGGCGCTGCCGGTGCCGCTGCTGGACCCGGCCGACCCGGCGGCGGGCGCGCTCGCGGGCCTGGCCGGGCGGCTGCCGGACGAGCTGCTGGCCCAGGTGTCGGCGATGGCGCCGACGCCCGAGACGCGGCTCACGCTGGCCAGGCTGCACGCCGAGAGCGGCTCGCCGCAGGCGTTCGCCGTGCTGGACGAGCTGGCCGGCGACCTGCCCGGCGACTGGCGCGTCACCTGGTACCGGGCGGTGGCGGGGCTCAGCACCGGCGACCTGCCGAGAGCGGTGGCGATGTTCGACGCGTGCGTGTCGCTGATGCCCGGCGAGATCGCGCCCCGGCTGGGGCTGGCCTACGCGCTGGAGCTGTCCGGCCGCCCCGAGGCGACCCGCTGGTACGAGAGCGTGTGGCGCACCGACCACTCCTATGTCGGCGCCGCGTTCGGGCTGGCCAGGACGGCGCGGGTGGACGTGCTCGACGAGGTGCCCGCCACCTCCAGCCACCACGTGCCGGCCCAGCTCGCGCTGGTCGCCGCCGCCGCCAGGACCGCCTCGTCCGGCCCGGACGAGGCGCGTGCCCTGGCCGGCGCCGCCGCCCGCCTGGACCGGCTGCCCGGCCTGGATCCACGCCGCCGCGACCTCCTGGCGGCCGAGGTCCTGCGCGCCGCCCTGACGTGGCTCGGCACCGGCACGCCCGACCCCGCCCTGCGACTGGCGGGCGCGCCCCTCACCGAACGGGACGTCCGGCGGCGGCTGGAGGCGATCTACCGCGGCCTGGCCGGCGGGGCCGCCTCCCGCCAGGAACGGCACGCCCTCGTGGACCTGGCCAACGCCGTACGCCCCCGGACGTGGGTATGAGCTGCCCGCTCTGCGAGGCGCCCGTGGTCGCCGGCGACGCGTTCTGCGAGACCTGCGGCCACCCGCTGACCTCCCCCGCCTGTACGTCCTGCGGCGCGGCGGCCGTGGACGCCGAGGGCTACTGCGAGCGCTGCGGCCTGCGCCAGCCCAGCGGGCGCGACCACGCCGAGCTCGAACTGCCCGGCGGCACCGCCGGGATCACCGACCGCGGCCTGCGCCGCTCCCGCAACGAGGACGCCTTCGCCCTGGCCGTCATGAGCGGGCCGGTCCCCGTACCGGACTCGGCGCGGACCGTCCCGGTGCCGGCGGAGCCGCACGACGGCGGAACGCCCGCGGTGGTCGCGGTCGTCTGCGACGGCGTCGGCAGCTCGCCGCGGGCCGACGAGGCGTCGGCCGCCGCCTGCGAGGCCGCCGCCGACGCCCTGACCAGGGGGCTGACCCACGAGGAGGCGTTCGCGCTGGCCGGCCGGGCGGTCGGCCAGCTCGCCACCTCCCCCGACGACGCCCCCGCCTGCACGTACGTGGCGGCGGTCGCCAGGCCCGACCGGGTGAGCATCTGCTGGGCGGGCGACTCGCGCGCCTACTGGCTGCCCGACGGCGTCATGCTGACCGAGGACGACGTCGCCCGCGGCGGCGAGATCACCGCCTGGCTCGGCGCCGACTACCCCGACGTGACGCCCAGGACCCGCGTCTTCACCCCGCCCGGCCCCGGCCTGCTGCTCGTGTGCAGCGACGGCCTGTGGCGCTACCTGAACGGCTACGACTTCCCCGCCGCCGGGACCCCGCTGGCCAGGGCCCGCCGGATGCTGCGCCACGCGCTCGACTCCGGCGGCCAGGACAACGTGACCATCTGCCTGATCCCCCTAGGAGGCACGCATGGGTGACCAGCCCACTTTCACGCTCCATGTCGACCAGAACAAGTACCTGCCGACCGACGGCCGCGAGGTGCACGCGGTGCTCACCGTGACGTCGTCGGGCGGCGCCCCGGCGGACGTGTCGGCCACCGAGGCCGCCGAAGTGATCATTGTGGACACGTCGGGCTCGATGAGCGGCAGCAAGATCCGTGACGCCAGGCAGGCCGCCGCCACCGCCGTGGAGACGTTGCGCGAGGGCGCGTACTTCGCGGTGATCTCGGGCACCGGCACCGCCAAGGTCGTGTACCCGGGCGGCGGCCGGCTCGTCCAGGCCGACCAGGCCACCCGGGCGGAGGCGATCCGGGCGATCGGCAAGCTGAGCGCCAGCGGCGGCACCGCGATCGGCGAATGGCTCAAGCTGGCCGGGAACCTGCTGTCGGCCCACCCGAACGCGGTGCGGCACGCCATCCTGATGACCGACGGCCAGAACAACGAGCGCGACTCGGTGTTCGAGTCGGTGCTGAAGGCGTGGAGCGGCAGGTTCACCTGCGACTGCCTGGGCATCGGCACCGACTGGAAGACCGGCGAGCTGCGCAAGGTCGCCGAGGCGCTGCTCGGCACCGTGGAGTTCGTCAGGAACCAGCACGAGCTGGAGGACTTCTTCCGCCGCATCATCCAGACCTCGATGAGCAAGACGGTGCCCGACCTGGCGTTGCGCCTGTGGGCGCCGCAGGGGGCCCGGCTCGTCTTCGTCAAGCAGGTCGTCCCCGAGCTGTTCGACCTGACGGCCAAGCGGGTCGACGTCAATCCGCTGACCGGCGACTACCCGATCGGGGCGTGGGGCGCCGAGGAGCGCGAGTACCACGTCTGCATCGAGGTGCCGCCTGGACAGCCGGGCCAGGAGATCCGGGCCGGCTGGGTGAAGCTGGTGCGCCCCGACACCCAGGAGGAGTACGCCCGGGGCAACGTGCTCGCCCAGTGGACCGACGACCTGGCGCTGTCGACGCGGATCAACAACCGGGTCGCCCACTACACCGGCCAGGCGGAGCTCAACGACCTCATCCAGGACGGGCTCAGCGCCCGCGCCGCGGGCGACGTCGACGGGGCCACGGCCCGGCTGGGCCGGGCGATGAAGCTCGCCACCGAGTCCGGCCGCGAGGACACCGCCCGCCTGCTCAACAGGCTGGTCGAGGTCGACCCCGGCAGCGGTACGGCCAGGCTGCGCCGGAACGTGGACAAGGCGGACGAGATCGAGCTCGACACCGTGTCGGTCCGCACCAGCAGGCTGCGCAAGAGCGAGGAGGGCAGCTGATGGTGACCTGCCCGCAGGGCCACCGGTCGGACAGCGACGACTACTGCGACACCTGCGGCCTGCAGATCCAGGCCGCGGGCACCACCCCCGCCGCCGGCCGGCGCCCGTCCGAGGCCGCCTCCCCGTCCGCCTCCCCCGCCGCTTCTTCCGGTGGTGCCGGTGGGGCCGTGCCCGCCGAGCCCTGCCCGGTCTGCCAGACGCCGCGCGCCGGGCAGTTCTGCGAGCTGTGCGGCCACTCCTTCGCCGGCGGCGCCGCCCCCGCGCGCGGGCCGGTGACCGGCGGCGGGACCCGCTGGGAGGCCGTCACGGCGGCCGACCGGGCCTACTACGAGCAGGTGATCGCCCAGGGCGGCCCGGACGCCGGTTCCATCGCGTTCCCGCCGTACTGCCCGGAACGGTCCTTCCGGATGGCCGGTGAGCAGGTGCGCATCGGCCGCGAGAGCAAGGCCCGCGGCATCCGGCCGGAGATCGACCTGACCGGCCCGCCGTCCGACCCGGGCGTGTCGCACCTGCACGCGGTGCTGCTCGCCCAGCCGGACGGCTCCTGGACGCTCGTCGACCCCGGCTCCGCCAACGGCACCTACGTCAACGGCAAGCCCGTCACCGTGAACGTGCCCGTACCCGTGGGCCTGGGCGACCGCATCCACCTCGGCGCGTGGACGGTCATCACGATCAGGGAGGGCACGCCTTGACGATGACGCCCACCGCGCCCCCCGCCCCGCCCGCGCCGCCGCCGGTCGCGCCCGCCACGCCCGCCCGGCAGGCCGCGCCCGCGCCCGCGCGGCGCGGCGTGCCCGGCCGGATCAGGCTCCTGACCGGCGTCGCGGCCGCGGCGCTGGCGCTGCTGTTCGCCGCGATCGCGGCCGGCGGCGCGACCGCCGGCGAGGGCCTGCGGGTGATCGGCCGCGACGCCGGTCCCCAGGTCGTCGCCACCGCCGGGCTCTACTTCGGGCTGAGCGACATGGACGCGCAGATCGCCGACGTGCTCGTGATGGGCAGCGGCGACGACGCCCGCCGCCAGGCCGCCATCAAGCGGTACGAGCAGCAGCGCACGATGGCGAACCAGGCGCTGCTGAAGGCGTTCGAGCTGGCCGGGGACGACCCCGCCGAACGGCGCACGATCGAGTCGGTGCTCGACGGGCTGGCCCGCTACGAGCGGCTGGCCGCGCGGGCGCTGCTGCTCGACGAGCAGTCCGGGCACGCCGCCGGCCCGCCGCCCGCCGGGGTGGTGGCCGTCTACCGGGAGGCCACGGACCTGATGCGCCAGGTGCTGCTCCCGCAGGCGTACAACCTGACGCTGGAGAGCGGCACGATCGTGCGGCGCACCTACGACGAGACGGCGGTGACGCTGCCGCTCCTGCGGGTGGCGGTGGTGGCGGCCGGGCTGCTGGCCATCGGCTGCCTGGCGTGGCTCCAGGTCTTCCTGGCGCGGCGGTTCCGCCGGATCCTCGGCCCGGCGCTGCTGGCCGCCACCGTGGTGACGCTGGCGGCGACGGTGGCCGGGGCGTCGGCGCTCCAGCAGGACGCCGACCACCTGCGCACGGCCAAGGAGGAGGGCTTCGACTCGATCGTCACGCTCGCCAAGGCCCGCGCGATCGGCAACAGCATGCAGGGCGACCAGAGCCGGTTCCTGCTCGACGAGGAGCGGGCCGACACCTACGAGCACACCTACCTGGACAAGGCGCAGCGGCTGCTCTATCTCGAAGCGGGCAACCTGGGCGGCTACCACGCGGCCGTCGCCGGGCGCGACGAGGACTACCGGGGCATGCTGGGCCGCCAGCTCGGCGGCGACCGGGGCCGGGACGCGCTCGACGCCTGGGCCAGGTTCCAGCGGGCCGACGCGACCCTGCGCGCGATGGCGAGCAAAGACCGGCCGGGCGCGGCCGTCGCCTCCCGCCTCGGCTCGGTGCGCGACGCGTTCGACGCCTACGACAAGGAGCTGGTGACGCTCGCGGCCCGGCACCAGGCGGTCTTCGAGCGGGCGGTCGGCGCGGGCCAGTCCGCGCTGGACAACCTGTGGCGGCTGCTCCCGTTCGCGATCGGCGGCATCGGCGTGCTGCTCGTCGCCGGGGTGTGGCCACGTCTGAAGGAGTACCGATGAAGCGGCTGCTGCCCGCGGTGCTGGCCGTGATCGCGACGCTCGCCGCCTCGTGCGGCCTGGCCGGTGACGGCGCGGAGAGCGTCCTGGACAAGGACCGGCTGGTCATCGGCGTGCGCCCCGACCTGCCGCTGGTGGGCTTCCGCAAGGCCGACGGCTCGTTCGAGGGGTTCGACGTCGAGGTGGCCCGCTACATCGCCGGGAAGCTCGGCAAGGAGGCCGAGCTCATCGGCGTGCTGGCCGACGACCGGGACGACGTGCTGGTCGACGGCAAGGCCGACCTGGTCGTGGCCACGTTCACGATCAGCCAGGACCGCAAGGACACCGTGCTGTTCGCGGGCCCGTACCACATCTCCTACCAGGACATCCTGGTGCGGCCGGACGAGAACGGCATCCGCAACGTGCGCGACCTGCGGGGCCGGCGCATCTGCGAGGTGACGGGCTCCAACGCGGCGCGGCGCGTGGTGGAGGAGCGCAACGTGGCGGCACGGGTGCTGCCGTTCAAGGACTACGCGGCCTGCATGACGGCGCTGAAGGGCCGCCAGGTCGACGCCATCACCACCAACGACGTCATCCTCGCGGGCCTGGCCAAGCAGGGCGGCGGCGGGCTGCGCCTGGTCGGCACCCAGTTCAACGAGCAGCGCACCGGGGTCGGGCTGCGCAAGGGCGACGTGGCCGGGTGCGAGGAGGTCAACCGGGCGATCATCGACATGTACCAGGACGGGACCGCCGCGCGGCTGCTGGAGAAGTGGTTCGGGGGCACCGGGCTGGTCGTCGACCGGGTCGCCGTGCCGCAGTTCGAGGGGTGCTCGTAGAACGTTGGTGCTCCAGCCGGGCGTCTCCGCGAGATCGGTCACCGCGAGTGGGCAATCTGTAGCGGAGAGTCGTCCCCGGAAAGGAACACCGCTTCATGCACCTGTTCACCCGAACCTCCCTCACCGCCGCCGCGCTCGTCTGCGGCTCCCTGGCCCCGGCCGTCCTCGCGGCCGCGCCGGCCCTGGCCGCGCCCGCGGGCAACGCGCCCGAGTGCGTGGCCGTCTGGGAGACCACCGGCCGCGTCACCAAGACCGGCTACGCGCGCAACGACTGCGACAGGCGGCTGCGCCTGAAGATCGTCTGGGCGCGTGGCACCGACGGCTCCTGCTACACCGTCGACCCCGGCCAGACGATCTCGTCCCAGGTGCCGCGCGGCATCCGGACCTTCGACGGCGCCAACAGCTGCTGACATGCCTCGGGCCGGCGCCCCGCGGGGCGCCGGCCCGAGCGGCCTCACCTGTCAGTCGAGGTAGTCGCGCAGCATCTGCGCCCTGGTCGGGTGGCGGAGCTTGGCGAGGGTCTTCGACTCGATCTGCCGGATGCGCTCCCGCGTGACGCCGAACTCCCTGCCCACCTCCTCCAGCGTGCGGGGATGCCCGTCGGCCAGGCCGAAGCGGAGCTGGATGATGCGCTGCTCGCGGTCGGACAGCGTCGCCAGGATGTCGTCGAGCTGGTCCTGCAGCATGATGAAGGCCGCGGCCTCCATCGGCACCACCGCGTCGGCGTCCTCGATGAAGTCGCCGAGGTCGGAGTCCTCCTCACCGATGGGAGACTGCAGCGACACCGGCTCCTGGGCGATCCGCTGGATCTCCACGACCCGGTCGACCGGCAGGTCCATCTCCGCGGCGATCTCCTCGGGCACCGGCTCGCGGCCGAGGTCCTGGTGGAGCTGGCGCTGCACCCTGACGAGCTTGTTGATGGTCTCCACCATGTGCACGGGAATGCGGATGGTCCGCGCCTGGTCGGCGATCGCCCGGGTGATCGCCTGGCGGATCCACCAGGTGGCGTAGGTGGAGAACTTGTAGCCCTTGGTGTAGTCGAACTTCTCCACGGCGCGGATCAGGCCGAGATTGCCCTCCTGGATGAGGTCCAGGAAGAGCATGCCGCGCCCGACATACCTTTTCGCTATCGACACCACGAGCCGCAGGTTCGCCTCGATGAGGCGCTGCTTGGCCCGGGTGCCCTGCCAGACGAGCTCCCTGAATTCCGGGAAGGCCAGACGCGAGACCCCGTTGCCGAGCTTGTCCTCGGCGAACAGGCCGGCTTCGATCGACTTGGCGAGCTCCACCTCCTCTTCGGCCGTCAGCAGGGGCACGCGGCCGATCTCCCGCAGGTAGATGCGGACCAGATCGCTGGTCGGCGCGCGCTTGCCTACGTCTTCCTCATCGGCGCGGGTGGTCTCCTCGTCGCCCTGGGGCTCGAGGACCTCCACACCGTTCTCGGCGAGCATCCGCACGACGCGTTCCAGCGCGTCGGACGGGAGCTCGGATCGGTCGAGCGCGGCTGCGACGTCATCGACGGTTACGCTTCCGCGCTCCCTTCCCTTCGCGACGAGGTCCGCCACCTGGTCTACGGATGGCGGTCCACTTGACAGCACCGATGCACCCACGGGAGACAGTCTGCAGTATTGGTTCCATAAAATGGCAGACCCATTTTTGGCACTGAAGGTAAGGCCGTCACCCTTACGGAATTGAGATCCCTTCAATGTTTAGCCGGAGTTTGATCAGGAAAGTAAAGTCAATTACGCGTTACGGATTGCGTGCCCGGTGTCCCCCCAGGCCGGGCACCGTGGTCTGCCTGCCCGGACGCCTCCGGGCGATTCCCACTCAACCACCCGGATTTATCGTGGTAAAAGGATCTTTCAACTTCCGGCGGCGCGATCACGCAGGACGCGGCGCTGCTGCTCCAAGGCGACCAGCTCGCCGAACAGCCGGTTGTACTCCTGCTGCTCGTCGACCGGATTGAGCCGCTGGATGCGCGACTTCACCTGGGCGATGGCGCGGTCGACCGCGGTGGCCTCGATGGCGGCCAGCATGGCGGCGGCGTAGCGCTCCTCGGCGTGGGAGTCGGCCTGGATCGCCTCCACCGCGAACCGGGTGACCAGCGCGCGGGCGCCCTCGGCGTGGGCGTGCTCCACCAGCCGGTCGACCCAGGCGCGCCCGCCCGGCCCGGCCGCGGCCAGCCCGCCCGCCGCCACGATGACCTGGTGCAGCGCCAGGTGGTCGGGGGCGGTGAACGCCTGCTGGTCGAGCGCGTCGAAACGCGGCCCCAGCAGCGCGGGCCGCTGCACCGCCAGCTTGAGCAGCTCGGCCTCCACCCGCACGTGCGGGTCGACGGGCGCGGGCCTGGGGGCGCGCTGGGGGCGGCCCTGCTGCGTCTGGGCGGCTTCGGCGATGCGCTGGATGACGAACCGCTCGTCCATGAAGCCGAGCCACCGGTCGAGGTCGATCGCGTAGCGCTTGCGCAGCCCGGCGTCCTTGATCCCGGCCACGATGGGCGCCGCCGCGTCGAGCGCCGCGATCTTGCCCTCGTTGCTGCGCAGGTCGTAGCGGGAGATCGTGCTGCGGATGGCGAACTGGAACAGCGGCTCGCGCCCGGCGATCAGGTCGCGCACCGCCGCGTCGCCCTGCTTGATCCGCAGGTCGCACGGGTCGAGCCCGTCGGACTGGACCGCCACGTACGTCTGGGTGACGAACTTCTGGTCGTCGGCGAACGCGCGCAGCGCCGCCTTCTGGCCCGCCGCGTCGCCGTCGAAGGTGAACACCACCTCGCCGCGGAACTCGGCCTGGTCGAGCAGGAACCGGCGCAGGATCTTGATGTGCTCCTCGCCGAACGAGGTGCCGCAGGTCGCCACCGCCGTCGGCACCCCGGCCAGGTGGCAGGCCATCACGTCGGTGTAGCCCTCGACGATGACCGCCTGGGCGCGCTTGGAGATCTCGCGCTTGGCCAGGTCGAGACCGTAGAGCACCTGGCTCTTCTTGTAGAGCGGCGAATCGGGGGTGTTGAGGTATTTGGGGCCGTCGTCGGCGTCGATCAGCTTGCGCGCGCCGAACCCGATCACGTCGCCGGTGGCGTCGCGGATCGGCCAGATCAGCCGCCCCCGGAACCGGTCGATCGGGCCGCGCCTGCCCTGCTTGGCCAGGCCGCCCTTGACGATCTCGTCGGCGCTGAAGCCGCGCGCCATCAGGTGGCGGGCCAGCGCCTCCCACTCGTTGGGCGCGTAGCCCACGCCGAACAGCTCGGCGTCGGCCCGCTCGAAGCCCCGCTCGGACAGGAACCGCCGCCCCGCGGCCGCGTCGGGGCCGAACAGCTTGTCGGCGTAGAACTCGGCGGCGACCTTGTGCGCCTCGATCAGCCGCGCCCGCTCCCCGTGGTCGCGCCGCGGCACGTAGCCGCCCTGCTCGTACTGCAACTGGATGCCGGCGCGCTGCGCCAGCCGCTCGACGGCCTCGCCGAACGACAGGTGCTCGATCTTCTCGACGAACGTGATCACGTCGCCGCCCTCGGAGCAGCCGAAGCAGAAGAACATGCCGCGCTCGGGGGTGACGTTGAACGACGGGCTCTTCTCGTCGTGGAAGGGGCACAGGCCCTTGAGATTGCCCCCGCCGGCGTTGCGCAACTGGATGTGCTCGCCGATCACGTCGGCGATGGGGGAGCGCTCGCGTACGAGCGCGATGTCGACATCACGGATCCGGCCAGCCACGCGGTGAGTCTATTCGGCTCCCCCGACAGACTCTCACCGACGGGCGACCCCACAGCGGGCGTTCACACCCTCCTCCTCCGGGAGGGGACAGCATCGGTCACACGGGACAGCATCCGATAGCGGAAAAGCTGTTATGGGAACGCCCCCCGTCGGCTACAAAGGTAAAGGCTGGGGTCGGATACGGTGACGCGGGTGGAGATCATGCGGAGCACACGGTGGGTGGCGGCGACGGCTGCCCTGCTCGCGGTCGCCGCGTGCAGCCCGGCGACCGGCGTCGCCGGGGTCAGCGCGCGGACGCCGGCCTCACCCGGCACGTCCGGCGCGCCGAGCTCGCCGGGCACGGGCGGCTCGGCGGCCGTGACCACGACGATCCCGCCGCCGACGCCCGAGCGGCAGGCGTCGGTGCGCGCCCCCGAGGGCGACGACCCGGTACGGGTGCCGCCGCCCAAGCTGTCGAAGTACACCTACACGTTCCCGGTCAGGGGCTGCCGGGTGAGCTACCAGCGCAGGCTCCTGGTGCTGCCCAAGACGACGATCTGGGCGGCCGAGGGGTGCGCGTTCGTGGCGCCGGTCGGCGGCGTCGTGGACGAGGTCAACACGCGCAACCGCTGGCTGCCGTCCACCGACGCGGGCGCGCACCGGGAGGGCCGCTTCGTCACGATCATCGGCGACGACGGCGTCCGCTACCTGGGCGGCCATCTCGACAGCGTCGCCGACGGGATCAGGCCGGGCGTCCGCGTCTCCGGCGGCCAGGTGCTGGGCACGGTGGGCAACTCGGGCAACGCCCGCACCACCGGGCCGAACCTCTACTTCGCGATCTCCTGGAAGACCGGGCCGTCGCTGTGGTGGGTGCGCCGGGGCATGGTCGAGCCGTGGGACTACCTGGACGCCTGGCTGTCGGGCAACCGCACGCTGTCGCCCCGGCAGGAGACGCTGGCGATGCGCGCCAGGCTGGGCGAGTCGCCGCGCTGCACGGTCCTGTGCACGTCGAAGAAGGCGCCGAAGACCACGAAGTCGCCCAAGCCGGACGACGACCCGTTCACGCTCAACCCGACGGGCAACCCGGCCACGATGCAGTGACGCGGGTCAGCGGCTGAGCCGCCGGTGCCAGCCGACGGCGGAGGTGTCGGTGAGCGAGGCGATCTGGTCGATGACGACCCTGACGCGGGCCTTGTCGTCGGGCGCCGCCAGGAAGGCGGGCCGGAAGGCGGGCTCCAGCGTGCCGGGGGCGCCGAGCGTGATCAGCGAGGCCAGCTCGGTGATCAGGTCGCGCTGCCTGGCCTGGGTGGCGTGGTGGTCGTCGGTGGTCATCACGTAGTGGGCGGTGATGCCCTTGAGCAGGGCGCACTCCAGCCGGGTGGTCTCCGGCACGAGCAGGTCGGCCCGGTGGCGGGGCCCGTACGCGCCGATGGTGGCGCTCTGCGCGGCGCGGCAGAAGCGGCCGATGAGGCCGCTGGTGAGGGCCTTGAGCCCGGCCAGGTCGGCGAACGTGGCCGCGAAGCGGCGCGGCCACAGCGGCTCGGCCACCAGGGCGGCGAAGACCTCCTCCAGCTCGCCCAGGTCGGCGCCGGGCGCGTACCAGGTGCGGGTGATCTCGCACACCTGCCTGCGCTCGGCGGGCGAGCGGAGCGCCTCGGGCGTGACGTGGCCGGAGTGCAGGGCGTCCTCCAGGTCGTGCACCGAGTAGGCGACGTCGTCGGCCCAGTCCATGATCTGGGCCTCGAAGCTGACGCGGCCCTCGGGGGCGCCTTCCCTGATCCAGCGGAAGACGGGCAGGTCGTCGTCGTAGACGCCGAACTTGGCCGACCGGTCGCGGGTCCACGGGTATTTGACGGAGGCGTCGAGGGCGGCCCTGGTCAGGTTGAGCCCGGCGCTGGTGCCGTCGGCGGCGATCACCTTGGGCTCCAGGCGGGTGAGCAGGCGCAGGCTCTGCGCGTTGCCCTCGAACCCGCCGCAGCCCTCGGCCAGGGCGTTGAGCGCGACCTCGCCGTTGTGGCCGAACGGCGGGTGGCCCAGGTCGTGCGCGAGGCAGGCGGTCTCGACCAGGTCGGGGTCGACGCCGAGGGTGGCGCCCATCTCCCTGCCGACCTGGCCGCACTCCAGCGAGTGGGTCAGCCGGGTGCGCGGGACGTGCTGGCCGACGCCGAGCGTCTCGCCCGGCCCGACGACCTGGGTCTTGGCGGCCAGCCTGCGGAGCGCGGAGCTGTGCAGGATGCGGGCGCGGTCGCGCTCGAACGGGCTGCGCTCGGGGTTGCCGGGCGGCTCCGGGACCCATCGGGCCTGATCGTGGGTGTCGTAGGCGGCCATAAGTGCAGTGATTTTATCCAGATTCCGGACTCCGCTAGTGTCAAGCCTCGCGAGAACCCCCTTCCCCGGGAGCCCTCCCCTCATGACGACTGCGTTCCGGGCCGTGCTGGCCTTCACCCTGCTCGCCGGCTTCTACGTGCTGGTGGGCTCGGTCGTGACGGCGGCGCTGGTGTTCGACGTGCTGCTCGTCGTCGACTTCCACGCCAACGGGCTGCGCGCGGCGATCGTGCTGACGCTCGCCGCCGCCGCGCTCGTGCAGGCGCTGGTCATGGTGAGCCGGCGGCCGGGCGGTGAGGAGCCGGGCGTGGCGGTGTCGCGCGAGCACGAGCCGGTGCTGTGGCAGACGGTCGAGGACCTGGCGCGGCGGGTGCGCACCGCGCCGCCCGACGAGATCCGCCTGGTGCCGGAGGTGAACGCGGCCGTGGCGGAGGACACCCGCTTCCTCGGCCTGGTGGCGACGCGGCGGCGCATGTACGTCGGGCTACCGCTGCTGCAGACGCTGACGGTCGACGAGATGCGCGCGGTGCTCGGGCACGAGCTGGGCCACTACAGCGGCTCCCACACCCGGCTGGGCGCGCCGGTCTACCGGGGGCGCGTCTCGCTCATCGCGACCGTGGGGCACCTGGGCCGCCATCCGATCATCCAGAAGGTGTTCGCCGCCTACGCCAAGCTCTACCTGCGCATCTCCCAGGCGGTCTCGCGCCGGCAGGAGCTGGAGGCCGACCAGCACGCGGTCGCGATCGGCGGCCGGCAGGCGATGGCGCAGGCGCTGCGCAAGATCCACCACACGGCGATCGCGTGGGACCTCTACACCGAGGGCTACCTGGCGCTGACGGGGGCGGGCGGGTGCCGGCCCGCGGCGGTGTTCGGCGGCTTCTACTCGCTGCTGAACGATCCGGCCAGGCAGGCCGAGCTGGCGCGGCTGGGCGAGCAGCCTCAGGAGACGTCCCCGTACGACTCCCATCCGAGCCTGGCCGAGCGGCTGGCGGCGATCGAGCTGCTGCCGGAGCCCGAGCACGTGCCGGACCCGCGTTCGGCGCTGACGCTGCTGCGCGACGCCAACGTGGCCGCGCACGCCGTCGAGGAGTCGATGTGGACGCCGAAGGCGCTGGCGGAGCTGCGGCCGGCGTCGTGGGACGAGCTCGTCGCCGAGGGCATGTACGCGGTCCGCAACGCGGGCGCGCTGCACGACCTGGCGACGGCCGGCGGGCAGGTCATGGGCGCGAACCGGCCCTACCTGGACGCGGCGTTCGAGGCGATCGCCCGGGGCCGCCAGGCCGAGCTGGAGGAGCGGCTGCGCGCCTCCGGCTGGGAGTCCGAGGGGCCGGTGCTGGCCACCGTGCTGCGGCTGGCCCTGGAGGCGGTGCTCATCCAGCACGGCCAGGCCCGCTGGTCGCTGTCGTGGGCGGGCCCCGCCCGGCTGCTCTACGACGACGGCGAGGAGGCGGCGCTGGCCGAGTACGCGGCCCAGGTCGCCGCCAGCCCGGCCGCCGTCGCCGGGCTGCGCGCCTGGCTGGGCGACCAGGGCGTCCCCCACGACTACGTGCCGCCGGGCGCCGAGCAGCCGGCGCCCGTGGCAGCGGTATGAGAGCCCGCTAGCGCGAGTCGGAGTCGCTGCCGCTCAGCGCCGCGCGGCCCGCCTCCAGGCGGGCCACCGGGATGCGGAACGGCGAGCAGGAGACGTAGTCGAGCCCGGTGTCGTGGCAGAAGTGCACCGAGTCCGGGTCTCCCCCGTGCTCGCCGCAGATGCCGACCTTGAGCCCGGGCCGGGCCGCCCGCCCCTCCTGCACCGCCAGCGCCACCAGCCTGCCGACGCCGTCGCGGTCGAGCGTCTCGAACGGCGACACGCCGAAGATGCCCAGCTCCAGGTAGCGGGAGAAGAACGCGGCCTCCACGTCGTCGCGAGAGAACCCCCAGGCCATCTGGGTGAGGTCGTTGGTGCCGAAGGAGAAGAACTCGGCGGCCTCGGCCACCTGCCCGGCGGTGAGCGCGGCCCTCGGGGTCTCGACCATGGTGCCGATCAGGGCCTCCACGCCCGCCTCCGCGAGGATCGCGGCGGCCTCCTCACGGACGGCCTCCAGCTCCTGTACGGCGGCGACCAGCGGGATCATGATCTCCGGCCTGGCCCCCGGCACCTCGCGGGCCGCCTGGGCGATCGCCCGGACCTGCATGGCGAACAGCCCGGGGATGACCAGGCCGAGCCGTACGCCGCGCAGGCCGAGCATCGGGTTCTGCTCGTGCAGCCTCTTGACGGCGGCCAGCAGGGCGCGGTCCTTGTCCGTGGCCTGGCCCGTGGCGTCCTTGACCGACAGCGCCACCATGTCGGGCAGGAACTCGTGCAGCGGCGGGTCGATGAGCCGGATCGTCACCGGCAGGCCGTCCATCGCCCGGAAGATCTCCGCGAAGTCGGCCTTCTGGAGCGGCTCCAGCGCGTCGAGCGCGGCCTTGCGCTCCTCGTCGCCGGAGGCCAGCACCAGGTCCTCCACGAGCTGCCTGCGCTCGCCCAGGAACATGTGCTCGGTGCGGCACAGCCCGACGCCCTCGGCGCCGAAGCGGCGGGCGCGGGCCGAGTCGTCCGGGGTGTCGGCGTTGGCCCGCACGCCGAGGCGGCGCACGGAGTCGGCGTGCCGCATGATCCGGTCGACGGCGCGGACGAGGTCGTCGTCGGACCGGTCCCCGCTGCCCGCCGAGCCCTCGAAGTACTCCACCACGGCCGAGTCGACGACGGGCACCTCGCCCAGGTAGACCTCGCCGCTGGTGCCGTCGATGGAGATCACGTCGCCCTCGGACACCACGACGCCGCCGGGGGCGGTGAAGCGGCGCTCGTCCACGGACACCTCCAGCTCCTCCGCGCCGCACACGCAGGTCTTGCCCATGCCGCGGGCCACCACGGCGGCGTGGGAGGTCTTGCCGCCGCGGCTGGTCAGGACGCCGCGGGCGGCGATCATGCCGGACAGGTCGTCGGGGTTGGTCTCGCGGCGGACCAGGATGACGTCCTCGCCCCGGGCGGCCAGCTCGACGGCGCGTGCGGAGGAGAAGACGGCCTGGCCGACGGCCGCGCCCGGCGAGGCGTTCATGCCTTTGGCGATCTTCTTCTTCTCGGCGCCGCCGTCGAAGCGCGGGAACATGAGCTGGGCGAGCTGGTCGCCGGTGACGCGCGTGACGGCCTCGTCCATCGTGATGAGGCCCTGGTCGACGAGCTGGGTGGCGATGCAGAACGCGGCGGCGGCGGTGCGCTTGCCGACCCGGGTCTGCAGCATCCACAGCTTGCCGCGCTCGATCGTGAACTCGATGTCGCACAGGTCCCGGTAGTGGTTCTCCAGCTTCTCCATGATCGCCAGCAGCTCGTCGTACGAGCGCTTGTCGAGGCGTTCGAGGTCCTGGAGCGGGATCGTGTTGCGGATGCCGGCGACCACGTCCTCGCCCTGGGCGTTCTGCAGGTAGTCGCCGTAGATACCCTGCCTGCCGGTGCCCGGGTCGCGGGTGAACGCGACGCCCGTGCCGGAGTCGTCGCCGCAGTTGCCGAACACCATCGCCACGATGTTGACGGCGGTGCCGAGGTCGGCCGGGATGCGCTCCTGGCGGCGGTAGAGGATGGCGCGCGGCGCGTTCCAGGAGTCGAAGACGGCCATGACGGCCAGCCGCATCTGCTCGCGCGGGTCGGCCGGGAAGTCGCGGCCGGTCCGCTCGCGCACGATGCCCTTGTACGTCTCCACCAGGCCCTGGAGCTCGCCCGCGTTCAGGTCGGTGTCCTGGCGGTCGCCCTTGAGCGCGTCGAGGGCGTCCTCGAACAGCTCGCCGTCGATGCCGAGCACGGTCTTGCCGAACATCTGGATGAGCCGCCGGTAGGAGTCCCAGGCGAAGCGCTCGTTGCCGCCCGACTGCTTGGCCAGGCCGTGCACGGACTCGTCGTTGAGCCCGATGTTGAGCACCGTCTCCATCATGCCGGGCATCGAGAACTTGGCCCCGGAGCGGACGCTGACCAGCAGCGGGTCGTCGGCCTGGCCGAGCTTGCGGCCCATACCGGCCTCCAGCGCGCTCAGGTGCGCGGCGACCTCGTCCTCCAGGCCGTCGGGCAGGGCGCCCTCGGCGAGGTAGTGGCGGCACGCCTCCGAGGTGATCGTGAACCCCGGAGGGACGGGCAGCCCCAGGTTGGTCATCTCGGCGAGGTTGGCTCCCTTGCCGCCGAGGAGATCTTTGAGATTCCTGTTGCCCTCGGTGAAGTCGTAAACGTACTTGGCCACCACAGCTCCAATCAACGCTTCTGCCCGGGACTCTACCGGCGAAATAGATGATGAAACTGCACCCTTAGGATAAACCACTGTTTTGCCTGGTCAACACCGAAACAGAGGTTTAATCCACTCAATATTCGGCAAGCTTCGACAATTGGTTTATACCAATGGTTCAAACCAATTCCGAAGAGGTTTCCGCGTGCCCGGGCGGAATCGGGGGCGCGGAACCACGCCCTTTACAACCCGGCCTGACTGGAGCAGCGTGACTGTTCAGCCCCGTCCCCGCGATCCCACGGTGACCGGCGGCTGGGATCCTCGGCCCCGTGCTTTCCACGACACGCCGACTGACGGCCGCCGTCTGCCTGGCGGGAGCGGTCGCCTGCGCAGCCACGACCCCCCAGTCCGGGGAGCTCTTCCACATGACCGTGCTGCGTCCCGGCGACTGCATCGCCGAGATCTACGGCGACCTGACGGCGACGCTCGTGCCGTGCGGGCTGCCGCACGCCGCCGAGTTCTCCTCCATGTACGTGCTCCCCGAAGGCCCGTGGCCGGGCGAGACCGAGGCGATGCGCAAGTCCAGGGCCTGGTGCGCCGACAAGATGCGGGTCCTCCCGGACAAGCGGCACCTCGTGGAGGCCACCGCCGTGCTCCCGCTGGAGCACGAGTGGCCGCGCCACCGCACCGCCTACTGCATCGCCGTGCCGCGCAAGGGCGAGCTGGTCGGGCGGGTGCTCAAATGAGCGGATCCGCCTCCGGCGCCGGGCCCGGCGCGCCGTCCCGCGCCGGCAGCCACAGCACGAACGTCGACCCCCGGCCCACCTGCGAGAACACCGCCACCCTGCCGCCGTGCGACTCCACGATCTGCCGGACGATCGCCAGGCCCAGGCCGGTGTGGCGGTCCCTGCGGCTCGCCTCGCCGCGCCAGAACCGGTCGAACACCCGGGCCTGATCGGCCGCCTCCAGCCCGGGCCCGTCGTCGCGCACCGCCACCCACAGCCACCCGCCGTCCGCCCCGGAGCCTCTCCGCTCCCTCCCGGCGCCCCGCCGCTCCCTCCCCTGCCACTCCCTCCCGGAGCCGGCCTCCCGTCCCCGGGCCACCGGCGGACCGCCCGCGGAGTCGTGAGCCGCCGGGTCCGGACCCGGCGTGCGGCGGGCGGCGGCCCGCAGCCGCGCCGGGGCCGGAGTCCCAGCGGAGGTGGAAAGGGTTTCGGCGGCCGTCCACGGGGCGCCCCAGCGGCCGGCGGCGACGCGGACCCGGCCGCCCGGCGGGGAGAGGCGCACCGCGTTGGACAGCAGGTTGGCCACCGCGCGCCGCAGCGCGTCCTGGTCGCCGGTCATCTCCAGCCCCGGCGTCAGCTCGCGGGTGATGGTGAGCGAGCGGGCCGAGGCCAGCGCCGCGTACTCCTCGCACGCCTCCCCCGCCACCCGCGCCAGGTCCAGGTCGGTGTCGGCGAAGGCGGTACCCTGCCGCCTGGCGCTGGCCAGCAGGTCCTCCACCAGCCGCGTCATCCGGGTCGTCGCCCGGTCCACGACGGCGACCGCGCGGGCCCGCTCCTCGTCGCTGGCCTCCGGCGACAGCAGGACGGCGTCCACGTTCGCCCGGATGATCGTCAACGGGCTGCGCAGCTCGTGGGAGGCGTCGTCGATGAGCTGCCGCTGCGCCCGGAACGCCTCCTCCAGCCGGTCGAGCATGGTGTCGATGGTGTCGGCGAGGTCCTTCAGCTCGTCGTTCGGGCCGCCGAGCGTGATCCGCCGGGTCAGGTCGGTCGCCTGGATCTCCTCGGTCGTCCGGGTGATGGACCGGACCGGCCGCAGCACCCGCCCCGACAGCATCCAGCCGATGCCGAGACTGGCCAGGAACAGCGCGCCGAGCGTGTAGAGGGAGTAGTCGCGCAGCGTGTCCATCGTCCGCACGTTGATCGCGTTCTCCACCTCCTCCATGAGGACCACTTCCCGCTTGCCGATGTACTCGCCGTCGCGGAACGCCTTGGCGACCTCGGTCGCGTACCCCCGCTGCTCGGTCGTGCGCGAGACGGCGAGGTAGATGCCGCCGAGCACCAGCGCCGCCAGCAGGAACAGCAGCCCGGAGTAGAGCACGGTGAGCCGGAACCGGATGGTGTGGATCATGTGGGCTCCCTGAGCCGGTACCCCCGGCTGATCACCGTCTCGATGAGCCCGTCCGACTGGAGCTTGCGGCGCAGGTTGCCGACGGTCACCCGTACGGTGTTGGTGAACGGGTCGGCGTGCTCGTCCCAGACGTGTTCGAGCAGTTCCTCGCTGGAGACGACGTGGCCGGGCCGCGTCATCAGGTAGTGCAGCACCCCGTACTCCTTGGGGGTGAGCGCCAGCGCCCGGCCGCCCAGCGACACCTCCATCCTCGCCGTGTCGATCCGCAGCAGCCCGACTTCGAGGACGGAGGTGCCGCCGGTGTCCCTGCGGAGCAGCGCCCGGACCCTGGCCAGCAGTTCGGGGAAGGCGAACGGCTTGACCAGGTAGTCGTCGGCGCCCTCGTCGAGCCCGCGCACGCGGTCGTCCAGCCGGTCGCGGGCGGTGACCATGATGATGCGCACGTCGTTGCCCGCCGCCCGCGCCGCCCGGCACAGCTGGAAGCCGTCGCCGCCGGGCAGGTTGAGGTCGAGCAGCACCAGGTCGTAGCCGTTCACCTGGAGCTTCTCCTGCGCCGCCGGGGCGTCGAAGGCGACGTCCACGGCGTATCCGGCCCGGACCAGGCCCACGCGCAGCGCGTCGACCAGGTCCTCCTCGTCCTCGACCACCAGCAATCGCATGCCTGGACCCTAATTTCGGATGATGCGTTCCGCGATGGGCGCGGCGCGGTCGATCGGGATGGCGAAGCCGATGCCGATGTTGCCGCCGCCCCGGTCCGCCGCGATGGCCGTGTTCACGCCGACGACCTCGCCCCGGGCGTTGACGAGCGGGCCGCCGGAGTTGCCGGGGTTGATGGAGGCGTCCGTCTGCACGGCGGTGCGGGCCGAGCCGCCCAGCCTGACCTCGCGGTCCAGGGCACTGACGATGCCGGCGGTGACCGTGCCGGACAGGCCGAGCGGCGAGCCGATGGCGAGCACCTGCTCGCCGACGGCCAGGGCGGCGGAGCGGCCGAGCGTCGCGGGCGGCAGCCCGGCGGCGCCGTCGACGCGCAGCACGGCCAGGTCCTCGTCGTCGGCGGCGCCGAGCACCCGGGCCGCCAGCCTGCGGCCGTCGCCGAGCACCACAATCACCTCGCTCTCACCGCGTACGACGTGCGCGTTGGTGAGGACGTGGCCCCGGCCGTCCACCACGAACCCGGAGCCGCCTCCGCGCCGCAGCTCGATCGAGACGACGCTGGGGAGCACGCGGGCGGCGGTGGCGCTCATCCCGGCCAGGCTGCCCGCCGGGGCCGGGGCGGCCCTGGGCAGCGCGGCCGCGGCGGGCGGCTCGCTCCCGGCGAACACCGCCGCGCCGGCCAGACCGACCGCGCCGCCGGTGACCGCCGCGACGAGCACGGCGGCGAGCAGCAGACGACCGCCCCGAGGCGGCGCGGCCGGCCCGGCCATCGCCCGCGCGCCCGGCGTGACCGCCGGGGCCGGGCGGGTCAGGGGCGGGGTGACGAACTCCGGCCCGCTGGGCCGGCCGAGCCCGATCACGGCAGCCTCGCGAACCAGAGCATCGAGGCCCCGGCGGCCAGCAGCCCCAGGACCAGGGCCGCCGCCACGAACCACTGCCAGATCTCCTGCCGTTCGGTCCGGTAGCCGACCGACGTGCCGATGTCCTCGTAGACCGCCTGGAGCTCGTCGCCGCTGGCCGCCTCGTAGAAGCCGCCCCCGGCGGTCTCGGCCAGCTCCCGCAGGGCGGGGCCGTCCACCGGGACCGGCACCTGGCGGCCCTGCAGCTCGATGACGCCGCCCTGGGTGCCGTAGGCGATGGTGGTGACGGGCACGCCGCGCGCGGCCGCCTCCCGCGCGGCCTCGGCGACCGTCCTGCCGGTGGTGCTGGAGCCGTCCGACAGCAGCACGATGTGCGCGGGCGGCGCCTCCTCCTGGCTGTCGAGGGCGGCGATCGCCTCCAGCGACGACAGGACGGCCTCGCCGATGGCGGTGCCGGCGGACGTGGACAGCCGGTCGAGCGCGGTCAGCACCGCCTGCCTGTCGGTGGTGGGCGGGACCGCCACGGACGCGTCCGACGAGAACGCGACCAGGCCCAGATTGAACCGCTCCGGCAGCCCGTCCACGAACTGCCGGGCCGCCTGCCGGGCGGCGGTGAACCGGTCCGGCGACACGTCGGTGGCCTCCATGGACGCGGACACGTCGAACGCCACCATGATCGTCGCGCGTTCCCTGGGCACCCGGACCTCGGCCGTCGGCCTGGCGAACCCGACGACCAGCAGCGCGAACACGCCGAGCAGCAGCACGGCCGGCACGTGCCGCCGCCATCCGGGCCCGCGCGGGGCCACCTTGTCGAGCAGGTCCAGGTTGGTGAACCGGACGGCGTACGCGCTGCGCCTCGCCTGCGTCACCACGTACGCGACCGCGAGCAGGGCGACGGGCGCCAGGAGCAGCAGCCACATCGGCGAGAGCAGCGTCACCGGCCCCCACCCCCCGACGACCACGCCCCGGCGACACCGGGGGCGGCGGGCGCAGTGGGGGCGGCGGGCGCGGTGGAGGCGGCGGCGGTGGAGGCGGTGGCGGCGGTGGGGGCGTGGGCGAGGCGGCGGTGGGTGAGGATGTGGCGGGCGAGGTCGCGGAGCCAGTCGCCGTCGGTGCGCAGCCGCAGGTGGGCGGCGCCGGCGCGGCGCAGGGCGGCCGCGATGGCGGCGCGCTGGGCGGCGGCGGCCTCGGCGTAGCGCAGCCGCAGCCGGGCGCCCGCCGTGGAGACCTCGCGCCGCCGCCCGGTCTCGGGGTCGACGAGCGTGAGGACGCCGACGTCCGGGAGCGTCAGCTCGCGCGGATCGAGCACCTCCACCGCGAGCGCCTGGTGGCGGACGGCGAGGCGGCGCAGCGCCGGCTCCCAGGCCGCCGGCTCGTCCAGGAAGTCCGACACCACCACGACGAGGCCACGCCGCCGCACCGCCTTCCCGAATCGCCCGATCGCCGCGCCGAGCGGCGGCGGGGCGGCGCCCGGCGGGGTGCGGGGCAGCGCGGACACGGCCCGCAGCACCGCCATCAGGTGGGCCCGCCCGGTCCTGGCGGGCAGGACGCGGACGCCGTCGCCGTGCAGCAGGTGGGCGCCCATCCGGTTGCCGGTCCGCTGGGTGAGGAAGCCGATCGCCGCCACGGCGGCCAGCGCGAGGTCGCGTTTCTCCATCGTGGCGGTGCCGAAGTCCATGCTGGCCGTGGCGTCGAGCAGCGTCCACACCTCCAGCTCGCGGTCGGCGACCTGCTCGCGCACGTGCGGCTCGGCGGTGCGCGCGGTGACGTTCCAGTCCATCCGCCGCACGTCGTCGCCGGGCCGGTACGGCCGGGCCTCGGCGAGCTCGCTGCCCGGCCCGGGGAACAGGCCCAGGTGCTCGCCCTGGAGCAGCCCGTCCAGCCGCCTGGTGATGACCAGCTCCAGCCTGCGCAGCGCGGGCTCGGCCGCCAGGTGGGCGGTCATGCGGCCACGTCCTGCTGCGGGGCGATGACCGGGAGCGGCACCGCCGACAGGACCTGGTCCACGATCGACCTCGGCGGCACGTCGTCGGCCAGCGCGTCGAACGACAGCACCAGCCGGTGCGCCATCACGTCGGGCGCGAGGTCGCGGATGTCGTCGGGCAGCACGTACGAGCGGCCGCGCATGAGCGCGAGCGCCCGTCCGGCGGCCAGCAGGCCGAGCGTGGCGCGCGGGCCGGCCCCGAAGGCGAGGTGGCGGCCCAGGCCGGGCAGCCCGTAGCGGTCGGGGGCGCGGGTGGCGTGGACGAGGCGGACGGCGTACTCGGCGACGGCGTGGTGGACGAACACCTGGTCGGCGCGGCGTTGCAGCTCGGTGAGCCGGTCGGGGTCGAGCACGCGCTGGGGCACGGGCGGGTCGACGCTCATCCGGTAGGCGATCGCCAGCTCCTCCGACTCGCTGGGGTAGCCGACGTCCACCTTGAGCAGGAAGCGGTCACGCTGTGCCTCTGGCAGGTGGTAGACGCCCTCGGACTCGATCGGGTTCTGCGTGGCCAGCACCAGGAACGGCGTCGGCACCTGGTGGGTGACGCCGCCGATGCTCACCTGCCGCTCGGCCATGATCTCCAGGAGCGCCGACTGGACCTTGGCGGGCGCCCGGTTGATCTCGTCGGCGAGCAGCAGGTTGGCCATGACCGGGCCGAGCTCGATGTCGAACGTCTCGGTCGACGGCCGGTAGATGCGGGTGCCGACGATGTCGGACGGCACCAGGTCGGGCGTGAACTGGATGCGGGCGAAGGTGCCGCCCACCACGGTGGCCAGGGTGTGGCCCGCCAGCGTCTTGGCGATGCCGGGCACCCCTTCGAGCAGGCAGTGCCCCCTGGCCAGGACCGCGACCAGCAGCCGCTCGACCATGTGGTCCTGGCCGACGATCACCCTCTTGACCTCGAACAGCGCCCGTTCCAGCAGTTCGGCGTCGGTCATGGCCTGACCTCGGGGCAGTCGTCCACGACGAGGCGGAGCTCCAGTGCGGACGGCTCCGGCCCGGCGTACGCGGCGCCGCCCGTCAGGAGCAGCGCGCCGCCGGCCAGGAGAAGGGCGGCGATACGTGTGATGCGTGGCATGGATCCCCTGTCCCTTTCATCGGGTTCAGGGCCATGTCATCAAGCGGGCGCGAAAACGTAGGTAACTGCGGCCTTTATACGATTTTTCGGTGGGGTGGTCAGGCGTCGCGCCGCAGCACCACGAGCGCGACGTCGTCCTCCCGCGTCCCGAAGGCCGCCAGCATCCCGTCGCAGAACGCCTCCAGGTCGTCCCCGACGGTCTCGGCCAGCGCCCTGGCCCGCTCCAGGCAGTCGTCCAGCAGCGTGTGCCGGTCCTCCACCAGCCCGTCGGTGAACAGCATGACCGTCCCGCCGGGCGGCAGCACGAGGTGGTCGACCTTGTACTCCTCGTCGGCCACGCCCAGCATGAGGTTGCCCATGTCGTGGTAGCGGGCGTCGGGCCCGGCCATCAGCGGCGGGATGTGCCCGGCGTTGGCCAGCGCGATCTCGCCCGTCGCCGGGGTCAGCAGCATCAGGCAGACGGTCGCCGTCATGCCCGGGTGGTAGTGGCGCAGCACCTTGTTGAGCAGGTCCATCGACGCCGACAGGTTCACCTCGTCCATGACGGAGGCGCGCAGCGCGTGACGCAGCTCGGCCATGACGGTCGCGGCGTGCAGCGAGTGGCCCATCACGTCGCCGACCGCCACGAGCATCCGCTCGCCCAGGCTCAGCACCTCGTAGAAGTCGCCGCCCACCTCGAGCCCGCCGCCGGCGGGCTCGTAGCGCAGGCCCAGCGTCACCCCGGCCACGTCCGGGACGTACGGGGGCAGCAGGCTGCGCTGCAGCATGATCGAGGTCGCGTGCTCCTCGGTGTAGGCGCGCCGCGCGTCGACGGCCAGGGCCAGCTCCTGGGCGAGCTGGCGCAGCAGGTTGACCTCGTCGGCGTCCAGCTCCGGGCCGGCCTCGACGCCGAGGAAGATCGGCGGCCGGCCCTTCCTGGTCCGGCAGAGTACCCCGGTGACCGGCATGTCGATCTCGGAGTCCGGCACGAGCTCGCGCCACCGCTCGGGCGGCAGGGTGATCACCTCGGCGCCCGTCGCCGGGCCGAGCGCGATCGCGGTCAGGCGCTCCAGCAGGCTTGGGGCGACGCCCTTGCCGGCCGCCGCCTCGCCGGGGCGTGCCCGGTAGCGGCGCAGCCGCCCGTCGGCGGGCAGCGCCAGCGCGCCGGAGAAGCGGCCCATGATCTCGGCGGTGCCCGCCACCGCCACCGACAGCAGCCGCTCGAAGGAGTCGGCCCGGTTGATGCGCAGCGTCGTCTCGGCCAGCCTGGCCAGGCGCCAGGCCATCACCTCGGCCTGCCGCCGCGCCCGCGAGTAGCGCAGCGTGGCCACGACGGTCGCGGTGAACTCGTCCGGCTCGATGGGCTCCGACAGGTACGCGTCCGCGCCCCGCTCCAGCCCCTCGGCCCGGTCGGTCACCGAGACGGCGTGGGCCGACACCTGGATGACCGGGATCGAGGCGGTCGCCGGGTCGGCCTTGATGCGCTCGCACACCGCGTAGCCGTCGAGGCCGGGCAGCCGCACGTCCAGCACCACCAGGTCGACGCCGCCCCGGGCGAGCACCTCCAGGGCCTCCTCCCCGGTGCCGGCCTCGACGACCTGATGGCCGGCCCGGCGCAGCCAGCTCGACAGGATGTATCGCTTGGTGGGCGTGTCGTCCACCACGAGGACCGTCGCGGGCGGCTCAGCCACGGCTCGTCCCCGTGGCCTCGCGCACCGCGCGCAGCAGGTCCTCGCGGCGCAGCCGGTCCTTGGACAGCACCGGATGACCCGCCACGGCCCTGCCCGGCGCCACGGTCACGACCACCACCGGCACCTCCCTCAGTTCGTCGTCCTCCGCCATGCGCTGGAGCAGCGCGTTTCCGTCGAGGCGCGGCATCAGCATGTCCAGCACGACGACGCCGGGCCGCCGCTCCTTCATCACGCTCAGCGCCTCGACGCCGTCGCCGGCCTCGTCCACGTGGACGGCGAAGCCGTGCAGCATCCTGCGGGCCAGGGCGCGGAACGCCTCGTCGTCGTCGGCGATCAGCAGCCGCTCGACCTCGGGCACCAGGTGGTGGCGCGGCAGCCGGACGGTGACCGTCGTCCCCTCGCCCGCCGCGCTCGCCAGCTCCAGGCTCCCGTCCAGCGCCTCCACCAACCTGCGCGCGTACGGCAGCCCGATGCCGGTGCCCCTGGCCGTGGCCTGGAGGGGGCCCGGCACCTGGTAGAACTCCTCGAAGACGCGCTCCAGGTCCTCCTGCGAGATGCCGATCCCGGTGTCGGCCACGGTGACGACCACCTCGTCGGCGGCCTCGTCGAGCTCCGCCCGCAGCCGCACCTCGCCGCTCCGGGTGAACTTCAGCGCGTTCGACAGCAGGTTGCGCAGCACCCGGGTGAGCATGACCGCGTCGGTGTAGATCTCGGCCGCCTCGGGGGCGACCGAGGTGCGCAGCTCCACCTCCCCGGTCGGCTGCATCGTGACCCGGAGCTGCTCCACGAGCCTGGCCAGGTCGCACAGGCCGAACTCGGGCTGCAGCCGCCCCGATTCGGCCTTGGCCATGTCGAGCAGCTCGCCCACCAGCGCCAGCAGCGTCTCGGCCGAGCCGCCGATGAGCCGGATCTGGTGCGCCTGCTCCTCGGTGAGCGGCTCGCCGCCGGGGCCGACGAGCAGCCGGACCAGGCCGATGACCGAGTTGAGCGGGGTGCGCAGCTCGTGGCTGAGCGTGGTCCAGAACCGGTTCCTGGCCTCCGACGCCTCGCGGAGCTGCGTGGACTTCTCGTCGAGCTCGGCGTAGAGGGCGACGACGCCGCGGTTGGTCTCCTCCAGCTCGCTGGAGAGCTGGTTGTAAAGGGCCAGCACGCCGGTGTTGGTCTCCTGCAGCTCGGTGTTGAGCCGCCGCACGTCCTCCAGCGCCGTGGCCAGCTCCTCGTTCTGCGCCCGCAGCTCCTCCAGCGCGCTGACCGGGGTCAGGCCGGCCAGGCTGTCGCGGATGCGCTCGGCGGGCGGGCCCGGGCGGCGCGAGGGCAGCCGCTTGACGATCGTGACCGGCCCGCCGGGCGTGGCGGTGACCTCGTCCACCAGGCGCCGGGCGAGCGCCAGGCCCTCCGATGAGCACAGCGCGTCGGGGGCGCGCTCGACGGTGATGAGCAGCCGGTCGCTCTCCAGCGAGAACACGACCAGGGCGCCGGTGCCGGCCATCTCCCGGCCGACCTCGCTGAGCGCGGTCGCCACGCGGACCTGGTCCTGCGTCTCCAGTCCGGACAGCTGCGCCACCGCGCGGCCGAGGCGGCGCAGCGAGAAGACGTCCTGGTCGCCGGTCAGCCGGAGCCGCGCCACCTCGGTCCCGCTCATGGCCGCGGCCTCACGATCACCACGCAGGCGTCGTCGCGGCGGCTGCCCGCCTCGCGCAGCAGCCCGGCCGCGATCACGGCCGGGGAGCAGGTGAACAGGCCGGGGACCGCGCCGGCGGACCAGCGCTCGGTCAGCCCGTCGGAGTGCAGCACCACGCTGGCGTGCTCGCCCAGCTCGTACTCGTACTGGCGCAGCGTCCCGCCCTGATGACCGGCGATGCCCGGCACGGAGATCATGCCCTGGCGGCCGTCGGCGCGGGAGATCCAGCCGGAGACGTTGCCGAGCCCGGCGTAGCTGACGGCGGTGGACATGACACGCGCCACCGCGACCGCGCCGCCACGGGTGGAGTTCAGGCCGCGGTGGACGCGGGCGAGGATCTCGCGCGGCTCGTCGCCGGGCGAGCGCAGGAACAGCGCCACCGCCTCGCGGGAGGCCTGCGCGGCGGCCGGGCCGTGCCCCAGCCCGTCGCACACCAGCACGGTCGTCACCGGCCCGTCGGTGACGATCGCGTACGAGTCGCCCGACACGCTCTCCTCGCCGATGGGCCGCACCAGGCCGCTGGCCGGCGGGAGGGCGTCCAGCTCCGCCTTGCCGAACTGGACGGCGAGCACGGTGCCCTTGCCCGGCAATGAGTGGACGTCGTAGCGGGAGGCGATGCGGGCGATCGCGCCCAGGCCGATGCCGAGCGTGCCGGACGTGGAGTAGCCGTCACGCAGGGCGCGTGCCACGTCGGGCATGCCCGGCCCCCGGTCCAGCGTGATCAGCTCGACGACGTCCGGGGCGCCCGGGCAGAGCCGGACCAGCGCCATCCCCTGTTCGGCGTGCTTGACCAGGTTGGAGACGGCCTCGGTGGCCGCCACCGCGATCTGGCCGGTGCGCTCGTCGCCGAACCCGGCGGCCAGGGCGAGCCCGGTGGCGAGCCGGCGCACCGCGCCGACCGCGCTGGGGTCCTCGGCGCGTATCCAGGTGTCGTCGCCGAACCGCCTGATGCCGTCCACTGATCCAGCCACCTATCTGGCCCACTTCGTCACGGTCACCGTCGTCCCCTTGCCGGGGGCCGATGTCAGCTCGAACTCGTCGACCAGCCGCCGGGAGCCGCCCAGGCCCAGGCCCAGGCCGCTGCCGGTGGTCCAGCCGTCGGTGAGCGCCTGCTCCACGTCCGGGATGCCGGGGCCCTCGTCGACGAAGGACAGGCGGAGGCCCCGGCGCAGGCCGTTGTCGACGATCTCGACACTGGCCCGGCCTCCCCCGGCGTACACGAGCGCGTTGCGGGCGAGCTCGCTGGCCGCTGTGACGATCTTCGTCTGATCGACGAGGGAGAGCCCGACGTCCACGGCCAGGGTCCGGACCCGCTGGCGCACGGCCACGACGTCGGCGTTGCTCGTGATCGGCAGCTCGTGACCGCCTCCGGTCATCGTGACGTGCTCCGGGTGTGCTCCAGCAACGCGACGCCCTTCTCCAGGTCGAGGGCGGTGCGCACGCCGCCCAGGGACAGTCCTAGCTCGACCAGCGTGATGGCCACCGCCGGGCGCATGCCGACGACCACGGTCTCGGCGTCGAGCATCCGCGACATGGCGGCGATCGTGGCCAGCATGCGGCCGATGAACGAGTCGACGATCTCCACGGCGGTGATGTCGATGATGACGCCGCGCGCCCCGGTGGAGACCACCCTGTCGGCCAGGTCCTCCTGGAGGGCCAGCACGCTCTGGTCCTCCAGGTCCACCTGGATGGAGATGATGAGGATGTCGCCCAGCTTGAGAATGGGGACGCGCTCCATCAGACCTCCTCGGTCCGCACCGCGATGCGGGTGCGGCGGGGGGTGCTGATCTCGGTGCCGCTGCGGCTGAGCGCGTAGGCGAGGGCGTCGGCGAGCGAGGCCTTGGTGACGATGTCGCCGAACTCGATGCCGAGCGTGACGATGGTGTGCGCGATCTGGGGGCGGATGCCGGAGATGACGCATTCGGCGCCCATCAGGCGGGCGGCGAAGACGGTCTTGAGCAGGTGCTGGGCGACCTGGGTGTCGACGGCGGGGACGCCGGTGATGTCGATCACGGCGTGCTCGGAGCCGGTCTCGACCAGCGTCTGCAGCAGCTTCTCCATCACGACCTGGGTCCTGGCCGAGTCCAGGGTGCCGATCAGGGGCACCGCGACGATGCCCTCCCACAGCTTGACGACAGGCGTCGACAGCTCCAGGAGCTGTTCCGCCTGGTCCAGGATGATCGTCTCGCGGGCGGTGGCGTACACCTCGAACGTGTAGAGGCCGAGGTCGTCGATCAGCCGCGAGAACCAGATGAAGCCGCGCAGGGCGTCGGCGGAGCCGTCGCTCTCGACGGCCTCGTAGACGGCTTCCTTGAGGCTGTAGACCGCGCGCGCGGTGTCGGAGGGGGTGTGGCCCTGCCGGGCGCGCTCGCGCGACAGTTCGGCGAGCAGGCCGCGGACGTCGGTCAGGTCGTCACGGCCCTCGCCGATGGCGAGGCGCAGCGCCTGGTAGATGTCCCGCAGCTCCTCGCCGGACGTCTTGGCCAGGGCTGTCCAGCGCTGCAGCACCCGCTCTTCCTCAGTGGTGAGCAGGTCGTGGATGCGTTGCCTGCTGGCATCAGCGTGAGCGGTCAACGGTGACCTCCGGAGCAGATCGGGACAGGGGCAGTCCATGAATGCTACAAGCGGGAGATGTGGTGTTACGTCCAGGTATGCGAGGATCGGCGCGAACGGAACGCGAAAGGGCCGCACCGGAGTGCGGCCCTTTCGGTGAACGAGCGGTGCGTCAGTCGTTGAGGTGCTGGCGCAGGTAGGAGTCGACCTGGTCGAGGGCGATGCGCTCCTGGCTCATGGAGTCGCGCTCGCGCACGGTGACCGCCTGGTCGTCCAGGGTGTCGAAGTCGATCGTGATGCAGAACGGCGTGCCGATCTCGTCCTGGCGGCGGTAGCGGCGGCCGATCGCCCCCGCGTCGTCGAACTCGACGTTCCACCGGCGGCGGAGCTGGGCGGCCAGGTCACGCGCCTTCGGCGACAGGTCGGCGTTGCGCGACAGCGGCAGCACCGCGGCCTTGACCGGGGCCAGGCGGTGGTCCAGGCGCATGACCGTGCGCTTCTCCATCACGCCCTTGGCGTTGGGCGCCTCGTCCTCGGTGTAGGCGTCGAGCAGGAACGTCAGCGTGGCCCGGTCGACGCCGGCGGCCGGCTCGATCACGTACGGGACGTAACGCTCGCCGGTGTCCTGCTCGAAGAAGCTGAGGTCGACGCCCGAAGCCTTTGAGTGGGCGGTCAGGTCGAAGTCGGTGCGGTTGGCGATGCCCTCCAGCTCACCCCACTCCGAGCCGGTGAAGTTGAAGCGGTACTCGACGTCCACGGTCCGCTTGGAGTAGTGGGACAGCTTCTCCTTGGGGTGCTCGTAGAGCCGGAGGTTGTCCTTGTTGATGCCCAGGTCGGAGTACCAGCGGAAGCGCTCGTCGATCCAGTACTGGTGCCATTCCTCGTCGGTGCCGGGCTTGACGAAGAACTCCATCTCCATCTGCTCGAACTCGCGCGTGCGGAAGATGAAGTTGCCCGGCGTGATCTCGTTGCGGAACGACTTGCCGATCTGGCCGATGCCGAACGGGATCTTGCGGCGGGCCGACTGCTGCACGTTCTGGTAGTTGATGAAGATGCCCTGGGCGGTCTCGGGCCGCAGGTAGGCCAGGCCGGACTCGTCCTCGACCGGGCCGAGGAAGGTCTTGAGCAGGCCGCTGAACTGCCGGGGCGCGGTGAAGGAGCCCTTGTTGCCGCAGTTGGGGCAGGTGATGTCGGCCAGGCCCCCGGCGGGCTCCTTGCCGTTCTTCTCCTCGTACGCCTCGAGCAGGTGGTCGGCGCGGAAGCGCTTGTGGCAGGACTGGCACTCGGTCAGCGGGTCGGTGAAGGTCTCGACGTGACCGCTGGCCTGCCACACCTCGGGGGCCAGGATGACGCAGGAGTCGAGGCCGACGACGTCCTCGCGGGCCTGGACCATCGACAGCCACCACTGCCGCTTGACGTTGTTCTTCAGCTCGACGCCCAGCGGACCGTAGTCCCATGACGCGCGCAGTCCGCCGTAGATCTCGCTCGACGGGTAGACGAGCCCGCGGCGCTTGGCGAGGCTGACGATGGTGTCCATGACGTCGGTGCGTCGTGCCATGTTGGTCGGTTCTCTTTCCGGCTGGAGGTCGGCGAGGGAATTCTCAGTGGACTCTCAGTGAGGTCCCAGCTTAGGGGACGGGGCCGCGGCCCCGTGCGCGAGTGACGTTACGCGCCTTCGAGGAGGTAGACGTCCTCGAAGGCACTGGGTTCGTTGACCATGAGCGTCATGAGGGGATACATCGCCATCCGGGCGGCGGACAGCGCCCGGCGGTAGAACCCGGCGCCCTCCCATTCGCTGATCACGGCCCACAGGTTGGGCTCGTCGACGGACCGCGCCAGCCGGCCCCGGACGTAGCCGGGCTGTTCGGCGAGCAGGTCGAGGATGGCTTGGCCCTGCTTGGCGAAGTCTTGGGACTGGGACTCTGGAACGGTGTAGCGGATCACGGCGAGCACGCCCCCAGGATGTCAGACGGCGCGGAGCCTCCGGGCCGATTCGCGCGGCGCTAGGCTCGGGACCGTGGGCACAGACGACGACCGCCGCAGACACCCGCTCGCCCAGCCGCGTCCCGGGGCCAAGCGCCCGCTGCCGCCCGGCGAGCAGTTCTTCACGCCGGGGGCGACGGGCCTGCGCAAGTCGGTGGAGGAGCGCAGCGCCACGCCGATGGCGTTCCTGTTCACGCAGGTGCCCCGGTGGGTGGCACCCGCGGTGATGGTGGTCCTGCTGCTGGCCGGGTTCGCGGTCACCAACTGGCTGGGGGGCGTGGCGGTGCTGCCCGTCCTCGTCTTCATCGGCTGGCTGGCCTACCTGTCGTGGCCGTCCCTGGGGGTGGGCGGGAAGCTGCTGCGGGTGGCGATGCTGACGTTCCTGGTGCTGCTGGCGGCGACCAGGTTCGGGGCGTTCTAGCCGGTCGCCGGTGTCACGGCCTCACGGCAGCAGCGTGTAGTGCGGGAAGTTGCCGGGCAGGCGCTCGCCCTCGGGGCCCTGGGTGGCGGCCCGGACGAGCAGCTCGCCGCCGACGAACGCGCCGCGCCAGGAGGCGCCGAGCCCGCCGAACAGCTCCTCCCGATCGCCCCGGGAGCGTGGCCGGTTGTGGCCCACTTTGAAGGCCCGCACGTCGCGGGCGAGCCTGCCGTACGTATCCTCCTCGTCGCAGGACAGGGTGGCGACCAGGGCCCCGTTGCTGGCGTTCATCGCGGCCAGCAGCTCGGCCTCGGTGTCCACCAGCACGATCGTGTCGACGGGGCCGAACGGCTCGGCGTGGAAGAGGGGCGAGGAGCGGGGTGGGCTGAGCAACGCCACGGGCGCGAAATACGCCGAAATATCCTGCCCCGGCAGGAAATGTCCGTCAGCCAGCGACGCCCGGTGCACCGGCACCCCGCCCCGCGCCACCGCCTCGTCCACCTGGTCGGCCAGCTCCTTGGCCTTCGAGGCGTTGATCAGCGGCCCGAAGTCCAGCTCCGGCAGCGGATCGCCGGGCTCGGCCACGGCCAGCGGATGCCCGAACCGCAGCGACCCGACCGCCGCCAGGTACGCCCGCAGGAACTCGGGGAACAGCGACCGCTGCACCACGAACCTCGGATAGGCGGTGCACCGCTGCTTGCCGTAGTCGAACGAGGCCCGGATCTGCCGGGTGAGCGCGTCCCAGCCGGAGAACTCCCACACGCCCCAGCAGTTGAGCCCCTCCTGCTCCAGCACGTGCCGCCGCTCCAGGTCGGCCAGCGAGGTCGCCACGCTGGCGCCCGCGTCGCGCCCGCCGACGAACGACACGCAGCCGAGCGAGCGCCCGGCCACCAGCACCGGTGACAGCTCCGCCCCTCCCCCGCTGACCAGCGTGAAGGGCAGCCCCTCCCGCACGGCCAGCGCGCAGGCGAGCGTGAGGCAGCACAGCCCGCCGTCGGTGGGCGTCTTGGCGATCACCGCGTTGCCGGCCAGCGCCTGCACGAGCATCGCGTGCATGAGCACGCTCATCGGGTAGTTCCAGCTCGCGATGTTGCTCACCGGGCCGGGCAGCGGCGCCCGCCCGGCGACCATGCGGTCGATCTCCTCCAGATACCAGCGCACCCCGTCCAGGCACCGGTCCACGTCGGCGCGGGCGGTCTTCCACGGCTTGCCGATCTCCCACACGAGCATCAGGGCCAGCAGGTCGCGGTGCTCGGCCATGGCCGCCACGGCCGCCGCCACCCGGACCTTGCGCTCGGCGAGCGGCAGGTGCCGCCACTGCCGGTGCTCGTCGACGGCGCCCGCCACGGCCCGGCCCGCGCCCGCCCGGTCCAGCCGGGGCGGCCCGGCGATGGCGGTGCCGTCCAGCGGCGAGAAGACGGGCGCGGGCCGCCCGTCACGCTGCCAGAACCCGCCCCAGTGGTTGAGCACCCGGTCCTCGTGGAACGCCTCGGGCGCCACCGCGTGACCGCGTGCGTAGGTGTCCTGCCAGGCCGTACCCGGTTTGAGCAGCATGGCGCCTCCTCAGTCGGACCAGTCGACGGCGATGAGCTCGGGCAGCGGCTCGAACTCCTTGATCTCCTTCAGCGACGGCCCCATGGCGGCGTTGGCCTCGCGCTCGACCATCACCTCCACCAGCACCGGGAGCCGTTCGCGGGCGGCCTCGGCGCTCGCCCAGGCCAGCGCGTCGCGGATGTCGCCCGGCTCCTCCACCCGGCGCGCCGGGCAGCCGAACGCCTCCATGGCCTTCACGTGGTCGATCCCGCCCTCGCCGTAGTGCAGGTCCACGGCGAAGTTCATCTCGTACGGGATCTCCGCCTGCCTGATGAGGCCCAGGTACTCGTTGTTGATCATCACGATGACGAACGGGATGCGGTACTGGGCGGCGACCGCGACCTCCTCCATGAGGAACTGGAAGGAGTAGTCGCCGACCACCACCACGACCTGCCGTTCGGGGTGGGCGCACTTGACGCCCATCGCGGCCGGCACCTCCCAGCCCAGCGGCCCGGCCTGGCCGCAGACCAGGTAGCGGCGCGGCAGGTAGGTCGTCTGGAACTGGCCGGACCAGATCTGGTAGAGCCCGATCGCGGTGACGAACGTGGTGTCGCGGCCGTAGAACTCGTTGAGCTCCCTGAACACCCTGGGCGGCTTGATCGGCACGTCGTCGAAGTCGTCGCGGCGGGCCATCGTGGCGCGCAGCTCGCCGACCCGGCGCGGCCAGGCGCCCGGCTCGCGCGCCTCGCCCCGGCCGCGCGCCTCGTCGAGGAGCGCGGACAGCGCCAGCCTGGCGTGGCTCACGATGCCGAGGTCGGGCTCGAAGACCCGGCCGAGCTGGGTGGGCTCGATGTCCACGTGGATGAACGTGCGCCGGCCCCGGTAGACGTCCAGGTCGCCGGTGTGCCGGTCGCCGAACCGCGCGCCGACCGCCAGCACGAGGTCGCTCTCCAGGAACGCCGCGTTGCCCCACCGGGTCTGCGTCTGGATGCCGGCCATCCCGGCGAACAGCGGGTGGTCCTCCGGGAAGGCGCCCTTGCCCATGAGCGTGACCTGGACCGGCACCTGGAGGTGCTCGGCCAGCGCCAGCAGCTCCTCCGCCGCGTCGGCGATGATCACGCCGCCGCCCGCCAGGATGAGCGGCCTCCTGGCCTCGCCGATGAGGTCGACCGCCCGGCGCACCGCCCGGGGTAAGGGCCGCGGCACCTCGACGGGCAGCGGCGCGTCCACCGTCCTGTCGTACAGGCAGGTGCCGCGCTGCACGTCGATCGGCAGGTCGATGAGCACCGGCCCGGGCCGCCCGGAACGGGCGATGCGGAACGCCTCCCGGAACACCCACGGCGCCTGGGCGGGCTCCTTGAGCTGCACCGCCCATTTGGTGACGGGCCGGGCGACCTCCACGATGTCGACCGCCTGGAACGCCTCCTGGTGCAGCTTGGCGGTGGCCGCCTGCCCGGTGACGCAGATCATCGGGATCGAGTCGGCCATCGCGGTGTAGAGGCCGGTGATCATGTTGGTGCCGGCGGGGCCGGAGGTGCCGATGCAGACGCCGACGTTCCCGGTGACGCGCGCCCAGCCGTCGGCGGCGTGCGTGCCGCCCTCCTCGTGGCGGACCGTGATGTGCCGGATCGAGCTGTGCTGGAGCGCCGCGTACAGCGGCAGGATGGCCGCGCCCGGGATGCCGAAGACCGTGTCGACGCCCTCCGACTCCAGCACCGCGACCACGGCCTCCATGCAGGGGACTCGTGTCATGAATTGAGCCTTTCGATCACTTTGAGCAGCGCGGAGTGGTCGAGCGAGCCGTGGCCCTGCGCCCTGGCCGCCGCGACGAGCTGGGCGACCTGGCCGGTGAGCGGCAGGCTGACCCCGGCCTCGCGGGCCGCGGCGACCGCGATGCCCATGTCCTTGTGGTGCAGGTCGATGCGGAAGCCCGGGGCGAACTGCCGCCTGATCATCGTGTGCCGCTTGAGGTCGAGGACGCGCGAGCCGGCCAGGCCGCCGGCGAGCACGTCCAGCCCGGCGACGGGGTCGACGCCGGACGCCTCCAGCAGCACGATCGCCTCGGCGACCAGCCCGTAGATCCCCCCGACGACGAGCTGGTTGGCCGCCTTGACGGTCTGGCCCGCGCCGGCCGGGCCGACGTGCACGATCGTGGTGCCGAGCGCGCCGAGCACCGGCCGGGCCGCCTCCACGTCCTCTGCGGCGCCGCCCACCATGATCGACAGGGTGCCGTCGATCGCGCCGCGCTCGCCGCCGCTGACCGGCGCGTCCAGCGCCCGCACGCCCCTGGCCGCCGCCAGCCCGGCGACCCAGCGGGAGGTCTCGGGCCGGATCGTGCTCATGTCGAGGTAGAGCAGGCCGGGCGAGGCGTGCTCGACGATGTCCGGCGCCACCTGTTCGACCTGCGGCGAGTCGGGCAGCATGGTGATCACCACGGCCGCGCCGGTCACCGCCTCGGCCACGCTGGAGGCGCCCTTGCCGCCCCGCGCGACCAGCTCGTCCACCCGCTCCGCGCTGACGTCGTAGCCGGTCACGGCGTGCCCGGCGGCGACCAGGTTGGCGGCCATCGGGCTGCCCATGATCCCCAAGCCGACGAACGCGATCGTCATCCCTGCCTCCAAGCGAACGCTCCCGGCCCCTCGTGCCGGTACTCCAGGCCGACGTGCCCCCGGTAGCCGGCCTCCGCCAGCCGCGCGAGGATCTCCGGGTACGGCATCCGCCCGCTCCCGGGCCGCCCCCGGCCGGGGTCGTCGGCGATCTGCACGTGGCCGAACCTCGCCGCGTGCCCGCCGACGAGCGCGAGCACGTCCTCACCCATGCGGTGCAGGTGGTAGAGGTCGGCCAGGAAGGCCACGTTCTCGCGGCCCACCTCGTCGATCAGGTCGAACGCCTCCTGGGACGAGGTGATCGGGTAGTGCGGGTTCTCGTGGGAGTTGAGGGCTTCGACCACGACGGTCGCGCCGATCTCCCCCGCCGCGTCGGCGGCCCTCCTCAGGTTCTCCACCGCCAGCGCGCGGTCCGTGCCGGGACCGTTGCCGTACAGGGCGTTGAGCACCCCGCACCCGAGCTCGCCGGCGAACGCGACCGCCACCGGGATGTTCGCCCGGAAGCGTGCGGAGCCGTCGGGCCGCGCCAGCAGGCCGCGCTCGCCGGCGGCCATGTCGCCGGCGTCGAAGTTGAGCCCCGACAACCGCACGCCGGCGTCCTCGACGGCGGCGCGCAGCGCGACCAGGTCCGCGGGGTCCGGCTCGGGCGTGGCGAACGGCCACCACAGCTCGACCGCGTCGAACCCGGCCTTGGCCGCCGCCGCGGGCCGCTCCAGCAGCGGCAGGTCCGTCAGCAGGATGGACAGGTTGACCGCGAACCTCATGCCGCCGCCCTGCCGAGCGCCGACCGCATGAGCCTGGCCGTCTCCGACGGCGTCCGCCCGACCCGCACGCCGACCGCCTCCAGCGCCTCCTTCTTGGCCTGGGCGGTGCCCGACGAGCCCGACACGATCGCGCCCGCGTGCCCCATCGTCCTGCCCTCGGGGGCGGTGAACCCGGCCACGTAGGCGACGACGGGCTTGGTGACGTGCGCGGCGATGTACGCGGCGGCCCGCTCCTCGGCGTCGCCGCCGATCTCGCCGATCATCACGATCGCGTCGGTGCCCGGGTCGTCCTGGAACGCCTGGAGGCAGTCGATGTGCGTGGTGCCGATCACCGGGTCGCCGCCGATGCCCACGGCGGTCGAGAATCCCAGGTCGCGCAGCTCGTACATGAGCTGGTACGTGAGCGTGCCCGACTTGGAGACCAGGCCGATCCGCCCCGAGGAGGTGATGTCGGCGGGGATGATCCCGGCGGAGGACTGGCCGGGGCTGATCAGGCCGGGGCAGTTCGGGCCGATGATCCTGGTCCGTCCCGCCGCCGCGGCGCGCAGCCGGATCGCGTCACGTACGGGCACGCCCTCGGTGATGACCACGCACAGCGGCACCGCCGCCGAGACCGCCTCCTCCACGGCCGCGAGCGCGAAGCGCGGCGGCACGAACACCACCGACACGTCGGCGCCGGTCTCCGCCACGGCGTCGGCCACCGAGCCGAACACCGGCACCGCCCGCTCGCCGAAGTCGACCGAGCGGCCGCCCTTGCCTGGGGTCACCCCGGCCACCACCTCGGTACCGGCGGCCAGCATGCGGGCGGTGTGCCTGCTGCCCTCCGCGCCGGTCATGCCCTGGACCAGCACCCGGCTGTCCTTGGTCAGGAAGATCGCCATCACGCACCTGCCGCGAGTCTGGCCGCCATCTCGGCGGCGCCGTCCATGGTGGAGACCTGGCGGACCACCGGGTGCCGGGCGTCGCTCAGGATGCGCCGGCCCACCTCGGCGTTGTTGCCGTCCAGGCGTACGACGATGGGCCTGCTGTGGCCGCGTTCGCCGAGCAGTTCGAGCGCGGTGACGATGCCGTTGGCCACCGCGTCGCAGGCGGTGATGCCGCCGAAGACGTTGACCAGCACCGACCGGACGTCCGGGTCCGCCAGGATGATCTCCAGGCCGTCGGCCATGACCTGGGCGGACGCGCCGCCGCCGATGTCCAGGAAGTTCGCCGGATCGGCGCCCGCGCCGGCGACCACGTCGAGCGTGCTCATCACCAGCCCGGCGCCGTTACCGATGACGCCGACGCTGCCGTCGAGCTTGACGTAGTTGAGGCCCTTGGCCCTGGCCCGGTCCTCCAGGCTGCCGGTGCGCTCCCCGGCCGACCGCTCGTGGCGGAAGGCGGCGTTGTCGTCGAGGGTGACCTTGCCGTCGAGGGCGACGATCTGCTGGCCGGTGGTGCAGATGAGCGGGTTCACCTCGACGAGCAGGGCGTCCTCCTCGGCCATCACGGTCCACAGCCGCTCCAGGACCGGGGCCGCGGCCTGCGGCAGGCCCGCCTTGGCGGCCAGCAGCCGCGCCGTGCCGGCGTCCACGCCGGTCACCGGGTCGATCGGCAGCCGCACGATCGCGCCGGGGTCCGTCGCGGCCAGCTCCTCGATCTCCATGCCGCCCTGCGCGGACACCATGGCCAGGAAGCCGCCCTCGGCCCGGTCGACCAGGAAGGCCGCGTAGTACTCCTCGAAGGGCACGGTCGCGGCCTCGACCAGCACCCGTTTCGCGATATGTCCCTTGATGTCCATGCCGAGGACGCGGGCCGCCTCCTCCTCGGCCGCGGCCGGGCCCGCCGCCGCCCTGATGCCGCCCGCCTTGCCCCTGCCACCGGTCTTCACCTGGGCCTTGACCACGACGGGGACGCCCAGCTCCGCCGCGATCGCGCGGGCCTGCCCAGGCGTTTCCGCGACCCCGCCCGGCGGGACCGGAATCCCGTGACTCCCGAAGAGCTCCTTCGCCTGGTACTCGTACAGGTCCATTCGAGCCTCCTTTGTAGACGGTATACCGTATGGAATATCCGACGTCTAGGTCTCGACAGGTGGCCGGTTACTGGATATTCCATACGGTATGGAGAATGCACAAGTTGTCAGGGACTGGCGCGGGCGCTCCTACCTCGTCGGACCGGTCCCCGCCGACCGCACCCGCATGTTCCGGCTCGCCCTCGTGGCCATGGCCGCCATCAGCCCGCTGCAGTACGGCTTCGCCGCGCTGCTCGCCCGGGACGGCGCCGGGCTGCTGCTCCTGGCCGCCTGCCTCGTCTTCCAGGCCGCCGGGGCGCTCCCCGCCCTCCACCTCGTCCGCCGCCGCCGGCTCCCGGTCCGCACCGCGCTCGCCGCGGGCGCCGCCCTGACCGCCACCGGCCTTCTCACCCTCGCCCTGACCTTCCCCGCCACCACCGGGCCGGCGGTGGCGTTGCCCGGGTACGCGGTGCTGGGGTACGCGGTGCTCGGAGGGCTCGGGGCGGGGGCCGTCTACGGCGTGTGCAGCGAGGTGGTCTCGGCCTGGTACCCCGACCGGGCCGCCTCCCGGGTGAGCCTGGTGACGGGGGCGTTCGGGTACGGGGCGGTCCCGCTGCTGGTGTGGGCCGGGATCGCCCCGGCGACGACCCCGTGGGCCTTCGGGGCGGCGGCGCTCGCGGCGGCCGTGGCCATCGGCGTCGCGGCCCGGCGCCTGCGGCTGCCGCCGCGCCACTGGTGGCCCGCGACCGTCGACCCGCGCGCGCACGCCCTGGACGCGGCCATCCTGCGCCGCACGCCCGGCGCGGTCCGCCAGTTCGGCCTGGCCCAGGCCCTGCGCACCCGGGCGCTCCCCGCGCTGGCCGCCATCCTCGCCTGCGCGGGCGCGGTGTCCGTCCTCGACGTGATCGTGGTCGCCGCCACCGGCCCCTGGGGCGCGCTGGCCGTGCTGGTGGCGCTGAACGGCGCGGGCCGGGCGGCGGCCATGCGCGCCTCGGAGGCCCTGGGCCGCCGGCGTGTCCTCGCCGCCGTGCTCGCGATCCTGGCCGCGGGCCAGCTCCTCCTCCTGGCCGCCCTCCACACCCCCGCGCCCGGCCCCGGAGAGGTCACGGGAGCGGCGGGCGGCCCGCTGCTGTGGCTCGGCGCGATCACCGCCGGACTGGGCGGCGGCGCGTTCTATCCGCTGGTGGCGAGCCTCGTACGGGAGTTCTTCGGCGTCGAGAAGGTCGGCGAGATCCAGGCCGTCGTCTACAGCGCCAAGGCCGTGGCGGGCGTCCTGGCCGCCTGCCTCGCGCTGGGGGCCCTGACCACGCCGGGCCCGGCGCTGCTGGCCGCCACCGCCCTCGCCGCCCTCCCGGCGCTGGCCACGCTCAGGTTGCGCACGCCGGGGCTCCCCGCGACCATCCCGCTGTGAATGCGGGGCGAAACCCTGTGTGAAACGCTGTGTGCAACGCTGTGATGTAGCTCTCTGTGATGAGACTCACGGCGGGCCGTGCATCCTGCGCAGTATGCTGTAGGCAGTCGACCAAAACCATTTTGTTGCGCAGTCTCTGGAGTCGTCATGTTGCTGTCGGATCAGGCCGGTCAGGCGGCGGCCACCAAGATTCCCCGCCCTGCCACGCTCAGGGAGAGCGTGATCGAGGCCATCCAGGAGCTCATCGTCTCCGGCCAGCTCAAGCCCGGCCAGCACCTGGTCGAGAGCGAGCTGGCCGCCCTGCTCGGGGTGTCGCGGCAGCCGGTGCGCGAGGCGCTGCAGCAGCTCAGCGGCGAGGGCTGGGTCGACCTGCACCCGGGGCAGGGCGCGTTCGTGCACGTGCCGACGGTGGAGGAGGCCGACCAGCTCCTGGCGGTGCGCGCGCTCCTGGAGACGGAGTCGGCGCGGCTCGCGGCGCAGCACGCCGGCGAGGAGGGGGTGCGGCGGCTGCGGGCGCTGTGCGAGCGCGGCATGGCGGCCGTGCGTTCCGACGACGTCGACGGCGCCGTCGCCACCAACTCGGAGCTGCACGCGCTGGTGACGGCGCTGTCGGGCAACAAGGTGCTGGAGGAGCTGGCCAGCCAGGTGGCCCGGCGGGTGCGGTGGTATCACACGCCGGTGGCCCGCCAGCGGGGCATGGCCTCGTGGGAGGAGCACCAGGCGCTGATCGACGCGATCGAGGCCGGTGACGCCGACCGGGCCGCGTCGATCATGCGGGAGCACACCGGTCACACCCGCGCCTCGTACATGGAGCAGCGCGAGAACGAGCCGGTGGAGCCCGCGCCCAAGCCGGTGCGCCGCCGCCGCCCGCGCACGACCCCGTCGACGAACTAGCCGCCGCGGCCGGCACCCCGCCTTTCCGCCCGGAGACGGTCCGGGCGGCGGATTCCGCTTGCCCGGGGCCGTCCCGGGCAGCACATGAAGCAGAAACTGGGAGGTGTTCGAACGATGAAGAAGACGCTTGTCCGCTTCCTCCTTGGTGATCCCCTGGGTCAGGCCGCCGACGGCCGGGCCCTGGGCATCGGGCTGAGCGCGGCGCTCAGGAAGCACTACTCCGCCGACGACGCGGAGCTCCACCTGCGGAAGTGGGCCGCGGAGCACGACGTGCGCAAGAGCCCCAGGAGCTGAGCCGCGCACCGGGGGACGGACGCCCCCGGCGCGCGGCGTGGTCAGCGCTCCACCGGTTCGGCGACCTCCTTCCGGGCGTCGCGCGACGACTTGACCAGGCTCAGCACCGTGGTGACCGCCAGGGTGCCGAGGATGACCCCGAGCGACACGAGGATCGGGATCTCCGGAGCCCACGACACGCCGTCGTGGTGCAGCGCCTCCAGGATGAGCTTGACGCCGATGAAGGCGAGCACCACCGACAGGCCCTTGCTCAGGTAGACGAGCCGGTCGAGCAGGCCGCCGATGAGGAAGAACAGCTGCCGCAGCCCCATGAGGGCGAAGGCGTTGGCGGTGAAGACGAGATACGGCTCCTTGGTGAGCCCGAAGATGGCCGGGATCGAGTCGAGCGCGAACAGCAGGTCGGTGGTGCCGATGGCGACCATGACGATCAGCATCGGCGTCACCATCCTGCGGCCCAGGTGCACGGTGAGGCGGGCGCCGTGGTAGGTGTCGGTGGTGGGCAGCACCCGGCGGACCGTGCGCAGGGCGAGGTTCTCGGAGAACTCGGCCTCGTCCTCCTCGTGCCCGACGAGCTTCCACGCGGTGTAGACGAGGAAGGCGCCGAAGACGTAGAAGAGCCAGTCGAACCTCGACACCGCCTCCGCGCCGGCGGCGATGAAGGCGCCCCGCATGAGCAGGGCCAGCACGATGCCGATGAGCAGCACCTTCTGGCGATACTGGCGGGGCACCTGGAAGCGGCTCATGATCAGCAGGAAGACGAACAGGTTGTCGACGCTGAGCGAGTACTCGGTGATCCAGCCGGCGAAGAACTCGCCGCCGTGGCCGGGGCCCGACACGACCAGCAGCCCGATCCCGAACAGGACGGCCAGGCCCACGTAGAACGACACCCAGCCCACGCACTCCTTGAAGGTGGGTTCGCGCGGGTTTCGTGCGACGAGGTAGAAGTCCAGCGCCAGGACGAGGGCGAAGCCGCCGATCGTGGCGAGCCACACCCAGCCGGGCAGGTTCATCGGCCGGCTCCCTTCCGCGCGCGCAGCGCCTCGGCGTGATGGACGTACAGGCCGAGCAGCGCTTCGGCCCGCGGGTTGGCGGGGGCGACGCGGAGGAGCCAGTGCGGCATGAGCCGCTCGTGGATCCAGACGAAGCCGATGGCGAAGCCGAGCGAGACCATCGCCTGGTAGAGCAGGAAGCCTCCGGCCCCGCCGGCCAGGCCGCCGGTCCCGGCGACGCTCTCCTGGACGAGCCTGGACAGCGGGAAGGCCGCCATCCAGTACAGCCCGCACGGTCCGAAGGTGCCGGGCCGGAAGACGCCCCGGCCGAGCAGGACCCCGTACAGGCCGCCGAAGAGGCCGAGGGGCAGCGCGAGCATGAGGGCCGACAGGGCGGCCAGGCCGGTGGGGACCCCGGCGAACAGGGTCAGCCCACCGGCCATGGCGCCGGCGACGGCTCCGATCGACGCCCCTGGCAGGGCGAGTTCGAGGCTGTGCCGATCGATCATCAGCCCACGACCACGCCGAAGGCGAACAGGCTGTAGAACAGCATGCCGAGGTAGAAGACCGCGCCACACCCGATGATCACGTTCGACCACCACCTCGGCCTGATCGGCTTGGGCAGCATGCGGTTGTTGACCAGCAGCAGCGTTACGCAGTAGGCGCCCATCGCGAACGTCGACAGGAACGCCAGCGTGTCCAGGATCCCGGCCGGCCCGTCAGCGGGGCCGAACAGCAGGATCAGGATGCCGAAGATGATCACACCCCAGAGGAATCCCGCGTACAGGTGTGACATGCGCAGCTTCTTCGCGCCCTTCACGAAGTTGTACGTCATGTCGGCCTGGCCGCGGGAGAAGGAGTCGAACAGCCCGAGGGTGGCGTTGAGGCCGATCAGCGCGATGAACCCGAGGAAGATCACGCCGAGCACGGAGCTGCCCGCCGAGGAGACGGCGTCGGCCATCGCGGTGAGCGCGACCTCCCGCTCCTCGTTCTGGATGACGTCGCGGACGCCGGGGTTCTGCCGGACGGCCGCCTGGGCGATCACCGTGAAGGAGACCGTGACGAGCATGGTGATGCCCCAGAAGAGCAGTAAGGCGTCGAAGGTGACCCAGCGGCGCCAGCCCTTCCACTTGGCCATCTCGGCCGGGTCCTCGGTGTCGAACATGAAGCCGCGCGAGGGCATGGCCTCTTCCTCGCCGGCGTGCCGCAGGCCGTGGACCTTGGGGATGTGCGCGCCCATGCCGGCGCCGGAGGCCCGCAGGTGCAGCGTGTACCACATCTGCTGCATGCCGGACGGCCCGGCGAAGGCGCAGGCGCCGACGATGACGGGGAACCAGGCGGCCGTCATGGCCTCGGGCGGCAGGTAGCCGAAGGCGAACATGCCGGTGATCGTGGTGACGACGTCGTTCCAGGAGCCGACCATCGCGGCGACCACCGCGGTGCCGATCACGAGTGCGCCGATGAGCAGCGACAGCACGTTCTCCAGCAGGTTGTAGATGACCTTGGCGAAGCTGAAGATCACCCCGACCAGGATGAGCCCGGCGACGGCGGTGACCATCCAGGGGATGCCGGAGATCTGTTCCAGCGCCGCCGCCCCGGCGGACAGGTGTCCCGGCCAGATGTAGACGGCCATGGCGACGATGAAGAAGAACCACATGAGCGGCTTGAAGACGCGGGCGGCGCCGGAGAAGATGCTCTCCCCCGTCGCCATCGCGTAGCGGGCCATCTCCAGCATGACCACGGCCTGGAGGGTCACGCCGATCAGGAACAGCCACCTGATCTCCGGCCCGAACAGCAGCACGAGCCGGGGCCACATGTACGACTCGCCCATCCCCACGCCGAGGGCCACGAGGAAGACGGTGGGCCCGAGGATGTGCACCGAGGGAGGCGCGTCGGGGAGTTTCCTGATGGGCATCGGCTCCAGCCGGCCCGCTTTCCATACTCGTTCGTCCTCGACCGGCGGCGCAGACGTCGCCGGGGGTTTTGATGTGTCCACCTACGGACCTCCTGGGGGGATTTGTTGGTTCTCCTGCGCTGCCCCGAATGCGCCCCCTCGCCTGGCTCTGCTGCGGCTCGGCTCTTAGCCCAGCAGTCCGGCTGCCCTGGCCCAGCGGTACTTCGCGCCGAGCACCGCCACGGGCTTCTCGGTCGTGTACGGGTACGCGACCACTCCGTGCTCGAACAGGTACTCGCTGGCCTCCTCGACCTCGGTGTCCCCGGCCAGTGACGCGACGACCGGCTTGACGTTGCCCTTCGCGCGCTCCTCGGCGACCACGCGGGCGACGAGTTCGGCGAAGACCATCGGCGGCGTGACGATCGTGTGCCAGTAGCCCAGGACCAGCGCGTGGATCCGGTCGTCGGCGAGGCCGAGGCGGACCGTGTTCTCGTAGGTCGAGGGCGGCTCGCCACCGGTGATGTCGATGGGGTTGCCCGCCGCGCCGAACGGGGGGATGTAGGCGCGGAAGGCCTCGTCCAGGTCGGGCGGGATGTCCATGAGCGTCAGGCCCGCGTCGACGCAGGCGTCCGACAGCAGCACGCCGGAGCCGCCCGCCCCGGTGATGATGACGACGTTCTCGCCCCGGGGCGTCGGCATGATCGGCAGCGATCTGGCGTACTCGAGCATGTCGTTGAGCCCGGGGGCGCGCACGACGCCGGCCTGCCGCAGGATGTCGTCGTAGACCTTGTCGTCGCCGGCGAGCGCGCCCGTGTGGGAGCCGGCGGCGCGGGCGCCCATGGCGGTGCGGCCGGCCTTGAGGACGATGACGGGCTTCTCCTTGACGACGCGGCGGGCGGCCTCGACGAAGCCGCGCCCGTCCTTGAGGTCCTCCAGGTGCATGGCGACGGCGCGGGTGTTGTCGTCCTGCTCGAAGAAGGTGAGCAGGTCGTCCTCGTCCACGTCGGCCTTGTTGCCGACGCCGACGATCGCCGACACGCCCATCTTGGTGGTGCGGCTGAAGCCGAGGATGGCCATGCCGATGCCGCCGCTCTGCGAGGTGAGGGCGACACCGCCGCGCACGTCGTAGGGGGTGCAGAAGGTCGCGCAGAGGTTCTCGGGCGTGTAGTAGTAGCCGTAGATGTTGGGGCCGAGCATGCGCACGCCGTGCCTGCGGGCGATCTCGACGATCTCGGCCTGGCCCTCGACGTTGCCCGTCTCGGCGAACCCCGACGGGATCATGATGGCGCCGCCGACGCCCTTGCGCCCGGCCTCCTCCAGCGCGGCGGGCACGAACTTGGCGGGGATGGCGAACACGGCCACGTCCACGTCGTGCGGCACGTCGGCGATGCTCTTGTACGCGGGCAGCCCCATGATGTCGTCGGCCTTGGGATTGATCGGGAAGATCCGGCCCCGGTAGCCGCCGTTGATGAGGTTGCGCATGACGGAGTTGCCGATCTTGCCGGTCTCGGCGGAGGCGCCGATGACGGCGACGGAGCGCGGTTTGAAGATCCGCGTCATCTGCTCCAGGATGCGCTCGCGGGGCAGCCGGCCGACCTCGGCGGGGGCCTCGCCGATGAGGATGCGCACGTCGGCGGCCACGGCGCCGCGGGCGTCGGCGAAGACGGGGTTGAGGTCGATCTCGGTGATCTCGGGGAAGTCGCTCACCAGCCTGCCGACGCGTTCGATCAGTGCCGCCAGGGCCTCCCGGTTCGCGGGCTCGGCACCACGGGCACCTTTCAGCACGTCCGCCGCTTTGATGTCGTCGAGCATCCCCAGGGCTTCTTCCGCCGAAACCGGGGCAAGCCGGAAAGTAACATCCTTGAGCACCTCAACCAGGACACCTCCCAGCCCGAACGCGATCACCTTGCCGAACGTCGGGTCGGTGACCGCGCCGACGATGACCTCGTGACCGCCGCCGACGAGCCGCTGCACCTGGACGCCGTCGACACGGGCGCCCGGGTTGTGGGCCAGGGCGTTGGCCATGACGGTCTCGAAGCCGTCGCGCACCTCCTCGGCGGTCCTGAGGCCGACCAGCACGCCGCCCGCGTCGGTCTTGTGCAGGATGTCCGGCGAGACGATCTTCAGCACGACCGGGAGGCCGATGTCCTCCGCGATCGACACGGCCTCGGCCGCCGAGGTGGCCAGCCCTTCGCCCGGGGTGGCGATGCCGTACGCCTCGCAGATCCCGCGCCCCTCCGGGGCGGTCAGGGCCGTGCGGCCTTCGGCGAGCGCCTTGTCCAGGATGTCCCTGACTGCACTCACTAGATGACTCCGTTCGTCTTCAGCTCGGCCAGCTCCTCGGGGCTCACGCCGAGGGGGCCGTAGATCTCCTGGTTGTGCTCGCCCAGCAGGGGCGGCGTCCTGACGTCGACCGGCGAGTCCGACAGCTGCAGCGGGCTGCCGACGGTCACGAACTCGCCGCGTTCGGGATGGTCGACCGCGACGACGATGCCCTCCTCGCGCAGGCTCTCGTCCTCCACCAGCTCCCTGGTCGACAGGATCGGGCCGCACGGGATGTTCTCGGCGTTCAGCCGGTCCAGCACCGACCACTTGTCGTGCCGGATCGTCCACTCCTCGATGAGCTGGAACATCTTGTCCAGCTTCGGCAGCCGCGCCTCCGGCGTCGCCCACTCGGGGTCGTCGGCCAGCTCGGGGCGGCCGATGATGGCCGACAGCGGCTTCCAGCCGACCGGCTGCACGATCACGTAGATGTAGTCGTTCGGCCCGCCCGGCGCGCAGCGCACCGCCCAGCCGGGCTGGCCGCCGCCGCTGGCGTTGCCGGAGCGCGGCACCTCGTCGCCGAACGTCCTGTTCGGGTACTCGCGCAGCGGGCCGTGCGCCAGCCGCTGCTGGTCGCGCAGCTTGACCCGGCACAGGTTGAGCACCGCGTGCTGCATGGCGACCTGCACCCGCTGGCCGCGCCCGGTGCGCTCGCGCTGGTAGAGGGCCGCCAGGATGCCGGCCACCGCGTGGATGCCGGTGCCCGAGTCGCCGATCTGCGCGCCCGTGGCCAGCGGCGGGCCCTCCTCGAAGCCGGTCGTCGACATCGAGCCGCCCATCGCCTGGGCGATCACCTCGTACGCCTTGAACTTGGCGTAGCGGCCGGCGCCGAAGCCCTTGATCGAGGCGTAGACGAGGCGCGGGTTGAGCTCCTGGAGCCGGTCCCAGGTGAAGCCCATGCGGTCGACCGCGCCGGGGCCGAAGTTCTCCACCAGCACGTCGGCGCCCTTCACCAGCTCGGTGAACAGCTCCTTGCCGCGCTCGCTCTTCATGTTGAGCGTGATGCTGCGCTTGTTGCAGTTGAGCATCGTGAAGTAGAGGCTGTCGACGTCCGGCAGGTCGCGGAGCTGCTGCCGGGTGATGTCGCCGGTCGGCGACTCCAGCTTGACCACGTCGGCCCCCAGCCAGGCGAGCAGCTGGGTGGCGGACGGGCCGGACTGGACGTGGGTCATGTCGAGGACGCGGACACCTTCGAGTGCCTTCATGTCGGGACCTGCCCTACTTGTACATGGTCTGGTTCATGGTGCCGGGCGCGTACACGTCGGGATCGACCCAGACGTTGATCAGCGACGGCTTGCCGGACTCGCGGGCCCGCTCCAGCGCGGGGCGGATCTCTGCCGGGTCGCGGACCTCCTCGCCGTAGCCGCCGAGCAGCTCGGCGAACTCGCCATAGCGGATGTCGCCCAGCGTGTTGCCGACGCGGGCGCGGTCCTCGCCGTACTTGGCGGCCTGGCCGTAGCGGATCTGGTTCATCGAGGAGTTGTTGCCGATGACGCCGATGAACGGCAGGTCGAAGCGGACCATCGTCTCGAAGTCCCAGCCGGTGAGGCTGAAGGCGCCGTCACCGAACAGGCACAGCACCTCCTTGTCGCGCCTGGCTTGCTTGGCCGCCATCGCGAAGGCCATGCCGACGCCCAGCGTGCCGAGCGGGCCCGGGTCCATCCAGTGGCCGGGCGACTTGGGCTGGACGACCTGGCCGGAGAAGGTGACGATGTCGCCGCCGTCGCCGATGTAGATGGTGTCCTCGGTGAGGAACTCGTTGATCTCGTGGACCAGCCGGTACGGGTCGATCGGCTGGGCGGCGGAGAGCTGGCGCGGCAGCCGCTTGTCGTAGGCCGCTGCCTCGACCGCGCGCAGCTCCTCGATCCACTCCTTGCGCCTGGCCGCCGAGTCGGAGACCCGGCCGCTGGCCGCCTGCGCCGTGGCGGCCAGGATGAGCCCGGCGTCGCCGACGATGCCCAGGTCGATGTCCCGGTTCTTGCCGACGGTGCGGTAGTCGAGGTCGATCTGCACCACCGTCGCCGTCGGCGACAGCCGCTTGCCGTAGCCCATCCGGAAGTCGAACGGCGTCCCGACGATGATGATCAGGTCGGCCTCGGTGAAGGCGTAGCGGCGGCTGAGCTGGAAGTGGTGCGGGTCGCCGGGCGGCAGCGTGCCCCGGGCCGAGCCGTTCATGTAGGCGGGCACGTTGAGCTGGCGGACGAAGTCGATCGCCGCGTCCGTGGCCCGGCAGGTCCACACCTGGCTGCCGAGCAGGATGCACGGCTTGTCCGCGTGGGCCAGCAGGTCGGCCAGCTTCTCGACGGCCTCCGGGTCGCCGGCCTGGCGGGTGGAGGCCCGGTAGTTCTTCGGGATGCGCGCCTTCTCCAGCGGCACCTTCGCGTCCAGCACGTCGCGCGGGATCTCCAGGAACGACGGGCCCGGCGCGCCGTGGTAGCACTCGCGGAAGGCCATCGACACGATGTCGGCCACCCGTTCCGTGCTCGGCACCGTCGCGGCGAACTTGGTGATCGGCGTCATCATGTCGACGTGCGGGAGGTCCTGCAGCGAGCCCATCTTGTGCTGGCTCAGCGCCCCCTGCCCGCCGATCAGCAACATCGGGCTCTCGGCGCGGAACGCGTTGGCCACGCCGGTGACCGCGTCCGTCGTGCCGGGGCCGGCGGTGACCACCGCGCAGCCGGGCTTGCCGGTGATGCGCGCGTAGCCGTCGGCCGCGTGCGCGGCCACCTGCTCGTGGCGCACGTCGATGACCTCGATGCCCTCATCGACGCAGCCGTCGTAGATGTCGATGATGTGCCCGCCGCAGAGCGTGTAGATCACGTCCACGCCCTCGGCCTTGAGCGCCTTGGCCACCAGATGACCGCCAGAGATCGTTTCCGACATCGATGCGTCCCTTTCCCAGCGACTGTCTCCCGCATACTGCATACCGTATGAACGCAATGGTTACCCTGCCGTCACCGGCCTGTCTAGCCCCCCTCGGGCAACTCGATCAGCTCGACCGGCTCCCCGGACCACCCCGCGGGCACCACGGCCAGGGCATCCGCCATCGCCGCGCCCCACAGAGATCCCGGCCGGTCGTGCCCGACCGGCACCGCGCCGCGGCCCGACCGGCGCACCGGCACCAGCCGCGTGTCCCTCGGATGCGTCCGCACCGTCCCCGCCAGCGCGCTCACCTCCGTACGCGCCTCCAGGCCGGACATCGCGCGCAGCATCGGCGCGAGCAGCGTCACCGCCGCCGCCAGGGCCGCGAACGGGTTGCCCGGCAGGCCCACGACCCACGTCCCGTGCGGCGTCCGCGCCAGCAGCTGCGGGTGGCCGGGGCGTACCGCGACCCCGTCCACCAGCACCTCCGCGCCGAGGCCGGCGAGCACCCCGCGCAGGTGATCGGCGGGCCCCTTCGAGGACGCCCCGCACACGACCACGACCTCGGCGGGAGCACCGGACGCGAGAGCGTCACGCGGGAAGCCGTCGCGGCGGCCCCGTGGCGCGAGGGCGTCGCGCAGCGGGCCGGGGCCGTCGGGGAGGCGGACGCTCTCCGTGAGCCGGCCGCCCGCCCACGCGACCAGGCCCGGCAGGAAGGGGCCGATGGCGTCGCGGACCCGGCCCGGAGCAGGCAGGCCGTGGCCGACGACCTCGTCACCGGTCACCAGGACCCGCACCCGGGGCCTGGGGCGGACCCGGAGCGTGTCGTGGCCGAGCGCCGCGGCGAGCCCGAGCACCACGGGGCTCACCAGCGCGCCGGCCCCCAGCACGACGGCGCCCTCGGCGACGTCCTCGCCGCGCCGCCGCACGTGGCGGCCGTCCTCGGCGTCGCCGCCGACCCACAGCGCGCCTCCCGATGCGCGCGCCCCGCCCGATGGGCGGACGGACTGCTCGTACGGCAGGACCGCCGACGTGCCGGCCGGGACCGGGGCTCCGGTGGCGATCTCGACCGCCTCCCCCGGCGACAGCGCCCCGGCGTACGGCGCGCCGCCCGCGAGGACGTGGGCCACGACGCGCCAGGGCGGCGGCCCGCAGACCGCGTAGCCGTCCATGGCGGCCACGTCCACGCCGGGGACGGGCACCAGGGCCCGCAGCGGATCGGCGAGGCGGCGGCCGGCGGCGTCGGCGAGCGGCACCGGGACGGGATCGAGCGGACGGGCGCATCCGGCGGCCAGGTCTCTGGCGGCGGCCCAGGACAGGGCCTCCAGCACGGGTTCGTCACGGAGAACGGTCATGAAGCGGCTCCCTTGACCCCAAATTTTCCATACTGTATACCGAATGCACTGCGGGTCGCATCCACCGGCCCGCGGTGGGCCGGGGGGCCGGACATACGATCCGACGCGAGAACGGAGCGCAGCATGAAGGTCGCTGTTCTTGGCGCCGGCGCCATCGGCGCGTACGTGGGCGCCGCCCTCCACAGGGCGGGAGTCGAGGTGCACCTCATCGCCAGAGGTGAGCACCTGGACGCCATACGCAGATCCGGTGTGCGGGCGCTCAGCCCGAGGGGCGACTTCGTCGCCCGTCCCCACGCCACCGACGACCCCCACCAGGTCGGCCCGGTGGACCACGTCTTCCTGGGCCTCAAGGCGAACAGCTACGCCGCCGCGGGCCCCATGATCAAGCCACTGCTGCACGAGGCCACGAGCATCATCGCCGCGCAGAACGGCATCCCCTGGTGGTACTTCCACGGGCTCAAGGGCCCGTACGAGGGCTACCGCATCCAGAGCGTCGACCCGGGAGGGGCGGTCAGCGCGGCGCTCCCCCTGGAACGGGCCATCGGCTGCGTCGTCTACGCCGCGACCGAGATCGAGGAGCCGGGCGTCATCCGGCACCTGGAGGGCACCCGGTTCTCCATCGGCGAGCCCGACGGCACGCTGACGCGCCGGTGCGCCGCGTTCAGCGACGCGGCGGTGGCCGGCGGGCTCAAGTGCCCGGTCGAGCGGGACCTGCGGCGCGACGTGTGGATCAAGCTGATGGGCAACATCGCCTTCAACCCGATCAGCGCGCTGGCCCGGGCGACCATGGCCGGGATCTGCCGCCACGACGGCACCAGGGAGCTGGTGCGGGCCATGATGCGCGAGACCGTGGAGGTGGCGGCGAACGTCGGCTGCGATCCCGGGATCTCCATCGAGCGCAGGCTGCGCGGGGCCGAGAAGGCGGGCGAGCACAAGACGTCCACGCTCCAGGACCTGGAGAAGGGCAAGCCGCTGGAGCTGGACGTGCTGCTCGCGGCGGTGGTCGAGCTGGCCGACCTGACCGGCGCGCAGGTGCCGACGCTGCGCGCGATCCACGCGGTGAGCGACCTCCTGGCGGAGAACCTTGTCCGAGCGGTCTAGCGAGGCATACCGTAGATTGTATACAGAATGGAGGGATCATGAGCTATGACCGCCTGACCCGTCCACTGGTGCGCGAGGACGGCGTGCTGCGCGAGGCCACCTGGGAGGAGGCGCTGACCCGCGCCGCCGAGGGGTTCCGGCGCAACGTCGACAAACACGGCCCCGACAGCTTCGCCATGCTGTCGTGCGCCCGTTCCACCAACGAGATGAACTACGTCGGGCAGAAGTTCACCCGCGTGGTGATCGGCACCAACAACGTGGACTCCTGCAACCGCACCTGCCACGCGCCCAGCGTGGCGGGGCTCTCGGCCGTGTTCGGCAGCGGTGGCGGCACCTCCTCCTACCAGGAGGTCGAGGACACCGACGTGATCGTGATGTGGGGCTCCGCCGCGCGGAACGCCCATCCGATCTTCTTCCAGCACGTGCTGAAAGGCATCCACAACGGGGCCCGGATGTTCGCCGTGGACCCGCGCCGCACCGGCACCGCCCAGTGGGCCGACCTGTGGCTGGGGCTGAACGTGGGCACCGACATCCCGCTCGCCCACGCCATCGCCCGCGAGATCATCCACGCCGGGCTGCAGAACCAGGAGTTCATCGACCGCGCCACGACCGGCTACGAGGAGTTCCGCGCGTGCGTCGAGCCGTGGACGCTCAGCGCCGCCGAGCAGGTCACCGGCGTGCCCGCGCACGCCGTCCGCGAGCTGGCGCACGCCTACGCCTGCGCCGACCGCGCCCAGCTGTGCTGGACCCTCGGCATCACCGAGCACCACAACGCCACCGACAACGTCCGGGCGCTGATCAACCTGGCCCTGCTGACCGGCCACGTCGGCCGCTACGGCTCGGGCCTGTCGCCGCTGCGCGGCCAGAACAACGTGCAGGGCGGCGGCGACATGGGCGCCATCCCCAACCGGCTGCCCGGCTTCCAGGACCTCCTCGACCCGGCGATCAGGCGGAAGTTCGAGACGGCCTGGGGCGTCGGCATCCAGCCGCGCTACGGCCACAACCTGACCCAGATGCTGGAGGCGATGGCCGAGGGCGAGGTCACCACCTGCTACCTCATCGGCGAGAACCCGGTGCAGTCCGAGGCCGACTCCCTGGCCTGCATCAAGCGCCTGTCCATGCTCGACCACCTCGTCGTGCAGGACATCTTCCTCACCAAGACCGCCCAGATGGCCGACGTGGTGCTGCCCGCCAGCGCCGCGTGGTGCGAGGCCGACGGCACGTTCACCAACAGCGAGCGGCGGGTGCAGCGGGTGCGCAAGGCCCTCGACCCGCCCGGCGAGGCGCGCGACGACATCTGGATCATGTGCGAGCTGGCCCGCCGCCTGGGCCACGACTGGCACTACGACGGCGCCGAGGAGGTCTGGAACGAGCTGCGCGCCCTGTCCCCCGACCACGGCGGCATGACCTACCGGCGGCTGGAGGAGCTGCACGGCATCCAGTGGCCGTGCCCGGCGGAGGACGCCATCGAGCCGCCCTACCTGCACGGACGGCTGTGGGAGAGCGACCCGGTCAAGCGGGGCACGCCCGCGCCGTTCGCGGTGCTGCGCCACTCGCCGCCGGTCGACCTGCTGGACGAGGAGTACCCGCTCCGGCTGACGACCGGGCGGCGGCTGGACTCGTACAACACCGGCGTGCAGTCGTCGGGGTTCGCCTCGCCGCTGCGGCGGGGCGAGACGGTCGAGATGTCGCCGGAGGACGCCGAGCGGCTGGAGCTGGTCGCCGGTGAAGAGGTGCGGATCAGCTCGCGGCGCGGCTCGGTGGTCGCGCCGGTGTTCATCGACCCCGGGCTGCGGCCCGGGCTGGTGTTCATGACGTTCCACTTCCCGGACGAGGTGGACACCAACGCCCTGACCATCGAGGCCACCTGCCCCATCGCGGGCACGGCCGAGTTCAAGGCGGCAGCCGTACGCGTCGAGAAGCTCGTCAAGGCCGGGTGAACAGATGGATCTGAGGTTCCGTGACGCGCAGCCGTCCGCCGAGGAGCGCGCCGCCGTCGACGCGCTGCTCGGCCCGCCGGCCACCGGCTGGGAGGGCGGCGCCAGGACGGAGGCGGAGCTGCGTTACGCGGCTCGCCCCGAACCGGCCCGCGACCTGCTGCTGCCCGCCCTGCACGCGGTCAACGACCGGGTCGGGTGGATCAGCGAGGGGGCGCTGGACTACATCTGCCGCCGCCTCACCGTCCCGCCCGCCGAGGCGTACGGGGTGGCGTCGTTCTACTCGCTGCTGTCGCTCAAGCCGCGTCCGGCGCGGGTGCTGCACGTCTGCACCGACCTGGCCTGCCAGGCGCGCGGCGCCGAGGACGTGCGCAAGCGCGTCGAGGCGCGGCTCGGGCCGGCGGGCTCGTCCTGGCAGCCCAGCCCGTGCCTGGGGCTGTGCGAGCGGGCCCCGGCCGCCCTGGCGATCGAGGCCGGCGAGACCCCGGCCACCGAGGTGTACGGGCCCTTCCACGGGGACGAGGTCACCGCGCCGGCGAGCTCGAACGGCTCCGGGCCGGCCGGCTGGGAGCCGCCCGCCGAGGCGGCCGTGCCCCAGGCCGGGCGCGACGGCCTGGTGCTGCTGAAACGGATCGGCGTGGTCGACCCGGCCAGCCTGGACGCCTACCGGGCCACCGGGGGCTACGCGGCGCTGCGGCGGGCCTTCCAGCTCGGCCCGGCGGGCGTGATCCGGGAGGTGCTGGAGTCCGGCCTGGTCGGCAGGGGTGGCGCGGCCTTCCCGACGGGCCGGAAGTGGGACGCCACCGCCCGCCAGCCGGACCACCCGCACTACCTGGTGTGCAACGCCGACGAGAGCGAGCCGGGCACCTTCAAGGACCGTGTGATCATGGAGGGCGACCCGTACGCGCTCGTCGAGGCCATGACGATCGCCGCCTACGCCACCGGCTGCGCCAAGGGCTACCTCTACATCCGGGGCGAGTACCCGCGGGCGGTGCGGCGGCTGGAGCACGCGATGGCCACGGCCCGCTCCCGCGGCCTGCTCGGCGCGGACATCCTGGGCCAGGGCTTCTCCTTCGACATCGAGCTGCGCCGGGGCGCGGGCGCGTACATCTGCGGCGAGGAGACCGCGATCTTCAACTCGATCGAGGGCTTCCGCGGCGAGCCGCGCAGCAAGCCGCCGTTCCCGGTGGAGAAGGGCCTGTTCGGCAAGCCGACCGTGGTCAACAACGTGGAGACGCTGGTCAACGTGCTGCCGATCCTGGAGCACGGCGCCCAGGCGTACGCGGCGGTCGGCACCGAGGGCTCGACCGGCACCAAGCTGTTCTGCGTGTCGGGCAGCGTGGACCGGCCCGGCATCTACGAGCTGCCGTTCGGCGCGACGCTGCGCGAGCTGCTCGACCTGGCCCGGCCCGCCGGGACGCTCAAGGCGGTGCTGCTCGGCGGCGCGGCCGGGGCGTTCGTGACGGACCTGGACGTGCCGCTCACGTTCGAGGGCACCCGGGCGGCGGGCGCCACGCTCGGCTCCGGCGTCGTCCTCGTGCTGGACGACACCGTCGATCTCAAGCACATCCTGCTGCGCATCGCCGAGTTCTTCAGGGACGAGTCGTGCGGCCAGTGCGTGCCCTGCCGCGTGGGCACCGTACGGCAGGAGGAGGCCCTGCACCGGCTGTCGGAGCGCGTGGACGAGAGCGACCTGCTCCTGCTGCGCGAGGTCGGGCAGACCATGCGGGACGCCTCGATCTGCGGCCTCGGACAGACCGCATGGAACGCGGTGGAATCGGCCATCGACCGCTTGGGGGTATACAAGTGATCCCGCTCCAGCCGCCCCGGCGGCTCGTCGACGTGCAGATCGACGGCGAGACCGTCCGGGTGCCCGAGGGCTCGACGATCCTGGACGCCTGCCAGGCGGCGGGCAAGGACGTCCCGACGCTCTGCTACGGCGACACGCTCACCCCCAAGAACGCCTGCCGGGTGTGCGTGGTCGAGGTCGAGGGGTCGCGCACCCTGGCCCCGGCCTGCTCCAGGAAGGTCGAGGCCGGCATGACCGTCGGCACCGACACCGAGCGCGCCCGCCACAGCCGCAAGGTGGTGCTGGAGCTGCTCGGCTCGTCGGTGGACCTGTCGACCACCCCTCGGGCGGCCGGCTGGATCGAGGAGTACGGCGCCGAGCCCGGCAGGTTCGGCGAGGACGCGGCCACGGTCGAGCAGCCCGCCAAGGTCGACAACGACCTCTACGTGCGCGACTACAGCAAGTGCATCATGTGCTACAAGTGCGTCGACGCCTGCGGCGACCAGTGGCAGAACTCCTTCGCCATCGCCGTGGCCGGCCGGGGCTTCGACTCGCACATCTCCACCGAGTTCGACGCCCCGCTCACCGACTCGGCCTGTGTCTACTGCGGCAACTGCGTCGAGGTGTGCCCGACCGGGGCGCTGTCGTTCAAGTCGGAGTTCGACATGCGCGCCGCCGGGACCTGGGACGAGTCGCGGCAGACGCAGACCACGACGATCTGCAGCTACTGCGGCGTCGGCTGCAACCTGACGCTGCACGTACAGGACAACAAGATCGTGAAGGTCAGCTCGCCGCACGACAACCCCGTCACCAAGGGCAACCTCTGCGTCAAGGGCCGCTTCGGGTACGGGTATGTCTAGGGTCGCCGTCAAGCGCCGCATCCTGCGCATCAGGGACTCCGCCCCGACGCGCAGGGTCGACTCGCTGGCCGCCGAGGAGCCGCTGGAGATCCGCCTCGACGGCACGCCGCTGACCGTCACCATGCGGACGCCGGGCGACGACTTCGACCTGGCCGCCGGGTTCCTGGTCAGCGAGGGCGCGGTCGCGTCGGCCGGCGACATCGCGACCATCCGCTACTGCGCGGGGGCCCTGGCCGACGGGCGGAACACGTACAACGTCCTGGACGTGCGGCTCGCGCCGGGCGTCGAGGCGCCCGCGCCGCGCAACTTCTACACCACCTCCTCCTGCGGCGTCTGCGGCAAGGCGTCGCTGGAGGCGGTGCGCACGGTCGCCCGCTGGTCCGCGCACGACGACCCCGTCGAGCTCGGCCAGGCGACGGTGGCGGCCCTGCCCGGCCGGCTGCGCGCGGCCCAGCGGGTCTTCGACCGGACGGGCGGGCTGCACGCGGCCGGCCTGTTCACGGCCGAGGGTGAGGCTCTGTGCGTGCGCGAGGACGTGGGGCGGCACAACGCCGTGGACAAGCTGCTCGGCTGGGCGCTGCGGCAGGGCCTGCTGCCGCTGCGCTCGACCGTGCTCATGGTCTCCGGCCGGGCCTCCTTCGAGCTGGTGCAGAAGGCGGTCATGGGGGGCATCCCGGTGCTCGCCGCGGTGTCCGCGCCCTCCTCGCTCGCGGTCGAGCTGGCCGAGGAGGAGGGGCTGACGCTGATCGGGTTCCTGCGCGGGGACTCGATGAACGTCTACGCGGGCGAGCGGCGGCTGGACATCACCCCGGGCGCCGGCAACGGCTCTGCCGGCGCGCGAACACCGGGGTGATGAGGGGATGCCGTCCGGCGCCGCCTGGCCCCCAGCACGCCGTTCGGCATCCCTACCAAGGTCGACTTTGACAACCATTTTCATTTTGCAGCATACTGACTCACATGATGTCAGGACATTCCCGCCTGCGAGCCGCCGGGCTCCTCGCGGGCGCCATGCTGCTCACGACCACCGCCTGCGGAGCCGGATCCGGCGCGACACCTGAGGCCGCCGACGGCAAGCCCCAGGTCCTCGCCGCGTTCTATCCGTTGCAGTGGCTCAGCGAGCAGATCGCGGGCCCCGACGCCCAGGTGGCCGTCCTGACCGCGCCCGGCGTCGAGCCGCACGACCTGGAGCTCGGCGCCCAGCAGATGGCCCAGCTCGAGGACGCCACGCTCACCGTCTACATCAAGGGCGTCCAGCCCGCCGTGGACGAGGCGGTCGACCCCGAGCGCTCCTTCGACGCCGCCACCGCCGTGGCCACGCTCCCGGCCGGCGAGCACGGGCACGCCGAGGAGGAGGGCCACGCCGAGGAAGGCCATGCCGAAGAGAGTCACGCCGAGGAGGGTCACGCCGAGGAGGGCCACGACCACGGGGTCGCCTACGACCCGCACCTGTGGCTCGACCCGTCCCGCCTGGCCACCGTCGCCGGCAAGCTCGGCGAGCGCCTGGCCGCCGCCGACCCGGCCCACGCGCAGGGCTTCAAGGACCGCGCCGCCACCGCCGCCGCCTCGCTCACCGCGCTCGACAAGGAGCTCGCCACCGGCCTGACCACCTGCGCGACGCGCACCATGGTGACCGCGCACGAGGCGTTCGGCTACCTGGCCGACCGGTATAAGCTCAAGCAGGTCGGCATCACCCTCGACCCCGAGACCGAGCCCTCGCCCGCCCGCATCGACGAGGTGGCCAAGCTCGCCAAGGCGGAGAAGGTGACGACCATCTTCACCGAGGCCCTGGTCAGCCCCAAGGTCGCCGAGGTGCTCGCCGCCGAGGTGGGCGCGAAGACGGCCGTGCTCGACCCGCTGGAGAGCAAGCCCTCGGGCGACTACCTGTCGGCCATGCGGGGCAACCTCAAGACCCTGCAGTCGGCGTTGGGATGCACACCTTGACCGAGACCGCCTTCGAGATGCGCGACGGGCGGGTGACGCTCGACCGGCGGCCCATCCTGCGCGGCATCGACCTCACCGTCAGCCCCGGCGAGGTCGTCGCCGTCATGGGCGCCAACGGCTCAGGCAAGTCCACCCTGGTCCGCGCGCTGCTCGGCCTCACGCCGCTGTCCGGCGGACAGACCCTGATGTACGGCACGCCGCCCGCCAGGTTCCGCGACTGGTGGCGCATCGGCTACGTGCCGCAGCGGCTCTCCGTCGGCGGCGGCGTCCCCGCGACCGTCGGCGAGGTCGTCACCTCGGGCCGCATCGCCCGGCAGAGCAGGCTGCGCCGCACCAGCGCCGCCGACCGGGCGGCCGTGGCGAGCGCCCTGGAGGCCGTCCGCCTGTCCGACCGGGCGCACGACCCCGTCCAGGCGCTCTCCGGCGGGCAGCAGCAGCGGGTGCTCATCGCCCGCGCCCTCGCCGGCGAGCCCGACACGTACGTGATGGACGAGCCCACCGCGGGCGTCGACGCCGCCACCCAGCAGCTCCTGGCCGACACGCTGGCCAGGCTGGTGGCAGACGGCAAGACCATCGTGCTCGTCGCACACGAGCTCGGCCCGCTGGAGCCGCTCATCACCCGCGGCGTCGTCGTGCGCGAAGGCCTCGTCGCGCACGACGGCCCGCCGCCCCGGCCCGAAGGCGACTGCGCCAGGCCGGGACACGAGCACGTCCACCCGCACGCCGCCGAAGCCACGGCGGGGCCGCTGCGGGGCTGGCAGGGAGAAGCATGATCGAGTTGCTCGACAGGCAGTTCTTCCAGCTCGCGCTGCTCGCGGCGCTGCTGGTCGGCCTCTGCGCGCCCGCCGTGGGCACGTTCATCGTGCAGCGCAGGCTCGCGCTGCTCGGCGACGGCATCGGGCACGTGGCCCTGACCGGCGTCGCGCTCGGGTTCCTGACCGGCACCGCGCCGGTGCTCACCGCCGTCCTCGTCGCGGTGGCCGGCGCCGTCGCCATCGAGCTGGTCAGGGCGCGCGGGCGCACCAGCGGCGACGTGGCCCTGGCCCTGATGTTCTACGGCGGCATCGCGGGCGGCGTGCTGCTCATGGGCATCGCGCCCGGCGGCAGCAACTCCAAGCTCAACTCCTACCTGTTCGGCGCCATCGCCAGCGTCACCGAGCAGGACATCTGGATCATCGGCGCGCTGGCCGTCGCCGTCCTCGCCGTCGTCGCGATCTTCGGCAGGGAGCTGTTCGTGCTCTGCCAGGACGAGGAGATGGCCCGCGCCAGCGGCCTGCCGGTGCGCTTCCTCAGCCTGCTCATCGCCGTCACCGCCGCGCTCACCGTCGTCATCGCCATGCGCGTGGTCGGCCTGCTGCTCGTCAGCGCGCTCATGGTCATCCCGGTGGCCACCAGCCAGCAGCTCACCCGCGGCTTCCGCACCACGATGCTGCTGGCCATGCTGTTCGGCGTCGTCGCCGCCGTGGGCGGGCTGCTCGCCTCCACCGCCTCCACCCGGGTGCCGCCCGGGGCCTCGATCGTGCTTCTTGCCCTGGCCGGCTTCGTCCTGGCCCTGGGTGTGGGTAAATTCGTACGCCGAGGCCGATCCCAGGAGTCGACAGTGACCGAGCCAAGCACGCGTGCCGAGGAGGTCGTATGACCACGAGACGCGACGCCGTGCACGACACCCTCCGCCAGAGCGAGGGCTTCCGCAGCGCGCAGGACGTCTACGCCGAGATGCGCCAGCACGGCGCCAAGATCGGCCTGACCACCGTCTACCGCGCTCTCCAGGCGCTGGCCGACGGCGGCCACGTCGACGTGCTGCGCACCGATGACGGCGAGTCGGTCTACCGGGCGTGCGAGACCGGCGAGCACCACCACCACCTGGTCTGCCGCCGCTGCGGCCGGACCGTCGAGGTGGCCGGGCCCGCCGTCGAACGCTGGGCCGAGACCGTCGGCACCGAGCACGGGTTCACCGAGATCACTCACACGGTCGAGGTGTTCGGCACCTGCTCGTCCTGCTCGCGCACGCCGCGCCCGGCCTGACCCCGCCGCGACCCGTACAGAACGCCCAGCACCACCACCGCGCAGCCGGCGAGCTGGAGCGGCGACGGCCGCTCGCCGAGCGCGATCGCCGACAGCGCCACCGTCGTCACCGGCTGCACCAGCAGGAGCAGCGCGGTCAGCACGGCCGGCTGCCGGGGCAGCGAATAGGTGATCAGCGACCAGCCGAGCACCTGCGGCCCCAGCGCGAGCAGCAGCAGCCAGCCGTGCGCCGGCCACTCCGGCACGAAGCTCGCCCCGCCGAACAGCGGGCTCAGCGCCGCGATCGCCACCGTCGCCACCACGGTCGCGTGCGCCAGCGGCCCGGCCGCGCGGCCCGAACCGGCCTTCATCAGCAGCAGGAACGCCGCGTACGCGATCGACGTGGCCACGCCGGTCACCACCCCGAGCGCCGGGTCGGCGCCGTACGCCCCGCTGTCGAACACCCCCGAGATCAGCACCACGCCGCCGAACACCACCGGCGTGGCGATCATCAGCGGCGTCGACGGCCGCTCCCGGAACAGCGCCCACGCGGCGAACGCTACGATGAACACCTGAAGGTTGCCCAGCACGGTCGCCAGCCCCGCGCCCACGTAGTCGATCGTGTGATGCCAGAACAGCAGGTCGAACGCGAACATGAGCCCCGCCACCCACGCCAGGTAGAGCGGCTTGCCGGTCAGCGGGCCGAGCCTGCGCCGCTCCAGCCAGGCCAGCACCAGCATGGGCGGCACCGCGTACGCGCACCGGAACAGCGCCGAGGTCGCGGGCGAGACCCCCGACAGCCGCACGAGCGGGGCGGAGGTCGAGATGATCAGTGCTCCGGCGATCGCGATCAGCACGAAACGACGATGTGCACTCACCGAAACCCCCGACCCCCCGTGGGAGAGATACGCTGCGACCACGCTAGAACCGGCCCGGACAGGAGTCAATATGCCGTTTGGCCATGACATGGTGCATGCGCTGGCCACCGTCGTCGAGCTGATCAACACCTCGCCCTCCACAGGAGGGGACGACGGTCTGGCGACCCTGGCCGAGCTGCAATCCTTCGTCGACTCGCGCCAGGTGAGCGGCATCAGCACCCTCACCCCGCGCGACCTCGGACAGGTACGCATCGTACGGGAGGCGTTCCACCGCGTCTTCGTCGCCCCCGACCAGCCCACCGCCGTGCGCACCCTCAACTCGCTGCTGTCCGAGACCCGCATCACCCCACGGCTCACCGAGCACGACGGGCACCCGCTGCACGTCCACTACTTCGCGCCCGACGCCACCCTCGCCGAGCACCTGGCCGCCGACTGCGGCGTCGCCCTCGCCCACCTGCTCGTCGAGGGCGAATGGGAACGGCTGCGCACCTGCTCCGCGCCCGACTGCGAGCACGTCTTCGTCGACGAGTCGCGCAACCGGTCGCGCGTCTACTGCGACAGCCGCACCTGCGGGAACCGGATGCACGTCGCCGCCTACCGAGCCCGCCGCCGAGGCTGACCCCCTGTCGGGCCTGCCGTCTCCCCTCCCCCAGGGAGGCAACCGGCGCGGGGAGCCGGGCACGGCCGTTAGGAGGCCGCCAGGATGCGCTGGAGGGTGCGGGCGCCGAGGCGGCTCATCGGCGGGTTGCTGTCGACGTAGTACCAGACCAGGCCCATCGCCTGCTGGAAGGCCCACGCCCTGCCGCGTTCCCATTCGAGGTCGGTGCAGCCGAGGTCGTCGCGGAGCGCCTGGCGCGGCCCGGCCTCCAGCAGGTGCCAGGCGCTCACCAGGTCCAGCGCCGGGTCGGCCGGGGCGAAGCCGCCGACGTCGAGGATGCCGGCGAGCCGGCCGCCGGACACGAGCACGTTGCCGGGGATCAGGTCGCAGTGGTTCATCACGTCGGCGCCCTCGCGGGGCAGGACCCGCAGCTCGGCCCACAGGCGGCGCAGCCGGGGGACGTCGAGGAGGTGTTCGCTGTGGGTGAAGCAGGTCTCCATCCACGCGTCGTGGTCCTTGAGGTCGCCGCCCCGGCCGGAGCCGCTGAAGGTGCGGCCACGGGTGTCGAGGGCGCGCAGGTCGTGGACGAGGGCCGCCAGGTCGTGGGCGAAGGCGACCGATTCGCCCGGGTCCGCGTCCGTGGCCACGACGCCGGGCAGCCACGTCTGCACCGACCATGGGAGCGGGTAGCCCGCCCCCGGCTCGCCGAGCGCGACCGGCTCGGGGGTGCGGAACCGCGTACGCCCGGCCAGCTCGCCCGCCGCCCGCGCCTCCTTCTGGAGCCAGGCCCGCGTCGAGTCGACGTCGCGGGGCTCCAGGGGGAAGCGGGCGGCCAGCCCGTCGCCGATGCGGAAGATGGCGTTGACCGTGCCGTGGGCGGCGACGCCCGTGACCGGCAGGTCCCGCCACTGCGGGAACTGTTCGGCCACGAGCGCGCGGACCGTCTCGGGCGTGACTGTCAGCTGACCTGCGTGCATCTCCACGCAGACCAGCGTTCCGTGCCCGCGCCCGGGACCGCAACCGGGTTTCCGGCCGCGCCGCGACGGACGCCGTACGGCTCCCGTCAGGGGCGGACGAGGCCGGCCACGGCCTCCGTTACGTGGCCGACCTCGTCCTCGGTGTTGTAGTAGTGCGGCGACAGGCGCAGGGCCCACTCCACGTCCTTGTCGCCGAAGTCGTACTGGGCCAGCTCGCGGAAGCTGAGCGCCGAGTTGACGCCGCGCGCGTCCAGCGCCGCCTTGAACGGCCGCGCCTGCCACCCCTCGATCGCGAACGTGACCAGCGCCCCCAGCGCCGGGCCCCGGTCCAGGACGCGCACGCCGGGGATCGCGGCCAGGCCCTCGCGCAGCAGCGCCGCCAGGGCCGGGGTGCGGCGGGCGATGGCGTCCATGCCGACCCGGCGGGCGTACGCGACGGCCGCCGCCGAGCCGAGGACCGTGGCGTACGGGAACTCCCAGTCCTCGAACCTGGCCGCGCTGTCCACCGGCTCGTAGCGGTCGGGGGCGACCCAGCGGGCCCCGTACATGTCGATGAACAGCGGCTCGTAGCCGTCACGCAGCACGCGGTCGGACACGTACAGGAAGCCGGAGCCGCGCGGGCCGCGCAGGAACTTGCGGCAGGTGGCGGTGAGCAGGTCGCAGCCGATCTCCGCCACGTCCACGGGCTGCTGGCCGACCGACTGGCAGGCGTCGACCAGGTAGAGCAGGTCCAGTTCGCGGCAGTGCGCGCCGATCTCGGCGACCGGCTGGACGAGGCCGGAGTTGGTGGGGATGTGGGTGGCGCTGACGAGCCGGGGGCGGTGCTCGCGCATGAGCGCGGCCATCGCGGGCACGTCCACGCCGCCCTCGGGCGTGTCGGGGGCGTGCACGACGCGGACGCCGTGCCGCCTGCGCAGTGACAGGAAGGCGATCTGGTTGGAGATGAAGTCGTTGCGGGTGGTCAGGATGACGTCGCCGGGTTCGAAGGGGATCGCCGACAGCGCGGTGGCGTAGGCGTGGGTGGCGCTGGTGGCGAAGGCGATGTTGCCGGGGCCGGCGTTGATCAGCGCGGCGATCTCGGTGTAGAAGCCGCGCACCTGCTCGGCGCGGGCGGCCGACGCCTCGTAGCCGCCGATGGCCGCCTCCAGGCGGAGGTGGTCGAGCATGGCGTCCAGCACCGGCGTGGCCAGCAGCCCGCAGCCCGCGTTGTTGAAGTGGACGACCTGCTCGCAGCCCGGCGTGTCGGCCCGCAGGGCCAGAAGCGTTTCCGGGCTCAACTCAGAAGCGTTACCATCTCCTCTCATGTCCGAGAGTAGCACTTCTGAGATGGTGGCAGCTCTCCGGAAGCTGATCGCCGGGCTCGCCCCCGGTGACCGCCTGCCCAGCAGCCGCGAGCTGACCGTCCGCCACCACGTCGGCCCGGCCACGGTGTCCCGCGCGATCGCCCGGCTCGCCGCCGAGGGCGCGGTCGTGACCCGGCCGGGCAGCGGCACGTTCGTGGCCGCCCGCCCCGCGGATCAGGGCGGCGGGGCCGACACCTCCTGGCAGTCGGTGGCGCTCGCCGGGCGCGACGCCTCGGCCGAGCCGCCGGTCCCGCTGCCGGACGGCGCCGTCGCCCTGTCGGGCGGCTACCCGCACGAGTCGCTGCAACCCACGCGGGCGCTGGCCGCCGCGCTCGCCCGCGCCGCCCGCCGTCCCGGCGCCTGGCGCCGCGCCCCGACGGCCGGGCTCGCGCCGCTGCGCGCGCTGTTCGCCCGCCAGGCGGGCGGCTCGGTGACCGCCGACGACGTGCTCGTCACCGGCGGCGGGCAGGGCGCGCTGTCGATGCTGTTCAGGGCCATCGTCGCCCCCGGCGGCCCGGTCCTCATGGAGTCGCCCACCTACCCGGGCGCGCTGGCCGCCGCCCGCGCCGCCGGGCTGCGCCCGCTGCCGGTGCCGACGGACGCCGACGGCATCCGCCCCGACCTGCTCGCCGACGCCTTCGCCATGACCGGCGCGCGACTGCTCTACTGCCAGCCCACCTTCCACAACCCGACCGGCACGGTCCTGGCCCCCGGCAGGCGCGAGCAGGTGGTGGAGGTGGCCAGGGCGGCCGGCGCGTTCCTCGTCGAGGACGACTTCGCCCGCCACCTCGGCCACGGCGGCCCGCCGCCGCCCCCGCTGGTCTCCGGCGACCGCGACGGCACCGTCATCCACCTCACCTCGCTGACCAAGCCCGCCTCCCCCAGCCTGCGCATCGGCGCGGTGATCGCGCGCGGTCCGGTGATGCGGCGGCTGTGGGGGATGCGCTTCGTCGACGACTTCTTCACCGCCCGGCCGCTCCAGGAGGCCGCCGTCGAGCTTCTCAGCACCCCGGCGTGGGAGCGGCACCTGCGGACGCTCTCGGCCGCCCTGCGTGAGCGCTGCGCGCTGCTCGCCGCCTGTCTCGCCCGCGACCTCCCGCACTGGACGCTCACCCGGCACCCGGCCGGCGGGCTGCACCTGTGGGTACGCCTGCCGGACGGCGTCCAGGACACCACGCTGGCCGACGCCGCCCGCGCCCACGGCGTCGCGGTGGACGCGGGCGCCCGCTACTTCCCCGCCGAGCCCTCGGGCCCCTTCCTGCGGCTCTCCTTCGCCGCCGCCCCGGGCCCGGCCGACCTCGCCGAGGCCACCCGCCGCCTGGCCGCGCTGCCGCCCTCACCCCCCTGAGAGCGGCGCCACCCTCGCGGGAGGGCCGCCACCCTCCTGGGAGGGGCGTCACAGGTGGCGGCGCTCGCGCAGGCGGCGGGTCAGCAGGGTCGCGGCCGTGGCGAGGACGACCAGGTTGAACACCATCTGCGCCAGCACCAGCGCCCTGGCCACCTGCCCCTGCGCGTGCACGTCGCCGAAGCCGACCGTGGCCAGCGTCGAGACGGCGAAGTAGAGGGCGTCGGTGCGCGTGCGCAGCCCGGCGAACTCGTTCTCGCCCCAGACGGCCACCCCGTAGTCGGCCAGCGCGAACAGGGCGACGCCCGCCACGGTCGCCACCGCCAGGCCGGTCGCGGGCAGGGAGCCGGGCTCGGCCGTCGCCTGCCGCCTGGCCGCGCGGGCGACGCCCACCACGACCAGCGCCACCCCGGCCGCGAACACCGCCGCGCGCGCCCACCTCAGCCACATGGGCCCGCCGGCCTCCAGCGGGACGAGGTAGTAGAGCGCGATGACCAGGGCGGAGTTCCAGATCAGTCGCCACATGTCCTGACGTTGCCCACGTCAGGGCGCGCTCAGACCTGGTTGGGCACCGCCCCGCCGTAGCGGCGGTCGCGCTTGGCGTAGATTTCGCACGCCTCCCACAGGTCGCGCCGGTCGAAGTCGGGCCAGAGCCGGTCCAGGAACACCATCTCGGCGTAGGCCGACTGCCACAGCAGGAAGTTGGAGAAGCGCTGCTCCCCCGACGAGCGGACGAACAGGTCGACCGGCGGGATCTCCGGCTCGTCGAGGTAGCGGGCGAAGACCTTCTCGTTGACCTTCGAGGCCCTGACGCGGCCGGCGGCGATGTCCTCGGCCAGCTTGACCGCCGCCTCGACGATCTCGGCCTGGCCGCCGTAGTTGACGCAGAACTGCAACGTCAGCGCCCGGTTGTGCTCGGTCATCGCCTCGGCGGTCTGCAGCTCGGAGATCACGCTCTTCCACAGCCGGCCCGGCCGGCCCGCCCAGCGCACCCGCACGCCCATCGCGTTGAGCTCGTCGCGGCGGCGCCGGATCACGTCGCGGTTGAAGCCCATGAGGAAGCGCACCTCGTCGGGCGAGCGCTTCCAGTTCTCCGTGGAGAAGGCGTACGCGCTCAGGTAGGGGACGCCGAGCTCCAGGGCGCCCTCGATGACGTCGAACAGCGACGCCTCCCCCGCCTTGTGCCCCTCGGTGCGCGGCAGGCCGCGGGCCTTGGCCCAGCGGCCGTTGCCGTCCATGACGATGGCGACGTGCCGGGGCACCAGGTCGCGCGGGATCGGCGGCGGCGTCGCACCGGACGGGTGCGGCGACGGCGGGCGGGGATTCACGCGGGTTCCCTTTCTACGTGGCGCAGCGAGCGGATGCCGTGCTCCAGGTGCCATTGCAGGTAGGCCGCCACCAGGCCGCTGCACTCGGTGCGGTGGCGCGGCTCCGAGGCGTCGGCGGAGACCCAGTCGCCCCGCAGCAGCGCCGTCATGAGCCCGATCGTCTCCCCGGCGGGCACGGCCGAGCCGGCCGGGCGGCACGCCCCGCACACCACGCCGCCCGCCACGATGGCGAACGCCCTGACGGCCGGGGCCCGGCACTTGGCGCACGCCTCCAGCGCGGGCGCGTAGCCGGCGACGGCCAGCGAGCGCAGGAAGTAGGCGTCGAGCACCAGCCTGGCCTCGTGGTCGCCGTCGGCCAGTGTGCGCAGCCCGCCCACCAGCAGCAGGAACTGGCGCAGCGCCGGCTCCTTCTCGCCGTGGGTGAGCCGGTCGGCGGTCTCCAGCATCGCGGTGCCGGCGGTGTAGCGGGGGTAGTCGGCCGCCAGCGTCTCGCCGTAAGGTCTGATGGTCTCGGCCTGGGTGACCACGTCGAGGGTGCGTCCGGTGTGGAGTTGCAGATCGACGTGGGTGAACGGCTCGAGCCTTGCGCCGAAGCGCGAGGTGGTGCGGCGCACCCCCTTGGCCACGGCCCGGATCTTGCCGGTGCGCTTGGCCAGGATTGTGACGATGCGATCGGCTTCGCCGAGCTTTTGCGTGCGCAGGACCACGCCCTCGTCACGGTAGAGACTCACTCGCTCATCTTATGGCCGGGAAAGCGTCGGCACTTCGTGCTCCGGCCGTGCGGCGGTGACGCGTTGCTCAGGAACCCTTACTACACTTTGACGCCTGTCCCGCATTGCCCGATGTTCAACCCCCCGAAACCGCCTCGAAAGGGAGTCATGACCCGCGTGGTCCTGCTGGGCTCTTCGCCCGGCCCCGACACCGCTCCGACCGGCCTGAGGCTCGCCGCGCTACCCGGCAATCCCACCGTCTCCGAGCGGCTGCACAGCCAGCTTCGCACCATGGACCCGCGGCCCGCCACGATCGCGTCAGGCGACGTGGCCGCCGCCCTGCGCGCACTGGCCGAGGTCGCCGAGTCGGCGACGGAAAGCCTGTTCATCATCCCGGAAAACTCGGTCGTCCACGACGAGCTGATCTACCAGATCACCAAGTCCAAGCGCGGCGCGCTGGTGCTCGTCGCCAAGGAGCCGCGCCCGGCGGCCGGGGAGGACTCCGACGAGGACCCCGGCGCGGGACAGGAGGAGACGGCCGAGGCCGTTCCGATCGAGGAGGCAGAGCCAGAGATCGGCATGAACCGGGTCGAAGGGCTCCCGGTTCGCTCCCGCATCGGCAAGTCGCGGGTGGTGTCGATCGGCACCGCCACCCACAAGGTGACCCGGCCCAACGCCGTGCTGCTCGGCCCGGTCCACATCAGCGCGCGCAACGCGCCGGTGCTCGCGGAGACCTGCCGCCGGCTCGCCGACATGGCCGACGCCTTCGGCCCCGACGACGACCTGGTGCAGATCATCGCGTTCGGCCTGGTGCGCAACGGCGTCTCGGTCGGCATCCGCGGCCGCCGCGACCTGTTCTACCGCCGCGTCACCACCCAGGAGGAGGCCAACGAGGCCGGCTCCGAGATCATCGGCATGGACGAGGACCGGGCCAGGCTCGACAACGCCGTCAAGGGCGCCGACGGCTTCTTCACCACCTACTTCGTCTCCACCTACTCCCGCTTCATCGCCCGCTGGGCGGCCCGGCGCGGGCTGACGCCCAACCAGGTCACGCTCATCTCGATCGCGCTCGGCGTGGCCGCCGCCGCCTGCTTCGCCACCGGCGACCGGGTCGGCATGGTCGCGGGCGGCATTTTGATCTACTTCGCGTTCGTCTTCGACTGCGTCGACGGCCAGGTCGCCCGCTACGCCCGCAAGTTCGGCGTGCTCGGGGCGTGGCTCGACGCCACGTTCGACCGGTTCAAGGAGTACGTGGTCTTCGCCGGCCTGGCGATCGGCTGGGTCGTGGCCGGTCACGGCGACGACACGATCTGGATCTTCGCGCTGGCGGCGATCGGCCTGCAGTCCGTGCGCCATCTGCTCGACTTCTCCTTCGGCATCGCCAACCGGCGCGCCAAGGCGCCCGCGCAGCTCCCGACGCTGCCGCTCGACGCGCCCGACGACCGGGCCCTGCGCCAGGCGCTGGAGCGCCGCAAGGTCGAGCGCAGCCAGGGCATCCGCGGGCTGCTCAAGATGTGGACCAAGGCCGGCAAGTACCGCGCCGTCCACTGGGCCCGTAAGATGATCGTGTTCCCCATCGGCGAGCGGTTCGCGGCCATCGCGATCACCGCCGCCCTCTTCGACGCCCGCATTACCTTCCTCACGCTGGTGATCTGGGGCACCGTCGCCGCCGCCTACACCCTGACCGGACGCCTCATGAGGTCGCTCGCATGATCACCCACCCGCAGGCCGCCGCCACCCCCGCACCCGACCCGGACGAGGAACGCCGCCGCGTCCAGACCGCCCGGCTGCTCGCCTACCGTGACGACGGGCCGCTCGTCCACGCGCTCGCGGGCAAGCTCGGCAAGGGTCTGCCGCCGGTCCCCGCCACGCTCGCCGCCCTGCTGGCCGTCATCGCCGTCACCGCCGGCGGGCTGCTGGAGAAGGGGCCGATGCTGCTGGTCCCGCCGCTGATCATGGTGCTGCTGGTGCTGCCGACCGCGCCGCGCCACCACCTGGGCCGCTTCGACTGGCTGACGCCGCCGCTGCTGCGCGGCGCCGAGTTCCTCACGCTGATCGTCGTCGGGCTGACCGCCGACGCGCCGAAGTGGCTGCTGTTCGTGCTCGTGTACGTGGTCGGCTACCACACCTACGACACCGTCTACCGGACCAGGCAGTCGATCTGGCCGCCCGCCTGGGTGTTCCACGCCGGGCTCGGCTGGGAGCTGCGGCTGCTCATCATCGGTGTGGGCGCCGCCTTCGACTGGCTGACGCCGGTGCTGGCGGTGCTGACCGCCTACCTGTTCGTGCTGTTCGCCGTGGAGAGCGTGACGAGCTGGGTGCGCCTGGACAAGGCGTCCGCCCAGGCCGGCGCCGAGGCGGAGCAGGACCTGGAGGCCTCTCCCGAGGAGGCCATGGAGCAGGCCACGGGTGAGGCCGAGAAGGGCTGAGCCGCACGCTCGCGCACGAAGGGCCGGTCGCCGTCGCGACCGGCCCTTCGGCATGTCCGGGCGCCTGCGAGTGAGAGCGCTCTCCCATCGGAACGGTCCCGGCGATCGGAGGCCGGGACGGACTGTTGACAGCGGGTTAACAGGTGTGTTCAGCTAATCGAGAGAGCGCTCTCTCCGGTTTGCCTCCGCACCCCCCGGGAGCAGCGAATGACGTTACGTACCCTCCGATCCCCCGGCCGCCGCCGGCTCGCGGCCGTCGCCGCGGCGCTGACGCTGGTCAGCGGCCTGCTCGTGCACGTGGCGGTGAGCGCCTCCGCCGCCGTGCCGCCCACCCCGTCCGGCTGGTCGCTGGTCTGGTCCGACGACTTCAACGGCCCCTCCGGCTCCCCGCCCTCCTCCGCCAACTGGCAGATCGACACCGGACACGCCTACCCCGGCGGCCCCGCCAACTGGGGCACCGGCGAGATCCAGAACTACACCTCCAGCCCCTCCAACCTGGCCCTCGACGGCTCCGGCAACCTGCGCATCACCCCGCTGCGCAGCTCCTCCGGCGAGTGGACGTCAGCCCGCATCGAGACCAGGAAGGCCGACTTCAAGCCCGCCGCCGGGCGCGTCCTGCGCATCGAGGGCCGCATCCAGATGCCGAACGTCACCGGCGACGCCGCCCTCGGCTACTGGCCGGCGTTCTGGGCGCTCGGCTCCCCCTACCGGGGCAACTACTGGAACTGGCCCGGCATCGGCGAGTTCGACATCATGGAGAACGTCAACGGCGTCAACTCCGTGTGGGCCGTGCTCCACTGCGGCGTCAGCCCCGGCGGGCCGTGCAACGAGAACAACGGCCTCGGCGCCAGCCGCGTCTGCCCCGGCTCGTCGTGCCAGTCGGCCTTCCACACCTACCGCTTCGAGTGGGACCGCAGCGTCACCCCCAACCAGCTCCGCTGGTACGTGGACGGCCAGCAGTTCCACAGCGTGAGCCAGTCCCAGTTCGACGCCACCACGTGGAACAACATGACCGGGCACGCCGGCTACTTCCTGCTGCTCAACGTGGCGATGGGCGGCGGCTTCCCCAACGGCGTGGCCGGGTTCGGCACGCCGACCGCGGCCACCGTGCCGGGACGGCCGATGGTCGTCGACTACGTGGCGGTGTGGCAGAGCGGCGGCACCACCGAGCCGTCGCCGACGATCACCCCGACCTCGCCCGGCGGCGTCGACGCCCGCTCCACCATCCAGGCCGAGCGCTACCAGGCGCAGTCCGGGACGATGGTCGAGGCCACCACCGACGCGGGCGGCGGCCAGAACGTGGGCGCCATCGCCAACGGCGACTGGCTCCGCTTCGACGGGGTGAACTTCGGCGCCACGGCGGCCCGCCAGTTCAAGGCGCGCGTCGCGTCCGGGGCCGGAGCCGGCGTGAGCGGCCTGGTCCAGGTGCGGCTCGGCAGCCCGACGGCCCCGCCGATCGGCGACTTCGCGATCGGCAACACCGGCGGCTGGCAGAGCTGGCGCACGGTCCCGGCCAACATCTCACCCGTCACCGGCACCCACACCGTCTACCTGACGTTCGCCAGCGGCCAGCCGGCCGACTTCGTCAACGTCAACTGGTTCACCTTCTCCACCAGCTGACCGCCCCCGGGCCTCCCCTCCATCGGGCCTCCCCTCCACTGGGGCGGCCCGGCCGGTCAGGCGCTGGAGCCGCGCACCACCAGGCGGGCCGGGAGCACCACCGAGCCGGCGTGCCTGCCCTCCAGCCGTGACAGCAGCAGCCGGGCCAGGGCCATCGCCTGGTCCGTCACGGGAGTCCGTACGGTGCTGAGGGGCGGGGTGGTGGCGGAGGCGGCGTCGATGTCGTCGAAGCCGACGACCGCCAGGTCGGCGGGCACCCGGCGGCCGGCCTCGGCGGCGGCGCGCAGCGCGCCGATCGCGAGCTGGTCACCGGTCGCGAAGACGGCGTCGAGGCGGTCGTCCTCGGCGAGCAGCCGGGTGAGCGCCTCTGCGCCCGACTCGCGGGTGTGACCGGCGAGCGCGAGGTGCGGGCGCAGCCCGGCGCGTTCCAGGGCCTCGCGGTGGCCGGTCAGGCGGTCCTGGACGGCCACCAGGTCGGTGGGGCCGCAGATGACGCCGATGCGGCGGCGGCCCTGGCGCAGCAGGTGCTCGGTCGCCGCCGCGGCGCCGCCCGCGTTGTCGACGTCCACGTACGGGACGAGCGAGGCGACGGCGGGCTTGCCGAGCAGCACGACGGGCGTGCCGGTGCGGGCCAGCCGCTCGGCCAGCGGGTCGGGGCCGTCGGGCGGCAGCAGCACCACGCCGTCGAGCAGCCCGGTCTCCACCCGCTCCAGGATGCGCCGGTGGCTCTCGGCGGTGTCGGCGAGCATGAGCGTGACCTGCTTGCCCGCGCCTTCGAGGACGCTGGTGACGTACTGGACGACGGCGGCGGTGAGGGCGTCGCCGCCCTGCCGGGGCACGGCCAGGACCAGCGCGATCGCGTCGGTGCGGCGCGTGACGAGGCTGCGGGCGGCGGCGTTGGGCACGTAGCCGAGCTCGCGGACGGCGCGCAGCACGCCGGCGCGGACCTCCGGGCTGACCGACGCCTCGCCGTTGACGACGCGCGAGACCGTCGCCCGGGAGACGCCGGCGCGGGCGGCGACGGTCTCCAGCGTGGGGCGGCGCGGCCGGTCGCCGCCGAGGCCGTTGCGGCGCACCACGTCGCGGTACCACAGCGCGCTGTCCTTCATCCGCCGCTTCTGGGTGGCGAAGTCGACGTGCACGAGCCCGAACTTGCGCTGGTAGCCGTCGGCCCACTCGTGGTTGTCGAGCAGCGACCAGACGAGGTAGCCGCGCACCCGGGCGCCGCGCTCGACGGAGGTGCGCAGTGCGCGCAGGTGCTCCTCGATGAAGTGGATGCGGTCCATGTCGCGGATGCCGTCGCCGGTGACGGTGTCGGCGAAGTCGGCCCCGTTCTCGGTGATCATCAGCTCCAGGCCCGGATGCTCGCGGGTCAGCCGGTCGAGCAGCAGCGTGAGCGCGCCGGGCACGATGGGCCAGCCCATCGCGGTCACGGCGGTGGGCACGGTGCAGAACAGGATGCCGTCGCTGCCCGGGTAGGCGGGGTCGGCGGGCTCGCTGGGCTGGGCCTGCACGACGGTCGGCGCGTAGTAGTTGACGCCGAGCAGGTCGAGCGGGCCGGAGATGAGCTCCAGGTCGCCGTCGCGCACGTGGTCCGTGCCGGCGAGCTCCACCACCCGGTCCGGGTAGCGGCCGCGCGTCAGCGGCTCCAGGAACTGCCCGTGCATGAGCTCGTCGATCCTGGCGACCGCGGCGGCGTCCTCCCCGCTCAGCTCGCGGGCCGACCCGATCACCTGGCCGGGGGTCATCACCGGCCCGAAGTTGAGCACCGCGCCGATCTCCCGGGCGCCCGCCGAGCGCAGCGCGTCCGCCGCCAGCCCGTGGCCGAGCAGCAGGTGGTGGGCGGCCCTGAAGGCGTCGGCGGCCGACCTCCTGCCGGGCGCGTGGATGCCCGCGCCGTAGCCGAGGAACGCCGCCACCCACGGCTCGTTCAGCGTGAACCAGGTGCCGACCCGGTCGCCCAGCCGCTCGTGCACCACCCGCGCGTAGTCGGCGAAGCGCAGCGCCGTGTCGCGCTCCGGCCAGCCGCCCCGGTCCTCCAGCGCCTGGGGCAGGTCCCAGTGGTAGAGCGTCACGTACGGGGTGATCCCGGCCGCCAGCAGCTCGTCCACCAGCCTGTCGTAGAAGTCCAGCCCGGCGGCGTTCACCCGGCCCGCCCCCTCGGGCATCACCCGGGGCCAGCTCACCGAGAAGCGGTAGGCGCCCAGCCCCAGCTCCTTCATCAGCCGCACGTCCTCGGGATAGCGGTGATAGTGGTCGCAGGCGTCCCGCGAGTCGGAGAAGGAGTCCCAGATCGACGGGCCGCGCCCGTCGACGGCGTTGGCGCCCTCGATCTGGTAGGCGGACGTGGAGACGCCCCAGACGAAACCCTCGGGAAAGCGCGTGCTGCTCATGACCGGTGACCTTCCAGCGTGTTAGAGGCGCCCAGTCTGCCGGGAGGTGATCGTCGCGCGCCACACGGCCAGGCGATATACAGAGCGCGTGGAACTGGATCGGCTGGATCGTGACATCATCGCGGCGCTCGTGGACGACGCCCGCCAGACCTACGCCGAGATCGGCCAGCAGGTGGGCCTGAGCGCGCCGGCCGTCAAACGGCGGGTGGACCGGCTGCGCGAGAGCGGCGCGATCACCGGATTCAGCGCCCGGGTGGCGCCGCAGGCGCTCGGCTGGACGACCGAGGCGTACGTGGAGCTGTTCTGCCAGGGCAAGACGAAGCCGTCCGACATCGCGCTGGCCGTCTCCCGGTTCCCGGAGGTGGTCGGCGCGGCCACGATCACCGGCGAGGCCGACGCGCTGCTGCACATCCGGGCGACCGACGTCAGGCACGTCGAGCGGGTGATCGAGCGCATCGCCGCGCAGGCGTTCGTGGTGCGGACCAAGAGCGCCATCGTGCTCTCCAGGCTCGTCGACAGCCCTCCCGGAACCGCCATGCCGTGACAGCGCAACGAATCACCGCTCACCTGGCACAAGACGCAACAGAACACCGCCCACGCGCAATGTCGCCCTCTTTCCCCACAGGCCTCCCGATTCTTAGGCTGTGGCTCCGTCCTCCCAGGTGAGGGCGTATTCCAGCATGAACACACGGAGCCCTGCATGCCCAAACACTTCCTCATGTGCCGCCCGGAGCACTTCACGGTCGCCTACGCGATCAACCCGTGGATGAACCCCGAGGCGGGCGCCGACCGCGACATCGCAATCCGGCAGTGGGAAGGCCTCAAAGCGGTGTACGAGAGCCTCGGGCACCAGGTCAGCCTCATCGACCCGATCGAGGGGCTGCCCGACATGGTCTTCGCCGCCAACGGGGCGCTCGTCGCCGGCGGCCGGGTCTACGGGGCGCGCTTCGCCTTCCCCGAGCGCGGCCCCGAGGGTCCCGCCTACCTGCGCTGGTTCGCCGAGCGCGGCTACCCCGTGCTGGAGCCCACGCAGGTCAACGAGGGCGAGGGCGACTTCCTCACGCTGGACGAGGTCATCCTGGCCGGTACGGGCTTCCGCACCGACCCGGCGGCCCACCAGGAGGCCCAGGAGTTCCTCGGCCGGCCCGTGGTGACGCTGCGGCTGGTCGACCCGCGCTTCTACCACCTCGACACCGCGCTGTTCCCGCTCGACGGGCGCAACGTCGCCTACTACCCGGGCGCCTTCTCCGAAGGCAGCCGCCAGGTGCTGCGCCGGATGTTCCCGGACGCGGTGCTCGCCTCCGCCGCCGACGCCGAGGTCCTCGGCCTCAACGCGGTCAGCGACGGCACCAACGTCGTCATCAACGCCGAGGCCGGAGACCTCCAGCTGGAGCTGAAGCGGCGCGGCTACGAGGTGATCCCGGTCGACCTGTCGGAGCTGCGCAAAGCCGGTGGCGGCCCCAAGTGCTGCACACTGGAAATCAGGGGGGAGAACTGAATGACCAGCAGCGCGGACCTCATCGAGGCCAGTGAGCGCCGGAGCGCGCACAACTATCACCCGCTGCCCGTGGTGATCCACGAGGCGCACGGGGCATGGGTGACCGACGTCGAAGGCAGGCGGTACCTGGACTTCCTGTCCGGCTACTCCTCGCTCAACTTCGGCCACGGCAACGAGAAGATCATCGAGGCGGCCCAGGAGCAGCTCAAGAACCTGACGCTGACCAGCCGGGCCTTCTACCACGACCAGTTCGCCCGGTTCTGCGCCGGGCTGGGCGACCTCACCGGCAAGGACATGATCCTGCCGATGAACACCGGCGCCGAAGCCGTCGAGACCGCCATCAAGGTCGCCCGCAAGTGGGGCTACCAGGTCAAGGGCGTCGAGCCCGAGCAGGCCGACATCATCGTGATGGAGGACAACTTCCACGGCCGCACCACCACGATCGTCAGCTTCTCCACCGACCCCGACGCGCGCGGCGACTTCGGCCCGTACACGCCCGGGTTCACCGTGGTGAAGTACGGCTCCGCCGAGGCGATCAGGTCCGCCATCGGGCCCAACACCGTCGCCGTGCTCGTCGAGCCCATCCAGGGCGAGGCCGGCGTGCTCGTCCCGCCGGACGGCTACCTGGCCCAGGTGCGCGAGATCTGCACCGAGAACAACGTGCTGATGATCGCCGACGAGATCCAGTCCGGGCTCGGGCGCACCGGCAAGACCTTCGCCTGCGACCACGAAGGCGTCGTGCCCGACATCTACGTCCTGGGCAAGGCGCTCGGCGGCGGCGTCGTCCCCGTCTCGGCCATCGCCGCGAACGAGGACGTGCTCGGCGTCATCAAGCCGGGGCAGCACGGGTCCACCTTCGGCGGCAACCCGCTCGCCTGCGCCGTCGGCAACGCCGTCATCGACCTGCTCAACACCGGCGAGTTCCAGGAGCGGGCCGCCCGGCTGGGCGACATCATGCACGCCCGGCTGCGCGAGCTCGTCGGCGACGGCGTCGTGACCGTACGCGGGCGCGGCCTCTGGGCCGGCGTCGACGTCGACCCGTCCCTGGCCACCGGGCGCGAGGTGTCCAAGGCCCTGCTGGAGCGGGGCGTGCTGGCCAAGGACACGCACGGGTCCACCATCCGGCTCGCGCCGCCGATCGTCATCTCCGAGGAGGACCTCCACCGGGCCGTCGACCTCCTCGCCGACGCCCTCGCCTCCTTCCGCTGACCCACCCGCCCTCCCTGCCCACCAGCGGAGATGAGGGGCCCTCCCGCCCGTGAAGGCGCCCTCCCCCGTCACGGCCCTCTCCCAAGGAGACGGGCCGTGACGGGGGCGAGGCGGCTCTCCCCCAGGAGGCGGAAAGGGGCCCCTGCCTGCCACGGCGGGAGAATCCCCGCCCTGTCACGGCGGGGAGGAGTCCCCTGTCCTGCCACGGCGGGGCCCCGTGGAGACGCCTCTCCCCCGTCCGTGGCCCTCTCCCCAGGAGACGGAGAGGGCCGTGGGGTCAGCCGGTGGGGGCGGGCATGGGGCCGGCCGGGGTGGGGGACGCCGACTCGTCCACGGGGAAGTCCTCCGCCGGGACCTCCGGGCGGGACTCCGACGGGATGGGGGTCGGCTCGGCCGCCGGGACGTCCTCCGTCGGGGCCGGGGCCGGGGTTTCGGCGGGGCCCTCGCAGCTGTCGTCCCCGTCCGGGGAGTCCACCTCGGGCAGCCGGTCGACGACGGTGACGTTGAGCTGGGCGGTGTGCGCGAGCAGGCTGCCCTCCGGCGCTTCCGCCGCGCGGGCGTCCACGACCGTGGCCCGCTCGCCGAGGAGGCTGTACGTGCCGCGGTCGAAGATGAGCTGCCGCAGGGTCCCGTCCGAGGCGGGCAGCCCGAGGGCGACGCCGCGTCGCCCGGCGGAGTCGGCCACCCCGTCGGCCTCCGTCACGCCGGGGATCGCCTTGATCTCCTGGAACAGCGCCTCGCGCTGCGCCCTGGGCAGGTAGCTCTCGCGGACGAGCTCGCCCGCCGCGTCGAACGCCTGCTGGGCGGCGTCGGCCTTGCCGGGCGGCGCGTCGCGGCGGATCAGTGCGCGCAGGCCAGCCGCGTCGAGCCCGCTCAGGTAGGCGTAGTCGTCACGCTGGTCCCCCATCCGGCCGGGGCAGGACGCGAGCCGGTTCCAGCCGGAGCCCTTCCAGTCGTGGGCCACGGCGGGCAGCTCCCGGCCTGGCCACGGCTCGGGCGGCCGTCCCTCGATGTACAGCAGCCCGTCCGCGCTCCCGTCCACCGACTGGTAGATCTTCCGGTGCGTCCGGTAGAGGTGGCGGCTCTCCTCGCCGTCCTCCCCGGCCTGGAACGAGGCGTACATGGTGTCGGACTCGATCAGGATGAACTGGCCGGGCCGGGGCCGCAGCTCGGGGAAGAACTGCGCGGCGGCCCGCGTGACGGAGCTGCCGGCGACCGGCGACTGCCCGTTCTGCCCGGACAGGGCCACGGCCACGCCCCCGACCAGGGTGACCGTCACCCCGAAGGCGGCCACGGCCTGCCAGCCGAACCTGGGCAGCCGCAGCCTCCTCCCCCCGCGCGCCTCACGCATCAGCGCCTCGCGGGCCCGGAAGCGGGCCTCGGGCGGGTAGGGCGGCACCGCCGGGCGGCCGTCCGCGAACTCCTTGAACTCCTCATCCATGCCGGGGCTCCTCTGCTGCGAAGGGGTCGTTGCCGCCGAGTGCCCTGCGCACCTTGGCGCGGAGCCTGTGCAGCCTGGACCGCACGGTGCCGACGGGGACGCCGAGGGCGAGGGCCGCCTCCTCGTAGGTGAGGTCGGCCCAGGCGACGAGCAGCAGCAGGTCGCGCTCGGCGGCGCTGAGCGCGGTCAGCGCCTTGGCGAGCCGGGGCTGGAGCTGCTCGGCGGTGACGCGGTCGGCGCTGCGCTCGTCGAAGGTGCCCGGCCGCTCCGGGCTCACCTTGGCCAGGGCGTGGTTGCGCCGCCGTTCGGCCCTGCGGTGCTGGGCGACGACCCGGGTGGCGATCCCGTACAGCCAGGGTCTGGCGTCGGGCCAGGCCGGGTCGTAGCGGGCCCGGCGGCGGAAGGCCACCAGGAACACCTCGCCGGTGACGTCCTCGGCCAGTTCGGGGCCGAGGCGCCGGGCCGCGTAGCGGTGGATCTCGTCGGCGTGCCGGTCGAACAGAGCCGCGAAGCTTTCCGGGTCGTCGCGTGAACGCCCGATCAGCGCGGAGTCGTCCAGCGCCTCTGACACTTCCTGCACACCCACCACGTCGTCGGTCCTCTCTCATGCGGTCATCTGGTTCTTGGCCGCACGGGGGACCTCGGTTCCGACTATTTCGCGAAACACCGACTATTTCGCGAAACGCCAGACCTCCAGGCCGCCGGGGGCGTCGGCGCGGGTGAACCCGGCGGCGGTGAGCTCGGCGTCGAGGCGGGCGCGGGTGGGGCGGTGGCTCTCGCTGATGACCTCGTCCTCGCCGATGACGACGCCGCGCTGGGTGACCACGTAGCGGAAGCGCCAGCGGGTCAGCTCGCCCTCGGCGGCCAGGAGGTGACCGTGCACCTCGTAGCGGTGCCTGCCGACGCGGTAGGAGCCCAGGAGCTCCGGCTCGCCGGGGACGGCGGGCGCGGGCTCGCGGCGGTCGAACACGAGCAGCCCGCCTGGCCGGAGCTGGCGGGCCAGCGTCTCCCAGAGCCGCGGGCGCGTGGCGGCGTCGAACGCCTGCAGCACCGCGATCATGACGACGGCGCCGACCGGCTCGTCGACGTCCGCGTCGAGGGCCCCGTACGGCAGGACGGTGACGCGCTCCAGCAGGCCGGGCCGCTGGGCGAGGCGGGAGACGAGCACGGCGCGCATGCCGGCGGCGGGCTCGACGGCGAAGATCTCGCCGCCGGTGGCGGCGGCGATGACCTCGGTGATCAGGCCGGTGCCCGCGCCGATCTCCAGCACGGGCCCGCGCACCCGCGCCAGCACGGGCGGGAGGGCGGCGCGGGCGGCGGGCACGTGGCCGTCCTCGTGCCACAGGTCGTAGAAGGGCACGGCGACGTCATACTGATTCATGACGCCGAGACGATAATGGTTTTCATTCCAGTTGTACAGTGCCGAGCTCCTTGACCTCCTCGCCGGTCGACTGGAGCCAGGTGGCGCGGGCCTCGGGCAGCTTGAGCGTGGCCAGCGCGTTCTGGAACCACGGCCCGGCCACCACCCGCCACCTGAACGGCGGGCGCGGGATGCGGGCCGAGCGCGCGAGCAGCCCGCCGACCAGCGTGGCGATGCCGAACTGGGTGAAGACGTTGGCCCAGCGCAGCAGCCGGCTGAGCGGGTTGCGGATCGGCGAGCAGACCACCTGGTAGACCGGCGCCTTACGGGCCTTGGCGACATAGGAGTAGTGCACGTCGCCCGAGAGGATGAGCACCGGCTTGCCCAGCCCGGCGAACAGCCTGGCCAGGTCGTCGAACGAGCGCCGGAACGCCGCCCAGTGCTCCAGGTCGACCGCCTGGCGGAAGCGCTCCGACAGGCGGGCGACCGTGCGTCCCCAGGCGCCGTCGCACAGGGCCTCGTTCCAGTTCTGCACGCCGTGGACGCCCTCGGGCAGCAGGAACGGGATGGACGAGCCGATGATCAGCCGCTCGGCGGGCGCGGACACCTGCTCCTCCAGCCACGCCTGTTCGGCCGGGTCGAGCATGCGCCGGTCGCCGGGCGTGAGCTGCCTGGCGCACCGGGTGTCGATCATGATGAGCCGGGACGGGCCGAGGTCGCGGGCGTAGCTCCACCGGTTGCTGGACGGCTCGGCGTCGGCCAGGGCGGCGAAGGCGTCGAGCGCGGCGGCCCCGTCGCCATCAGCGCCCGACAAATCACGATAAAGCGGGTCAGCAGCCCGTTCGGCGGGCGACAGGTTGCCCAGGTGCTGGTACACCCAGTACGCCCCCAGCCCGGCCACCACCCGGCGCTTCCACCAGCTCGTCGCGGCCATCTCCTCGCGCCAGGTCTTGGAGGTGTTCCAGTCGTCGCGCAGGTCGTGGTCGTCGAAGATCATCGCGGTGGGCACGGTGGACAGCAGCCAGCGGATCTCCGGGTCGGTCCACGCCTGGCGGTAGAGCTCGGCGTACTCCTCGAAGTCGGCGATCTCGTCGCGCGGCTCGGTGTCGCGGCGGGCACGGATGAACTCCAGCATCTCGGGCGACGGGCTGTCGGCGTAGACCTGGTCGCCGAGGAGCAGGAGCAGGTCGGGCCACTCCTCCTCGTCCGCCCGCGCCAGGTGGCAGCCGTAGGCGCGCAGCACGTCGTGACCGTGGGTGAGGACGTGCGCGGTGTCGTGCGGCACGCTCGTCCGGCACGACCCGAACGCCAGCGAGCGCGGCCCGCTCTCGGGCAGCCGTCGGATCCGGCTCTCCGGCCGCCCTTCCGGCGGCCACACCTGGTCACCGTCAAGTCGCACGGAATACGTGATGACATCCTGGGAAATATCAGTGATGTCGACGATCGCGTAATGGTGACCGTGGACGGTGAAGGTGGGCGACTTGTACGGCCGACCACCCGCCTCCACGGTGACCGTACACGGCGCTTCGGCCTCCACGAAGATCGAGGCGCTGGCAGAATCGACGTAGCGCAACATCGGCCCGACCACCAGTGCGGGCATCACACCCCCCGGTTCGACAGTTCGGCACACTCTGGGCCACAAGCCTGCCAGAGTGTCGCATATCGAGCACTAGGCAACTCCAGACACCCCCTCTAGGCTGATCACGACAAGTACGCCCAAAAAGGTTAGGCAACGGCGCTTACCCAGACATCGGGCGTCCATAACAGGAGGACCTCTTCATGAGCGTCATGGTGCCGTCAAAGACGCCGGCACAGACCACCCCTGGCCGCCAGGCCCTGGATTCCGCTCTCCACCAGCTCGGCCAGGCGGCCGAGCACCTCGGGCTCGACGACGGGCTCCGTACGATGCTCGCCACGCCCCGCCGGTCGCTGACCGTCTCGGTCCCGGTCCGGCGCGAGGACGGCCGCATGGACGTCGTCCAGGGCTTCCGGGTGCAGCACAACGTCTCGCGCGGCCCGGCCAAAGGCGGCATCCGCTTTCATCCGGGCACCGACATCCACGAGGTCACCGCGCTGGCCATGTGGATGACGTGGAAGTGCGCGCTGGTCGGCATCCCGTACGGAGGCGCCAAGGGCGGCGTCGCCGTCGATCCGGGCACGCTGACCACGCGCGAGCTGGAGCGGCTGACCCGCCGCTACGTCAACGAGATCCTGCCGATGATCGGCCCGGAGAAGGACATCCCGGCCCCCGACGTCGGCACCGACGAGCAGACCATGGCCTGGATCATGGACACCTACAGCGTCAACGCCGGCTACGCGGTGCCCGGTGTGGTGACCGGCAAGCCGATGCAGCTCGGCGGCTCGCTGGGCCGGGCGGGGGCGACCTCGCGCGGCGTCCAGATCGCGGCGCTGTCGGCGCTGGGCCACGCGCCCGAGGGCGTGACGGTGGCCGTGCAGGGCTTCGGCAAGGTCGGCGCGCTCGCCGCGCAGTATCTGTCGGACGCCGGCTGCAAGGTCGTGGCCGTCTCCGACGTGACCGGCGCCGTCCACGCGCCCGGCGGCCTCGACGTCGCCGCCCTGCGCGCGCACGTGGCCGAGACCGGCCAGGTGCTGGGCTACCGCGACGCCGACGCGCTGGGCCACGACGAGCTGTTCGAGCTCGACGTGGACATCCTGGTCCCGGCGGCGCTCGAGGGCGTCATCACCGAGGCCAACGCGGCGCGGGTGCGCGCCCGGCTGGTCGTGGAGGGCGCCAACGGCCCCACCACGCCGGAGGCCGACGAGATCCTGGCCGCCAACGGCACCGTCGTGGTGCCGGACATCCTGGCCAACGCGGGCGGCGTCATCGTGTCCTACCTGGAGTGGGTGCAGAACATGCAGGCCTTCTCCTGGAGCGAGGGCGAGGTCGCCCGCAAGCTCAAGGACCTGATGGAGAGCGCCTACGGCGAGGTCAAGTCGATGGCCGCCGAGCGCGGGCTGACGCTCCGGCAGGCGGCGCACGTCATCGGCGTGGGCCGGGTCGCCGAGGCGCACCAGATGCGCGGCCTCTACCCGTGACCCGTTAGCGGTCGAGCTCGGCCACGAGCGACTCCAGGTCGCTCATCAGCCGCTCCATGCGGTCGTGGCCGAGGGCGTCGGCGATGAGGCGGTGGTGCTCGGCCACCGCCCCGTCCACCCGCGCCAGCAGGTCGGCGCCCCGGCCGGCGACGAACACGGCCACTCTGCGCCGGTCGCCCGCCGAGGGGCCGCGGTAGACCAGGGCCCGCTCGATCAGCCGGTCGACGGCCTTGGTCAGCGTCGGGTGCGGCATGAGCACGGCCGCCGCCAGCTCGCCCATCGAGTGGCCGCGCCCGTCGGCGAGCGCGCGCAGGATGCGCCACTGCTCGACGGTGACGTCCTCGCCGGCGAGGGCGGCGGCCAGCCCTCGGTTGACGCTCCGCTCGGCGCTGCTGAGGAGGTACGCGAGAGAGGACCCGAGCCCGGTGGCGGTCATTGAACAAGGTCCTTTCACCCGGGTGCTTTCCAGGAGGATACTCGTCGGGTGGCGGCGATCGTCGATCCTCTCGAGGCCCGGCTCCTCCCCTCCGGCGCGCTGCGTGTCGCGCTCGTGGTGCCCGTGTCGGGGGTGCTGGGGCTGGTGGGGCCCTGCGCGATCAACTGCGCCCTGATGGCGGCCGGCGAGGTCAACGCCGCGGGCGGGATGCTGGGCAGGCCGGTCGAGCTGGTGCTGGTCGACGGCGGCCGGGCCGCCCCGGTGGTCGCCGCCGAGGTGGGCGAGCTGGTCCGGTCGGGCGCCGTGCAGGCGGTGGCCGGCTCCCACGCCAGTGACGTGCGGGTGGCGGTGGTGCGGGCGATCGGCGGGCGGGCCCCGTTCGTGTACGCGCCGCCGTACGAGGGGATCGGGCACGCGCCGGGCGTGTTCTTCCTGGGTGAGACCCCCGGCAGGCAGCTCGCGCCCGGGATCGAGTGGCTGGCGGGGGCGCGGGGGGCGCGGCGCTGGTTCCTGCTGGGCAACGACTACGTGTGGCCCCGGCTGGTGCACGCGAGCGCGCGGGCCCGGCTGCGGGCGGCGGGGGCGCGGGTGGTGGGCGAGCGGTTCGTCCGTCACGGGGAGGCGACGCGCTGGCTCGACCGGGTGGCCGACACCCGGCCGGACGCGATCCTGCTGACGCTGATCGGCACCGATCTGGTGGACTTCAACCGGGCCTACGCGGCCAGCGGGCTGGGCTCGGCCCGGCTGTGCGGGGCGCTGGAGGAGCACGGGCTGCTCGGCATCGGCGGCGACGGCACCGGCGAGCTGTACGCGTCGATGGGCTACTTCAACGGCCTGGGCACCGACGCGAGCCTGGACTTCGCCGAGCGTTACGCGGCCAGGTTCGGGCCGCAGGCGCCGATGCTCAACGCGCACGGGCAGGGCTGTTACGAGGCGGTGGCGATGCTGGCGGCGCTGGCGTCCCGGGCGGGGTCGCTGGCGGTGCCGGAGGTCGACGCCGTGGCCGACGGCACCACGATCACCAGCGCGCGGGGGCCGCTGACGCTGCTGAACCGGCAGGTGCGCCGTCAGGTGCATCTGGGCAGGGCGGACGGCCTTGATTTCTTTCTAGAGAAACCTTTTCAATAGAAAGCTTCACCCTCTAATGTGCTCATCACCCCCAGCACATTGAAGGAGCCGTTCATGAGCACCATCGAACAGTTCGGCTACCGGCAGGAGCTCCAGCGCTCCCTCGGGTTCGCCGACCTGATGATCTACGGTCTGATCTTCATGGTGCCGATCGCGCCGTTCGGCATCTTCGGCACCGTCTTCGCCTCGTCCGGCGGCATGGTCGCGCTCGCCTACATCATCGGCCTGGTCGCGATGGCGTTCACCGCGCTGTCCTACGCCCAGATGGCCAAGGCGTTCCCGATGGCCGGCTCGGTCTACACCTACGCGGGCCGCGGCATCGCCGCCCCCGTCGGGTTCATGGCCGGCTGGGTGATCCTGCTGGACTACCTGCTCGTGCCGACCCTGCTCTACATGGTCGCCGGCGCCGCGATGCACTCCTTCGTGCCCGCCGTGCCGGTGTGGGCCTGGCTGATCGTCTTCATCGTGCTCAACACCGTGATCAACCGGCTCGGCATCCAGATGACCGCCCGGATCACCCGCATCATGCTGGCCGCCGAGCTCGTCGTCCTGGCGATCTTCCTGGTGGTCGGCGGCATCGCGCTGGCGCAGGGCAAGGGCACGGCCGGGGCGCTCACGCCGGTCTTCGACTCCTCGGCGTTCTCCTGGACGCTGGTCTTCGGCGCCGCCTCGGTGGCCGTGCTGTCGTTCCTCGGCTTCGACGGCATCTCCACGCTCGCCGAGGAGAACCGCGAGGACGCCCGGCGCCTGGGCCGCTCCATGGTCGCCGCGCTGGCGCTGGCCGCCGTGCTGTTCGTGGTGCAGACCTGGGTGGCGGCCCTGCTCGTGCCCGACCGCGCCGCCCTGCTCGCGCCCGGCGCCAACGTCGACAACGCCTTCTACGACACCGCCACGTACGCCGGCGGCGCCTGGCTCGGCGTGCTGTGCGCGGTGGCCACCGCGATCGCGTGGGGCTTCGCCAACTCGCTCGTCGCCCAGGCGGCCACCTCGCGGCTGCTGTTCGCGATGGCCCGCGACCGGCAGCTCCCCTCGTTCCTGGCCCGCGTCGACCCCAAGCACAAGGTGCCCGTCAACGCCACCTTCTCCGTCGCGCTGATCACGCTGGTGCTGGGCGTCGGGCTGAGCTTCTACGCCGACGCGATCTCGCTGCTCAGCTCGCTCATCAACTTCGGCGCCATGACGGCGTTCCTGCTTCTGCACGTCGCGGTCGTGGTGCACTATGTCGTGCGGCAGCGCAGCCGCAACTGGGCCGCGCACCTGCTGGTCCCCGTGATCGGGTTCGCCGTGCTGGTGCTGGTCGTCATCAACGCCTCGGTGGCCGCCCAGGTGCTCGGGTTCGTCTGGCTCGGGATCGGGCTGATCGTGGCGCTGGTTCTCTACTCGACGGGCCGCCGTCCCGTCCTGCCCTCGGAGGTCTCTTGAACGTCATCTCTTACCGCCCCTCCCCCGAGGAGTACAGCTACACCTTCGGCGGCCGGGCCCCCGTCGGGAAGGTGCGGCCCGGCACGATCCTGGAGCTGTTCACCGAGGACTGCTTCGCCGGCCGCGTCCGGTCGGTGGACGACCTGCCGTCACAGGTGTGCGAGTTCCCCTACCTCAACCCGGTCACCGGCCCCTTCCACGTCGAGGGGGCCGAGCCCGGCGACACGCTGGCGCTGCACTTCGTGTCCATCACCCCGGCCAGGGACTGGGCCGTGTCGAGCACGTTCCCGCACTTCGGCGCGCTGACCGGCACCCACACCACGGCCATGCTCCAGCCGCCGCTGGAGGAGCGGGTCTGGTGGTACGACCTGGACGTGGCCAAGGGCGTGGCCGTCTACCAGGCGCGCAACAGCGACTTCCGGGTGGAGCTGCCGCTCGACCCGATGCACGGCACGGTGGGCGTGGCGCCCGGCGCGAACGAGTCCCGCATGACGATCGTCCCCGACGCGCACGGCGGCAACATGGACACGCCGGAGCTGCGCGCGGGCGTCACCGTCTACCTGGGCGTCAACGTGGAGGGCGGGCTGTTCTCCATCGGTGACGGCCACGGGCTCCAGGGGCACGGCGAGGTGTGCGGCACCGCCGTCGAGGCGGCCATGAACACCGTGGTCGCGGTCGAGCTGATCAAGGGCGTGGCGACGCCGTGGCCGAGGCTGGAGGACGACCTGCACCTGATGACGACCGGTTCGGCCCGGCCGCTGGAGGACGCCTACCGCATCAGCCAGCACGACCTGGTCACCTGGGCGTCGTCGCTGACCGGGCTCGACGAGCTGGACGCCTACCAGCTCGTCAGCCAGGCCGGGCAGGCGCCGGTCGGCAACGTGTGCGACGCCAACTACACGATGGTCGCCAAACTGCCCAAGGCCTACCTCGGCACCCCTTCGGTGTACGAGTCGGCGCACGCCAGGCTGCGTGCGCTGGGCGCCCAGTACATGGCTTAGTAAACCTTGATGTCGCAGGTCAGCGGGCTGATCGTTTGCTGCTAGAAGTAGGTGGGTGCTCAGGTTGGTGCTTACTCTGGCCCTGCTCGACCCCACCGTCGCCGCTGACGTCTCCCAGCGCAGCATCCCGGTGCGCAAGGTGCTCACCCCGGGGGGTGACCGTCTCGGCTTCGCCCCCGTGCCGCGCCCGTACACCGGAGCGCGGCGGCTGACGGGGGTGCTGGTGGGGCGGGATCCCGTCACGGGCACCCACCTGATGTGCGGCGGATCGGTGATCGGCAGCCGGAGCCGGAGCCTGGTGCTGACGGCGGCGCACTGCCTGTACAACCAGGGCAGGCCGCTCAAGCAGCTCGCGTTCCTGCCGGGCTACGACCGGGGCAGCCCGCCGCTGGGCGTGTGGCCCGCGGTGCGCACCTGGGTGCCGGCCCGCTACCGGGACCGGCCCTACTCCGCCAAGCTGCTCCCGTACGACGTGGGGATCGTCGGGGTGGCGACGGTGGAGCAGCAGGCGCTGGAGGAGGTCACCGGGCCGGGCCTGCGCCCGTTGCCGACCAGCAGGGGCAGCTCGTTGCGGGGGCTGGAGCTGCTCGGCTATCCGGCGGGCAAGCGGTATCCGGGGACCCGGATGTACCACTGCCTGGGCGACGCGGTGGAGGGCACGTCCGACGGTCCGGCTCGGGGGCCGGGCGTGCTCGTGACGCGCAACTGCCACGCGGCGGCGGGCGGCAGCGGCGGCCCGGCGCTGCACGGCGGCGCGATCGCGGGCGTGGTGTCGTCCTCCAGCCCGCTGCGCGACCGCAAGGGGTTCACCGTGCTCACCCGCCTCGGCGACAGGTCGTTCACCCGGATGCTGGCCGAGGCCGACGAGGCGATGCTGCTCAGGAAGCGGTGACGATCTCCTCGCACAGGGCGTGGGTGACGAGCGCGTCGTCGGCGGAGAGGACGCGGCCGTCGCGGACGGCGGCCAGGAACTCCAGCGTGACCTGCTCGATGCCGCGCTGCCGGGCGACGGGCACCCAGTCGGGCCGCCGGGTGCGGATCTCGCCGCCGGCGTAGTCGGTCACGTCGCCGAGGTTGTCCACCCGGCGCTTGACGCCCGCCCCCATGACCTCGCAGCTCTCCTCGCCGGCGCCGCTCACCCGGTTCATCACGCCGATGGCGGTGAAGCCGTCGCCGGTCAGCTCCAGCACGACGTGCTCCAGCAGGCCGTCGCGCACGCGGGTGCGGGCGGTGGTGCCGGTGACCGGGCCGGGGGCCAGGAACCTGAGCGTGTCGACGACGTGGATGAAGTCGTCGAAGATCGCCCGCCGGACGACGTCGGGGTGGTTCTCCCGGTTCTTCTGCATCAGCACCAGGTGCCGGGGCAGCTCGGCCAGCCCCGTGTAGCCGGGGGCGTGACGCCGGTTGAAGCCGGTCATCAGCGACCGCCCCTCGGCCCGCGCCAGCGCGGCCAGCCGCTCGCAGTCGGCCAGGTTGTCGGCGATCGGCTTGTCCACGTAGACGTGCACCCCGGCGGTGAGCAGCGGCTCGACCAGCTCCGGGTGGGCGGCGGTGGCGGCGTGCACGAACGCCGCGTCGACCCCCGCCTTGATCACCTCGTCGACGGAGGTGGACCGGTCGGCGATCCGGTAGGCGTCGCCGAGCCGGTCCAGCTTCGCGCTGTCGCGGGTGCACAGGTGGAGGTCGAGGCCGGGCTGCGCGGCCAGCACCGGGAGGTAGGCCTTCGCCGCGATGTCGCCCAGGCCGATCATGGCAATCTTCACGCCTCGAGCGTAGCCTTCAGCGCCTCGTCCAGGGGCGTGGGCGCGACGCCGAACGTCCGCTGGAAGGCCGAGGAGTCGAGCTCGTACGGGGCGGTGAACTGGTAGCGGGTGTGCCGGAGCTCGCCGATCATGGGCGAGAACAGCCCGGTCAGGCGCACCAGCGGCCACGGCAGCGTGGTCATCCTGGGCTCGGGCAGGCCGAGCAGCGCGGCCATGCGCCGGCCGATCTGGCGGAAGCTCTGCGGCTCGGCGGTCGGCACGTGCCACGGCCGGCCCCAGGCGCGCTCGTCGCCGCCCGCGACGATCAGCGCGTCGGCCACGTCGGGCAGGTACGTCCAGCTGTGCGGGATGTCGGCCGGGAAGACGAGCTGGACGGTCCGGCCCGCCCGCAGCGCCGGCAGGAAGCGCTCGCCCAGGTAGGACTGGTCGGTCGCGCCGGGGCCGAAGTAGTCGGAGGCGCGCACCTCGGTCGCCCGGATCCGGCCCGCCCGGTGCGCGGCCAGCGCGTCGGCCCACATCGTGGCCCGCACCCGCGCCTTGGGGCTGGTGGAGGCGAGCGGCAGGTCCTCGGTCATCGGGCCGGTGACGGGACCGTACGGGTAGAGGTTGCCGAGCATGACGTACGCGGCGCCGGTCGCCTCGGCGGCGGCCAGGAACGAGGCGGCCATCGGCGGCCAGTCGGTGAGCCAGCGGTGATACTGCGGGTTCACGCAGTTGTAGAGGACGTCCGCGCCCCGGGTGGCCTCGATGAGGCGGGCGCTGTCGGCGACGTCGGCCGCGACCTTGACGGCTCCGGCCGGGCCGCGGCCCGAGCGGGTCACCACGGTGACCTCGTGTCCCTGGGCGAGGAGCTTCTCGGCCAGGTGCGTGCCGACCTGGCCGGAGCCCACCACGACGTGCTTTCCCATGATCAGACCTGCTTCCAGACGATGCGGAGAACCGCGTTGACGACGAAGAGAGCGGCGAAGACGGCGGCCGCGCGGGCCTGGCCCGCCGCGTACAGGGCCAGGGCACCGCCGCCGAACCAGAGGATCTCCAGGACGACCCGGCCGGCGCCGGTGAGCGGGAATGTGGCGTTGGCGCCGCCGCCCGCGCCGAACAGCGCCCAGGCGGTGATGAACAGCGCCGGCGCGCCGAGCCCGGCGACCACCTTGACGGCCCAGTGCGTGTCGAGCGTGAAGCCCCAGTAGCCGGCGGAGGCGATCACGCCGAGCTCCAGCAGGAACATCAGGACCATGTTGGCGCCCTTGGCGATCATCACTACCTCCGGTGACTGGCGTTCGCTTACGAGAGCAATGCTCTCTCAAGAGAGCGCCAGTCGTCAAGAGCAGTGCTCTCGATTTTTCTCGGTGCTCTGCTAACGTGGCGGGCATGACAGCGAGCCGTACTGCCAGAGAACGTGTCAGAGCCGAGCTCACCAGGGAGATCGCCGACATCGCCCGCCGTCAGCTCGCCACCGAGGGCGCGGGCGGGTTGTCGCTGCGCGCGGTGGCGCGCGAGATGGGCATGGTGTCGTCGGCCGTCTACCGCTACTTCCCCAGCCGCGACGACCTGCTGACCACCTTGATCATCGACGGCTACAACGCCCTCGGCGAGGCGGTCGAGCAGGCCGACGCCGCCTGCCCGGACGACGACTACGCGGGCCGCTGGCTGGCCGCCTGCCACGCGGTGCGCACCTGGGCGCTGGCGCACCCCCACGAGTACGCGCTGCTCTACGGCTCGCCGGTGCCCGGCTACCAGGCTCCGCAGGACACGGTCGCCGCCCGCGTGCGCGACGTGGCGGTGCTCGGCCGGATCGTCTCGCAGGCCCAGGCGGCCGGCGCCGTCGACCCGCCCGCCCTGGCACCCGCTCCCCCGGCGCCGCTGCGCGAGGACGCCGAACGGGTGCGCGAGCTCATGCCGGGCGTGCCCGACGACGTGGTGTTCCGCTGCCTGGCGGCGTGGACGGGCCTCTACGGATGGGTCAGCTTCGAGCTGTTCGGCCAGTTCACGAACACGATCGAGGACCGGCACACGGCCTTCGACCACGCGATGCGGGTCATGGGCGGGGCGATCGGCCTGCGGTGAGCAGCGGGACGACGACCTCGTCCACGATGTCGATCAGGAGCTGGTCGGGGATGGGCGGCCCCTGGAAGAGGAAGTGGTGCCGCAGCAGCGCCTGACCGGCGTCCAGGCGGCGCGGCGTGACGTCGGCCGGATCGACCTCGCCGCGCTCGACCGCCCGCCGGACGATCTCGGCGAGGATCTTGCGGCCGGTGCCCTGCGAGGCCGCCCGGAACGCCGCGGCGCTCGACTCGTCCCGCAGCGCCTCGCTCAGCAGCCCGCGCATGGCCTCACCGGCCGGACCCGACAGCGCCGCCGCCATCCGGCGCAGCGTCGCCAGCAGGTCCTCGCGCAGGCTGCCGGTGTCGGGCACGTCGGCCGCGTCGGGCAGCGAGTGGTAGACGGCCTCCATGACCAGGGCGACCCTGGTCGGCCAGCGGCGGTAGAGCGACGCCTTGCTGGCCCTGGCCCGCTCGGCGACCCGTTCCATGGTCAGCCGGGCGTAGCCGGACTCGGCGAGCTCGTCGAGCGTCGCCCGGTAGATGGCGGCGCTCAGCTCCTCGCCGCGGCGCCGGGGCAGCTTGCGGTGGTCGGTGACCATGTGAGCCATCCTGTCAGGCGTCCTGCGGGGCTGCCGCCGTGACGAGCCCGGCGTCGCCGTCGACCGTCACCAGACGGCCGTCGGCCAGGACCGTGGTGCCGTCGCCGGTGCCCATGACCGCGGGGATGCCGTACTCCCTGGCCACGATCGCGGCGTGCGAGGCGCTGCCGCCCGCGTCGACCACGACGGCGGCGGCCCGCTGGAACAGCGGCGTCCACGACGGGTTCGTGTAGGGGCAGACGAGCACGTCGCCGCCGTCGAGCTTGCCGAACTCCGACGGGTCGCGGATGACCTTGACCGGGCCGGTGGCGACGCCCGCGCCGGCGGGCGCGCCGACGGCCAGCGCGTCGCCGGTCGCGCGCACCGGGTAGATCGCCCTGGGGTCGATGAGCCGCACCCCGGCCAGCTCCTCCCGCCTGGCGGCGCGGGCCGTCACCGCCGACCGCAGCGCCCGCAGGTCCGCCGTGGCCGGGTCGCCGATCGCCTCCAGCTCCTCCAGCCGCAGGTGGAAGACGTCCTGCGGGTCGTCGAACAGCCTGCGGCCCAGCTCCAGCAGCGACCTGCGCAGGATCGGCAGCGGCATCGTGAAGTAGAAGTGGCTGTCCTCGCGGAAGGCGACCCCCGCGCGGGCGTCGCGCACCAGCCGGGCCAGCTTCGCCTTCGCTCGGGGCGACCGCAGCGAGGCCAGCAGCCGCCCGAGCGCGTCGCCGCCGGGCGGCTGCGGCGCGGGCGGCCCGGCGGCCAGCACCTTGACCAGGTCGAGCACGGTCTGCGGGGCGTCGGCCCAGGTCGGCGGCGTGACGAGGAGCGGGGTCGCGGTCTCGCGGTGGCCGTACTCGGCGAGGAAGGCCCGGAACATCTCCTCGAACCGCGGCCCGTCCGGCCCCACCGCCGCCAGCGCGGCCAGCGCGTCGTTGGCGTCGGAGGTGCGGGTGCGCGCCCCGGTGATCAGGTCGCCGAACAGCCTGCCCCTGCGGCGCAGCTTGAGCGCCAGCAGCAGCCGCACCAGCGCCCGGCCGGTCCCCGGCAGGTAGTCGATGCGCACGTCGGCGATGGGCTGGACGGCGTCGAGCGCCCGGCGCGGCACCCGGACGAGCTCGGACCAGGGCAGCGCGGCCAGGTCGAGCTCGTTCAGCTCCCGGGTCGCGCGCAGGAACGCGGGCAGGCGCGGGTCCTCGGTCCAGCGCGCGGGATCGTACCGCCTGGCCTTGGCCAGGAACCGGAACGGGGTGCCGAGCAGGCGCGCGGTGGGACGCGGCCGGGGCGGCCTGAGCCGGTAGACGACGCCGTCGCGCTCCTCCAGGAACCCCTCGAAGGCGCCGCGCAGCCCGAAGTACGCGGTCACCCGCGCCATCAGCCCGGCCGGGCCGTACGGGGCCCAGGTCGTCATGTCGATCGGGTAGGGGCGCACGGGCACGTACTCCAGCAGGACCGCCAGGAGCTTGCGCTGCAGCGGGTTGAGCCGGCCCACGGGCGGCGGCGGCAGCGCGGTCATCGGGCGGGCCTGGACCAGGCTGATCCGGCCGCCCGCGTAGGTCCACTCCATGTCCTGCGGGCGGCCGAAGTGGGCGGCGACCCGGGTGCCGAGCGCGGCCAGCTCGCGCAGGGCGGAGGCGGGCAGCCGCTCGCCGGGCGTGCCGTCGCCGCGCTCGTGGACGACGCCGCCGCCCGCCGTGCCCCGGACGACCACCTCGCGGCGGCCCGGCCGGAAGTCCACCACCCGCCCGTCCGGGGTGAGCACGTAGTGGTCGGGGGTGACGAGCCCGGACACGACGGCCTCGCCCAGCCCGGCGCTCGCGTCGACCACGAGGTGGCCGCGCTCGCCGGTGACCGGGTCGGCGGTGAACATCACGCCCGCGGCCTCCGCCTCGACCATCCGCTGCACGACGACCGCGATGCGCACCTCGCCGTGGTCGATGCCCAGCCTGTCGCGGTAGGCGAGCGCCCGGTCCGTCCACAGCGAGCCCCAGCAGCGGCGTACGGCGTCGAGGAGCGCCTGCTCGCCGACCACGTTGAGGTAGGTGTCCTGCTGGCCGGCGAACGCGGCGCCCGGCAGGTCCTCGGCGGTGGCGCTGGACCGCACGGCCACCGGCCCGCCGCCCAGTTCCTCGTACGCCGCCGCGATCTCCCGGCGCAGCCCGGCCGGGACCTCGGCCCGCTCGACGTCGTCCCGGGCGGTCAGGCCCGAGGCGACCAGCGCGTAGGCGTCGGTGGTGATGACGAAGCCGTCGGGGACGGGGAACCCGCCCGCCGTCAGCTCGCCCAGGTTGGCCCCCTTGCCGCCCGCCGACGCCAGGTCGGCGCGGCCGAAGGACCGCAGGGGTGCGACGAGTCTCATGATCTCTCCTCGGCGTGCGCGGTGGTGCGTAGGGGTCGCGCGGGCAGCGCCAGCGCGAGCAGGAAGGCGAGCCCGAGCAGCGGCGCCATGGCGGCGAACACGGGCGGGACGGCGTCGGCGAAGGCCGCCCTGGCCGCGGCGGGCAGGTGCGAGGGGTCGGACGCCCCGGGCACCTGGGCGGTGATCAGCGCGCCGACGAGCGCGACCCCGGCGGACGCGCCGACCTGGCGCAGGAACGTCACCGCCGACGTGGCCGTCCCGAGGTCGGCGTAGTCCACGGAGTTCTGCGCGGCCAGGACCATGACCTGCATGACCAGGCCGACGCCGAGCCCGATGACGAGCATCACGCCCGCCAGCGCCGCGGCCCGGTGGCCGGTGAGCGGCAGCGCGGCCAGCCCGGCGGCGGCCACCGCCGTCCCGGCGACCGGGTAGCCCTTGTAGCGGCCGGTCCTGGTGATCAGCCGGCCGGACCCGACCGTGGTGACCAGCACGCCGCCCATCAGCGCCGTCACCAGCAGCCCCGCCTGCGTCGCGCTGGTGCCGAGCGCGATCTGCAGGTAGGCGGGCAGGTACGTGAGCGTGCCGAACAGGGCGAAGCCGACGAGCAGGCTGATCGCGACCGGCACGGCGAACGCCCGGTCCCGGAACAGCCGCAGCGGCAGGATCGGATCGGCGGCCCGGCGCGCGCTGACCAGCCAGGCCGCCGCCCCGGCCGCCGACACGGCCAGGAACCACGGGTTGCCGCTCTGCCCCAGCAGCACGATCCCGACGACGGCCACGGCCAGCGTGAGGGCCCCGGCGTAGTCGATCGGCGCGCGGGAGACCGGCCTGGGCAGCCGCAGCGCGGCCGTCAGCAGGGCGAAGGCCAGCACGCCCAGCGGCGGGTAGAGCGCGAAGATCCACCGCCAGCCGACCGTGTCGATGAAGAGCCCGCCGACCAGCGGCCCGCCGACCGCGGCCACGACGTACATGGCGCCGATCAGGCCCAGGTAGCGGCCTCGTTCGCGGGGGCTGACGATCTCGCCGATGATCGCCTGGGCGCCGATCATCAGCCCACCGCCCCCGGCGCCCTGGATCGCCCGGAAGACGATGAACTGCGGCATCGTCGCGGCCAGCGAGCACAGCACCGCCCCGGTCACGAACACCACGATCGCCACCTGCATCGCCGGTTTGCGGCCGAACCGGTCGCCCAGCTTGCCGTACACGGGCATGACCACGGTGGCGGCGGCCAGGTAGGCGGTCACGACGGCGGGCATCTCGTCCAGCCCGCCGAGGCTCCCGGCGACGGCGGGCAGGGCGGGGGCCATGATCGTCTGGTCGAGCGCGCCGAGCAGCATCGCGAGCATCAGGCCCGCCAGCACGAGTGCCACGCCGATCCCCCCTTAGAGAACGAACCGTTCTCTATCGAGCATAGGCGTCACTCATAAGAAACGCAACGTTCACTAATGTGCCGTGCTACAGCCCCGCTACAGCGGCGCTACCGGCCGCGCGCACCTTGGTGGCGTGGCTTACGCACTCCTGTCCTGCCAGGTGCTGATCGGCGCCGTGTTCGCCGTGGCGGCCCTGACGAAGCTGCGCGATCCGGCGGCCTTCGCCGCGTCCGTGGCGGCGCTCCGGCTGGTGCCGACGGGCGTCGCGCCCCTGGTGGCGGGGACGGTGACCGTGGCCGAGGCGTCGGTGGCCGCGCTCATGTTCCTGCCGCGCGCCGGGTTCGCCCTGGCGGCGGCCCTGCTGCTCGGGTTCTGCGCGGTGATCGTCAAGAGCCGCCGCTCGCGCGTGGAGTGCCGCTGCTTCGGCGCCGCCTCCGGGCCGCTGGGCCCCGCGCACCTGGTGCGCAACGGCCTGCTGCTCGCCGTCGCCGCGCTCGGCTGGGCCGCCGTGCCCGCTGTGTCCGATGTGTCCGCCGTGCCCGCCGTGCATCCGGACGCGACGGCCGGCGGGCTCGCCGTGGCCGCCTTCGCCGGCGTGGCGGGCGCCGCGTTGCTGATCGTCCTTCCCGGAAACGCGAGGAGCGTCTGATGCAGTACCTGGTCGCCGCCGTCGTCCTGCTGGGCGTGCTGTCACTGCTCAACCTGGCGCTGACCGCCTGGCTCATCCGCCGCCTGCGCCAGTTCGACGCCCCCGCCGGCGGCGTCCCCGTAGGGCACCCCGTCGGCGATTTCGCCGCCCAGGACACCGAGGGCCGGCCCGTCGCCCGCGAGCTGCTGACCGGGCCGACGCTCGTCGGCTTCTTCACCCCCGGCTGCGAACCGTGCGAGGACCTGCTGCCCCGGTTCGTGGCGCGGGCGGGCGCGCTGCCCCACGACTGCCTCGCCGTCGTCCACGCGGTACGCGCCGAGGACGCGGAAGGCTACGCCGCCCGGCTCGCCGGCGCCGCCCGCGTCGTCGTCGAAGGCCCCGGCGGCCCCGTCCAGCGCGCCTTCCAGGTCGCCGCGTTCCCCGCGGTCTTCCTCGTCGGCGGCGACGGCACCGTGCTCGCCGGCGACCTCGACGCGATCCCGGTCGCATGACGGGCGACGAGATCCGGCTGACCGCGTCGGCGCGCGAGGCGGCCCGCATCGCCTGGAGCTGCGCCCGCCGCCCGGCCGCCGCGTACGTCCTGGTCATGCTCGCCGAGGCCGCGACGCCGGTCGCCGTGGCCTGGCTCACCAAGCTGGTGATCGACATCCTCACCGGGGCCTCCGGCCCGCTGACGGCCGCCCTCGCCGGCCTGGCCGCCGCCGGGACCGCCCTCGCCGTGCTGCCCCACCTGTCCCGCTACCTGGGCAACCAGATCGGCCGCGAGGTGGCGGCCGGCACGACCGAGCGCCTGTTCACCGCGACGGCGGGCTTCGCCGGGCTGCGCCGCTTCGAGGACCCGCGCGTCCTTGACGGGCTCCGCCTGGCCCAGGACGGCGCCTCCCAGGCGGGCGGCCTCGTCACCGGGGCGTTCGGCCTGGTCCGCTCCGCGCTCGTGCTGGCCGGGTTCGTCGGCTCGCTGCTCGTCATCAGCCCCGCCATGACCGCGATCGTGACCGCCGTCGCCGTCCCCGCCCTGGTCGCCCAGCTCCGCCTGTCGCGGCGGCGCGCGGCCATGCTGTGGGAGATCGGCCCCGCCGAACGGCGGCAGTTCTTCTACGGCAGCCTGCTCAGCACGATCGAGGCCGCCAAGGAGATCCGGCTGTTCGGCAGCGGGCCGCTCCTGCGCGACCGGATGATGACCGAGCTGCGCGCCGCCGACACGGCCAAGCGGCGGATGGACCGGCGCGAGCTCTCGGCCGAGGGCGCGCTCGCCCTGCTGTCGGCGCTGGCGGCCGGCGGCGGCCTGCTCTGGGCCGGGCACGCCGCGCTCGCCGGCCGGCTCACCGCGGGCGACGTGACCATGTTCGTCGCCGCCGTCGCCGGCGTCCAGAACGCGCTCGGCACGCTCGTGTCCGGCATCGCCGGCACCCACCACGGCCTGCGCCTGCTCGGCCACTACGTGAGCGTGGTCCACGCCGGCCCCGACCTCGCCGTTCCGGCCGCGCCGCTCCCCCTGCCGCCCCTGCGGCGCGGCATCGAGCTGCGCGACGTGTGGTTCCGCTACAGCGACGAGCACCCGTGGATCCTGCGCGGCGTCTCCCTGTTCATCCCGTACGGCGCGTCCGTGGCACTCGTGGGCCGCAACGGCGCCGGCAAGAGCACGCTGGTCAAGCTGCTGTGCCGGTTCTACGACCCGAGCCGGGGCGCGATCCTCTGGGACGGCGCCGACCTGCGCGACGTACGGCCGAAGGAGCTGCGGCAGCGCATCAGCGGCGTCTTCCAGGACCACCTGGCCTACGACTTCTCCGCCCGCGACAACATCGGCATCGGCGACCCCGCCGCCCTCGGCGACCTGGACCGCGTCCGCGCCGCCGCCCGCCGGGCCGGGGTGGACGAGCTGCTGTCCGGCCTGCCGCGCGGCTACGACACGCTGCTGACCCGGATGTTCCTCAGCGAGGAGGACCGCGAGGACTCCGCGACCGGCGTCGTCCTGTCCGGCGGCCAGTGGCAGCGGACCGCGCTGGCCAGGGCCTTCTTCCGCGACGGACGGGACCTGATGATCCTCGACGAGCCGAGCTCCGGCCTCGACCCGGAGGCCGAGGCCGACGTGCACGCCCGCATGCGCCTGCACCGCGAGGGCCGCACCAGCCTGCTCATCTCCCACCGCCTCAACACGGTCCGCGACGCCGACCTGATCGTCGTCCTGGAGGACGGCGCAGTCACCGAGCGGGGCGGCCACGACGCGCTCATGGCCGCCGACGGCGCCTACGCCTGCCTGTTCCGCCTCCAGGCCGAGGGCTACCAGGCGGTGCCGCGATGATCATCGTGCTCGTGGCCGCCGCCGTCGCCCTCGCCTGGGTACGGCACGCGTACCGGATCGTGGTCGTCGACGGGATCAGCATGGCGCCCGCGCTGCTGCCGGGCGACCGCCTGCTCCTGCGCCGGACCCGCCTGGCCCGCCTGCGCCGCGGCCAGATCGCCGTCCTGCGCCACCCTGCCGAACCCGGCCACCTCGTCAAGCGCGTCGCCGCCCTGCCCGGAGACCCGGCCCCGCCGGGAGTGCCGTGCGGCAGGACGGTGCCCGCGGGACACGTGGTGGTGCTGGGCGACAACTCCGAGGTCAGCCTCGACTCCCGGGACCTGGGGCCGCTCCCGGGATCGAGCCTCCTCGGCGTCATGATCTGCCCGCTCCGGCCGGAGAGGAGGTCACTCCCGCAAGGCCCCCGAACCTGATCGAACAGAAGGAAGAGAAATGAAGCTCATCAGCGCCATCGCCGGCCTGCTCGTCCCGACCATCTCGGCGAAGGCCGCCGACACCTGCAAGCTCGTCAGCTCCTACTGCCGTGACGGCATGTGCTGCTACGTCTACCAGTGCCGCCGCCCCGACGGCAGCATCTACCACCGCAAGACCTGCATCCCGCAGTAGCGGCCTCAGGCCGGCGCCCCGGAGCCCGTGCGGCTCCGGGGCCGCCGCCGCTAGGGCTCGCGCCCGCTGAGGATGTCCTGGTGAAGGCGTTCCAGCTCGCCCGACGGATCGACGCCCAGTTCCTCCGCCAGCAGCGCGCGCACCCTCCGGTACGCGGCCAGCGCGTCGGCCCGGCGGCCGGACATCCACAGGGCCCGCACCAGCATCGCCCACACGTTCTCCCGGAACGGATGAGCCGCGACGAACGCCTCCAGCGCCGGCACGGCCTGCCGGTGCCTGCCGCAGCCGAGCTCGGCCTCCAGCCACAGCTCGCGGGCGTACCCGCGGGCCTCCTCCAGCCGGTGCCGCTCCTGCCGGACGAGCTCCAGGTCCAGCTCGGGCAGCACCGGCCCGCGCCACATCTCCAGCGCCGAACGCAGCGTCCCGGCCGCGCCGGGAGCGTCCCCGCGTTCCATCGCCGCCCCGGCCGCCGCCACCGACCGCTGGAACACGCTCACGTCGAGCGCGTCCTCCGGCAGGCTCAGCACATAGCTCCGGCCCCGGGTGGCCAGCCGCAGCCCCGGCCCCGACAGCGGCGCCAGCGTCCGCCGCAGCCGGTAGACGTACGTGCGCAGACTCGTGCGCGCGGTGGGCGGCGGCGCGTCGCCCCACACCTCCGCGATCAGCCGGTCCGCGCCGACCGGGCGCCCCGCCCGCAACAGCAGCACGGCCAGGACGGCCCGCTGCTTCGCCGCGCCGATCTCGACGCTCTCCCCAGGAAAGTCCAGCTCCAACGTACCGAGCACCTTGAACATGCCTGCCCTCCGCTCCCCGTGGGCCGCAGCGTACGGACGGGCGCTTTGCATCCTCTGTGATTCCGCTATGGACCTCCGCGTCCAGGCTCGCGCGGAGCTGCACGGGGCTATACCGGCTTGCGCGGGGCTACAGGCGGTGGAGCAGGTCGGCCAGGGCGGTGGCCGGGTGGCCGGTCAGCCGGGCGACGTCGCCGCTGACCCGGTCGAGCTCGCCGCGCGCGATCGCCGTGTACGTGGACACCCAGGCGTCCACCTGCCACGGCGGCGCCCCGTACGAGGCACGCGAGCGGTAGGCCTCCTCGACCGTCTCGGCGTGGTAGGTGACCTCGCGGTCGCCCGCCTCCGTCAGCACGGCCGCGACCTCGGCCAAGGTCAGCGCCTGTGGCCCCGTCAGGTCGTACGTCGCCCCCTCGTGCCGCCCCGGCCCGCACAGCACCGCCGCGGCGGCGTCGGCCACGTCGTCACGCGCCACGGCCGCCACCCGCCCGTCGCCCGCCGGCCCCCGGATCACCCCGTCGTCACCGGCCATCGCGGGCAGGAAGTCCGCGTACAGGTTGTCCCGCAGGAACGTGAACGCCATCCCGGACGCCCGGATGTGCTCCTCCGTCGCCCAGTGGTCGCGCGCCAGCGTGAACGCCGCCTCCGGCCCGGCCCCGCAGAAGGACGTGTAGACCAGATGCCGCACCCCCGCCTCCGCCGCCGCGTCCACGAACGCCCGATGCTCGGCCAGCCGGTCGGCCGCCTCCGTCGCCGACACCATGAGCACCACCTCGGCCCCGGCCACCGCATGGTGCACGGCCTCCGCGTCGCCGTAGGACGCCTGCTCCACCACCGCCCCCGGCAACCTCGGCACCCGGGCCGGGTCGCGCGCCACCAGCCGGAGCGCCACCCCCTCCTCGGCCAGCCTGCGCGCCACCCTGCCGCCCACATAACCGGTCACCCCGGTGACCGCGATCCTCGCGTCATGTCCCATGCGGTCAAGCGTGGCACACGCGATCACGGCGACCGGATTTCCCCCGCCCGAATTTCGTACCGCAAATCCATACAATTCCCGGCGAATATCGAACGCATTCATACTTTCGCTGACGTTCAACTTGTCTTGCCGTCGTGATCGTGATTACCGTCGGGGTGACGTGGAGGAACGCCGCCTCCTGATCTGGTTCTGTGCACGAGCCATACGAGGGGATCATCGTGGCTGACCTCGACCGCGAGGCGATGCGCGCGACGGCGGAGCGGATCCGGCGGCTGTCGGACGAACACTGGTGGGCGCTCGCCCACGCCTGCCGCCTGATGGCCGACGACGCCTGGGTGGGCCCCACCGGCGACCGGTTCGGCGCCCAGCTCCACGCCGACCAGCGCGAGCTGTGGGCGATGCTCACCGAGGCCGTCCACAGCGCCGACCGCAAGCTCGCCGCGCTGCGGGACACCCCATGAGCGGCTTCACCGGGGTCAAACCGGCCCAGTTCGACGCCATGACCAGCGCCCACGCCCAGGCCGCCCGCCGGCTGGAGCAGCTCGCCCAGGCACTCCACCGCGAACTGCACGCCGCCGGCCTCGACACCACCCCCGCCACCCGCCTGCGCGACCTCGCCACCCGCGTCACCACCCAGGCCGTCGACCTGCGCCGACGGCAGCGCCTCGTCCACGAACTCCAACGCCAGAAGGTCACCTTCGGCACCAGCACCCCCGCCGGCAGCTTCGTCGAGCTCCCCGACACCCTCGACGCAGCCCAGGCCCTGCTCGACGGCACCCTCGCCGCCCGCGCCGCCCGGCGTGCCGCCGACGGCGACACCCGCGCCCTCGCCGAACTGCGCGCGTACGCCTCCCGCACCTCCGACGCCGCGTTCGTCAAGACCTTCCTCGGCGTCCTGGGCGCCGAAGGCGTCACCCGCCTCCCCGGCTCCCTCGCCGCCCAGCTCCGCGACGCCCGCGACCGCCAGACCGCCACCCCGCTCACCACCACCGCCCCCCACGTCCTCAGCCTGCTCGCCACCGCCCTGGCCAAGGCCACCGACCCGCGCGACCCCGCGTACCTGGGCGCCACCTTCCTCAAGGACCTCACCCAGCAGGGCCGCGCCACCCACCGGACCGGCGACACCGCCTACACCGGCTACCAGGCCCAGGCCCTCATCTGGCGAGCCCACGACGGCCGGACCCCGTTCTCCCGGGAGTTCATGACCGTCGTCGGCCGCGACGCCATCGCCTACGAACACGACCAGCGCAAAGCCCAATGGGCAGCCACCGGCGACGCGCTCGGCCGCCTCTTCGGCAGCACCCAGATCCCCGTCCCCGACCTCGCCGGCGCCCTCGGCCTCGGCACCCTCCTCCGCCCCGGCACCCACGCCGGCGTCCCCGGCGCCAGAGGATCCTCCGCGGTCGTGGACGACCTCTTCCACGCCGCCAAGTCCAGCCGCGAAGCCGCCCACGCCCTCCTGGCCCACACCCCGCCCGGCTGGAAGGAGTCCATGCTGGACTACCTGCTGACGACGCGCTGGCGAGCCTCCCTCTACCTGAAGGACCACGCACCCTTCAACGACCTGCTGATCACCGCCACCACCGGCCAGGACCCCACCTCACGACACCTGGCCGCCGAGCTGACCAAGATCCTGTCCGACGAGGTGCGGAGCGCCTTCGGCAAAGCGGACGACGGCAACCTCAAACTCGTCAACAGAGAACTGTTCGACCGCTATGCGCCCCTGTCGTACCCCTTGGCCCGGGCCATCGCCGCGAACGTGGACGAACTTTCTCAGCTGTACCTGAACCAGGCTTCATTCGAGAAGGTCGCACCCGCGGACATGTCCTACGCCCTACTGCTGGCCACCTCCAACGACGCCGGGTTCGCAGCGCTGGTGGGTGCCCAGGTGGAACACATGCGGGCAGCGTTGGACAGCGTGCCTCCGGTCGGTCTCGACGCCTCCAACGCCGAACGGCTCGGCTTTACGCAAGCCGATGTCAAACACTTCGACTTCGACGAGGACGGGCGAGTCGACAAGGCCGACATCATGCAGTTCCTGACAGACCGCACAGTCGAGGAAGCATCTCCCTTCAACCAGATAGTGGAGACACGACGCCAGATACTGATCGCCCAGGGGTTGGATGACAAGAAGGCAGATGAAGCGCTAAAGACCATGGTCGGCAACGCGATCGGGCTGCTTCCGGCACCAGGAGCCCGACATGCAGGCGAGCTGGCCGCTGGAGTGTTCGGCGAGCTGATCAGCAAGGGGTACGACAAACTCGCCGGAGCCGGGTATGAGGAGATTTCCAAGCACGTAGCGAAACAGATGTCCGGACGCAGTCACAACTTGGACGAGACGTATCAGACATTAGCCGACAACCGTCTTGGAGTGGCGAGGCTGGCTGAACAGATGCTCGCCTCCGCCATGTTGAGCAAGGGATTGCTTGTGGACGCTAGGCTACAAGACCGGAAGTTCACGGTCGGAACACCTCCCACAATCAAGCCCTTCACTGAAATGACTTCTCTGGAATACAGCGATTTCCTTGACTGGGTCCGGAGAAAAGGCGGGGGCGGGGATATACTCGATCGTTTCAATACCACATTTCGCCGGACTAGTGAGGTAGACGACTATCTCGACCTCGATGCCCCGTCCTCGGGAGGCGGCAGATGACACGCGCTAACCCTGCCTTGCCTGCTCTCGCGTTGCTCGTCGCAGCTTGCGGACCAGTCAATCCGGTTTCGCCCACGCCAGCCTCCCGCCCAGTCACGGCTTCTTCTCCATACACCTGCGGACTAGTCCCGGAGCAGGCGTTTCGTGCAGTGAGCGGCACAATCGGAGCTCTCACACAGAAAACAAGTGGTGACGAGATGAGCGGTGAATGTTGGACGGTCGGCGACACATCTCGTCCGCTTGAGGTGGGCTGGCTACAGGTCGGCGGCGGAACAAGCCAGGAACATCTTGACTTCGTCATGAAAGACAGACGTCGGCTCTACAGCAGGCACAGCGGCATCGCCCTTCCCAGCGAACTTGGCGACGGAATGGCTGGGTATATGCCCGACTCAATATTCGCCGATCAGCCCTACCGGGTCAGCGCGAAGTTTCGGTGCGGCCGCGATGATCGGCTGATCGACATAAGCCTGGCCAAAGTGGCCAAGGGCAGGGATGCGATCCAGGATCTTATCGCCCTCATGCGCATAGCCCAGTCCCGCTACGGCGAGCTGTACGACTGCACCCCCCAAGGAACCCAAGGGACCCAAGGAACCCAGGGAGCGCAGTCGCACAGTCCTCAAGCCACGACCACCGCCACTCAGCAGCTCACCGGTAAGCCCGGTTCACGGCTGAGATGATGGCCTTCAGGGAGGCGGTGGTGGTGTTGGCGTCGATGCCGACGCCCCACAGCACCTGCCCGTTGACCTCGCACTCCAGGTAGGAGGCGGCCTTGGCGTCGGTGCCGGCGCTCATGGCGTGTTCGACGTAGTCGAGGACGCGGGCCTGGATGCCGACCTTGGCGATGGCGTCGATGAACGCGGAGATGGGCCCGTTGCCGGTGCCGGCGACTTCGCGGATCTCGCCGTCGATGCGGACGTCGGCGCTGATGCGGTCCTGGTCGTCGACGGTGGATTCGTGGCGGTGGGCCATGAGGCCGAGGCGGCCCCAGCGGTTGTGCGGCGTGGGCAGGTATTCGTCCTGGAAGATGCCGTACATGGCAGCGGGGCTGATTTCGCCGCCTTCGGCGTCGGTGCGGGACTGGACGACCTTGGAGAACTCGATCTGCAGCCGGCGCGGCAGGTCGAGCTGGTGGTCGGCCTTCATGATGTAGGCGACGCCGCCCTTGCCGGACTGGCTGTTGACGCGGATGACGGCTTCGTAGGTGCGGCCGATGTCCTTGGGGTCGATCGGCAGGTACGGGACGGCCCAGGTGTAGGAGTCGACCGGGACGCCGGCCGCGGCGGCGTCGGCTTCGAGGTGTTCGAAGCCCTTCTTGATGGCGTCCTGGTGGGAGCCGGAGAAGGCGGTGTAGACGAGCTCGCCGCCCCACGGGTGGCGCGGGTGGACGGGGAGCTGGTTGCAGTATTCGGTGACGCGGCGGATCTCGTCGATGTCACTGAAGTCGATCTCCGGGTCGATGCCCTGGGAGAACAGGTTCATGCCGAGGGTGACCAGGCAGACGTTGCCGGTGCGCTCGCCGTTGCCGAACAGGCAGCCTTCGATGCGGTCGGCGCCGGCCATGTAGCCGAGCTCGGCGGCGGCCACGGCGCTGCCTCGGTCGTTGTGCGGGTGCAGCGACAGGATGATGGAGTCGCGGTGCTTGAGGTGGCGGTGCATCCACTCGATCTGGTCGGCGTAGACGTTGGGGGTGGCCATCTCGACGGTGGCGGGCAGGTTGACGATGACCTTGCGGTCGGGGGTGGGCTGCCACACCTCGTTGACGGCGTCGCACACCTCGACGGCGTATTCCAGCTCGGTGCCGGTGAACGACTCGGGCGAGTACTGGAAGTAGACGTCGACGTCGGTGGCGTCGGCCAGCTTCTTGACCAGTTTGGCGCCTTCGACCGCGATGGCGGTGATGCCGTCCTTGTCCTGGCCGAACACGACGCGGCGCTGCAGCGTCGAGGTGGAGTTGTACAGGTGGACGATGGCCTGCCGGGCGCCCTGGATGGCCTCGAAGGTGCGCTCGATGAGCTCGGGCCTGGCCTGCGTCAGCACCTGGATGACGACGTCGTCCGGGATGCGGTCCTCGTCGATGATCTGGCGGACGAAGTCGTAGTCGGTCTGGGAGGCGGCCGGGAAGCCCACCTCGATCTCCTTGTAGCCCATCTTCACCAGCAGCTCGAACATCTGGAGCTTGCGGTGGGAGTCCATGGGGTCGATCAGCGCCTGGTTGCCGTCACGCAGGTCGACCGCGCACCAGCGCGGGGCCTTGGTGATGACCTGGTCGGGCCAGGTGCGGTCGGTCAGCCGGACAGGCTCGAAGGGTTGGTAGCGCTGGAACGGCATCGGGCTGGGTCGCTGGGCGGTCATGTCGGGTGCTCCTGTCGGTCGGGTCGAAGCGGCCGACGCGCATGACTGGCTCCGCGGCGAGGGAGCCGGCCTCAGTGGCCCCCGCCGCGGCAGCTAAGAAGGAGCCCGCGCAGCATGCCGTTCACGCTACCAGACGTCTCGCCGTGGACCGCCCCGGTTCTCACATGGTGAGAGCAGGCAGTTCAGCGCGGTGCCGGGATGAGGACGCTGAGGCAGGTGACGCAGCCTTCGAGCTTCTCGAACTAGGAGATGTCCACGGTCACCACGTCGAGCCCGCGCCTGCCGAGCATCGCGGCGGTGCGCGGCGCGGAGGCGGCCATCAGCACGCTGCCGGGCCCGAGCGGCACCACGTGGGCGCCGGACTCCTCCGGCGGTTCGAGCAGGCCGGGCAGGTCGGCATGGGCGGGGTCGCCGATGAGCGTGCCGTCGGGCAGCGCGGTGACGGCGGACTTGAGGTGCAGCACGCCTGTCAGGTCGACGGGCACCACGTCGCGCTCGGGCAGCAGCGCGGTGAGCTGGGCGATGCCCGCGTCGTTCGTCCGTCCGGAGCGGCCCGCGTACACGGTGGGCCCGGTCTGGAGCACGTCGCCGCCGTCGAGCGTGGCGGGCGGCGTGATCCTGACCGTGGTCAGGCCGAGGCCGCGTACGGCGGGTTCGACGGACTCGACCTCGGGCCGCCGCCCGGGCGCGCCCGGCCTGGTCAGTACGGCCAGCGTCCCGGCGACCACGACCGCATCCTCCACGAACGGCGCGTCGGGCAGGTCGTCGGCGGGTTCGGCGTGCACGGGCCGCCAGCCGGCGGCGTCGAGCGCGGCCACGTACGCGGCGTGCTGGGCCGCGGCGCGCTCGGGGTCGACGGACTGGCGCTGGAGGTGGGTGACGATGCCCTCGGCGATGCGCGAACCAGGCTTTCTTACCAGCGCGATACCAGCCATAGGGCGTGTTCTATCACGCGATACGTAGGATCTTGAGCATGCGGGACAACGAGATTCTCAGCAGGATCAGCGAGCTGGTCGACGAGGAGCGCGGCCTGCGTGAGAGGCTGCGCGCGGGCGAGCTGCCCTCCGACGAGGAGAACGCCCGGGTCAGGGAGCTGGAGACGGCGCTCGACCAGTGCTGGGACCTGCTGCGCCAGCGCCGCGCCCGCCGCAGCGCGGGCGAGGACCCCGACGACGCCGCCGTGCGGCCGGCCGCCGAGGTGGAGAACTACCGCCAGTAGGAAAACCGGTCGCGTCGCCGTCGCCGGTGCGTTTGGCTGGGACGCATGCAGATCCAGCGCATCGATCCCGAGCGGCCGGGCAGGCTGCTGCCCGCGCTCCATGACGCGTTCGTCGCCGCGTACGCCGGCCAGCCGGGGCCGCTGTGGTCCCGCAGGCGGTTCGAGGTGGACGTGACCAGGGGCTTTCCGGGGGCGGAGGTCGAGGCGCACGTCGCCGTCGACGGCGACGAGGTGATCGGCGGCACCATGCTGGCCTTCCCCGTGCACGAGAACCTCCACCTGGGCCGGCTGGCGGTGCTGGTGGTGCGGCCGGAACGGCAACGGGCCGGCGTCGGGTCCGCCCTGCTCGCGCACGCCGTGGAGCGGGTACGCGCTCGCGGCAGGCGTCTCGTGCTGAGCGAGACGCAGGCGGGGAGCGACGGGGCGCGGTTCGCCTCGGCGCGAGGGTTCACGCTCTCGCTGGGCGAGGCGCGCCGGGTGCTCGACCTGCGCGCGGCCGACTGGGACGGGCTGCGCCGCATGCTGCCGGAGCCCGCCGGCTACCGGGTGGAGCGTTGGCTCGGCCCGGCCGAGCCCGGCCTGCTGCCCGATCTCGCCACCCTGCTGGGCGGCATGAACGACGCTCCGCGCGGCGAGGGCGTCGAGGAGTCCCGCTTCCCGCTCGACAGCGTGCGCTTCGCCGAGGAGCGCATCGGGCTGGCGGGCGAGACCGTCTACTCCGTGCTGGCCCGGCGGATCTCCGACGGCGCCCCGGCGGGCTTCTCACGCATCTTCATCTCCCCCGACGTCCCCGGCGGCTGGGCCGCCCAGGCCGACACCGCCGTGCTGGCCGGGCACCGCGGCCAGCGGCTGGGCCTGCTGATGAAGTTGACGAACCTGTTCTGGCTGCGCGAGAGCGAGCCCGGCGTGCAGCGCGTCATCACCTGGAACGCCCGGTCCAACACGCACATGCTGGCGATCAACGAGGCCATGGGGTTCGAGCTGCTGGACGAGTGGAACGACTGGCGGCTCGACGTCTAACCTGGCGATCATGAGCGTGGCTGCGCTGCGAGACGGGGATCCCCGGCACGCCGGCCCCTACACGCTGCTGGGCCGGCTCGGTGAGGGCGGCATGGGCGCCGTCTACCTGGGCGCGGACACCGCGGGCGGCCGGGTGGCGGTCAAGCTGATCCACCCCGGTCTGGACGCCGACCCGGGCTTCCGGCGGCGGTTCGCCCGGGAGGTGGCCGCCGCGCGCCGGGTTGCCCGCTTCTGCACGGCTCCCGTCCTCGACGCGGACGTCACCGGCGATCCCGCCTACATCGTGACGGAGTACGTGGAAGGCCCCAGCCTGGACGAGGCGGTGCGCCGCTCCGGGCCGTTGACGGGGTCGGCGCTCGACGGGCTGGCCGCCGCGACGGCGACCGCGCTGCGGGCGATCCACGGCGCGGGCGTCGTGCACCGCGACCTCAAGCCGTCGAACGTGCTGCTCTCGCAGGTGGGGCCCAAGGTCATCGACTTCGGCATCGCCCAGCTCGGCGGCGCCGACCTGAGCAGCGCCGTCGTGGGCACGCCCGCGTACATGTCGCCGGAGCAGGTGCGGGGCGGGCCCGTCGGGCCGGCGTCGGACGTGTTCGCCTGGGGCTGCGTGGTGGCCTTCGCCGCCACGGGCGCCTCGCCGTTCGCGGGCGAGTCGGTCCCGGCGATCCTGTACCGGATCGTCCACGAACCTCCGGTCCTGCCGCCACTGCCCGAGCCGCTGCGCGAGCTGGTGGCGGCGGCCCTGTCCCGGGATCCCGCCGACCGCCCCACGGCCCAGGCCCTCCTCGACCGCCTCTCCTCCGGCGCGTCCGGCGAAGACCCCCAGGAGCCGGTACGCGACGGCCCGGCGGCGGGCGGGGGGCGGACGGCGACGGGAAGACGGCTGACGACCGGGGTGGCGGCGCTGGCGGCGGCCGTCGCGGTCACCACGGCGGTGGTCGCCCTGCGGCCCGGTGACGAGGCCGCCCCGGTGGGCGTCAACCCGCTGCGGGCCGCCGAGGACGTGAGGCTGTTCGCCCCGCCGGAGCCGGACGCCGCACGCGAGGCGCTGTTCCTGGCCGCCGCGGACCGCCCGGAGGACGCCGCGCTGATGCGTGCCCTGGCCGCCGTCCCGCACGCGATCCGGCTGGCCGGCGAGGACGCCGTGGCCACGGTGGCCACGGCCGTCGAGGAGGCGGAGCGGGCCGGCGGGGTGCCGGTGTTCGTGATCGACCACCTGCCGGGCGGCGACTGCGCCCCGGGCGGCGCCGAGAACATGGCCGCCTACCAGAGCTGGATCAAGGGGATCGCCGGTCAGCTCGGCAGCGCGGACGCGGTGGTGATCCTGGAGCCCGCGAGCCTGGTCAAGATCCCCGGCACCGCCGCCTGCGACCTGCCGGGCAGCCCGAGCCGGCGCTACCACGACCTGGCCACGGCGGTCCGCGAGCTCAAGCGCGGCGGCCGCACCGCCGTCTACCTGGACGGCGGCCACGAGGACTGGCCCGCCACGGCGGAGATCGCCCAGAGCCTGGTGGGCGCGGGCGTGACGGCCGCCGACGGCTTCTTCCTCAACGCTCAGGGCTACCAGCCGACGGCCGGCCTGGTCGCGTACGGCAGGAAGCTGTCCACGTGCGTCGCCGTCCTGGCGGCGACGGGCCGCACGGGCTGCCCGGCGGACGTCCCGGTGGACGCCGCCGACCTGCCGCACTTCGTCATCGACACCAGCCGCAACGGCCGCGGCCCGTGGGTGCCGGAGGGGAAGGCGGCCGAGCTGCCCGACCCGCAGCCCTGGTGCAACCCGCCGGGCCGGGGCGCGGGCGCGCGCCCGACGACGCGGACGGGCGACGAGCTGGTGGACGCGTACCTGTGGATCAACCGGGCGGGCACCTCCAGCGGGCGCTGCCGCCGGGGCGCCGGCGGCGAGGAGGACCCGCTGCGCGGCGAGGAGAGCCCCGTCGGCGGCTCATGGTGGCCCGAACTGGCCCTGGAACGCGCCGCGCTCGCCGTCCCGCCCCTGAGGTGACCGTACAGAATGGACGTCATGGACGCGCTTCTTCGCATCGCGCCGGAGTTGCTGATGTTCCTGCCCGCGAGCCGCCGGCGGGAGGCACAGCCGATCACCCCCGACGGCTCCTCGACGCTGGGTCACCACGTGGAGTCGGCCGGCATCCCGCTGACGGAGGTGGGCCCGATGACGGTCGGCGGCGTGGGCGTGCCGCCGTCCTACCAGCCGCGCCCCGGCGACGTCGTGGACGTGCTCGGGGTGCCCCGCCCGCAGCCGCTGCCGGGCGAGCCGCGCTTCCTGCTGGACGTGCACCTGGGCACGCTGGCCAGGCGGCTGCGCCTGCTGGGCATCGACACGGCCTACCACAACGACATGGACGACCCGTCGCTGGTGGCACAGGCGAACGCGGAGCGGCGGGTGCTGCTCACCCAGGACCGCGGCCTGCTGCGCCGCCGCGCGCTGTGGCTGGGCGCGTACGTGCGCGGCACGCGGGCGCCCGACCAGCTCCGCGACCTGCTGGAGCGGTTCGCGCCGCCGCTGCGGCCGTGGACGCGCTGCACGGCCTGCAACGGGGAGCTGGAGGCGGTGGCCAAGCGGGAGGTGGAGCCGGTGCTGCGTGACGGCACCCGCCGCAGCTACGACGCCTACGGCCGGTGCCGGGTGTGCGGCCAGGTCTACTGGCACGGCGCGCACAGCGGCGACCTGGAGAAGATCGTCCGCTCGGCGCGGGCGTGGGTGGCGGGCTGATCTTGACGGGCTGATCTTGGGGGCGCCGCCCCTGGACGGTGCCGCGTTTCGGAGGGAAACTCCAGATGTGAGGGACGTCCCGCCCGCGGGGCCGTCCCCGGAGGATGGCTGTCCCTCCCCGGTCACCCGCCCTCGTGGGAGGAGCCGGATGCCGACGTGGACGCGCACCGCCTCTCCGACGCCGCGCCCACGCCTCGGCTCTCCTCGCAGCACGGTACGCACAGGCCCCACGTCAGGCTCTTCACCTCCCGACAGGAAGGAACCCACCCATGGGCGCCAACCTCCGCGATCGTCACCACACCCCCGACGGCCACGGGCGCGCACTGCGCCTGGGGATCGGCGGACCGGTGGGGAGCGGCAAGACGGCCCTGGTGGCGGCCCTGTGCCGGACGCTCGGCCCGGCCCTGCAGCTCGCCGTCGTCACGAACGACGTCCGCACCACCGACGACGCCGACTTCCTGCGCGGCGCGGACGTCCTCGACCCCGAGCGTATCCTGGCCGTGGAGACCGGCGGCCTGCCGCACACCGCGATCCGCGACGACCTCGCCGCCAACCTCGACGCGGTGGAGACGCTGGAGGAGCGGTTCGGGCCGCTGGACCTGGTGCTGGTGGAGAGCGGCGGCGACAGCCTGGCGGCGACGTTCGGCCGGAAGCTGGCCGACCGGCAGATCTTCGTCCTGGACGCGGCGGGCGGCGACCGGGTGCCGCGCAAGGGCGGCCCCGGCGTCACCCAGGCCGACCTGCTCGTCGTCAACAAGACGGACCTGGCCCCGCTGGTGGGCGCCGACCTGGAGGCGATGGCCCGCGACGCGGCGGCGGTCCGGGGCGGCGGCCCGGTGGTGTTCACCTCGATCAGGCAGGATCCCACCGCGGCGGAGGTCTCCGCCTGGGTGAAGGACCAGGCCAAGACCTGGCGCCACTCCTGACCTCGCCGCGCGCCCGGCCGCACGCCGCGGACACACGGTTGGCGCGTCGCGGACGGTGGTGGCGGCGGCACGATCGGCTTATGGTGATCGGGTGGCCGACCATCTCACACCGTCACCCGCCGGGAGACTCCACGCCTTCGCCGTCATGCTCGCGGGCGGCCTGCTGATCTTCTGCGTCGTCCTGCCCTGGGCCGGGACGCAGGCGACGAGCGACCTGGTCGGCGCCGGGCTGTCACGCGACGTGCGCGGCATCGACGACGCCTCCGGCGTGTGGACGCTGCTGGCCGGGCTGGCGGCGGCGGGCTGCGGGCTGGCCGGGCTGATCGGCCGCCCGCGCGTCGCGGCGCTGGCCGCGCTGCCGGGCGCGCTGGCGGCGGTCGTGCTGGTGCTGTTCGTGACCGGCTCGGCCGGCCTGCCCGACCGGGTCTCGATCGACCTGGGCTTCCTGTCGATCGAGCCGGTCATCCGCTACGGCTGGTTCGCCGCGCTGGGCGCGTCGCTGGCGGTGGTGGTGCTGGCCGTCCTGGCGCTGTTCCGCCGGTCCCCGGCCGCCACCCGTCAGTCGTAGAAGCCCAGGCGGCGCAGCTGCTTGGGGTCGCGCTGCCAGTCCTTGAGCACGCTGATGCGCAGGTCGAGATAGACGCGGGTGCCGAGCAGGGCCTCGATCTGCTTGCGGGCCGCGGTGCCGACCTCGCGCAGCCGCTCGCCCTTGTGGCCGATGACGATGGCCTTCTGCGACGGCCGCTCGACGAACAGGTGGGCGTAGATGTCGAGCAGGTCGTCGCGCCCCTCGCGCGGCAGCATCTCGTCGACGACGACGGCGATGGAGTGGGGCAGCTCGTCGCGGACGCCTTCGAGGGACGCCTCCCGGATGAGCTCGCCCACGAGCACCTGCTCGGGCTCGTCGGTGAGCTGCCCGTCCTCGTACAGCGGCGGCGACTCGGGCAGGTGCTCGATGAGCACGTCGCCGAGCACGTCGAGCTGCTCGCCCGACTGCGCCGACACCGGGACGACCGCCGCGAACTCCGCGATCTCCGACACCGCGAGGAGCTGCGCGGCGATCTGGTCGCGGCTCGCCAGGTCGCACTTGGTGACCACGGCCACGACGGGCGTGTTCTTGACGGCGGCGAGCTTGTCGGCGATGAACCGGTCGCCCTTGCCGATCGGCTCGTTGGCCGGCACGCAGAACCCGATCACGTCGACCTCGGTGAGCGTGGACAGCACGAGGCTGTCGAGCCGCTCACCGAGCAGCGTGCGCGGGCGGTGCAGGCCGGGCGTGTCGACGATGACGATCTGGGCCTCGGGCCGGTGCACGATGCCGCGGATGGCGCGGCGGGTGGTCTGCGGCTTGGACGAGGTGATCGCCACCTTCGTGCCGACCAGGGCGTTCATCAGCGTGGACTTGCCGACGTTCGGCCTCCCCACGAAGCAGGCGAATCCGGCGCGATGGTTGTCTGGCGAAGTCACATAGTGCATTCTGGCTCATCGACCGGCCTGGTCACGCCACCAGGCGAAGACCTGGGGCAGCACGTGGGGGCTCCACGCGGTCATCCTGAGCCCGGCCAGCTCCGGCTCGGTGACCCAGCGGGCGTCGGTGATCTCGTCCCCGTCGGGGGTGGGCGTGCCGGAGACGATGGCGCAGGCGTACGTGATGATCACGTACGCGACCTGGTGCCCGTTGGGGTAGAGGACGCGGAAGTCGGGGCCGCCGTGGGCGCCGATGAGGGCGCGTACGCGGACCTCGATGCCGAGCTCCTCGCGCAGCTCGCGCACGACGGCGTCCTCGGGCCGCTCGTCGGGGTCGACGCCGCCGCCCGGGGTGGCCCAGAGGCCGACGTCGCCGTGTCGTGCCACCAGCAGCCTGCCGCTCTCGTCGAACACGCAGCCGTTGACCGACGGCAGCATGAGGAGCTGGGAGCCGACCTTGGCGCGCAGGTCGGCCAGGAACGGCGACATCGGCATGTCAGGCTCCGCCGGGCGTGCCGTCGCGCAGCGTGCCGTCCGGGCCGGCCACGAGGATGGTCTTGACGCCGAGCTCGCGGGCGGCGGCCTCGTCGGCGGCGCTCGGCCCGTCGCCGTCGGTGACCAGCGCCACGGCCTCCAGCGACCGCGCGCCGCTGGAGACGGCCGTCGCCACGGCCACCTGCACCGCCGACAGGGTGAGCGAGGTGAGCGCGACGTCGGTGGCCGCGTAGGTGCGGCCGGTCTCGTCGCGTACGGCGGCGCCCTGGGCGGAGCCGTTGCGCGCCCGGGACGACCGGGCCAGGGTGATGATCTTGCTGTCTTCGGGATCGAGAGTCACGAGGACCAGATTAGGCGCTGGCCATCCGCATCACCGCGTCGAGGAGCTGCCGCGTGCGCTGCGGGTCCACCTCGGCCATGCTCGTGTGCACCAGCGAGACCAGCGTGTCGCCCGAGCGGGCGAGCACGACGTCGAGCGTGTAGGGATAGCCGTTCAGCCGTCCGCGCAGCTCGCCGCCCACCGCCTCGTCGGCCACCTTCCCGACCGGCACCAGCGTGGTGCGCAGGTGGGTGCCGGTGCCCTGGCGCACCGCTCGGCACGCCTCCAGGGCTCGGGTCAGTTCGGCCAGGTGCTGTTCGGCGGCGGCGCCGGTGTAGCGGGCCAGGCCGACGCCGACCTGCTCGCCGAGCTCGTCGCCCTGATAGCTGGCCGCGGCCTGCGCGGTCAGCTCCTGCGCGGGCGCCCGCCCACCGGCCGCGTCGAGCACGGCCCGGCAGTTGCGGTCGGCCGGGGTGAACGGCGCCCGCCACGCCTGCTCGGGCCGGGGCGAGAAGCCCTCGGGCAGCCGCGGCTCCTTCTTGAGAACCTCCCGCATCTGGGCCAGGGCCTGTACGTCGACCCCTTGGACGAGGCCGCCGTCTCCGCAGCCTGTCAGGGCACCGGCAAGGAGCCCGCAGGCGATGATCCGCTGTCCGCGTTTCATGATTCCCTCCGACCGGCAGCCTCCCCGGTCGGCAATTACGGCAATCCACCGCTACTACCAACAAAGGATCAAACGCAAAAAGGGTGCTCCCGTCCTGTTCGGACGAGAACACCCTTTACGCCGAACAACGTCACGATCGGCTAGCTGATCGAGACGTTGCCGTCCCCCCGGAAGCCTTCCTCCCGCCGCGAACCCCACCCGGCGCTCGGAAGCCCCCCTCGTGACACCCACCGCACAGGGTGTCGAGAGAAAGACTGGCGGACGGCGCTTGCAGAAGACTTGTAGAACGCTTGCGACAACCTGGACCCGCCGGTCAGTCGTGCTCGGCGCGGGCAGGGACCACGTCGTCGCCCAGCGGCAGCACCCGCCGCACGACCACGGTGCTGATCCGGTTGCGCCGCCCGGCCAGGCTCTCGGCCGTCAGCCTGAGCCCCGCCACCTCGGCCTGGGAGCCGGCGATCGGCACCCGGCCCAGCGCGTGGGCCAGCAGCCCGCCCACCGTCTCGACGTCGTCGACCTCGATCTCGGTGTCGAACAGCTCGGCCAGCTCGTCGACCGGCATCCGGGCCGTCACCCGCAGCGCCCCGCCGGGCATCGGCTCGACCCGGGGCGCCTCCTGGTCGTACTCGTCGGTGATCTCGCCGACGATCTCCTCCAGCACGTCCTCGATCGTGACCAGGCCGGCCGTGCCGCCGTACTCGTCGATGACGATGGCCAGATGGGTCTGCTTGGCCTGCATCTCGCGCAGGAGCTGGTCGATCGGCTTGCTCTCGGGCACGTACGTGGCCGGGCGCATGATCGACTCGATGCGCTCGTGCCCGCGGTCGGCGCCCGACTCGTGCACCCGGCGGGTGATGTCCTTGAGGTAGGCGATGCCGATGACGTCGTCCTCGTTCTCGCCGGCCACCGGGATGCGGGAGAAGCCGCTGCGCAGCGCCAGCGACAGCGCCTGGCTGAGCGTCTTGCCCCGCTCGATGTAGACCATGTCGGTGCGCGGCACCATGACCTCACGCACCAGCGTGTCGCCCAGCTCGAACACCGAGTGGATCATCTCGCGCTCGTCGGGCTCGATGACCCGGCGCTCCTCGGCCAGGTCGACCAGGTCACGCAGCTCCGCCTCGGACGTGAACGGCCCGTCACGGAACCCCTTGCCGGGCGTCAGCGCGTTGCCCAGCAGGATGAGCAGCTTGGGCAGCGGCCCGAAGATCTTCGTCAGCCCGTAGACGATCGGGGCGCTGGCCAGCGCGATCGGCTCGGCGTGCTGGCGGCCCAGGGTGCGCGGCATGACGCCGACGATCACGTAGCTCACCACGATCATCACGGCCGCGGCGGAGACGTACGCCCAGCCCTGGTCGTGCATGAGGTCGATGAACAGCAGCGTCGCGATCACCGTCGCGACCAGCTCGCAGCTCAGCCGGAGCAGGAGCAGCAGGTTGAGGTAGCGCGGCGCGTCGGAGACGATCGCGTGCAGCCGGTCGGCGCCGCGCCTGCGGTCTCGCACGGCCTCCTCGGCGCGCACCCGGGAGATGCGCGTCAACGCCGTTTCCGCGCTGGCGATGAGGCCACCGACCACGACGAGGACGATGGCCAACGGCAACCAGGCGTTCACCGGGAGTCGCGCACCTCCCGCCAGGCTTCGAGCAGCCGGGCCTGCAGCCCGAACATCTCCTTGTGCTCCTCGGGCTCGGCGTGGTCGTAGCCCATCAGGTGGAGGATTCCGTGGGTGCACAGCAGCTCGAGCTCGGCCTGGGCGCTGTGGCCGGCCTCCTCGGCCTGCCGGGCCGCCACCTGCGGGCAGAGCACCACGTCGCCCAGCAGCGCCGGGTCGGCGGGGCTCTCGCCGTCGCCGCGCGCGCCGCCGCCGGGACGCAGCTCGTCCATCGGGAAGGCGAGCACGTCGGTCGGGCCGGGCTCGCCCATCCACTTCTCGTGCAGCTCGGCCATGGCGTCCTCGTCGACGACCACGATCGAGAGCTCGGCCAGCGGGTTGATGCCCATCTCGGCGAGCACGTGGCCGGCCAGCGCGACGAGGGTCTCCTCGTCGACGCCGACGCCGGACTCGTTGTTGATCTCGATGCTCATCGGCGCTTTCCCCGCTGCTGCTGGATCTGCTTCGGCTCCTGGAGTGCGTCGTAGCGCCCGTAGGCGTCGACGATCTCGCTCACCAGCTTGTGGCGGACCACGTCGGAGCTGGTCAGCCGGGCGAAGTGGATGTCGGGGATGCCCTCGAGGATCTCCTGCACCACCCGCAGGCCGCTGACCGTGCCCGAGGGCAGGTCGACCTGGGTGACGTCACCCGTCACCACGATCTTGGAGTTGAAGCCGAGCCGGGTCAGGAACATCTTCATCTGCTCGGCCGAGGAGTTCTGGGCCTCGTCGAGGATGATGAAGGCGTCGTTGAGCGTGCGGCCGCGCATGTAGGCCAGCGGCGCGACCTCGATCGTGCCCGCGGCCATCAGCTTGGGGATCGAGTCGGGGTCGACCATGTCGTGCAGCGCGTCGTAGAGCGGCCGCAGGTAGGGATCGATCTTCTCGTAGAGGGTGCCGGGCAGGAAGCCGAGCCGCTCGCCGGCCTCGACCGCGGGGCGGGTCAGGATGATGCGGTTGACCCGCTTCTCCTGGAGCGCGCGCACGGCCTTGGCCATCGCGAGGTAGGTCTTGCCGGTGCCGGCGGGGCCGATGCCGAAGACGATCGTGTGCTTGTCGATCGCGTCGACGTAGCGCTTCTGGTTGACCGTCTTGGGCCTGATGGTCCGCCCGCGCGAGGAGAGGATGTCGAGCGACAGCACCTCGGCCGGGCGGTCGGAGGTCATGCGGAGCATGGCGATGCTCCGCTCGACCGCGTCGGGGGTGAGCTCGCCGCCGCTGCGCAGCACCTCGACCAGCTCCTCGAACAGCCGCACCACGGTGCCGCTCTCGTCGGGGCTGCCGGTGACGGTGATCTCGTTCCCGCGCACGTGGATGTCGGCCTTGAAGGCGCCCTCGATGACGCGCAGCAGCTCGTCACGTGAGCCCAGGAGGCTGACCATCGGGTATTCGTCCGGAATCAGCACCTTGGCTTGAGTGCGCGAGGGAGGTGCCGTTCGTCGGGATTCGTGTAGTTCGGACATGGGCAGGCCAGCGGCCTGATGCCTCCCGGTCTCCTTGGCATTGCTTGTGCCCCCATGGTAGCCGGGACCAGGCCGATCGCTCATGCCAATATCACCCCGGCGGCCAGGTCAGGTCACGCCCGCCCAGCACGTGCGCGTGCACGTGGAAGACGGTCTGCCCGGCGCCGGCCCCGGTGTTGAACACGATCCGGTAACCGCCGGGCGCGACGCCCTCCTGCACGGCCACCGCGTGCGCGGCCTTGAGCACGTCGTCGGCCAGCCCGTCGTCGGCCTCGGCCAGGGCCGCCGCGTCGGCGTGGTGCGCCTTCGGGACGACGAGCACGTGGGTGGGCGCCTGCGGGTTGATGTCGCGGAAGGCCAGCGCCCGCTCGGTCTCCAGGACGATCTCGGCCTTGATCTCCCTGGCCACGATCTTGCAGAAGAGGCAGTCGGTCACCCGATCACCTTACCGACACGGGACATCGCCTGATCGGCGTTGCGAATCGGTGACCGCTTCCCGCGTGGCGTCCGAAGATCAACGCGGTTAGGGTGTGTGTGCGACACTTCAAGGAAAAAAGACGATTCAGGGTCGGGCGAGGCCACCTGGCGAGGACACGACTGGGTCATGCCCCCTAAGGAACCGGAAGAGCGTAAACCCTCAGGCAAGGCCGCGCGTCCCACTGAAGTGACCACCGAAACCCTCCTGGCCGACAGGTCCATGGGGGCGGTGCCGGTCGGGTGGGACGCCGACATGGCCGTGACCGCGCTGTACAGCGCGCACTTTCGGTCATTGGTACGTCTCGCTGTGTTGCTGGTGCGCGACATGGCAACCGCGGAGGAAGTCGTGCAGGACGCGTTCGTCGCCATCCACGGCGCCTGGCGCAGACTGCGTGACCCCGACAAAGCACTCGCCTACCTGCGTCAGTCCGTCGTCAACCGGTCCCGTTCCGTGCTGCGTCACCGCGCGGTCGTCGAGAAATACGCGCCGAAGGGCCTGCCCGACGCGCCGAGCGCCGAGAACGGCGCGATCGGCGAGCTCGAACGCTCCGCCGTGATCGAGGCGCTGCGAGCCCTGCCCACCCGTCAGAGAGAGGCACTGGTCCTTCGTTACTACGGTGATCTGTCCGAGGCTGAGATCGCCCACGCCATGGGCATCAGCAAGGGCGCGGTCAAGAGCCACACGGCGCGTGGCATGGCCGCCTTGCGATCCGTCCTGGAGAAGATGTCATGACCCAGCCCCCCGACGAGCACGGCGACGCCCTGCGCCGTGCGCTCCACGCGGAGGCGGACGCGGTCGTGCCCTCGCCGGACGGGCTGGAGATCATCCGCGCCCGGATCGAGCGGCGCGGGGCGCGCAACCTCATCTGGTGGCGGGTGGGCGCCGCCGCGGCCAGCGCCGTCCTGGTCGCCGCCACGATCGTGATGGTGGTCCCCGAGCTGCGCAACCAGGTGATCGAGCGGGTGCCCGTCCAGGAGGTCGAGGCCACCTCCAGCGCCACCCCGCCGGCCAAGTCGTCGACCAGCCGGCCCGCCGAGCCGAAGGCCACCGTACGGCAGGACCCGCCGGCGGTCGTCGTCCCCGACCCGTCCACGCCGCCGCCCTCGCCGCAGCCGCCGGAGACGGCCAGGTCGACCAGCAAGCCCTCCCCCTCCCCCAGCTCCGAGCCCAGCACGACGCCGTGCCCGACGGCCGCGGAGGAGCAGGCGGAGCCGCCCGCCGACTGCCCGGAGATCACGCCCTCCCCCTCGCCGGACCCGTCGATCTCGGAGACCGCCGCGCCCGAGGCGCCCTGCCCCGCCGAGGAGTGCCCGCCGGGCGACCCGGCGCCGACCGCGTCGGACGCGCCCAGCCCGCTGCTCGCCACCCCGCCCCCGCTCCCCTGACGCCCCCAGGCGCCCCAGGCGGATGGCCCGCCGGGACGCTACCAGCGGCCGGAGCGTGCCAGCAGCACGGCCGCCGCCGCCACGCCCGCCGTCGAGGTGCGCAGCACCGTCGGCCCCAGCAGCACCGGCACCGCCTTGGCCGCCTCGAAGCGCGCCAGCTCGTCCTCCGACACGCCGCCCTCCGGGCCCACCACGACGACGATGTCGCCGCCCGCCGGCAGCGCCACCCGTGACAGCGGCTCGGCCGCCTCCTCGTGCAGCACCAGCCCCAGCGCCGCGCCTGCCAGCAGCGCCTCGACGCGGGCCGTCGTGGCGGGCTCGGCCACCTCCGGCAGGTGGAACCGGCGTGCCTGCTTGCCCGCCTCCCGCGCCGTGGACCGCCACCGGCCCAGCGCCTTGGCGGCCCGATCGCCCTTCCACTGCGTGATGCTGCGCGAGGCGGCCCACGGCACGATCACGTCGACTCCCGCCTCGGTCATCATCTCCACGGCCAGCTCGCCCCGGTCGCCCTTGGGCAGGCCCTGCACCACGACCAGCCGGGGCCGCGGCGCGGGCACCTCGTGGCGGGCCAGCACGTCCAGCCGCAGCGCGTCCTTCAGCACCTCGCGCACCACGCACTCGGCCACCGCGCCCGCGCCGTCGGTCAGGTCGACCCGCTCACCCTCGCGCAGCCGCCGCACCGACGCCGCGTGCCGCCCTTCGGGGCCGTCGAGCACCAGCTCGGACCCGCTCAGATCCGCCGCGAGGAACACCGGAACCGTCACCGTGTCGCACTCCAGATTCTTCACGTCACGCAGTCAAGCGAACACGCGACGCAATATCGTGTCACGTGCACTCGCACTTTCCTGACGTCACTTTACGAGGGCCCAGCGCGATGACCATGTCCCCCGCCCGCGGGCTGCCCCTGAGGGCGCGCCTGTTCCTGCTGCCGGCCGTGCCGGCGCTGCTGCTCATCGCGGCGACGGGAGCCGGCGTCGCGGACCTCGCCGCGGCCCGTGCCGAGGCCGCGTCCGGCGTCCGCCAGGTGGACGTGGCGCTCGCCGCCGAGGACCTGGTCCACGCCCTCCAGCGCGAACGCACCCTCGCCGCGGGCCGCGCGGCCGGTGAGGAGCGCTTCACCGCCGACCTCGCCGCCGCCCGCCGCGCCACCGACGGCGCCCTCGCCCCGCTGCTCAGCGGCCGCGCCGGAGCCGGGCGCGTACGCGAGTCGCTTCCCGGGCCCGGCACCCTGGCCGAGATCCGCGCGGCCGGGGAGAACGCCGGGAACGCCGGGAACGCCGCCGGGACAGCCGAGGGCGCCGTCCCCGGGGCGACCGGAGCCGCCGTGCCGGGCGCCGCCGGAACCACCGCCCCCGGCACGGCCGCCGTCCCCGGAGCGACCGCAACCGCCGTCCCCGGGGAAACCGGAACCGCCGTCCCAGGAGCTGCCGAAGGCGCGGTGCCGGGCGCGGCCGGGACCGTCGTGCCGGGCTCAACCGGGAGCGCCGTGCCGGGGGCGGCGGCCGTGCCGGGGGAGGTGGGGGCGCGGCCCCGGCATCTGACGGTGTTCACCGCCTATACGACGACGATCGCGGCCGTGCTGGCGGCCTCGCACCGGGCGGGGCCGCTGGAGGCGCTGGCGCGGGGCAAGGAGGCCGCCGCGCAGCAGCGCGCGCTGGTGACGGGGGCGCTGGCGGCGGGCGGGTTCGCGGCGGCCGACTACGCGGCGTTCCTGCGGGCCGGGGCCGTGGCGGACGACGCCCTGGCCCGCTACGGGCGGATGGCCGGGCGGACGGGCGCGGCGGCGCTGGACCGGGCGCTGCGGGCCGGACCGGTGGCCCGGGTGGCCGCGCTGGAGCAGGAGGCCGTGGCGAGCGCCTCGGGCACGGCGGTGACGGCGGGGCCCCGGGCATGGGAGAGCGCCACGGAGGCCCGTACGGACGCGCTGAGGGCCGCCCAGCGGGTGGCGGGCGGTCAGGCCCGCGCGGCCGCCGTGGCCGCCGTGGAGCGCGAGACGCGCCGCCTGGTGACGCTGGCGTCCTCCGGCGCCGCGCTGACGCTGGTGCTGCTCGCGCTGGGGGCGCTGGTCGTGCGCTCGGTCCTGCGCCCGCTGCGCAACCTGGCCACGGAGGCGGCCATCCTGCGCGACCACGCGGCCGAGCTGGAGTCCGGCGTACGGGAGGCGGGCCCCGGCAGGGCGCGGGCCGACGCGTTCACCGAGGTGGCGTGGGCCGTCGGCGGCATGCACGCGACGGCGGCGCGGCTGGCCGCCCAGCGGACGGCGCTGCGCGAGGGCACCGCGGAGGCGCTGGCCGAGCTGGGGCGGCGCAACCGCGACCTGGTGCACCGTCAGCTCGGCGCGGTCGGCGTGCTGCAGCGGCACGAGTCCGACCCGGCGGCGCTGGCGCGGCTGTGCGAGCTCGACCGGTTGACCGGGCGGCTGCGCAGGAACGCCGAGAGCCTGCTGGTGCTGGCGGGCAAGCGGGCGGCGCGCCGCTCGTCGGAGCCGGTCCCGGTGGCCGACGTGGTGCGGATGACGCTGGCGGAGATGGAGGGCCATCACCGGGTGACGCTGCGGGTGCTGGACGGCCCGCTGGTGCGCGGGGCCGTCGTGGCCGAGGTGGCGCACCTGCTGGCCGAGCTGGTGGAGAACGCGCTGGCGTTCTCGCCGCCCGACGCCGAGGTGGAGATCTGGGCGCGCGCCGACGAGGGCGAGTGCCGCATCACGATCACCGATCACGGCGTCGGCATGACGCCCGCCGAGCTGGCCGCGGCCAACGCCCGGCTCAGGGGCGAGGAGAGCTTCCTGGCCGCGCCCGACCGCTGCCTCGGCCACCACGTGGTGGGCCGGCTGGCGGAGCGGCTCGGCGTGCGGGTGTGGCTGCACGAGACGCCCCGCTCCGGGGTGACCGCCCGGGTGGCGCTGCCGGAGGAGCTCCTGACGGCGGCCTCAGCGGCCGTTGAACGCGTCGCGCAGCCGTGAGAAGAACCCCTGCTGCCCCGGCGCGAACTTGCCGGGCGGGCGCTCCTCGCCGCGCAGCTTGGCCAGCTCGCGCAGCAGCTCCTCCTGGGCCGGGTCGAGGCGGCCGGGCGTCTCGACGTTGACGTGGATGAGCAGGTCGCCGCGGCCCGACTCGTTGAGCCGCTGGACGCCGCGCCCGTACATGGTGATGACCTGACCGGACTGGGTGCCGGGCCGCACGTCGACCTCCTCCGGGCCGTCGAGCGTCTCGACGGACAGGATGGTGCCGAGCGCGGCCGCCGTCATCGGGATCTGGACCGTGCAGTGCAGGTCGTCGCCGCGCCGCTCGAAGATCTCGTGCGGCTTCTCGGCGATCTCCAGGAACAGGTCGCCGGGCGGGCCACCGCCGGGGCCGACCTCGCCCTCGCCGGCGAGCTGGATGTGGGTGCCGTCCTCGACGCCGGCCGGGATCCGGACCTTGATCGTGCGCCGGGTGCGCACCCGGCCGTCGCCGGAGCACTCCTGGCACGGGTGGCGGATGATGCTGCCGAAGCCGCCGCACTGCGGGCACGGCCGCGAGGTCATGACCTGGCCCAGGAACGAGCGGGTGACCTGGGAGATCTCGCCGCGCCCGTTGCACATGTCGCAGGTGTCGGGGTGGGTGCCCTGGGCGGTGCCGGCGCCCTGGCACACCTCACAGGTGACGGCCGTGTCGACGACGAGCTCGCGGGTGGTGCCGAACGCGGTCTCGCGCAGGTCGAGCTCGACCCGGATGGTCGCGTTGCGGCCGCGCCTGGCGCGCGAGCGGGGCCCGCGCGTGCCGCCGGCGGTGCCGAAGAAGGCGTCCATGATGTCGCTGAACGGGAACCCGGCGCCGAACCCGCCGGCGCCCGCACCCGCGCCGCCGCCGCCGAACGGGTCGCCGCCGAGGTCGTACATCTGGCGCTTGCTCGGGTCGGACAGCACCTCGTAGGCCTGCGTGATCTCCTTGAACCGCTCCTGGGTGGCGGGATCGGGATTCACGTCAGGGTGCAGCTCGCGGGCCAGCCGGCGGTAGGCCTTCTTGATCTCGTCCTGACTGGCGTCACGGCGCACCCCGAGGGTGGCGTAGTAGTCGCTGTTTGCCACTTATCGACCTCTTAAGATGCAGCCAGGATCTGGCTGACGTAGCGTGCCACCGCGCGTACGGCGCCCATCGTCACGGGGTAGTCCATCCTCGTGGGGCCCAGCACGCCGAGCCGGGCCAGTTGGTTGTCGCCTTGACCGTATCCCGTGGCGACGATGGACGTGCCCCGCAGTCCGGTATAGGCGTTCTCGGAACCGATGCGCACGGTGAGAGCGGACGGGGTGTCTGTGGTTGTCTCGCCGAGCAGCCGCATGAGCACGACCTGTTCCTCCAGCGCCTCCAGCACGTCGCGCAGGCCGACGCTGAAGTCGGCGCCGGCCAGGTTGGCCGCGCCGGCGAACACGATCTTCTCGTCGTGCCGCTCGACGAGCGTTTCGAGCAGGACCGACAGGATCGTCGCCACCACCGGCCGGTCCTCGACCGGCAGCCGCTCGGGCAGGTCGGACACCAGCTCCGGCACGCTGGCCAGGCCGCAGCCGTCGAGACAGGCGTTGAGCACCGCGCGCAGGTGCGCGATGCGGGTGTCCTCCACCACCTCGGGCAGCTCGATCACGCGCTGCTCGACGCGGCCGGTGTTGGTGATCAGGACGAGCATGACCCGCCGCTCGGCGAGCGGGACCAGCTCGACGTGCCGGACCGTGGAACGGGTCAGGGTCGGATACTGCACGACGGCGACCTGCCTGGTGAGCTGCGCGAGCAGCCGCACCGTGCGGGTCACCACGTCGTCGAGGTCGACCGCGCCCGCCAGGAAGGTCTCGATCGCCCGGCGCTCCGCTCCGGAGAGCGGCTTGACCTGCGAGAGCCTGTCGACGAACAGGCGATAACCCTTGTCCGTCGGCACTCGGCCCGCGCTGGTGTGCGGCTGGGTGATGTAGCCCTCCTCCTCCAGCGCGGCCATGTCGTTGCGGACCGTCGCCGGGGAGACCTTGAGGTTGTGGCGCTCGGCGAGCGCCTTCGAGCCGACGGGTTCGTTGGTCGACACGTAGTCTTCGACAATGGCGCGGAGCACCGCGAGTTTACGATCGTCGAGCACGTGCGCACCTCCTACCGCTGCCTTTAGGGGAAACGCCAGGTCTAGCACTCTGTGTTCCCGAGTGCCAAGTGTACGGCTCTCACCCACAAGGTGCGATAACGCCGGGGGCCCGATGACAAGCCGAATGCCAAGCCTCACACTTGCCGCCATGACGGACAATTCGCCGTACGGCCCGCCGCCTCCGCCGGGGCCGCAGCCGGGGACCCACCACCAGTATCCGCCCCCTCCCCCTGGTCAGCAGCCCTACTTCGCCCCGCCGCCGCCCCCGTACGGGCAGCAGTTCCCGCCTCCGTACGGGCAGCGGGTGGACCCGAAGGCGATCCGGCCCCGGCTGCGGTGGATCGGCGTCGCGTGGGGCGTGGCCGCCGTGTGCGTGCTGGCCGCCGGGGCGCTGTTCGTCAGCAGCCTGTTCAGCACGGTGGCGAACGTGGCGCCGAGCCGCACGTTCGCCGCCGGCGAGACGGTAGCGGCCACGCTCGACCCCGCCGACGGCCCCGCCCTCTACCTCGCCTCCGACGGCCCGGTCAGCTACGACTGCCAGATCTCCGGCGGCGCCACGCTCATCGCGCCTTCCAGTACGACCACGCTCACCGTCGACGGCACCCGCTGGGAGCAGATCGCGCTGGTCAACGCGCCGTCGGCGGGCCAGTACCAGGTCACCTGCGCCACCCAGCAGCAGTCGGACGCCAGGTTCGGCATCGGCACGGGCGTGCTCGGCGCGGCGGCCGGGGTCGTGGGCGGCGCGGCGGTGGCCGCGATCGTGGCCGCGATCGGCGTGCTCGCGGCGGCCTTCGTGACGATCGTGGTCGTGGTACGCCGCGGCGGGCACCGCAAGCGCCTCGCGGCGGGCGGGTGATTTGCTACGGTCCCCGGTGTGTACGACGGTGATGTTCTCGCGGGAAACTGGCGGCGCCCGGGCAAGGGCAAGATCCCGCAGGTGCCGGCCGAGCCGGACCTGGTGGTGGAGGACGCCGACAGCGGCTTCTGCGGCGCGGTGGTGGCCTGCGACAAGGAGGCCGTCACGCTGGAGGACCGCTTCGGCAGGCGCCGGCTGTTCCCGCTCGCGCCCGCCGCGTTCCTGCTGGAGGGCAAGGTCGTGACGCTCGTGCGGCCCCAGGCCGCCGCTCCCCGGGCGCCCCGGCGCAGCGCCTCGGGCTCGATCGCCGTGGAGGGGCTGCGGGCCAGGGTGGCCCGCGAGAGCCGCATCTACGTCGAGGGCGTGCACGACGCCGCCCTGGTGGAGAAGATCTGGGGTCACGACCTGCGGGTCGAGGGCGTGGTCGTCGAGTACCTGGAGGGCGTCGACGACCTGCCGGCGATCGTCGAGGAGTTCGCGCCCGAGCCGGGGCGGCGGCTGGGCGTGCTGGTCGACCATCTGGTGCCGGGCTCCAAGGAGAGCCGCATCGCCGCCCAGGTCACCTCGCCGCACGTGCTCGTGGTCGGGCACCCGTACGTGGACATCTGGCAGGCGGTCAAGCCGTCGGCCGTGGGCATCGCGGCCTGGCCGGACGTGCCGCGCGGGGTGCCGTGGAAGGAGGGCGTGATCGCTGCCCTGGGCTGGCGCGCCGAGCCGGCCGACGCCTGGCGGCGCATCCTCGGCTCCGTCTCGACCTACGCCGATCTGGAGCCCGAGCTGCTCGGCCGGGTCGAGGAGCTGATCGACTTCGTCACCGAGGCCCCGTGAGCGCGGCGGCCTGATCAGCTCAGGATGTCGCGGACCAGGGCGTCGGCGAGCAGGCGGCCCCGGAGGGTGAGCACCATGCGGCCGGCTTTGAACGCCTCCGGCTCCAGGAGCCCGTCGGCCAGCGCGGCGGCGACGTGGGTGCGGCCGGTGGGCGGCACGTCGGCCAGCGGGTAGCCGGACGCGAGCCGGAGCTCCAGCATGAGGCGTTCGGTCGCCCGGTCCTCGCCGGTGAGCTCCTCGCGGGCGTGCGCGGGCGACAGGCCCTCCGCCAGGCGCTGCGCGTAGGGGGCGGGGTGCTTGACGTTCCACCAGCGGGTGCCGCCGACGTGGCTGTGGGCGCCGGGCCCTGCGGCCCACCAGTCGCCGCCGGTCCAGTAGAGCAGGTTGTGGCGGCACCGGGCGTCGTCGGAGGTCGCCCAGTTGGACACCTCGTACCAGCGGAACCCGGCCGCGGCCAGCATCTCGTCGGCGATCACGTAGCGGTCGGCGGCCACGTCGTCGTCGGGCATCGGCAGCTCGCCGCGCCGGATGCGGGCGGCCAGGCGGGTGCCGTCCTCGACGATCAGCGAGTAGGCCGACACGTGGTCGGGCTCGGCCTCGACGGCGGCGGCCAGCGAGGCGCGCCAGTCGTCGTCGCTCTCCCCCGGCGTGCTGTAGATCAGGTCCAGGTTGACGTGGTCGAACCCGGCCTTCCTGGCCTCCAGCACCGCCTGCCCGGCCCGGCCGGGGGTGTGCTGGCGGTCGAGCACGCGCAGGACGTGGTCGCGGGCGCTCTGCATGCCGAAGCTGACCCGGTTGAAGCCGCCTTCCCGGAGTCTGTCCAGGTATTTCGGGTCGACGGACTCGGGGTTCGCCTCGGTCGTCACCTCGGCCCCGGGCGCCAGGCCGAACTCCGCGCCGATGGCCGCCAGGATCCTCGACAGGTCCTCGGCGGGTAGCAGCGTGGGCGTGCCGCCGCCGAAGAACACCGTCTCGACGGGCAGTTCGGCGTCACCGAGCACGCGGCGGGCGAGCCGGATCTCCTCCACCACCGTGGCCGCGTAGTCGGCGCGCGAGGCGCCGGGGCCCAGCTCGGCGGCGGTGTAGGTGTTGAAGTCGCAGTAGCCGCAGCGGGTCACACAGAACGGCACGTGCACGTAGAAGCCGAACGGGCGCTCGCCGAGCCCCCGCAGGGCGCTCTCGGGCAGCTCGCCCGAGGCGGGCGCGGGGTCTCCGTCTGGCAGCGTCGATGGCACGTCTCCAGTGTGCCCGCTGCCATTGACTGCCTGATCCCCTGGCCCTACGATCCGGGACAACTTATAGGAAAGTTTCCTATAAGTTGCGTGCCCCGGGAGGCGCCCCCCGTGAAGAGAATCCTCATCGCTCTCTCGTCGCTCTTAGTCGCCCTCACCGCGATCGCCGTGCCCGCCCAGGCGGAACACGACCGCTACAAGCGGGTCGCGTACTTCATCCAATGGGGCGTCTACGGGCGCAACTATCACGTCAAGGACATGGACGTCAGCGGCGCCGCCGCCAAGCTCACGCACGTCAACTACGCGTTCGGCTTCGTCAACGCCGAAGGCGCCTGTTACTCCGCGGACCCGTGGGCCGACTGGCAGCGCCCGGTGCCGGCCGAGCAGAGCGTCGACGGCGTCGCCGACGAGCCCGGCCAGGCCCTCAACGGCAACCTCAACCAGCTCCGCAAGCTCAAGGCCAAGCACCCAGGGCTCAAGGCGCTCATCTCGCTCGGCGGCTGGACCGGCTCCAAGTACTTCTCCGACGCCGTCCTCACCGCCGAATCGCGCACCAAGCTCGCCCAGTCGTGCATCGACCTGTGGCTGCGCGGCAACCTGCCCGGCCTGGAGCCCGGCGCCGGAGCGGGCGTCTTCGACGGCATCGACCTCGACTGGGAGTGGCCCGGCTCCTCCGGCGCCGACGGCAACATCATCCGGCCCGAGGACAAGCAGAACTTCACCCTCTTCGTCGAGGAGCTCCGCTCGCAGCTCCGCGCGTTCTCGCGGGACGCCCAGCTCACCGCCTTCCTCCCCGCCGCCGCCGCCAAGATCGACGCCGGCTTCGAGGTGCGGCGCGTGTTCCGCCAGCTCGACTTCGCCACCGTCCAGGGGTACGACCTGCGCGGCAGCTGGGAGAACCGCACCGGCCACCAGAGCAACCTCCTCACCGACCGCCGCGACCCCAACGACCCCCGCTACAGCGTCGACCAGACCGTCCGCGACTACCTCTCGCGCGGCGCCCCCGCCCGCAAGCTCGTCATCGGCGTCCCCGCCTACGGCCTCGGCTGGACCGGCGTCACCGACGGCGGCAACGGCCTCTACAAGCCTGCCACCGGCCCCGCCCCCGGCAAGTGGGCCGCCGGCGCCGAGGACTACAAGGACCTGGTCAACAAGCCCGGCAAGCGTCATCGCGACCTGCGCACCGGTGCCGTCTGGCTCTACGACGGCAACGAGTTCTGGTCGTACGACGACCCGGTGGTGCTGACGCAGAAGGCGGCCTACATCCGCCTCAAGCGCCTCGGCGGCGCCATGATGTGGTCCATCGACCAGGACGACTCCCGCGCCTCCCTCACCACGGCCCTCTACAGGGTCCTCAAGTGAGACAGCACCCTCGGGGGAGCGCCCCACCACCCGACCCGGCGCTCCCCCACCCCACCCGCGAACCCGCCCTGAACCGCACCAAGGCTCAGTCGGCGGGGCCGTAGGAGGAGATGTGCTCCTCGCGCGGACGTGAAACGCGCCCACGTCCGCGCGAGGCTCCTCAGGACACGACCCCCAGCACCCGTACGGCCACCCGGTCCCAGCGCGGGTCGTAACCGGGCAGGGCCAGGATGCGGCGCAGCAGCTCCTCGTCACCGTGGTAGGCCAGGAACGACTCGGCCACCGTGACGCTCCCGCCGGGCCTGGACACCACGTCCACGGCGTCGCCCGCGCCCAGCTCCCCCGGCTCCACCACCCTCAGGTACGCGCCCGTGCGCCGCGCCTCGGTGAAGCGCCTGACCCAGGCGGGCTCGTCGAGCCAGTTGCGGAACACCACGCACGGCACCCGCGGCCCCGTCACCTCCAGCAGCGCGGTGCCGACCCGCCACTGCTCGCCGATGAGGGCGCCGTTGACGTCGACGCCGGACACGGTGAGGTTCTCGCCGAAGCGGCCGTCGCGCAGCTCGCGGCCCAGCTCGGCCTCCCACCAGTCGTAGTCCTCACGGGCATAGGCGTAGACGGCGTGGCCCGGGGCGCCGTGGTGCTCCCGGTCGGCGCGCTCGTCACCGGCCAGGCCGCCGGCGCGCACCTCCACCCGGTGGGTGACCGGCCTCTTGTCGATGGCGGTGCGCTTGAGCTTGCCCGCCCACTCCGCGTCGACGGCAGTGCCGACATTTACTGACAAAACGCGCATGCCCGACGGTAACCCGGACCGGCCCCCTCCGGCGATCGGCTAACGGGGGGCGTTGAGGCGGGAGGTGTCGTCGAGGTCGGCGAGCTGTAAGAGGGTGCGCAGCGCGGCCTGGCGCACCTCCTCGACCGAGTCGCCCCGCTCGCCGAAGCAGTCGGCCGCCACGTCGAGCAGCGCCGTCACCACCGCCGCGTCCGGGTAGGGGACGTCGACGACCACCTTGCCGTCCTCCCCCACGGCGGCGGGCGTCAGGTGGAGCCGGAGGAGCCGCCGCGTCTCCTCCGCCACGGCCACCCCCAGAACCGCGGCACGCTCAAAGCGCTCAGCAGCGATCATGTCACCCTCCAGTCGCACAAGTGTTCGGGTGAACAAGCTAGCCACCGCCACCGACAATTCCGCCGGGGACGACGGCGGCACAGCGGCGGCGGGTGCCGCGCCATAGACTCGAACGGTGTCCAACAAGATCATTCATGTCCGCGATCTGACCGTGGACCTGGGCGGCAACCCGGTCATCCAGGGCATGGACCTCACCGTCAGCCGGGGAGAGACCGTCTCCGTCGTCGGCCCCAACGGGGCGGGGAAGTCCACGCTGCTGCGCTGCCTGGCGGGGCTGCAACCCGCCACCGAAGGGACCGTGGAGGTCTTCGGCACGCCACCGGCCGACGAGCCCGCCTTCTGGCGCCGGGTGGCGCTGGCGGCCGACGAGCCCGCCTGGTACCCGGGGCTGACGGCCCGCGAGCACCTGGAGCTGATGCTGACCGTGCACGCAGGGCCGCGCATGACGGTCGCGGAGGCGCTTTCGGTGTTCGGGCTGGAGGTGCGCGCCGACGCGCCGCCGCTGAACCTGTCCACCGGGCAGCGCCAGCGCCTCTCCCTGGCCGCCGCGCTGCTCAGGCCCAGCGACCTGCTCCTGCTGGACGAGCCCGAGCGCGGCCTGGACGCGGCTTTCCGCGAGCGGCTGGCCGGGCTCCTGGAGGCGTACACGGGCGAGGGCGGCACGGTGGTGATGGCGACCCACGACGCGGCCCTCGCCGCCCGTGGCCGCGCCGTCTCACCCGCCGCCTCGTCCACCGCCTCTCCCGCCGCCTCGTCCACCGCCTCTCCCGGCGCCTCTCCCGCCGCTTCTCCCACCGGTGAGGTGGCCCGGTGACGGCCGTGCGTGAAGTGCGGGCGTTCGTGCGCGCGCGCCGCCGCCGCACGCCGGTCGGCGCGCTGGACCGGTACGCGAGCCTGATCATGACGGCGATCGCCGTGGCCGTGCTCGGCAGGCCGGTCGCCGACGCCGTGGCGGGGCTGCGGGGTCCGGCGGACCTCGCCGGGGTGGCGCCGGGCGTGGCGGTCACCCTGGTGGCGCTGGCCGGCGGGCTGGCGCTGGCCCGGGCGGTGGGGCCGGTGGCGTTGAGCGGGTCCGACGCGGGCTGGCTGGTGATGTCGCCGCTGGACCGGCGCGCGGTGCTCGGGCGTCCCCTGCGGGTGCTGGCCGTGGTGGCGCTGGTGACGGGCGGGGTGCTGGGGCTGGCGCTGCTGGCGCTCGTGGGGGCGCCGGACCATTTGGTGTGGCGGCTCGTGGCGGCGATGGTCGTCGGGGTCTCGGCGACGGCGGGCGGGATGGCGCTCGCCGTACTGGCTCAGACCTCTCACACGTGGCACCTCTGGCTGACGGCCGTCGTGGTGGCGCTTCTCGTGACTGCGGCGGTCGCCGCCGTGGACACGGCCCGCGCCTCCCTCACGACCGCCGCCGTAACCGGCACGGCCGCAGGCACAACCGCGGCCGTGGGGGCCGGTGCGGAGGCGCCGTTCCGCGGGGTGGTCGAGGCGGTGGCGGTGGCGCCGCTCGGGGCGGTCGCCGCGGTGGCGGCCGTGGCGGCGCTGGCCTCGGCGCTCCTGGTGGGGCGCGCGTGGGCGCGGGCGGACCGGATCCCGGCGGCGGCGCTGCTGACCTCCTCGGCCCGCGCCGGGCACCTGGCGACGGCGGCCGTGAGCCTCGACACCGGGGCGCTGACCTGGATGGCGGAGGACAACCACTGGCGCGCCAGGCGGCTGCGCTCGGTCCGCTGGCCGTCGCTGCCGGCGCCGCTCGCGCTGGCGTGGCAGGACTGGCTGCGGACGGCCAGGCGGCCGTGGCGGCTGGCCGCGACGTTCGCGGCGGCGGCGCTCCCGGCGCTGCTGGCGCTGGCGGGGGCCGGTGCGGTGGCGGGCGCGGCGGTGCTCGGCGGGGCGCTCGCGGTGGCGGCGGCGGGCGTGTCGGGGGCGCGCAGGGACGGCGACAACCCGGCCCTGGCCCGGCTGCTCGGCGTGGGCCGCCGCCCGGCGCTGCTGGCGAGGGCGCTGCTGCCCGCGCTGACGAGCGGCGTGTGGGCGGCGCTGGCCCTGGCGGGCCTTTCGCTTGCGGGCGCGCTGCCGCCGGTGGGCGCGTGGTGGCTGATGGGCCCGCTGATGGCGCCCGCGCTGGCGGCGGCGGCGCTGCGCATGGCCAGGAGGCGGCCGGTCGACCACTCGCTGCCCATCCTCGACACGGGGTCGGGGGCGATCCCGCTGGGCCCGGTGTTCTGGGCGGCGACCGGGCCGGACCTGGCGCTGATCGGCACGCTGCCGCTGGTGAACGCGCTGGTGTTCGCGCCCGCCACGCTCACGGCCACGCTGGTGGCGCAGGCGGTGACGGGCGCGGCGGTGCTGGCCGCGTACGTGCTGCGGGCGCGCTGAACCGCCCGGCTCCTCAGCGGGAGCCGGGCGTCACTTCTTGGTCTTGTCGCCGCCGGAGTCGGTGGACAGCGCGGCGACGAACGCCTCCTGGGGCACCTCGACGCGGCCCACCATCTTCATCCGCTTCTTGCCTTCCTTCTGCTTCTCCAGCAGCTTGCGCTTACGGGAGATGTCGCCGCCGTAGCACTTGGCCAGGACGTCCTTGCGGATGGCGCGGATGTTTTCACGCGCGATGACGCGGGCGCCGATGGCGGCCTGGATCGGCACCTCGAACTGCTGCCTGGGGATGAGCTCGCGCAGCTTCTTGGCCATGTCGACCCCGTAGGCGTAGGCCTTGTCCTTGTGCACGATGGCGCTGAAGGCGTCGACCGCCTCGCCCTGGAGCAGGATGTCGACCTTGACGAGCTCGGCCTCCTGCTCGCCGGCGGGCTCGTAGTCGAGCGAGGCGTAGCCGCGGGTGCGCGACTTGAGCTGGTCGAAGAAGTCGAAGATGATCTCGCCGAGCGGCAGCGTGTAGCGGATCTCGACGCGGTCCTCCGACAGGTAGTCCATGCCCTGGAGCTGCCCGCGCCGCCCCTGGCAGATCTCCATGATCGCGCCGATGAACTCGGCGGGAGCCAGGATGGTGGACTTGGTGACCGGCTCGAAGACCTGGGCGATCTTGCCGCCGGTGGGGAACTCCGAGGGGTTGGTGACGGTCAGCTCCGTGCCGTCCTCCATGACGACGCGGTAGACGACGTTGGGCGCGGTGGAGATCAGCGACAGGCCGAACTCCCGCTCCAGCCGCTCGCGGACGATCTCCATGTGGAGCAGGCCGAGGAAGCCGACGCGGAAGCCGAAGCCGAGCGCGGCCGACGTCTCGGGCTCGTAGACGAGCGCGGCGTCGTTGAGCTGGAGCTTGTCGAGCGCCTCGCGCAGCTCCGGGTACTCGTCGCCGTCGATCGGGTAGAGGCCGGAGAACACCATCGGCTTGGGGTGCTCGTAGCCTTCGAGCATCTCGCGGGCGGGCTTGACGGCCGTGGTGACGGTGTCGCCGACGCGGGACTGGCGTACGTCCTTCACGCCGGTGATCAGGTAGCCCACCTCGCCGACGCCGAGGCCGGGCTCGGACGGCTTGGGCTCGGGCGAGATGACGCCGATCTCCAGCGTCTCGTGGGTGGCGCTGGTGGACATCATGAGGATGCGCTCGCGCTTGCCCAGGTGCCCGTCGATGACGCGGACGTACGTGACGACGCCCCGGTAGGTGTCGTAGACCGAGTCGAAGATCAGCGCCCGGGCGGCCGCGTCGGCGTCGCCGACGGGGGCGGGCACGGTGGCGACGACGTGGTCGAGCAGCTCGCGCACGCCCACGCCGGTCTTGCCGGAGACGCGCAGCACGTCGGAGGGGTCGCAGCCGATGAGGCCGGCCAGCTCCTCGGCGAACTTCTCCGGCTGGGCCGCCGGCAGGTCGATCTTGTTGAGCACCGGGATGATGTGCAGGTCGGCGTTCATGGCCAGGTAGAGGTTGGCCAGCGTCTGCGCCTCGATGCCCTGGGCGGCGTCGACCAGGAGGATCGCGCCCTCGCACGCCTGGAGCGAGCGCGACACCTCGTAGGTGAAGTCGACGTGGCCGGGCGTGTCGATCATGTTGAGCACGTGGCCGTCCCAGGGCAGGCGGACCGCCTGGGACTTGATGGTGATGCCGCGCTCGCGCTCGATGTCCATCCGGTCGAGGTATTGGGCGCGCATGGAACGGTCGTCGACCACACCGGTGATCTGCAGCATCCGGTCGGCAAGGGTCGACTTGCCATGGTCGATGTGCGCGATGATGCAGAAGTTGCGGATCAACGCGGGGTCGGTCTGGCCAGGCTGAGTGCGCACCGAAGTCCGTTTCGACAGGGTTGAGGACAAGCAGTCTTTCATGGTGACATGCCCGGGTGACTTCCCGAGCCGTCATCCGCCGCGGCCTGCGCCTGGTCGCGCTGGTCGTGGCCGTCGTGGTGGTGCTGACCGGCGTCGTGGCCGCAGCGTTCCGCCTCCAGTTTACCGGCGAGCCCGCGGGCTGGGCGAAGAGCACCGGTAACGACGCCCTGTGGCTGGGCCACATGTGGGTGGACGGCCGCCGCACGGAGGCGGACGTGCGGGAGCTGGCCGCGCGGCTGCGCGCCACCGGCATCAAGGATGTGTACGTGCATTCCGGGCCGTTCGAGATGGACGGCCGACTAGATCCCGCCAAATACCCCAACGCCCAAAATTTCGTCCAATGGATGAAGAAGTACCTCCCCGGTGTCCGGGTCTCCGCCTGGCTCGGCCAGTCCGTCGAGGACGCGCTCGACCTCGACGACCCCGCCTCCCGCCGGAACGTCCTGGCCGGCGTCGCCGCCGTCATGCGGACCGGCTACGACGGCATCCACTACAACTTCGAGCCGATCGGCGACGGCGACACCGACTTCCTGGCCCTGCTGGAGGAGACGCGCAAGCACACGCGCCTGCTGTCGACCTCCACGCCCCAGATCGAGCCGTACCCGGGCATGCGCCTGGCCACCAGGGCCCTCCTCACCCACGACAAGTACTGGTCGCGGGGCTTCTTCCAGGAGGTCGCCGACCGGGTCGACCAGGTCGCCGTCATGACGTACGACTCGGGGCTGCCCCTGCGGTCGCTCTACGGCGGTCACGTGGCCAGGCAGGCGGAGCTGGCGCTGGAGCTGGTGCCCGAGACCAAGCACGTGTTCGTCGGCGCGCCCGCCTATCATGACCACGACGTCCCGTGGAGCGACGCGGCCGAGAGCGTCGCGCTCGCGGCCGAGGGCGCCAAGCTGGCGCTGTCCGGCCACGGCCCGCGCGAGCGGTTCGGTCTCGCCCTGTACGTGGACTTCGCGGCGACGGCGGAGGACTGGGCGGAATACCGGACACGCTGGCTGTCGTAGAACGCCGTTGATTTGAGCTGCCAGCTGGGTTATTGGTAGCCTGGGCAACTGCGTGTGGCGCGCCCTCTCTCGAGCCCGCGCGCTTCATCCATCACCTAAGACTTTCACCGAGGCTTCTTCGTGGCGAACATCAAGTCCCAGATCAAGCGCAACAGGCAGAACGAGAAGGCCCGCCTGCGCAACAAGGCGGTCAAGTCCTCCCTGAAGACGGCGGTCCGCAAGTTCCGCGAGGCTGCCGAGCAGGGTGACGTCGAGCAGGCCGCGGCGCTCCAGCGGGTCGCCGCCCGCCAGCTCGACAAGGCGGTCAGCAAGGGCGTCATCCACAAGAACCAGGCCGCCAACCGCAAGTCCGCGATCGCCAAGCAGGCCGCGGCCCTGGCCAAGTAAGGCTTCAGCGCGACGCCGCACCCTCTGACGGGGGGTGCGGCGTTTTGTGTTGCGCCCCCGCTCCTCCCATACTCCGCTGAGTGAAGTATGTCCATGCGGAATGTGTCACAGTTTCAATATCACATACGCATCGCCGCAGCGTATCGGCTCTGTCACCGTTGAAAAGACGACCTTGCGGCCGGAGCGGGCACTGCTCAAAGGTTCACCTAACCGGGTGAATGGGGGTCGCATGCGGGGGCCGTTAGTCGTCAAGCGTGCGTTCAGCGAGCCGTTGCTCCTGCTGGCGGCGTTCGGCTCGATCCTGCTCGCCACCACCACGCTGGTCGCGCTCACCATGTACGCCTCCTCGATCGCCGAGGCGGGCGTGCTCCGGACGATGGAGACCGCGCCGCTGCGGCAGATCGCCGTCACCGTGAACGCCCCGGTGACGGCCGAGGACTTCGGCAGGCAGGACAAGACCGTACGGGACGCCGCCGCCGAGGCCTTCGGGGGCGTGCCGGCCGAGATCTCCACCAGCTTCCGCTCCGACTCGTACGCGATGCCCGGACAGCAGGACCGCAAGGTCCCCGAGCTGCTCAGGTTCGGCGCCTACGACGGGCTGGACAAGCACGCCAAGCTGGTCTCCGGCACCTGGCCCGAGCCCGGCGGCGACGTGGTGCAGGCGGCGATCCCGCTGTCGGCGTCCTCGGCGTCGGGGCTGACGGCCGGTCAGGAGATCAGCACCGAGGGCCGGCTCGACGGCAAGACCGTCAAGGTGCGCATTACCGGCGTCTTCCAGCTCGACGACCCGTTCGGCGACCGCTGGACCGGCGAGCAGCTGCTCAGCCGGGGCGTCGAGAGCGGGCAGTTCACCACGTACGGGCCGCTGATGGTGCCGCGCGAGACGTTCCTGTCCAAGTTCGCCACCCACGTCACGACCACGTGGACGCTCGTCCCCGCCGTGCGCGACCTGACGCCCGAGCAGCTCCGCCCGCTCGCCGCCGCCGTGGACGAGCTGCCCGAGGCGCTCAAGTCCGGCGGCTGCCCGTCCTGCCAGACGACCACGCGGCTGGCCGAGGTGCTGACCCAGCTCGACACCGCCTCGCTGGTCGCCCGCTCCACGATGCTCATCCCGGTGCTGCAACTGCTGCTGCTCGCCGCGTACGCGCTCATGCTGACCGCCCGCCTGCTGGCCGACCACCGGCGGATGGAGGTGGCGCTGCTGCGCTCGCGCGGCGCCGGAACGCTGCGCCTGGCCGGGCTGGCAGGCGGCGAGGCGCTGCTGGTGGCGGTGCCGTGCGCGGTCGCCGCGCCGTTCCTGGCGCCGCCGCTGCTCGCGCTCATCAACATGCTGCCGTGGATCGCCGCCTCCGGCGTCCGGCTGGCGCCCGTCGCCGACCTGGGCACGTTCCTCGTCTCCGCGGGCGTGGCGCTGGCCTCGGCCGTGCTGCTCATGCTGCCCGCCCTGGCCGGGGCGCGGCGCACGTACGTCGAGGAGCAGGCGTCGCGGGGCCGCGGCGGCGGGCGCGGGCTGATCCAGCGCGCGGGCGCCGACCTGGCGCTGCTGGTGGTGGCGGCGCTGGCGATCTGGCAGCTCCAGCACTACGGCGCGCCCGTCACCACGACCGCCGGCGGCGGCCTGGGCATCGACCCGCTGATCATCTCCGGCCCGGCGCTGGCGCTGCTCACCGGCGGCATGCTCGGCCTGCGGCTGGTGCCGCGCATCTCCCGGCTGGCCGAACGGCTCACGGCCAAGCGGCCCAGCCTGGCCCCCGCGCTCGGCGCGTGGCAGGTCAGCAGGCGGCCGCTGCGCTACTCCGGGCCCGCGCTGCTGCTGACCATGGCGATCGCGATCGGCATCGTGTCGATGGCCACGGCCTCCACCTGGCGGGCCTCCCAGCTCGACCAGGCCCGCCACCAGGCGGGCGCCGACCTGCGGCTGTCCGGGCCGCCCGAATCGCCCGAGCTGGGCGTGTCCGGGCGCGGCACCGCGTTCACCGCCCTGCCCGGCGTCACCGCGGCCTCGCCCGCCTTCCGCGGCCAGGTCGACCTCAGCGGCCAGACCGTCACCCTGCTCGCCCTGGACGGCGGCAAGCTGGAGCGGCTCTTCCAGCTCCGGCCCGACCTGTCGGCGCAGTCGGTCGGGGCGATGTCGCGCGGCCTGGTCGCCGGCCGGGCCGAGGCCACCGGCCTCGAACTGCCAGGACAGCCCACCACGCTCACCGCGGACGTGCGCACGAACCGCGTGTGGCCGGTGCGGGCGCGGATCTCCGACGCGCTCGGCGTCTGGCACGACCTGCCCGTCGTCGTCGACCAGCAGGGCACGGGCCGGGTGGACCTCAAGTGGCTGGGCGGCAAGACCGGGAAGATCGCCTACCCGCTGACGGTCCGCGGGTTCATCGCCACGCCGCCGCCCGTCGAGGAGGCGGCCGTGACCGTCACCGTGTCCGGCCTGGCCGCCGACGGCCGTGACCTCGGCGCGCCCCAGGTCAGCATGGAGGTGGTCGGAGACCTGCCCGTCCTGCGGACGTTCGCCCCGCTGCCGAAGCCGGGCCCGCTGCCCGTCGTCATGACCGCCGACCTGGCCGCCGCCAGCAAGCTGACCGCCGGGCAGAGCGGGCGGATCAACCTGGACCGCCGCGTCATCGACGTCACGCTCGCCGGCGTCGTCGACCGGATGCCCACGACGGACCCCGCCCAGCCGGCGCTGCTGACCGACTGGACGACGCTCCAGGAGCACGGCCTGTCCGCGGCGCTGCTGCCGCGACCGGCGACGGAGTGGTGGCTGGCCACCGAGGACGGCGAGACGAGCGCGGCGACGGCGGCGCTGCGCGTCAACCCGCAGTGGGACGTCACCGTGACCGACCAGCGGCGGCTGGCCGCCGAGCTGCAGGACGACCCGCTGGCCAGCGGGCTCCAGGGCGCGCTCATCCTCGGCTTCCTGGCCGCGCTCGTGTTCGCCGCCCTCGGCTTCCTGGTGAACGCGACCGTCGCGGCGCGCGAGCGGATGTCGGAGTTCACGATCCTGCGGGCGCTCGGCGTGAGCTTCCGGCAGGTGTTCGGGCTGCTGGCCGTCGAGCAGGCGTTCGTCGTCGGGCTGTCGCTGGTGGCCGGCACCGCGCTGGCCGTGGTCGTGGGCAACCTCGTCGTGCCGCACATCGTGCTGACCGGGCAGGCGGCGGCGGTCACGCCGTCGGTGCTGCTCGACATTCCGTGGCTCGCGACCGCGGGCATGCTCGCGCTGGTGGCGCTGGTGCTGTTCGCCATCGTCGCGGGACTCGCGCGCAACCTGCGCAGGCAAGGGCTCGGCCGGGTCCTGCGGATCGGGGAGGACCAGTGAAGCTCCTGCACCTGGCCCGGGTACACCTGGGCGCGGTGGCCGTGCTGCTCGCGCTGACGCTGAGCGCGTGCCTGCTCGTGGCGGGGCTGCCGCGCGTGACGCAGGCGGCGTTCGACGCCGCGCTGCGCGAGGCGCTGCTGAAGGCGCCCGCCGAGCGGGTCGACCTGACGACGATGATGACGACCGACTCCCCCAGCCAGGACCTGACCCGGGCCCAGGCCTTCGACGAGCTCGAGCAGGACATGCGCGCGGTGCTGCCCGCGCCGCTCGACCGGCTGATCGCCCCCGCCGGCACGGGCACCGGCCACTCCGGCGCGAAGACGTACGGGACGCCGGTCTCCGGCACGGGCGGCAAGCAGTACCTCAACCTCGCCTGGCTGTCCGACCAGGAACGCCGCGTCACCTGGGTCGAGGGCCGAGCCCCCGGCGAGCCGGCCACGACCACCTGGAACAACCAGGAGCTCACGCTCTTCGAGGCGGGCATGGCCCGCGAGGCCATGTCGGCGCTCGGCATCAAGATCGGCGACACACGGATCATCGGCGAGAACAACTACGCCGCCGTCAAGGTCGTCGGCGCCTTCGAGGCCAAGGACCCGGCCGACCGCTACTGGAGCCACAACCAGGACGTCATCAACCTCCAGCTCAACCGCCCGGCGGGCAGCCTCGACGAGGAGGTGCACGCCACCGCGCTGATCTCCGACCAGGGCCTGAGCAAGCTCAGCGGGCGCGACCGCAACCTGACCTACTTCTGGATCCTGCCGCTGCGCACGCAGGCGGCCACCGCGCTCGACGTGCCCGAACTGCTCCCGGCGATCAAAGAGTTCGAGCGGCGGATGAAGGTCGCCGACGGGATGCTGCCGCGCCAGATCCTGCGGACCGGGCTGCCGGAGATGCTCGGCTCGTTCCAGGCCCGGCTGGCGACCGCGCAGACCGTCATGTACCTGGTGCTCGGCGGGCTGCTGCTGGTCGCGCTCGGCGTGATCCTGCTGGCCGTGCAGCTCCTGGCCGACCGGATGGACACCGCGCTCGGGCTGATGCGGGCGCGCGGCGGGGCGCTGCGGCAGCTCGCCGGAACGGGCGCCGGGCTGGTCGCGCTGGCCGTCGTGCCCGCCGCCCTGGCCGGGTACGCGCTCTCGTACCTCTTCCCCGGGCCGGTGCTGCCGCTCGTGCACGCGGGCCCGCTGCTCGTGGTCGTCGTGGCGGTGGCGTTCGCGGCGGCGCGGATCGCCGTCGCCCACCGGACCCCGCTGAACGAACGGCGCGACGACGTGGCCACCGCCCGGCCGTCCGCCAAGCGGATCACGCTGGAGGTGCTGATCGTCGGCCTGGCGCTGGCCGGAGCCTACCTGCTGCGCACGCGCGGGCTGACGACCGACGTGCGGACCGAGGGGCAGGACCCGTTCCTGCTGCTGGTCCCGCTCGCGCTCGCGCTCGCCGCGGGGCTGATCACCATGCGCTGCTACCCCTATCCGCTGCGCCTACTGGTACGGCTCGCGGCCCGGATGCGGCCGGCCGTGCCGTTCCTCGGGCTGACGCGGGCGGCCCGGGCGCGCTCGTTCAGCATGCTGCCGGTGCTGATCCTGCTGCCGGCGCTGGGCGTGTCGGTGTTCGCCTCGGTGGTCTCCGGCGGCGTCGACGACACGCAGCGGCTGGCCGCCTGGCAGAGCGTGGGCGCGCCCGCCACCGTCACCTCCCGGATGGAGCTGCCCGCCGAGACGATCGAACGCGTGCGTCAGGTGCCCGGCGTGACCGCCGTGGTGCCCGCCCAGTACGCCTCGGTGCAGGTCGGCCACACACCGGAACGGGCCGAGCTGCTCGCGGTCGACCTGCGGAGCTGGCAGGGGCTGCTCGGCGGCTCCCCGATCACGCTGCCCACCGCGGGGACCGCGCCGTCCGGCATCCCGGCCGTGGTCTCGCCCGCGCTGGCGGGGCGCGGCACGTTCGAGATCGGCTGGAACTCGCGGCTGAAGATCACCGAGACCGGCGTCGCCCCGACGCTGCCCGGCTTCTTCACCGAGGGCAAGTTCATCGTGGTGCCGTTCGACGTCGGGCAGCGGCCGGTGGTCAACACGCTCATCGTCGGCGGCACCGCGTCCGCCGAGGCGCTGCGCGCCGCCGTACCCGGCACGATCGTGCGGACGCAGGCCGCCGCGCTCGCCGACATCCAGGACGACCCGCTGACCGGCACCGTCCGCACCACGCTGCTCGTGGTGACGATCGCGCTGTCCGCGTACGCGCTCGTCGCGGTGATCATCGCGCTGGTGATCGGCGCCGCCGACCGGGCCAGGGCGCTGTCGTTCCTGCGTACGCTGGGCCTGTCCGACCGGCAGGCACAACGCCTGACCGTGCTGGAGGTCATGCCCATGATCCTCGTCACCGCCCTGGTGGGCCTGGCCCTCGGGCTCGTCCTGCCCGCCGCGCTCGGGCCCGGCGTCGACCTGTCCGCCTACGCCGGCGGGCTGCCCGTCGGCGACTACGAGCTCGACCTGGTCACGCCGACGGCGCTGGCCGCCGGGCTCACCCTCGTGGCCGTGCTCGGCGCCTACGCGCACACCGCCATCAGCCGCCGCCGCAGCCTCGGCGCCGTACTCCGAGTGGGTGATCTGTCTTGAACCCGACCCTGTCCGAGCTGGAGGCGCAGGCCAGCAAGGGAAAGGCCGCCTTCGGCGGCGACGCGCACATCGTCTGCGACAACCTGGTGCGCATCTACAAGACCGAGGGCGTCGAGGTCGTCGCCCTCCAGGGGCTCGACCTGCTCGTGCAGAAGGGTGAGCTGCTGGCCATCGTCGGCGCGTCCGGCTCCGGCAAGTCGACGCTGCTCAACGTGCTGTCCGGGCTGGACGTGCCCACGGCGGGCGTCGCCAAGGTGGGCGGCATGGACCTGCTGTCGATGACGGCCAAGGACCGGCTGCGCTACCGGCGCGAGGTGGTCGGGTTCATCTGGCAGCAGACGGCGCGCAACCTGCTGCCGTACCTGTCGGCCCGGGAGAACGTCGAGCTGCCGATGAAGCTGGCCGGCAAGGCCAGGCGCGGCCGGGCGACGGAGCTGCTGGAGCTCCTGGGCGTCGGCTACTGCGCCGACCGGACCACGCCCGAGATGTCGGGCGGCGAGCAGCAGCGGGTGGCCATCGCGGTCGCGCTCGCCAACGGCCCGCAGCTCGTGCTCGCCGACGAGCCCACCGGCGAGCTCGACAGCGACACCTCGGAGCAGGTGTTCGACGCGCTGCGCAAGGCCAACAGGGAGCTGGGCGTGACCGTGGTCGTGGTGACGCACGACCCGCTGGTGTCGGAGCAGGTGGACCGCACCGTCGGCATCCGCGACGGCCGCACCAGCAGCGAGACGCTGCGCCGCGAGGACGCCGAGGGCCAGATCATCGCCGAGGAGTACGCGGTGCTCGACCGGGTGGGCCGCCTGCAGCTGCCGCGCGACTTCATGAACGCGCTGGAGATGGAGCGCCGCGTGCGCCTGGAGCTGGAATCCGACCATATCGGGGTATGGCCGGCGAGAGAGGAGCCGTCCGGTGAGCAGTGAGCCGCTCGTCGTCGTCGAAGGCGTCCGCAAGGTCTACCGCAGCGGACCCAAGGAGGTCGTCGCGCTCCGGGAGGTGTCGTTCGAGGCGTACCCCGGCGAGCTCGTCGCCATCCGAGGCCGGTCCGGATCGGGCAAGACGACGCTGCTCAACCAGATCGGCGGCCTCGACAGGCCCGACGCCGGCCGCGTGGTCGTCGCCGGGCACGAGGTCACCTCGCTGTCCGAGGACAACCTGCTCGCGCTGCGCCGCGACGTCGTCGGGTTCGTGTTCCAGTCGTTCGGGCTGATCCCCGTGCTGTCGGCGGCCGAGAACGTCGGCGTGCCCATGCGCCTGGCCCGCACCCCCGTCGAGGAGCGCGAGAAGCGCATCCGCATGCTGCTCGCCCTCGTCGGCCTCGAACAGCACGCCAACCAGCGCCCCTACGAGCTGTCCGGCGGCCAGCGGCAGCGCGTCGCCATCGCCCGATCGCTCGCCAACCGGCCCCGCCTGCTCGTCGCCGACGAGCCGACCGGTCAGCTCGACTCCCAGACCGGCCGGCAGATCATGCAACTGCTGCGCGCCCTCGTCCGCAGCGAAGGCGTCACCGCCCTGGTCGCCACCCACGACCCGGGCCTGATCACGCTCGCCGACCGGGTCCTGGAGATCAGCGACGGCGTGCTGCGAGAGGCCGCGCTGCAGGAAACCTGACCACCGCCGCCAGGTTCGCCACGGCCACCAGCACCGCCCCGGCCACCAGCAGCCCCGGCATCCCCGTCACCCCCGCGAGCGGCGCCGCCACCGCCAGCCCGAGCGGCCGCGACGCGAACGAGATCAGCCCGTCGAACGACCGCACCCGGCCCAGCGCCGCCTCCGGGATCTCCTCCGCCAGCAGCGTCTCCCACAGCGGGCTCAGCACGCCCAGCCCGAACATCGCCACCAGGTACGCCCCCGCGATCCCCCACGCGGGCAGCGGCACGGCCAGCGCGACCAGCGGCAGCACGTACAGCGCCGCCCCGGCCTGCGCCGCCACCAGCGGCCTGCGCACCGGCAGCCTCGGCGCCACCAGCACGCCCAGCACCAGCCCCACCGTGCCGCACTGCACGATCAGCACCCAGCTCGCCTCGCCGCCCAGCGCGTTCACCGCCGTTAGCGGGCCCAGCGTCAGGAACAGCCCGGCCACGAAGTGCCACACCCCATGCCCCAGCACCGCCGCCACGAACCAGCGCCGCGCCCGCACCTCCCGCCACCCCTCGGCCAGCTCCCGCCCGAACGCCCCCCTGCCTCCCCGCCCTCCCGCCCTGGGACCGGCCCCCGCACGGACACCATCCGCCGCCGAGGTGGACCCTGTACGGGCGTCATCCTGCGCGGGGGTCGACGCCATGCCACCCGGCGCAGGGACCGGCCCTCCGCCACCCCGCGCAGGGACCGCCCCGACGCCACCCCGCGCAGGGACCGCCCCGACGCCACCCGCCTTCAAGTCGGAGCTCGTACGGATGCCGCCGAGGGTCAGGGCCGAGCAGGCGAACACGGCGGCGGTGAGCAGCGCCGACCAGCCCGGACCGGCGGCCAGCACGACGCCGCCCGCCAGCGCGGGCGCGAGCACGCTCGACAGGCTGGTGGCCACGCCGATGCGCGCGTTCACCCGCAGCCGCGCGTCCGGCGGCACGACGGCGACCACCAGCCGGGGCACCGCCGGCATCCCGAACGCGATCGCCACCCCGGTCACGGCGGACAGCACCGCCAGATCGGCGATCCGCCCCACCCCCGCCAGCAGCTCGATCCCGATGCCCGCCTGAGCCAGACAACGCACCAGGTCGGCGACCAGCACGACCCGCGCGGGCGGCAGCCGGTCGGCGACCACCCCCGCCACCGGCAGGCACAACAGCAGCGGCAGCAGCTCGCACGCCAGCACCAGACCCAGGTCCTCGGCACTCCCCGTGGCCCGCAGCACCGCCAGCGTGAGCGTGGTCGGGATCAACGCCGTGGCCAGCGCGGACAGCGCACGCCCGATCAGCAGCCGTCTCGTCATGGGCCACGACGTTAATTCGTCAGCTAATGTTTCGTCAACAAAATACTTGCTGCCGTATAGTGCGTCGCGTGGAGGACTCCGTCGACCGTCATCTCGCCCGCTGGCGCGGCAAGGCCCCCTACGACGAGCGCGTGGAGGGCATCGTCACCCGCATGCAGGTCCTGGTGAAACACCTGGCCCACAGCAAGGAGACGGCGCTGGCCCAGGTCGGAATGCAGGACTTCGAGTACGAGACCCTGCACCGCCTCGTAGCCGCCGGAGGCACCGCCACGCCCTCCCAACTGGCCGCCGAGCTCCTCCTGTCACCCGCGGGCATGACCGGCCGCCTCGACACGTTGGAGAAGTCCGGCCTCGTCCGTCGCGTACGCGGCACCTCCGACCGGCGGCGCGTCGACGTCGAGCTCACCACCCGGGGGCACGACCTGTGGATGGAGGCGATGCTCCTGCGCGCCGAGGTCGAGACCGCCCTCATCGCCGCCCTCACCCCCGCCGAACGCCAGACCCTGGACGGCCTCCTCAAGACCCTCCTGACCAGCGTCGAATCCCGCCCCTCCTAGTCGAATCCCGCCCCTCCTAACTGCACCCGCCCCTGACCCTGGCCCGACCCTGACCCCTGCCCCAGCCCCTGTCCCACCGCCCAACCCGACTCGACCCCAGCCCCAGCCCCAGCCCCAGCCCCAGCCCCAGCCCCAGCCCCAGCCTCAGCCTCAAGGATTGGACATCCTCGAACACCGGCCGGTCGGTAGCCAGCCCTCACATGTGACGCGCCGAGGACCCCCACGCGGAGAGTCGAACGCCTGCGCCGGGTCAGCGGCCGGTGCGGCTCGCCACGATGACCTGGACCGTGTGCTCCAAGGCGTAGGCCGGGTCGGCGCCGCCGCCCTTGACCTGCTCGTCGGCGTCGGCCACCGCTTGCATGGCCCGCGACAGCCCCTCCGGCCCCCACCCGTTCAACTGCCGCTTGACCCGGTCGATCTTCCACGGCGGCATGCCCAGGTGGCTGGCCAGCTGCCCGCCGCGCAGGTTACGCGGTGCGCCGCCCACCTTGGCGATGGACCGCAAGCCACCGGCCAGCGCACTCACCAGCAGCACCGGCGCGACCCCCGTGCCGAGCGCCCAGCGCAACTGCTCCAGCGCCTCGGCCAGCCGGCCCTCGACCGCCGAATCGGCCACGTTGAAGCCCGTGACCTCGGCCCGGCCCTTGTGATAGCGGGCCACGGCGTTGAGGTTGATGGTCTTGTCCTGCGTGTCGAACGCCAGCTGGCTGCACGCCGCCGCGAGCTCCCGCAGGTCGTTGCCCACGGCGTCGAGCAGCGCCTGGGCGGCGTCGGCGGAGATGCCGCGGCCCGCCCGCTTGACCTCCTGCTTGATGAAGTCGAGCCGCTCCCCCGCCTTGGTCACCTTGTTGACCGTGACCACCGACGCCCCGGCCTTCTTCACCCCGTCGACGAGCGCCTTGCCCTTGACCCCGCCGGGATGCGACAGCACGAGCACGACCTCGTCCGACGGCTGCTTCGCATAGGCCACGACCTCGGCGATGACGTCCTTGACCAGGTCCTGCGCCGACCGGATCACCACCACGGTCCGATCACCGAACAGCGACGGCGACGTCAGGTGCCTCAACTCACCGGCGGTCACCTTCGACCCCACCAGATCGTGCACCTCGGCCGCCTCCGCGGCGCGCGCCGCGGCCACCACGGCGCTGACGGCCCGTTCGGCCAGCAACTCCTCGTCGCCGACCACCAAGGTCACAGGTGCTGGATCGGTTCCCGCCATGTCGAGCAGCATGCCATGCCCCACCGACAACCCGAAACCGGATCCCCGCCGATCGCGCCGTCCACCGGCGCTGCCCTCACCTGCCCGCTTGGCGCGTTCGAGTGATCGCTGGTAGGCATGTCGTCGAAGCACGTCAGGCCAGCAGTCCGAACGCGATCGCCCCCGGCGGTGAAGGAGCGGCTCATGACCACCGACCCGACGATGACCCGGATCGGCCAAGGGGTGGAGCTCAATCACCAGCAGGGCCGTCGTGACGCCGCCCGTGACCTGTTCGCGCAGATCTGGGACGACATCGGCGGCGAACAGGGCGACCCGCTGCACGTCTGCGTCCTCGCCCACTCGATGGCCGACGTCCAGGACGACGTGGGCCAGGAGCTGATGTGGGACCTGCGGGCGCTCGCCGCCGCCGACCTCGTCACCGACGAGCGGGTGGCCGAGGCCGGCGTGCCGCTCTCGGTGGCCGGCCTGTATCCGTCGTTGCACCTCAACGTGAGCGAGTGTTACCGCAAGCTCGGCGACCTCGACCGCGCCCGTGACCACCTCCGGCGAGCACGGGCCGAGATCGGCGCACTGGGCGACGACGACTACGGACGGCTCATCAAGGGCGGCCTGGAGCGGCTGGCCGCCCAGCTCGGCGAACCCGCCTGACCACACCGAGCCGCCTTCTCCGCCTGCGATGCCGTCGTCAGCGTGGTCTCGGCGACGGGTACGGTTATCGGCCACGAGCTACCACCGCCAGGGTGCCGTTGTAGGTGATGACTGCGAGGTCACCGGATTTGTCCGTACGGTAGATGCGGGCGCCGAGGTGGCGTAGGTGGGCGAGGGTCGGCGGGGCCGGGTGCCCGTACGTGTTGTCCTCGCCGACGCTGATCAGGGCGGCGCGCGGGCGTACGGCGGCGAAGAACGCGGGAACCTGCCGGGGCGAGCCGTGGTGGGGCACCTTGAGGATGTCCGCCTGCGGGACGGTGGCGCGCAGCAGACTCTCCTGGGCTTCCGACTCCATGTCGCCGCTGAGGAGTGCCGTGCCGGAGCGCCAGCGTACGTGGATCACGATGCTGGCGTTGTTGAGGACGCTGCCTTCGCCGGGGCCTTCCGCCGTGGCCTCGTCCGCGCTGGGTGCCAGGACGGTCAGTGAGGCCGGGCCCAGGTCCCAGCGGGTGCCTGGGGGCGGGGTCCATTCGGGTGTGCGGTGCTGGGCGAGCTCCTCGGTGAGGCGGGCGGTCTGGGGAGTCGGGTGGCGATGCGGGGTGGTGACGACGGCGCCGACGCGACGGTTGCGGTAGACGCCGGGGAGGCCGTTCACGTGGTCGGCGTGCGGGTGGGTGAGGATCACGAGCGGGACGTCGCGGACGGACAGGCGGCGCAGGCACGCGTCCATCACGGAGGGGTCGGGGCCGGTGTCGACGACCACCGCGCGGCCCGGACCGGCCGCGAGCACCAGGCCGTCGCCCTGGCCCACGTCGCACATCACCATGAGCCATCCCTTGGGCGGCCAGGGGGCGATGATGGGCCGTAGCGCGATCATCGTGAACAGGGTGCCCGCTACGACGGCCAGCGTGATCGTCCGCCAGGCGCGGCGTCTCAGCAGCAGCACCGCCACGACTGCCACCAGGGCCAGCAGGGCCAGTCCTGCCGCGCCTCCCGGCCAGGGGATGTTGGCCATCGGGACGTTCACCGCCCATTGGGAGACCAGGATGATCCAGCCGACGGCGTAGCCTGCCGGGGCCACGAGCCACTGCGCGGCTTCGGGCCACACCGGGGCGATCAGCGCGGCGGCGAATCCCAGCAGGGTCGCGGGCGCGACAGCCGGACCGGCCAGCAGGTTGGCGGGGACCGCGATGAGGCTGATCTGGCCGGACATGAGCACCAGCACCGGGGTTACGGCAGCCTGAGCTGCGGCCGGCACGGCGATCGCCTCCGCCACCCACCGAGGCATCCGCCACCGCCGCCCCTTCGTCGCACCGGCTTCGGGGTGTTCGTCCGATCGGTACGGGGCGAGGGGTGATGCCTGCTCCCAGGTGGGAGGCAGGGGTTGCGGGTCCGAAGGCGTTGGGCACCGGGAGCTTGGACCCTGGGGCGCCGGATTCGGGTGCGGCGGGCGCGAGGGCGTTGGGCACGGAGAGCTCGGACCCTGGCGCGTCGGGCTCGGGTGCGGCGGGCGCGGGGGCGTTTGGCCCAGGAACGTCGGGCTCGTGGATGTCGGACCTTTGGGCGTCGAGCCCGTGGACGCCGGGCCCGTGGACGCCGGGCCCGGCGACGTTGGGCTTTGGGCTGTTGTGGGGGTGTTCGTGAGGTGGGCGCGCCAGCGGGGGGCCAGGAGCAGGATGCCTGCCGTTGCCGTTACCGACAGGGCGAAGCCGTAGGAGTGGGCCAGGTCGGGGGCGAAGAGGATCAGCAGGAGGACCGTCACCGAGAGCGCCGCCAGGCCGTCCTTGGCGCGGCCGGTGCCCAGGGCGAGCACTGCGACGAGGCCCATCAGGAGGGCCCTCAGGACGCTCGGGGACGGCCTGGCCACCACCGCGAAGGCGAGCATAGCCAGTGCGGCGAAGGCGGCTCTGGGGGCCAAGGGGAGGCCGACGAGGCGGGAGAGGGCCAGTGCGGCGCCTGCGACTATGGCCAGGTTTGCCCCGCTGACGGCGTTGAGGTGGCTGAGGCCGGCTTCCTGGAGGTCGGAGTTGAGTTGGGGATCGATGCGGGAGACGTCGCCTACGACCAGGGCCGGGAGGAGGCCGCGCTGGTCCGGCGGGAGGGCGTCGGCGGCATCGCGGAGGCCCTTGCGGAAGATTCCGGCTGCCAACTGGAGGTTGGACGGGGGCGTGAGGATGCGGGGCGGGGTGCGGACCAGGAGGGTCGCGGCGGTCAGGGGCGCGGAGGTGGGCTTGACGAGGCGGCCGGTGACCTCGACGCGCTGGCTGGGGAGCAGATGACGCCATTGGGGGCCATCGGCGAAGACCGTGATGGGGGTGTGGACGGTGAGGTGGTGGCGTGGGGTGCGGAGGGATTCGAGGGTGGCTTCGGCGACCACGCTGTCGCGGCCGAAGTGGCCGGACTTGGGGCGTCTGATCTTGGGGTCGTTCGTGAGGGTGATCTCGGCGGTCACCGTGGTGTCCTGGGCGGCAAGGGCTGCCACGGGTCCTGTGGTGACGGCGTGGAGGCGCAGAGCGATCGAGGCTGCGGTGGCGGCGACGCAGACGAGGATGGCGATCACCACGTTGCGGCGTGCGGAGGTGGGGATGAGGGCGCATGCCGCTAGGGCCGACGCCGTTGCGAGGGCGGCGGTGGCTGTGGCGGCGGGAGTCGAGGTGGTCAGGAGGATTAGGGCGGTCGCCCAGGAGGCCAGGGCGGGGAGCAGGAGTGGCCAGGCTCGCTGGACGACGCCTTCGAACTCGGGATCAGGCTGGGACGGGGTCCCGGGGTGGGGCTGGCTTGGAGCGTGGGGCTGAGCCTCGGGCTGGGGCTGAGGGCAAGCCTCGTGATGGAGGCGGGATGGGGGCTGGGGCTTGGGCTCGGGCTGTGGATGACGCTGCGGCTGGGGGCTGTGACCTGGCTGGGTGTTGTGACTAGGCAGGGGGCTGTGGCCGGACTGGGGACGGTCGGCGGGTTGGGGGCTGCGGTGGGGCATGTCAGACGCGGACCTTGGGCTTGATTTCCTCGAACGTTCGAGGGCCTATGCCATTCACGTTGCGGAGTTGGTCGATGCTGGTGAAGCCGCCGTGGGCGGTGCGGTATTCGGCTATGCGGGCGGCGAGGACCTCGCCTACGCCTGGGAGTTGCTCCAGTTGGTCCTGGGTGGCGGAGTTGAGGTCCAGGACGGAGGCTTCGGGGGCAGGCGCAGCGGCGGTGGCTGCGGTGGGGGCGCCGACCATGATCTGTTCGCCATCCAGGAGGCGTCTGGCGAGGTTGACCGGACCCAGCGGGGCTCCACGGCGGACTCCCCCGGCGGCTGTGATGGCGTCGGTCACCCGGGCTCCGATGGGCAGGGTGTAGACGCCGGGGTCGCGGACCTTGCCGGCGACGTGGACGGTGACCTTGCCGGTGGTGGGGGTGGTGGTCGCCGGTGGGGAGGCGATCGGGGCGGGGGCGGGCAGGGGCTCCGGGGCGGGGCGGGAGCGCCAGAGGAAGAAGCCTGCGACCAGCACGGCCACGGCGGCCAACGCTAGCAGGGCGCGTACTCCTGGGCGGCCCGGGTCCAGGGAGGGGCGGGGCAGGCCGGAAGCGGCGGCCAGCTTGGACTCCCCGGAAGCGGTGGCCAGGCCGGACACGGGGGACGACTCGGAAGCTGTGGGCGGGGCTGGTGGGATATGGGGGGCGGTGCCCGGGCGGGTGGAGGCGCGGAAGGCTTGGAAGGAGGTGGGGATGCCGGTGAGCAGTGGGGCCCGGGCCGGGGTGGTGATGGACCGGAGCCGGGTCTCCGCGATGGCCCGCTCGGCGGCGAGGTCGTGGGTGCGCACGGCGAGGAATGTACGGACGCGGTGCGTGGGGCGGTGGGGCCGAATGGGGTTCTGTGGATAACCCGGGGTTCAGTGGGCGGGGGTGATGGTGACGCCTAGCATGCCTGGGCCCACATGGACGCCGATGACCGCGCCCACCTCCACGACGCGGGGGCGCGGCAGTCCGGGGAGCCGTTTGGCCAGGCGGTCCGCCAAGGCCTCGGCGCGGTCGGGGGCCGCGAGGTGCTGGACGGCGATCTCGACCAGTTCACCCCCGGCCGCTGCCCCAAGCACTCCGGCACCCCCGAAGGCCCCGGCGGTGCTGGGGGTTCCGGGGATGGCGGAGGTGCCGGAGGTGCTGGGCCCCGAAGTCCCGTAAATGCCCGGGGTGCCGAAGGTGCCGCCTGTGCGGGAGGGGTCGGGCCCCGAGGTGCCGGAGCTGGAGATGCCGGGGGTGCCGGTGCCGGAAATACTGCCCGTGCCGGGAGGGTCGATGGCTCCGGGGGTCCCGGCGCTCTCGGCGGCTGCCAATGCCTGGGCCGCGTGGACGGCTATGTCTTCCAGGCGGGCCAGGGCGCGAGAAGGGGTGCGGACCTTCTCCAGGAGGGAGATGCGGCCGTCGACCAGGTGCAGCAGCGGTTTGATCAGGAGGGCCGAGCCCAGCAGGGACGCGGCGGCGCCGATGCGGCCGCCTCGGCGGATGTGGTCGAGGGTGTCGACGTAGAAGAACGTGCGGGTGCGGGCGGCGCAGTCGCGGGCGGCCGTGGCGACCGCTTCCGCGTCGCCGCCCGCGGCGGCTGCTCGGGCCGCCGCCAGGACGGGGTAGCCGAGGCCCATGCCGATGGAGCGGCTGTCGACGACCTCGACCGGGACGGGGGCGTCGCGGGCCGCCGTGCGGGCGGACTCGGCCGTGCCGGAGAGGGCCGCCGACAGGTGGATCGAGACGACGGCGGAGGCGCCGCCTGCGGCGAGCGCCTCGTAGCAGGCGGCGAAGCGGGACGGCGCGGGCCGCGAAGTGGTTGCTGTGGCGATATTTCCCGAAAAATCGCCCTCGTCGCAGGCCATCTCCCCCAAGACCACCTGTACGGGAACCACCGTGACGCCGGGCACCTCGGGCAGGTATGCGGTGGAATCGGTCACCACGGCGACTTCAGACGGCATAGCCCGAGAGTAACTACTGAACCGGCGTGCCACCCCGCCACACCCGGCGCGGCTTGAGCCCGAAGGACCAGGCGAAGGCGCCCTCGTGGTCGGCGTCCCACTGGACGATGTCGGCCAGCCGCCCGGGCGCCAGCACGCCGCGGTCGGGCGCGCCGAGCACGGTGGCGCCGCCGAGCGTGGCGGCGCGCAGCGCGTCGTTGACGCTCATCCCGAACGCCGACACGGCCATCGCGATGACCAGCGACATCGAGGTGATGCCGCAGTGGCCGGGGTTGTGGTCGCTGCCGAGCGCGATCTGCACGCCGTGCTTGATCATCTGGCGGACCGGCGGCAGGTTGCCGCGCTGGAGCGCGGTGGCCGGGCAGACGACGGCGGGCACGCCGTAGCGCGACATGATGGCGATGTCCTCGTCGGACATGTGGTGCAGGCCGTCGGCGGAGGCGCAGCCGAGCTCGGCGGCGAGCTGGACGGCGCCGCGGCGGCTGAACAGCCCGGCGTGGATGCGCGGCAGCAGGCCGACGTTGCGCCCCGAGGCGAGCACCCAGCGGGACTCCTCGGTGGTGAAGTGGCCCTCGTCGCAGTAGACGTCGACGCTGTCGGCGCCGGCCGCCGCCGCGTCGGCGCACCAGGCGCCCACGGCCTCGACGTACTCGCGCTGGCGGCCGAAGTATTCGGGGGGCACGACGTGGGCCGCGAGGAAGGTGACGTGCACCCGCGGCATCATCGGCTCCTTCTCCAGCTCGCGCAGGAGCCGCACGTCGGCGAGCTCGCCGTCGCGGGTGAGGTGGTAGCCGGTCTTGGCCTCGACGGTGGTGGTGCCGTTGAGCAGCCAGCCGCGCAGCCGCTCGCGGACGCCGTTGCACAGGGTCCACGGGTCGGTGCCGCGGGTCACGGTGACCGTGGAGCCGACGCCGCCGCCCGCCGCGGTGATGGAGGCCGCGCTGGAGCCGCCGGTGCGGATGGCCAGCTCGGCGTAGCGGTTGCCGGCGTAAACAGGGTGCGTGTGGGCGTCGATGAGGCCGGGCGTGACGAGGGCGCCGCCCAGGTTCTCGACGTGGTCGACGTCAACGATGTCGTCGACGACGCCGGGCACGCTCTGCGGCAGGTCGGGCGCCCGCCCGACCCACGCGATGCGGTCGTTGTGCACGAGGATGGCCGCGTTGCTGAGGACCTCGTTGCCGGTCCAGAGGCGGCCGATGTTGGTCAGAAGGCGAACGGTCACCGCATCACCGCCCCGTGCATGAGCAGCACGCAGCGCACGGCCTGTGCCGCGCCCACTGAGTCCGCTCCGGGTCCGGACGACATGGGGGGTCTCCTGCTCTCATCCGCAAATGCTGTGCGGTGACCGTATCGCCGGACGCATGATCCGGCGATTTCAGTTCAGTTACGTTATTTCACAGGTGGGCTCGCTGTACAGGGTTATTCGGAAGAAAGCCCACTCATCCCAGCCGCCACTCAGCCCCGACCTCACACACAGGCCCCCGCGCGTGTCCAGAACCACAGCAGCCATCGTCGAAACCCGTGCTCTGTCTCAATTTCGTAAGGCTTGGCTCATCGTAGCAACACCAGCCGCTCGGGACCACTGCCGCTTTTGGGCAGCTCTGCGCCTTTTAAAGCGAGAGCTGCCCTGCCGTGCCTTTATGCGACACGTTCGACCGGCTTGCCGACCCGCTCCAGCTCCTGGAAGAGGCTGGGCAGCACGCGGGCGTGCAGGATCGAGCCGTCCTCGACGTGGTCGAGCGACAGCACCTCGCCCTCCTTGTGGACGCGCGAGATCAGGTCGCCGCGCTCGTACGGGATCAGCAGCGTGACCTCGTGGTCCAGGTGCGGCAGCCGGCGCTCGATGAGGCTCATCAGCTCCGGGATGCCGGCGCCCGTGCGGGCGGAGACCACGATGCTGTCGCGTTCGCGCCTGCTGATGCGGTCGAGCACCTCCTGGTCGGCGGCGTCGGCCTTGTTGATCACCACGATCTCGGGCACGTCGCTCGCGCCCTCGATCGTGGCGAAGACCTCGCGCACGGCGGCGAGCTGGCCCTCGGGGTCGGGGTGCGAACCGTCGACCACGTGCAGGATCAGGTCGGCGTCGGCGACCTCCTCCAGCGTGGACCGGAACGCCTCGACGAGCTGCGTCGGCAGGTGGCGCACGAACCCGACGGTGTCGGCGATCGTGAACACCCGGCCCTCGGGCGTGCGCGAGCGGCGCACGGTCGGGTCGAGGGTGGCGAACAGCGCGTCCTCCACCAGCACGCCCGCCCCGGTGACCCGGTTGAGCAGCGAGGACTTGCCCGCGTTGGTGTAGCCGGCGATGGCCACGGCGGGCACCTCGCGGCTCTGGCGGTGCTGGCGCATGGTGTCGCGGGCGGTCGACATGCCCTTGATCTGCCGGCGCAGCTTGGCCATCCGCTCGCGGATGCGGCGGCGGTCCAGCTCGATCTTCGTCTCACCGGGGCCGCGGCCGCCGATGCCGACGCCGCCGGCGGCACGGCCGCCGACCTGCCGGGACAGGTTGCCGCCCCAGCCGCGCAGGCGCGGCAGCAGGTACTGAAGCTGGGCAAGCTCGACCTGAGCCTTGCCCTCACGGCTGCTGGCGTGCTGGGCGAAGATGTCGAGGATCAGCGCGGTGCGGTCGATGACCTTCACCTTGACCGTCTCCTCGAGCTGGCGGAGCTGGCCGGGGCTCAGCTCGCCGTCGCAGATCACGGTGTCGGCGCCGGTCGACTCGACCACGTCGCGCAGCTCCAGCGCCTTGCCGGAGCCGATGTAGGTCGCGGGGTCGGGGAACTTGCGCCGCTGGATGAGGCCTTCGAGGACCTGGGAACCGGCGGTCTCGGCCAGGAGCTTGAGCTCCTGGAGTGAGTTCTCGGCGTCGGCGGCGGTGCCGGAGGTCCAGACGCCGACGAGGACGACCCGCTCGAGCCGCAGCTGGCGGTATTCGACTTCGGAGACGTCCTGGAGCTCGGTGGAGAGGCCCGCCACGCGGCGCAGGGCCTGCCGCTCCTCGAGGTCCATGTCGCCGGTCGCGAAGTCGTCGAGCTCGGAGTAATCGTGCATTCGTGTCATCTCTATTAGGGAACGTCTGGGCACCTCGGTGTCTTCCCCGATGGTGACACGACCTCACTCAAGTCATCACCTGGTTATCCCGGCAGCACGCTCACGTCGCCGGACCCGGAGGTGAGGTTGAGCTTGCGGGGGGAGGCGTCGTCGTCGTCGACGGAGACGGTGGCCTCGCCGGAGCCCACGTCGGCGGTCACGTCGTAGGCGCCGGCGGGCACCCGCAGGGTCACGTTGCCGGAGCCGGACTCCAGGTCGGCGCTGTCGGGGGCGCTGGCGTACTTGAGCTCGATCGCGCCCGAGCCGGCCTCGCCGGTGACGGTCTTGCCGGTCAGGCCGGAGGCGTCGATGTCGCCGGAGCCGGCGGTCAGGACGAGCGGGCCGCTCAGCGAGCGCAGCGTGATGTCGCCCGAGCCCGACTCCGCCTCGACCTTGAGCCCCTTGGGGACCTCGATGCGGTAGTCGACGCCACAGCTCCCCCAGCTCGGCTTGCAGTCGAAGCTCACGCGCAGGGTGTCGCCCTCGACGGCGTGCTCGGCCTGCGGCTTGTTGTCGCGCCAGCGCAGCGTCTCGACGACCCGGATGGCGCTGCCCCCGGTCTCGGTGATGACCGTGTCGCCGGACTCGCTCTTGACGTACAGCTTGGCCACCTTGTCGGTCACCTCGTAGGACACGGTGTCCTGGTGGGTGGGGCCGCCGAGCCCGCCGAGGCCGCATCCCGTCAACAGCAGCGCGGAGGCCAGCACGCCGCCCGCGATCGCGATCGTCTTCATGCCTCCGATCATGTCGCGGACGGGCGGCGCGGGCATCGGGGTTCCCCCCGGGACGACCCCTGCCTTTGACCTGCCGAACCCTCATGCTCTAGCGTCACTTTCATTATTCAGAACTTGGTTTCCACCATACGGAAAAGAGGAGCCATGGAGATCACCGGCCCGATGCACGACCGGTTCGACCAGATCCTCACGCCGGAGGCGCTCGGCTTCGTGACGGCGCTCCAGCGGGAGTTCGACCCCCGGCGCCTGGAGCTGCTCGCCGCGCGCCAGGCCAGGCAGGAGGAGCTGTCGGCGGGCGGCACCCTCGACTTCCTCCCGGAGACCAAGGAGGTCAGGGAGTCGGAGTGGCGGGTCGCGCCGCCGGCGCCCGGCCTGGAGGACCGGCGGGTCGAGATCACCGGGCCGGTCGACCGCAAGATGACCATCAACGCGCTCAACTCCGGCGCCAAGGTGTGGCTGGCCGACTTCGAGGACGCCAACTCCCCCCTGTGGGACAACTGCGTCAGCGGCCACCTCAACCTGCGCGACGCGCTCGACCGCACGATCGACTTCGAGACCGGCGGCAAGACGTACGCGCTCAAGCCCGACGAGGAGCTGGCCACCGTCGTGGTGCGGCCGCGCGGCTGGCACCTGGACGAGAAGCACGCGCTGGTCGACGGGCGGCCGGTGGCGGCCTCGCTGTTCGACTTCGGCCTCTACTTCTTCCACTGCGCCCAGCGGCAGCTCGACAAGGGCCGCGGCCCGTACTTCTACCTGGCCAAGCTGGAGTCGCACCTGGAGGCGCGGCTGTGGAACGAGGTGTTCGTCCGCGCCCAGGAGCTGCTCGGCATCCCGCAGGGCACGATCCGGGCGACGGTGCTCATCGAGACGTACCCGGCCGCGTTCGAGATGGAGGAGATCCTGTACGAGCTCCGCGACCACTCGGCCGGGCTCAACGCGGGGCGCTGGGACTACCTGTTCAGCGTGATCAAGAAGTTCCGCACCCGGGGCCGGGAGTTCCTGCTGCCCGAGCGCAACGCGGTGACGATGACGGCGCCGTTCATGCGCGCCTACACCGAGCTGCTGGTGCGCACCTGCCACAAGCGCGGCGCGCACGCGATCGGAGGGATGGCGGCGTTCATCCCGTCGCGGCGTGACCCGGAGGTCAACGCGACGGCGCTGGAGAAGGTGCGCGCGGACAAGACGCGGGAGTCGGGCGACGGGTTCGACGGCTCGTGGGTGGCACACCCTGACCTGGTGCCGATCTGCCGTGAGGTGTTCGACGGCGTGCTGGGCTCGCGGCCCAACCAGATCGACCGGCTGCGCGAGGACGTGTCGGTGTCGGCGGCCGACCTGCTGGCGGTCTCCGAGACGCCGGGCGACATCACCGAGGCGGGGCTGCGCAACAACGTGGACGTGGCGCTGCGCTACCTGGCCGCGTGGATGGGCGGGCTGGGCGCGGTGGCGATCCACAACCTGATGGAGGACGCGGCCACGGCGGAGATCTCCCGTTCGCAGATCTGGCAGTGGATCCACAACGGCATCACGCTGGCCGACACGGGCGAGACCGTGACGAAGGAGCTGGTGGAGCGCATCATCGGCGAGGAGCTGGCGAAGGCCGCCGCCGAGCCGGGCTACGACGAGGAGCTGTTCGGCCAGGCGACGGCGTTGTTCAAGGAGGTGGCGCTGGACGACGACTTCGCCGAGTTCCTGACGCTTCCGGCATACGCCCGCATGCCGTAAATATCCTGATATAGAGAGCAGGTGAGGCCATGCTGGATAAGCTGACGGCGGCGCTGGCCGACATATTGCCCGCCGATTCGGTGATAACCGACCCGGTCCGGCTGCGTACCTACGAGTGTGACGGCCTCACCTACCATCGTGCGACCCCCGGCGTGGTCGTGCTGCCCGAGACCGCCGAGCAGGTGGCGGCGGTGGTCAGGCTGTGCCGGGAGGCCGGCGTGCCGTTCGTGGCGCGCGGCTCCGGCACCGGCCTGTCCGGCGGCGCGCTGCCCCGCGAGGACGGGGTGCTCATCGTGACCTCGAAGATGCGGCGCATCCTGGAGATCGACCTGCCCGACCGCCGGGCCGTGGTCGAGCCGGGGGTGACCAACCTGGCGATCACCGAGGCGGTGCGCGACCAGGGCTACTACTACGCGCCCGACCCGTCCAGCCAGCAGATCTGCTCGATCGGCGGCAACGTGGCGGAGAACTCGGGCGGCGCCCACGGCCTGAAGTACGGCTTCACCGTCAACCACGTGGAGGCGTGCGAGATCGTCACCCCGGACGGCGACCTGGTGACGCTGGACCGGATGGACCCGGGCTACGACCTGCTGGGCGCGTTCGTCGGCTCGGAGGGCACGCTCGGCATCGCCACCAAGATCACGGTACGGCTGAGCCGCGCCCCCGAGGCGGTCACCACGGTGCTGGCGGCGTTCGAGAGCATCGAGCGGGGCGGCGAGGCCGTGTCGGCCATCATCGGCGCCGGGATCGTGCCCGCGGCGATCGAGATGATGGACGCGCTGGCCATCGAGGCGGCCGAGGCGGCGGTGGCCTGCGACTACCCGCGCGGCGCCGGCGCGGTGCTGATCGTGGAGCTGGACGGGCCCGCGCAGGAGGTCGAGCGGCAGTTCGCGCAGCTCCGGGAGATCTGCTCGGGCGCGTTCGAGCTGCGGGTGGCGGCCGGGGCCGAGGAGCGGGCGGCGATCTGGAAGGGCCGCAAGTCGGCGTTCGCGGCCGTCGGCCGGATCAGCCCGGCCTACATCGTGCAGGACGGGGTGGTGCCGCGCACCGCGCTCCCCCGGGTGCTGGCGGAGATCGACAGGCTGTCGGCCGAGCACGGGATCAGGGTGGCCAACGTCTTCCACGCGGGCGACGGCAACCTGCATCCGCTGGTGCTGTTCGACGACGCCGAGCCGGGGGCGGGCGAGCGGGCCGAGACGGTGTCGGGCGCGATCCTCGACCTGTGCATCGCGCACGGCGGCTCGATCACCGGCGAGCACGGCGTGGGCGTCGACAAGGCCAAGCACATGCCGCGGATGTTCTCGCCCGACGACCTCGACACGATGCAGCTCGTCCGCTGCGCGTTCGACCCGGCCGGGCTGTCCAACCCGGGCAAGGTGTTCCCCACGCCGCGGCTCTGCGGCGAGGTGCCCGGCGTGCGCAAGGGCGCGCATCCGCTGGTGGAGTCCGGGAAGGCGGAGCAGTTCTGATGCTGGAGACGGGCGTGACGGTCAGGGACCCCGGGCCGGACGACGCGGTCCTGGGGATGCTGCCGCGCCGCGTGGCGCTGCCTGAGAGCGTCGAGGAGGTGGCGGAGGTCCTGCGCGCGTGCGCCCGCGACGACCTGGCGGTGGTGCCCGTGGGCGGCGGCACCAAGCTGCACTGGGGCCCGCGGCCGGAGCGCTTCGACGTGCTGCTCGACCTGTGCTGCCTGAACCGGGTGGTCGAGCACGCGGCCGGCGACCTGGTGGTGCGCGCGCAGGCCGGGGTGACGATGGGGGCGCTGGCCGGGGCGCTGGCCGCCGAGGGGCAGGAGCTGGCCCTGGACGCGCCGTTCCCCGACGCCACCGTGGGCGGCACGCTGGCCACGGCCGTGGCCGGGCCGCGCGCGTTCCGCTACGGCACGGCCCGCGACCTGCTCATCGGCGTCACGGTCGTGCTGGCCGACGGCACGGTGGCGAGGTCCGGCGGCAAGGTCGTCAAGAACGTCGCCGGCTACGACCTGGGCAAGCTGTTCACCGGCTCGCACGGCACGCTCGGCGTGATCGCGGAGGCGGCGTTCCGGCTGCATCCGCTGCCCGCCGACCGGCGCTGGATCGTGGCCGTCGCCGACCCGCCCGGCATGGCCGAGCGCGGGCCGTGCCGGGTCCGGGAGCTGGCCGCGACGCTGGCGGCCTCGCAGGCCGAGCCGAGCGCGGTCGAGCTCGACTGGCCGCACGGGCAGGGGCCGATCTGGATGAGCGTGCTGGTCGAGGGGGCCGCCGCGGCGCAGCGGGCCGAGGCGCTGGCCGCGCTCATGGGCGACGCGCTGCGCTCGGTGCGCGAGGAGCCGCCGCCGCAGTGGGGCGCGATCGTGCGGGACGAGGTGCTGGCCGAGGTGCGTTTCCGGCCGTCCAGGCTGACCGGCGTGCTGGACGCGGTGCACTACAGCGGGTTCTCGCTGCGCGGGTCGGCGGTGTCGGGCCGGATGTGGCTGGAGCTGTGGGACGACCCCGGCGAGGACAAGACGGTCACCGCGCTGCGCGGGCTGCGCGAGCGGCTGACGGCGCTGGGCGCGCGGATGACCGTGCTGGCGACGCCGTACGAGGGCGTGGACCGGTGGGGCGAGGTGAGCTCGCTGCCGCTGATGCGGCGGGTGAAGGAACGGTTCGACCCGGGGCGCAGGATGTCTCCCGGGCGGTTCGCAGGAGGGCTCTGACGTGGACCCGAAGCTGATCAACGACTGTGTGCACTGCGGGTTCTGCCTGCCGACCTGCCCGACGTACGTGCTGTGGGGCGAGGAGATGGACTCGCCGCGCGGCCGCATCCACCTGATGAAGCAGCACGTCGAGGGGACTCCGGTCACGCCGGAGATGGCCGGGCACTTCGACGCCTGCCTGGGCTGCATGGCGTGCGTGACCGCGTGCCCGTCGGGGGTCCGCTACGACCGGCTGATCGAGCGGACCAGGGCCGAGGTGGAGCGCACGCACGTGCGCGACCCGCGCGACCGGGCGGTGCGCGGGCTGGTGTTCGGGCTGTTCCCCTACCCGCGCAGGCTGCGGCTGCTGCGCCCGGGGCTGGGGATCGCGCGGCGGCTGGCGCCGTTCCTGGCGCGGGCGCACCCGGGCCTGGGGGCGATGGCCGGGCTCGCGCCCGAGGTGGCGCGGCGGCAGCGGCTGCCCCGGCTGGTGCGCGCCCGGGGTCCGCGCCGGGCGGTGGTCGGCATGCTCACCGGGTGCGTGCAGGGCGAGTTCTTCCCGCAGGTGAACGCCGCCACGGCGCGGGTGCTGGCGCTGGAGGGCTGCGACGTGATCGTCCCGGCCGGGCAGGGCTGCTGCGGGGCGCTCAGCGTGCACTCCGGGCGGCGCGACCAGGCCAGGCGGCTGGCCCGCCGGACCGTCCGCGCGTTCCGGAGGGCGGGGGTCGAGACGGTCGTGGTCAACGCCGCCGGGTGCGGGTCGACGATGAAGGAGTACGGCGACCTGCTCGGCGAGGAGCTGGGCTTCCGGGTCGTGGACCTGTCGGAGTGGCTGGCCGAGCTGGGGCCGGCGGCCGAGCGCCATCCGCTGCCGGTCACCGTGGCCTACCACGACGCCTGCCATCTGGCCCACGCCCAGGGCGTGCGGGCGCAGCCGCGCGAGCTGCTGCGCGGCATCCCGGGGCTGGAGCTGCGCGAGGTGCCCGACTCGGCCGTCTGCTGCGGGTCGGCGGGCACGTACAACATCTTCCAGCCGGAGGCGGCGCGCGACCTCGGCGACCGCAAGGCCAAGGCGGTCGGGTCGACGGGCGCGGAGCTGCTGGTGTCGGCGAACCCGGGGTGCACGATGCAGATCGCGGCGGCGATGCGGCGCGAAGGCGCCGCGATCAGGGTGGCGCACACCGCCGAGGTGCTCGACGCGTCGCTGCGCGGGGTGGGCCTGTGAGCGTGCAGTCGGTCGAGCGGGCGCTCGACGTGCTGGAGGCGCTGGCCGAGCACGGCGGCGAGGCCGGGCTGTCGGAGATCGCGGCCAGGACCGGGCTGCCCTACGGAACGATCCACCGGCTGCTGCAGACGCTGCTGGCGCGCGGCTACGTGCGTCAGGAGTCCGACCGGCGCTACGCGCTCGGCGGCGGGCTGGTGCGGCTCGGCGGCGTGGCCGAGAGCATGGTGGCCGTGTGGGCGCAGCCGTACCTGGCGCGGCTGGTCGAGCTGTCGGGCGAGACGGCGAACCTGGCGGTGCTGGAGGGCGACTTCATCGTCTACGTGGCTCAGGTGCCCTCGCCGCGCAGGCTGCGGATGTTCGCCGAGGTCGGGCGGCGGGTGCTGCCGCACAGCACGGCCGTGGGCAAGGTGCTGCTGGCCTGGCGGCCCGGCGGCGACGCGGTGACCGTGTTCGAGCGGACCGGCATGCCCAGGCGCACCCCCAACACGATCACCGACATCCAGTCGATGCTGGCCGAGCTGGGCCAGGTGAGGTCCCGGGGCTACGCGATGGACCTCGGCGAGGAGGAGCTGGGCGTGCACTGCCTGGCCGTGCCGGTGCTCGACGGGGACCGGGTGGTGGCCGCGATGTCGGTGTCGGGCCCGGCCGAGCGGATCGGCGCACTGGACCGGGGCGAGCTGGCCGAGGGCATGCGCGGCATCGCCCGTGACTTCGCGGCGGAGCTGAGCCCGGCCGCCCGGTAGCCGGCGGGGTAAGGTGTTGCGCCATGAGCAACGGCTCGGTGCAGTCGGTCGATCGGGCCATCGCGATCCTGGAGATCCTGGCCCGCGACGGCGCGAGCCGGGTGACCGACCTGGCGGCCGAGCTCGACGTGCACAAGTCCACCGCGTTCCGGCTGCTGGCCGCCCTGGAGCAGGGCGGGCTCGTCGAGCAGAGCGGCGACCGGGGCCGCTACCGGCTCGGGTTCGGCGTGGTGCGGCTGGCCGGCGCCGCGACCGCCCAGCTCGACCTGGCCAAGGAGAGCCGCGAGGTGTGCCTGCGGCTGGCCGGGGAGCTCGGCGAGACCGTCAACGTCGCGGTGCCGCGTGACGGGTTCGCGGTCAACATCAGCCAGGTGCGCGGCCCTTCGGCGATCAGCGGGCACAACTGGGTCGGCCAGCGCACCCCCGCCCACGCGACCTCCAGCGGCAAGGTGCTGCTGGCGTTCGGCGCGCTCGCGCTGCCCGAGGTGCTCGACCGGTTCACGCCGCTGACCATCACCGACGCGCGGCTGCTCGGGCTGGCCGAGATCAGGCGGCGCGGCTGGGCCTTCACCGTCGAGGAGCTGGAGCTGGGGCTGAACGCGGTGGCCGCGCCCGTGCGGGGCGGCGACGGCGCTGTGGTGGCGGCGGTGAGCGTCTCCGGGCCCTCCTACCGGCTGACGCCGCAGCGGCTGCCCGAGGTGGGCGAGGTCATGGCCGGCGGCGCGAGGGAGATAAGCCAGCGGATCGGCCATTACCGTTGAAAGCATGTGCCGAAGCATCAAGACCCTGCGCCCGCCCTACACCGAGGACGTGACCGAGGAGGACGTGCGGGCCGCCGCCCTGCAGTACGTCAGGAAGATCTCGGGCTTCCGCGCCCCCGCCGCCCACAACGCCGAGGCGTTCGACCGGGCCGTCGAGACGATCACCCGCGCCTCGGAGGAGCTGCTGGCGGCATTGCAGGTTCGCGGAAGCCGTTGACAGGCCCGGCCCGCCGGAGAAGTGTCCCCGGTGTAACCACACCGACTGCAGGGGGCCGCGATGATCAGCGGGCTTTACCAGGGGCAGGACGGCGACTCGCGGCTGGAGCTGCGCGTGGACGTCGACGGGACCAGGCCGACCGGGCGCGTCAGCGGTGACCTGTTCACCGTCTCCGGCGCCACGACGGGCTACACGGGCTCGTTCGTTGTGCACGCGCCGGCCGTGACGGCGGGGGCCGTCGAGGGGCGCGGGGCGTTCACGTACGAGACCGGCGATCAGGACGTGCGCGTCACGATCTCCGGCGAATCGGGCACCGCGCGGGTGGCGGGGCGCACCTACCCGATCACGTTCGTCTCGCGCCACTTCCGCAAGGTCCTGCTGGAGCAGGACTCCGTCGCCGGGGCCGTGCCGTTCGTCAGCTACGACACCGGCTCGCTGCCGGGGCCCGCCGGGTCGCCCGCGCGCGAGCTGAGCGTCGCCGCCGCGTGGGCGGAGGCGGGCATCGAGCTGACCGTGGCCGAGCCGGGCGTCATCCCGGTCGACGGCGCGGGCGCCGACCTGGCGTGGGACGACGCCGAGCTGCACCACGCGATGACGCAGCAGTTCAGCAGGTTCGGCGACGCGGCGGCCTGGCGGGTGTGGCTGCTGGTGGCCAGCAAGCACGTCGGCGGCTACCGGGGCATCATGTTCGACTACGGCGACGCCCACCAGCGGCAGGGCGCCGCCGTCTTCCACGACGCGATCAAGGGCGACTCGCCGCAGGCGCAGCGCGCCATGCTCAGGACGTACGTGCACGAGCTCGGGCACGCCTTCAACCTGCTGCACTCCTGGCAGAAGAACCTGGCCACGCCGCCCCAGCCGCTCGGCCCCTCAGGCGGCTTCGGCGACCTGTCGTGGATGAACTACGTGCAGAACTACCAGCCGGGCGGCGAGGCCGGCTACTGGGCGGCGTTCCCGTTCCAGTTCACCGACTCCGAGCTGGTGCACCTGCGCCACGGCTTCTACCGGGACGTGGTCATGGGCGGCGGCGCGTTCGGCAGCGGCGCGGCCGAGCCGGCCCCGTTCGAGCAGCCGGTCGAGGACCTGTCGGGGCTGGCGCTGGAGCTGCGGGCCAAGGAGTCGTTCGGGTTCGGCGAGCCGGTCGTGGTCGAGCTGCGGCTGTCGTGCACCGGCGAGCCGCGCACCACGCACGGCCACCTGCATCCCGACACCGAGTTCACCCAGGTGACGATCACCCAGCCGGGCGGCAGGACCGTGCTGTACCGGCCGATGATGCGCCACTGCGTCGACAGCTCGCCGCGGATCCGGCTCGACGCGGGCAACCCGGCCATGTACCGCAGCGCGTACATCGGGCACGGCCGCGACGGGCACTACTTCCAGCAGCCCGGCGAGTATCACGTCAGGGCCCAGTACGTGGCCGCGGACGGCTCCCGCGTCGTCTCGCCCCCGTGCCTGGTCCGGGTGCGCCGGCCGGTCGGCGACGACGACCACCGGGTGGCCGAGCTGATGCTGGGCGAGGAGCAGGGCCAGCTGTTCTCGCTGCTCGGCTCCGACTCCCCGGCGCTGCGCTCCGGCAACCTGGCGCTGGAGGAGGTCATCGACCGCTACGGCGGGCATCCGCTGTCGGTGTACGCCCGGCTGGTCAAGGGGCTGAACGCCGAGCGCGGCTTCAAGGCGCTGACGCCCGGCAACCGGCTGCGGGTCCGGCCGCCGGACGCCAAGCAGGGCGTCGAGCAGCTCGCCGAGGTGGCCAGGATGGGCGGCATCGACAACATCACACTCAACCTGGTGATGCGGCGGCTGGCCCGGGCCGAGGCGCGGCAGGGCGAGCTGCGCAAGGCGCACGCGGTGATGGACGCGATGGTCGCGACGTTCGCCGCCAAGGGTCTCAATCCCATCGTCATGGGGCAGATCAGGCGGCAGGCGGAGCTGACGAAGTCGGCGCTCAGCGCCGAGGCGTGAGAGCTAGCCGGTCAGCGTGACCGGCCGGCCGCCGCGGCAGCCGATGGTCAGCTCGACGTCCTCGCCCTCGTCGGCCTCGAACTCCACCTGGACCTCGAGGGCGGGGCCCGGCTCCACGCCGTCGACCGAGTAGCCCTGCGCCGGGCTCCAGGACCGCAGGGTCGCCCGGTCGCCGTCGCAGGAGGCGATCACGGTGCCGCCGGGGCTGCGGACGAACTCACCGCCCTGCGAGGAGGGCTGGGCGGACGGGCCGGACGAGGGGGTCGCGGGCGGCGCCGGCGTAGCCGGCTGCCGGGCCGACGCGGTGGCGAGCGCGGCGCGGGCCTCGTCCTGCGTCATGACCTCGCCGGACGAGCCCGTCAGCGCGCCGCCGACCAGGCCGAGCACCGCCACGGCCGCGCCCGTCGCGGCCACCGCGGTGGCCGCCCAGGCCAGGACGAGTCTCTTCACCCCGCCACCTTCCCCCCTGTACGGCTAAGCCCAGGTTAAGACCGCGATAACAGGCGACGTCACAACACCGCCGACCGTCTACCGTTTCCGTATATGGCTGACATCCTGCTCATCGAGGACGACGTGACGATCCGCACCGCGCTGAGCCGGGGCCTGCGGGATCTCGGCCACGCCGTGTCCTCCTCCCCCACGGCGCTCGACGGGCTGCGGCTGGCCGTCCAGGACCGCCCCGACCTGATCGTGCTCGACCTGGGGCTGCCCGACCTGGACGGGGCCGAGCTGCTGCGCATGCTGCGCGCGGTGAGCAGGGTGCCGGTGATCGTGGCGACCGCCCGCGACGGCGACGCCGAGATGGTGCCGGTGCTGGACGCGGGCGCCGACGACTACGTGGTCAAGCCGTACAGCGCCGCGCAGCTCGACGCGCGGATCAGGGCCGTGCTGCGGCGGGCCGGCGACGCGACGCCGGAGGAGCCGCTGCGGGTGGGCGGGCTGCTGGTGGACCCCAGGGCGCGTGAGGCCCGGCTGGACGGGGCCACGCTGGACCTGACGCCGCGCGAGTTCGACGTGCTGCACTACCTGGCGGCGCGGGCCGGCGAGGTGGTCACCAAGCGTGAGCTGCTGACCGAGGTGTGGCAGCTCCCGTACGGCGGCGCCGACAAGACCGTGGACGTCCACCTGTCGTGGCTGCGTAGGAAGCTCGGCGAGACCGCCTCCGAGCCACGCTACCTGCACACGGTGCGCGGCGTCGGCGTGAAGCTGGTCGGCCCGTCGTGAGGCGCTGGCTGGCGCTGCTGGTGGCGGCCACCACGTCGCTGGTGCTGGTCGCGCTGCTGGTGCCGATGGCGCTGCTGATCCGCGCCGTCGCCGAGAACGGCGCGACGAGCCGCGCCACCACGGCCGCCGAGTCGGTCGCCGTCGCGGTCGGCACGCCGGAGCTGTCGCTGGCGCTGGAGCAGGTGGCGCGGCCGGTCACGGTGTTCCTGCCGGACGGCGGGCGGCTCGGGGAGAAGGCCGAGCGCTCCGCCGCGGTCCGGCTGGCGGCGACGGGCCGCAGCGTCACCGCCGAGTGCGACGACGGCGGCCGGGAGGTGCTGGTCGCCGTGCAGTCACCGGACGGCACGGTGGTGATCCGGGTGTACGTGAGCGAGGACGAGCTGTGGCGCGGCGTGCGCGAGGCGTGGCTGGCGCTGCTCGGGCTCGGGCTCGCGCTGGTCGTGCTGGGCATCGCGCTGGCCGACCGGCTGGCGCTGGCCGTCACCCGGCCGGTCGACGGGCTGGCGCGCGTGTCGCACCGGCTCGCGGGCGGCGACCTGGAGGCGCGGGCCGAGCCCGGCGGGCCGCCCGAGGTGCGCTCGGTCGCGCTCGCGCTCAACCACCTGGCCGGGCGGATCGGTGACCTGCTCGCCGCCGAACGCGAGTCGGTCGCCGACCTGTCGCACCGGCTGCGCACGCCGCTGACGGGGCTGCGGCTGGACGCCGAGTCGCTGCGCGACCCGGAGGAGGCCGCCCGCATCGGCGCCCGCGTCGACGCGCTGGAGCGGGCCGTCAGCGCCGTCATCACCGACGCCCGCCGCCGCTCCGCCGGGCGCGAGAGCTGCGACGCCACGGCCGTGGTGGACGAGCGGGTGCGGTTCTGGTCCGTGCTGGCCGAGGACCAGGGCCGCGCGGTCACGGTCGCGCTGCCCGAGGGCGAGCTGCCGGTCGCCGTCGGCGGCGAGGCCCTGGCCGCCGCCGTGGACGCCCTGCTCGGCAACGTCTTCGCGCACACCCCCGAGGGCGTGTCGTTCACCGTACGGCTCGCGCCCCACCCCTCCGGGGCCGTGCTGACCGTCAGCGACGACGGCCCCGGCTTCGACCCCGCCCTGCTCGCGCGGGGCACCAGCGGCGCCGGCTCGACCGGGCTCGGCCTGGACATCGCCCGCCGCACCGCCGAGTCCTGCGGCGGGCGCCTGACCGTCTCCTCCCACGGCGGCGCCATCGTGGAGATGGTGTTAACTCGTCCTTAGCGCGCGTTTACCGTCGTTCGCGGTTTCGTCTTGGGTATGCACATCACCAAGAAGATCATCGTTGCCAGCGGGGTCACCATGGCCCTCGTCGCCGGCGGGTCCGCCGCCTTCGCCGCCGTCAACCGGCCCGCCCCCAAGGTGAGCGCCGAGCAGGCGATCCGGCTCGCCCAGAAGCAGGTGCCCGGCTCCTGGGTGTGCGAGGTCGACTTCGACCGGCGCGGCACCCGCCCCGACGTGTGGGAGGTCAAGGTCGTGAAGGGCGACGTCGCGCACGAGCTCGACATCGACGCGGCCACCGGCAAGCTCCTCCACGAGGAGACCGACCGCGTCGACGACGACGGCGACCGGGACGACGACGACTGAGCCTCCGTCGCTCAGCCCGCCGCCACCACCTCGATCTCCACCAGCCAGTCGCCGGCCAGCGTCTGCGCCACGATCGCCGTGGTGGGCACCCGGCGTCCGCCCAGGGCGGCCATCCTGGCCCTGGCGTTCGCCTCGGCGTAGCCGGGGTCACGCAGGTAGCTCGTCAACCGCACGATGTCGTCCACCCCCATCCCCGCCGCCGCGAGGATCGCCCGCAGATTCGCCCAGACGAGCTCCAGCTGCTCGTCCAGCGTGGCCCCGGCGACGCCGTCGCGGTCCAGGCCCATCGTCCCCGCGACGAACAGGAACCGGGACGGATCACGCACCTCGATCGCGTGCGCGTAGTCGTCGGTGGCGGCGTAGACGCCCTCGGCCGGGTCGTGCACGATCAGCTCCATGCCGGCCATCGTGTCCCCTCGGACGGCCCGGCCCCAGAGCCAATCCGCCCCGATTGGTCCCCTCCCGGCCCGGGGTCAGCAGGAGGACAGGACACCCTTCATCGCGTCCTTCTCCGCCGCCGTGACCCACAGCTCGTACTTGGCCTTCACCTCGATCTGCCGGGCGATGTACGCGCACCGGTACGACTTGCGCGGCGGCAGCCAGGTCGCCGCGTCGGAGTCGCTCTTCTGACCGTTGAGCGGGCCGTCGACCGCGAGCAGGTTCAGCGGGTCGTTGGCGAACTCCTTGCGCTTGGTCTCCGACCACTTCTGGGCGCCCTTCTGCCAGGCGTCCGACAGCGGGATCAGGTGGTCGATCTGCACCTCGGAGCTGGTGTCCTGGCCGCGCCTGAACTCGATCCGCTTGCCGCTGTAGGGGTCGTCGAGGATGCCCGTGAGCACGACGCAGTCGTGGGTGCCCTTCTTGAACGTCTCCTCGCGCAGGTCGCGCTTGAGGATGTCGTTGCGCGTGTCGCAGCCGTTGTGGTCGACGTCGGCCCACGCCGGGCCGAACTCGTCACGGTCGAACCCCGTCTTCGGCGCCCGGCCCTTGACCACCAGGTCGTCCAGCTTCTTGCGCGCCTCGCCGACGTCGGCCGCGTCCCCCTTGGCGGCCTTGCCGGAATCGGGGGTGAGGCTCGACCCCAGCTCCCCGCAGCCCGTCACCGTCATCGCGACAGCCAGCGCCGCCGCGGCCATTCTCGCCCGTCCCCGCACGTTTGCCCCCAGACTCCTGATGTAAAAGCCTAGGTATATCAATTACCCGTAACGCCGCACTTATCTCCTGATGGCGTCAAGAAGCCATTCGGCGAGGTATCGCGTGTACGAGGAACGTACGTGGATCTTGTACGCGTCCATCCCCTTTTCCAGGATCACCGGCACCCCGGCGAGCAGCGTCTGGGCAGGGCCGGTGAACACGCTCGGGTGCAGGTCGAGGGCGCATCCGGTGATGAGCACGTCGAGCGCGCCGGGGCCGCCGAGCTCCAGCACCGTGCGCTGGCCCGACACGTCCACCCAGCCGTCCTCGCCCTCCCCCTCGACCAGCCACCACGCCGGGCCCAGCCGCAGCCCCCTCCCGGGGTCGGCGCCGCGAACCTCCCACCTGGGGACGGGCGGCAGCTCCCGCAACCGAACCCGTTCGCCGCCCGCCGCCGCGAACCGCTCCGCGAACGCCGCCGCCGGGCTCTCCGCCCACGCCGGCCCCGCCGTCGCCCACGGCCGCGCGGGCGCCGGGTCGCCCTCCCGCCTGGCGTTCTCCGGGTCGTAGAAGACCGGATCCACCACCCGCACCCCGACGGCCGTCTCCCCCGCCACGGCCACCAGCCGGTCCCCGGGGCCCACCCCGCGCGCCAGGGCCAGCGCGAACGTCCGCCCCAGCACGGCGCTCTCGTAACTGCTGGTCACATGCCCTGCCATCGGCACCGGGGCCGCGTCCGGGAGGACGAGCTGGGCGCCTTCCTCCAGGAGGGCCGCCGGGTCGTCCGGGAGGAGGCCGACGAGGCGCTTGCGGCCGGTCCTGGCGGTGTCGGGCCGGCTGTGGGAGCGCTTGCCGACGAAGTCGGGCTTGCTCCGGGAGACGATCCACGACATGCCGAGGTCGTGCGGCGTGACGGTGCCGTCGGTCTCCTGGCCGACGATGGGGAAGCCCTTCTCGGCGCGCAGCACGTGCATGGTCTCGGTCCCGTACGGCACGGCGCCGAGGTCCAGGACCGTCTCCCAGAGCGCCCGCCCGTAGGCCCAGGGCACGTTGACCTCGTAGGCGAGCTCGCCGGAGAAGCTGATGCGGAAGACGCGCCCGGCGACGCCCAGCACGGGGGTGGCGGCGTACCGCATGAAGGGCAGGTCCACGGCGCCGGGGGCGACGGCGGCCAGGACGCGGCGGGCGTGCGGCCCGGCGACGACGACGGTGGCCCAGTGGTCGGTGACGGAGGTGAGGCGGACGTCGAGGTGCGGCCATTCGGTCTGGTGCCATTCGTCCAGCCAGTCGAGGACGGTGGCGGCGTTGCCGGTCGTGGTCGTCATCAGGTAGTGGTCGCCGGCGAGGCGGGTGGTGGTGCCGTCGTCCAGGACCATCCCGTCGGCGGTGCACATGAGGCCGTAGCGGCAGGCGCCGACGGGGAGCGTGGAGTACAGGTTCGTGTAGATCCGGTCGAGGAGGACTGCGGCGTCGCGGCCCCGGATGTCGATCTTGCCGAGGGTGGAGGCGTCCATCGCGGCGACGGAGGCGCGGGCGGCGCGGCACTCGCGCAGCACGGCCTCGCGCATGCTCTCGCCGCCGATCGGGAAGTAGCGGGGCCGCTTCCACTGGCCGACGTCCTCGAACACGGCGCCGCGGGCGACGTGCGCGTCGTGCATGGCCGTGGTCCTGACGGGATCCGACAGCTCGCCCCGGGCGCGGCCGGCGAGCGTGGCGAAGGCCACCGGCACGTACGGGGCGCGGTATGTGGTCGGGCCGACCTGACCGGGCGCGGCGCCGAGGAGCGCGGCCAGGACGCCCGCGACGAGCGCGCCGGAGGTCTTGCCCTGGTCGGCGCCGGTGCCGGCGGTGGTGTAGCGCTTGACGTGCTCGGCGGAGCGCAGCCCGGCGCCGGTCGCCCGGGCGAGGTCGGCCACGGTGACGTCGCGGTGGAGGTCGACGAACGCGGTCGGGTCGGGGGCGAGCTCCCCCCAGTACGCGGCGGGCGCGTCACCGGCGGGAACGGGCCGGGCGGCGCGGCGGGCGGGGCGCCCCTGGGCGGCGCGGGCGGCGTCGAGCCCGGCGGCGTGGCCGTCCTCGGCCGCCTCCTCGGTCCCGTACAGGCCGCGGCAGGCCCCGGCGGAGCGCTCGGCCTGCGCGGAGCGGCCCGGCACGAACGCCTGGAGCGCCTCGTCGAACACGATCGTGCCCCGCGACTGGCTGAACAGGTGCACGGCCGGGTTCCAGCCGCCCGCGACGGCGAGCAGGTCGGCGGCCACGTGCCGGCCGCCGACGCGGACGCCGGTGAGCAGGCCGTCGCCGTCGGCGGTGGTCCCGGTGATCACCTGGCCCGCCCCGCCGGGGCGCGGGTCGACGACGGCGGCGATCTCCACCCCGGCCGCCTCCAGGTCGCGGGCCGCCTCGTACCCGGAGTCGGCGCACGCGTACACGACCGCCCGCCGCCCGGGCCGGACCCCGTACCGGTTGACGTAGGCGCGGGCGGCGGAGGCGAGCATGACGCCGGGCCGGTCGTTGCCCGGGAAGGGCAGCGAGCGCTCGTGCGCGCCGGTCGCCAGCACGACCTGCGCGGCCCGGAAGTGCCACAGGCGTTCGCCGTCGTGGCGGCGTTCGATGGCGACCAGGTGGTTGTGGTCGTAGTAGCCGATCACGGACGTCCTGGTGAGGACGCGGACCTCGGGCATCCCGGCCAGCCGGCGGGCGGCGCCGCCGGCCCGGTCCAGCGGGTCGCGGCCGTTGAGCAGGTCGCCGCCGAGGCGGGGCTGGTCGTCGGCGAGGATCACCCGGACCCCGGTCCCGGCGGCGGCCAGGGCGGCGGCGAGCCCGGCGGGGCCGCCGCCGACGACCAGCACCTCGCAGTGCAGGTACGCCTTGTCGCAGCGGACGGCCCCGGCGGCGGGGCGGGCCGGATCGAGGCGGGCAGGGTCAAGGCGGGCAGGGTCGAGGCGGCCTTTGCCGCGCAGGCTCCACGCCTCAAGACCGGCGCGCAGCTCGACGGTGGTGGCGGGCAGCATCGGGTCGTCCCCGACGCGGACGAGCGCGTTCGGCTCCTCGGCCCCGGCGGTGAAGACGCCGCGCGGGCGGCGCAGCTCGACGCTGCGCCCGACCACCCGCACCCCGGCGGCCAGCAGCGCGGAGGCGAGCGTGTCGCCGGGATGCCCGTGCAGCGGGCGGTCGTCGAAGCGGAACGGGAGCGTGACGGATCGGTCGATGAGACCGCCGGACGGCAGACGGGTCATGAGGGGGCATCCCGGATCTCGTGGGTGACCGTGTGGCGCTCGACGGTGAACCAGACGCGGCACCCGTGCACGTGGAACCACCGCTCGTGGAACCAGCCCTTGGGGTTGTCGCGCCGGAACACGTACCCGGCCCACTCGTCGTCGGTGAGCTCGGCGGGCGTCTCGGGGTAGGCGACGCCGGCCTGGCCGCCGTAGCGGAACTCGTTCTCGTCGCGGGGGCCGCAGTGCGGGCAGGGGATGAGCATCATCAGTGCGCCACCGCCGCCGCGCCGTGCTCGTCGATGAGCGCCCCGGTGGCGAACCGTTCCAGGGCGAACGGCTCGGCGAGCGGGTGCGGGACGCCGTGCGCGATCGTGTGGGCGTAGACGGAACCGGCGCCTGGGGTGGCCTTGAAGCCGCCGGTGCCCCAGCCGGCGTTCACGTACAGGCCGTCGACCGGGGTGGGGCCGATGATCGGCGAGGCGTCGGGCGACACGTCGACGACGCCCGCCCAGGTGCGCAGCACCCGCACCCGGCTGAAGATCGGGAACAGCTCCAGCGCCGCCGCCATCTGCGCCTCGATGACGTGGAAGGCGCCGCGCTGCCCGTAGGAGTTGCAGGCGTCGATGCCCGCCCCAATGACGAGCTCGCCCTTGTGCGCCTGGCTGACGTACACGTGCACGGCGTTGGACATGACGACGCAGTCGAGCACGGGTTCGAGCAGCTCCGACACGAGCGCCTGGAGGGGATGGGACTGGAGGGGCAGCCGGAGGCCGGCGTGTCCGGCGAGCACGGAGGTGTGCCCGGCGGCGGCGAGCGCGACCTTGCCGGCCGCGATCCGGCCGCGCGAGGTCCGCACGGCCCTGACCCGGCCGCCGGTGATCTCGAACCCGGTGACCTCGCAGTCCTGGATCAGGTCGATCCCGTACGCGTCGGCCCGGCGGGCCAGCGCCCAGGCGACGTGGTCGTGCTTGGCGATCCCGCCCCGGCGCTGCAACGTCGCGCCGAGCACCGGGTGGCGGGCGCTGCCGGAGACGTCGAGGACCGGGCAGAACTTCTTGACCTCGGCGGCGTCGAGCCATTCGGCGTCGATGCCGTTGAGCCGGTTGGCGTTGACCCGCCGCCTGCCCTCGCGCACGTCGGCGACGCTGTGGGCGAGGTTGAGCACGCCGCGCTGGCTGAACTGCAGGTCGTAGCCGAGCTCGTCGCTCAGCCCCTCCCACAGCCTGAGCGAGTGCTCGTAGAGTGCGGCGCTCTCGTCCCACAGGTAGTTGGAGCGGATGATCGTGGTGTTGCGCGCCATGTTGCCGCCGGCCAGCCAGCCCTTCTCCAGCACGGCCACGTTGGTGATGCCGTGGTCGCGGGCCAGGTAGTAGGCGGTGGCCAGGCCGTGGCCGCCGCCGCCGACGATCACCACGTCGTAGGCGGGCCGGGGGTCGGGGTCGCGCCACAGGAAGTCGGGGTGGGTCAACGTCGGATCTTCTCCATCCGCGGGTCGTACAGCGGTTCGGCGGCGACCTCGGCGGCAACCCGCCGCCCGAAGTAGGAAATTTCCACCTCTGTCCCGGGGGTGGCCAGCTCGACCGGCAGCCACGCGTACGCGATCGGCCGCCCGATCGTGTGCCCGTAGGCGGCGCTGGTCACGTACCCGACCGTACGGCCCGCGTGCCGGACCGGCTCCTTGCCCATGACCACCTCGTCCGTCAGCAGCGGCGCCAGGGTGCGGCCGATGTCGGGACTGAGCGCGTCCCTGCCGACGAAGTCCTTGCCCTCCTTGACCGCGAACCCCAGCCCGGCCTCGTACGGGCTGTGCTCGGTGGTCATGTCGACCCCCCAGAGCCGGTAGCCCTTCTCCAGCCGCAGGCTGTTGAACGCCGCCCGCCCGCCGGCGACCGGCAGCCCGGTGGCCCAGAGCGTGTCCCACAGCTTGAGCCCCAGGTCGGCGGTGGTGTAGAGCTCCCAGCCCAGCTCCCCCACGTACGAGACCCGCATCGCGGTCACCGGCACGATCCCCACGTGCCCCGTCCGGCAGGTGAAGTAGCGGAAGCCCTCGTTCGACAGGTCCATGTCGGTCAGCGGCTGCACCAGCTCCCTGGCGCGCGGCCCCCACACCCCGACGCAGCAGGTGCCCGGCGTGATGTCGCGCACGTACACGTCGCCGGGCGCGTGCCGGGTGATCCAGTCGAGGTCCAGGTTGCCGTTCGCGCCGATCTGGAACCGGTCCTCCGCCAGCCGCGCCACCGTCAGGTCCGACCGGATGCCGCCGCCCGCGTCCAGGAGCAGCGTGTACGTGACCGAGCCCGGCTTCCTGTCGACGTCGTTGGTCATCAGCCGTTGCAGGAACGCCGCCGCCTTGGCCCCGCCGACCTCGATCCGTTTGAGCGGCGTCATGTCGTAGAGCGCGACGCCCTCGCGGGTGGCGTGCGACTCGGCGGCGGCGACGGGCGACCAGTGCCGCGCCGCCCACTCGTCACGCCGGGCGGCGCCCAGCGCGGGCTCGGCGAGCCGGTCCGCGAGCGGCCGGTTCGCCTCGAACCAGTGCGGCCGCTCCCACCCGGCCGCCTCCAGGAAGCAGCCGCCCAGCTCGCGCTGGCGGACGTGGAACGGGCTGGTGCGCATCGGGCGCGGCGAGCTCATCGGCTGGAGCGGATGGATGACGTCGTAGACCTCGGCGAAGTTCCGCGCGCCGCGCTCGGCCACGTAGGCGGGGGCGAGCTGGACGGGCTCGAACCGGCTCAGCTCGCACTCGTGCAGGTCGTAGCCGGAGCGGCCGTCGACCAGCAGCTCGGCGACGGCCCTGGCGACGCCCGCCGAGTGCGTCACCCAGACGGCCTCGGCCACCCAGAACCCGTCCAGCCCCGGCGCCTCCCCGATCAGCGGGAACCCGTCGGGCGTGAACGAGAAGACGCCGTTGATCCCGTCGCGGTAGCCCGTCTCCTTGAGCGCGGGCAGCAGCTCGGCGGCGTCACGCCAGGCGGGCTCGAAGTCCTCCTCGGTGAACGCCCGCACCGAGGGCATCGTGGTGCCCCCGGGCTCGATCTCGTGCTGGGCGACCGGCATCGGGCGGTGCGAGTAGGAGCCGACGCCGATCCGGTCGCCGTGGTGGCGGAAGTAGAGGTCGCGGTCCTGGTGGCGCAGGATCGGCCCGGCCGCCGCGCCGGGCACCGGCCCCGACCTGGCGTACTGGTGGGCCAGCGGCTGCAGCGGCACGGTGAGCCCGGCCATCGCGCCGATCGACGGCCCCCAGAACCCGGCCGCGCACACGACCACGTCCGCCTCGACGACCCGGTAGCCGCCGGCGTGCTCGACGGCCACGCCGGTGACCCGGCCGCCCTTGTGGTGCACGCCGACCACGGTGTGGCCGGGCAGGAAGCGGGCGCCGCGGCCGACGGCCCGCCCGGCCTGGGCCTCGCAGCAGCGCACGGCGTCGGCCAGCCCGTCCGCGGGCACGTGGAAACCGCCGAGCACCCGGGCGGGGTCGAGCAGCGGCCACAGCTCGGCGCACCGGGCGGCGTCGACCAGGTGGCCCTCGACGCCCCACGACTCGGCCCAGCCGTGCTTGCGGTGCAGGTCGAGCCAGCGTTGCGGGGTGGTGGCCACCTCCAGGCCGCCGACCCGCTCGAAGCAGCCGAGCGCGGCGTACTTGCGCACGGTGTAGGCGGCGAACTCCGTCATGGTCTTGGACGGGTTCGTCTGGAAGACCAGGCCGGGCGCGTGGGAGGAGGATCCGCCGGTGGCGGGGAGCGGCCCGCGGTCCACGACGGTGACGTCGGTCCACCCCCGGCCAGTGAGCTCGTCGGCCAGGGCGCAGCCCACGATGCCGGCTCCGATGATCACGGTACGCGGCCGGCTCACCATGGGCCCTCCGGTTGTTCCCTGATGCGCAACATGGACCGGATTACGCAACGAACATAAGGCCGAGCGGGACCCCCGACAAGGCCCCCGCTCCCGGAGGGCGCGGCTAGGTGATCAGAATCCCGCCGTCGACGGGCAGCGTCACCCCGGTGATGTACGAGGACGCGTCGCTCGCCAGGAAGATCGCGGCGGCGACCAGCTCGGCCGGATCGCCCGCCCGCCGCATGGGCACGCGCAGCTCCAGCATCGCCTCCAGATAGCCCGGCTTGTACTGCTCGGTCATCTCGGAGGCGAAGAAGCCCGGCTCCAGGCAGTTGACCCGGATGCCGCGCCGCCCGGTCCACTGCTGGGCCAGGTCGCGGGTCAGCCCGATCACCGCCGCCTTGGACGCGCTGTAGGCGGCCTGCGGCAGCCCGGCGGTGGTCTCGCCGAGGACGCTGCCGATGTTGACGATGGACGAGCCGGGCCGCATCACCCTGGCGCACGCCTGCGCCATCCAGTAGGTGCCGTGCAGGTTGATGTCGACGACCTGCCGGAACTCCTCGGGCGTCTCGCGCAGCGCCGGCACGGCGGTGCCGACGCCCGCGTTGTTGATCAGCACGTCGACGCCGCCCAGCCCGTCGACGGCCGCCGCGACGAGCGCGTCGCAGTCCTCGACCCGGGTCACGTCGGTGGCGACGGCCAGGCAGCGGCGGCCGGTCTCCTCGACCAGCCGCCTGGTCTCCTCCAGCCGGTCGGCGCGGCGGGCGCCGATCACGAGGTCGGCCCCCGCCTCGGCCAGGCCGCGGGCGAAGGCGACGCCCAGCCCCGCGGACGCGCCGGTGACGATGGCGACCTTGCCGTCGAGGCTGAAGCGGCCCAGCATGTCAGAGCCCGTATTCCTTGACGATCCGCTCGTGCCGCTCGACCTCGACGTCGACCTCGCGGGCCAGGTCGAGCCAGGCCAGCGGGTGGGACCAGCGCTCGGTGGCGTCGTCGAGCAGGGCGTCGACCTCGACCGCCGAGACGTTGGGCGGCACCGCGACCCAGCCGAACACGCCGGGGATCTGCTCGCCGGTGGTCGGGTGGGTGACCTTGTAGTTCTCGTCGCTGTAGACCCACATCGGCCAGCCGCGCTCGGCCATGACCTCGGTGAACTCGGTCCAGTCGGCCTCGCTCGGCGCGGCGCCGTCGAAGAAGTAGCTCGTGTAGCCGCCGGGGCGCAGGATGCTGACCGCGGCGAACGGGGGCACGAAGTTCTGCTGCTCCTGGGGGTCCTCGGGCAGCGGCTCCAGCAGCTGCGGGTCGAAGACGACCAGGTCGCCCGCGTTGTACTCCATCCCGCGCGGCTGCGGCAGGGCGAGCCGGGCGGTGGCGGGGCCGGTGCGGATGGACAGGACCTGCCGCTGGCCGCCGTCGGGCGCCGGGAGGATGACCCGGATGAGGCCCAGCTCCTCCTCGATCGGCCCCTCGGTGGACTTGATCGGCATGCCGATCTTGGCGGCGCCCTTGCGCACGGTGTCCCAGTCCTCGGCGGCGGTCGCCATGACGATCATGCGCCAGACGTCCTCGTCGGTGAGCTCGTCGAGCACCTCCAGCAGCGCGCCCGCGCCCCTGGCGTTCTCGTCGACCTGCTGGGCGGCTCCGGCGAGCACCCGGCGGGCCTCCACCCCGGCGCCGGCGGCCACCGCGTGCTCGGCGGCGTCGAGCGCCTCGGCCCAGCGCTCGCGGGCGCTGTGCAGGCGGGCCAGGGTCAGCCACTTGGCGTCGTGCGGCAGCTTGCCGGCCATCTGCTCCAGCCGCTCGTCCTGGCGGGCCTCGATGAGCAGCGTGGTGAGGTAGGCGACGTCGTCGCCGTCGGCGGAGGCGATGTCGCCGCTGTCGACGAGCATCTTCCAGTAGATGTCGGCGCCGGAGGACGGGTAGCCCAGGAAGCCGAGCGTGGTGGTGTGGCGGCGGGTCGCCTCGATGTCCTTGCCGGACAGCGGGGCCAGCCAGCCGACCCAGCGCTCAGGGTCGGCGTTGTAGCCGTCGGCGGCGTCGAAGTAGCCGACGCGCTCCTCCAGCGGGCCGGGCGCCTCGGGCTCGGTGGTGGCGTCGGCGGCGGCGCGCAGGGCGGCCACCCGCTCGGCCACGCCGGAGGCGTCGCGCAGCTCGCCCGCGCCGGACTCGGCCAGGTCGGCCAGCAGCCGGGCCTGCCACACGCCCTGCCGGGCGACGGCCAGGTCGCCCGCGACCAGCGCGAGCTCGACGCGGGCGCGGTAGCCGCCCATCATGCCGAAGTAGTCGATCCACTGGCGCAGCACGCGGCCGAGCTGCCAGGTGTTGGTGATCTGGGACGAGCTCGCCAGCAGGCTGACGGCGCGGGTCCACTCGACGAAGACCCTCGGGTGCTCGCCGACCACGTCGAGGTCGGGCAGCGCGTCGACGGCCTCGGCGACGCGGCCGAGGGTCGCCAGGATGAGGGCGCGGCGGACGCCGTCGCGGTGGTCCTTGGCCACGGGGTCGTCGGCCTGGAAGCCGGCGGCGGCCTGGAGCGCGGTCAGCGCGTCCTCGGCGCGACCGGCGGCGAGCAGCGCGCGGGCGCTCTCGGCGCCGAGCTCCCAGCTCGACTCGCGGCCGGCGGCGCGCAGCCGCTCGACGGCGGACTCGGCGTAGCTGACCGCCTCGCCGGCGCGGCCGGCGTCGACGAGGGCGGCGACGTACTGCGTCACGAGGCCGCTATAGGCGGGACCGGCGGGCTCGGCCTGCTCGATCGCGGCGCCGAGCGTCTCCAGGCGCTCGTTCGCGTAGCCGGGGCCGTCGGCGTTGGCCCAGGCGATGGCGAGGGCCTCGACGGCGGCCGGCGTGGCCGGGCAGGAGCGCACCTCTTCGCGCTGGGCGAACGCGAGCAGGTGCTCGGCGTCCTCGATCGCGACCGCGCCCTGGGCGCGGTCGCCGATGCGGCCGATCAGGTGCCAGTAGCGGGCGTAGAACTCGAGCCAGGGCTGCTCCAGGGTCTCCGCCTGCTGGGCGATGGCCGGGGCCATCACGTCGAGCTGGGGATAACGCCCCTCATAGGCCTGTGCGGGGAGGTCTCCCAGCGCCATGGCGAGGCCCACGTTGCCCGCCTCGGAAAGCTGCTGCTGGGTTTCGCCGACCCAGGCCCAGATGTCCACGTCCATGGGCAGTCAGTCTGCCAGGTCAATCACCGTGCCCAAAACGCAGAAGCTCGATGAGCTCGTCTGATTCGTCACTGTTAAGGACCGAAAAGACCGGTGCCATCAGATCGTCGGTGACATCTTCCACAGCGGCCCGCCGGGCGATCAGGTCGGGTCCCGGCGTGTCGTAGGGCTCGGGCCAGGTGAAGAAGCGGGCGATCACCTCTCCGGCGGCCGGGCCGAACGGGGTGCCGTCGTGGGCGGCGGCGAGCGTGGCGTCGAGCGGGTGCAGCCCGGCGGCGACGACCGCGTTGGCGTGGAGGGCGCCGCGCAGCTCGCGGACCACGTGCATGAGCTGGGTGGCCCGCGCGGGCGCGTCGTCGGCCAGCGGGACGGCCCGCCACCCGGCGAACAGCGGCGCCCCGACGGGCGAGGCGTGCTCGACGACCGGCTCCAGCAGCTCGGCGATCCTGGCGCACCCGGCGTAGCCGCCGAGCTTGCGCCTGCCCCACTGCCGGCAGGCTTCGGCGTAGAGTTCGACGGCCTGCTCGACGGGCATCTTGCGGCCGCCGTTCCAGTTGTCGGCGACGTGCCCGGCCGGGAAGAAGACCGCCACGGAGACGACCACGTCGGCGTCGCACTCGCCGAGGACCCCACAGCGGCCCCGGAAGTAGAGCTCCCTGGGGCCCAGGCCGTGCTCCTCGCAGACGGCCTTGGCCTCGCGGGAGACCATGAAGCCGCCGCCGTAGTGCCCGATGGGCCCCTTGACCGCCACCGCGGTGGCTCGCGGGTCCGCCATCTCCACCCCTCTCGGTTCGGTTAGCAGACCCAGCATCGCTCAGGAGAACATCATTCTGCAAGCATCAGGTTGCCGGACGCGATGATCACGGCCGGGCCGCTCAGGTAGCTGGTCTCCTCGTCGAGCGTGACCGTGAGCGTGCCGCCCAGCACCTCGACGGTCCAGGTGCCGGTGGTGTCGCCCGACAGCGCCGCCGCCGCGACCGCCGTGGCGACCGCGCCGGTGCCGCAGGCGCGGGTCTCGCCGGAGCCGCGCTCGAACACGCGCATCACCGCCCGGCTGGTGCCCACCGCGTTGAACAGCTCGATGTTGACCCCGGCCGGGAACACCCCCGGGTCGAAGTTCGGCTGGTGCGACAGGTCGAGCTGGACCACCGGGTCGCCGATCGAGCAGGCCAGGTGCGGGTTGCCCATGTCGACGCAGATGCCCTCGTACTCCTGCCCCGCGACCGTCGTGACGCTGGTGCCGCCCACGCGCGGCTTGCCCATGTCGACGGTGACGTCACCGCCGGGCTCCAGCCGCACCCTGCGCACCCCGCCCCGCGTCGCCACGCCGAACTCGTCGGACTCCGCCAGCCCGGCCTCGGCCAGGTAGCGGGCGAAGACGCGCACGCCGTTGCCGCACATCTCGGCCACGCTGCCGTCGGCGTTGCGGTAGTCCATGAACCACTCGGCCTGCCCGGCCTGGTCGGCCACCTCGGGAGCCTGCTTGGTGCGCACCACCCGGAGCACGCCGTCGGCGCCGATCCCGGCCCTGCGGTCACAGATCTTCTCGACCAGCGAGGCGGATACGTCGAGCTCGCCATCGGGGTCGGGGAGGATGACGAAATCGTTCTCGGTGCCGTGCCCCTTGAGAAAGCGCATGGTCGAATTTTAAGCGCAGCCTTCCCCCGCTATCCGCGCCAGGGACCGTTCGAGCAGGTCGGGGGCGTCATAGGGCAGCCAGCACACCCGCGGATCGCGGCGGAACCACGACTCCTGCCGCCGGGCGAAGCGCCGGGTGGCCCGGACCGTCTCCTCGTACGCCTGCTCCTCGCTCCACTCCCCCCGCAGGAACCGGATCACCTGCGCGTAGCCGAGCGCCAGCCCGGCCGTGCGGCCCTCGGCCAGCCCCTGGCCGAGCAGCCCGCGCACCTCCTCCACCAGACCGGCCGCCCACATGCGCCCGACCCGGACCTCGATCCGCTCGTCGAGCTGCGGCCTGGGCACCTCCAGCCCGATCTGGACACTGGGGTGGACCGCGTCGTAGGACGGCATCGTCGCCGAGAACGGCCTGCCGGAGTGCTCGATCACCTCCAGCGCGCGCACGATGCGGCGGCCGTTGCTCGGCAGGATCGCCGCCGCTGCGACGGGGTCGAGCCCGCGCAGCCGCTCGTACAGCGGCGCCGGGCCGGTCTCGGCCAGCTCCGCCTCCAGCCTGGCGCGGATCTCCGGGTCGGTGCCGGGGAACTCCAGGTCGTCGATCGCCGCCCGCACGTACAGGCCGCTGCCGCCGACCAGCACCGGCACGTCGACGGCCTCGATCACCGCCCTGGCCAGCCGCTGATACTCGGCGACGCTGGCCGTCACCGTGACGTCCCAGATGTCGAGCAGGTGGTGCGGCACCCCGCGCCGCTCCTCCAGGGTCAGCTTGGCGGTGCCGATGTCCATGCCCCGGTAGAGCTGCATGGAGTCGGCGTTGACGCACTCGCCGCCCAGCCGCAGCGCGATGTCCACGGCGAGATCGGACTTGCCTGCCGCGGTGGGCCCCACCACGGCGATGACCGGCTTTTCGCGCACCCTCGCCACTTTCACAGATCGAGCAGCGTCGGCTGCAGGTAGCCCTCGTGGGTGAGCAGCCAGCGCTTGGTCTCCACGCCCACGCCGCCGCTGAACCCGCCCAGCCCGTTGCCCGCGACCACCCGGTGGCAGGGCACCACGATCGGCAGCGGGTTGGAGCCCATGATGGAGCCGATGCCGCGCGCGGGCACGTTCGAGCCGCTGCGCTCGGCCAGCTCGCCGTAGGTGACGGCGGTGCCGTACGGGACCTCGAACAGGGCCTGGAGCACGCGGCGGCGCGAGCCGGACGTCAGCCGCCAGTCGATCGGCGTCTCGAAGCGCCGCAACCCGCCGCCGAAATAAGCATGCAACTCCTCCACCACGAAACCCGTACGATCCGGGTCATGAACTTCAGGCAGGCCGAGAAGTTCGCCCAGCCGCTCGCGGGCGCCCCAGCCCGACGCGGCCAGCCCGTCCTCGGTGACGGCCAGCACGAACGCGCCGACCGGCGTCGGCACCTCGGCGAACGCGACCGTAACGGCAGATGCGGCCATCATGTCCTCACGTGAGCTCGTGGTCCTCGGCACCTCCAGCGCGGTGCCGACCCGGCACCGCAACCACAACGGTTACCTTCTGCGCTGGGACGGCCAAGGCTACCTTTTCGACCCCGGGGAGGGCACACAGCGGCAGATGCTGCACGCCGGGGTGAGCGCGCACGACGTGCACTGGATCTGCCTGACGCACTTCCACGGCGACCACTGCCTGGGCGTGCCCGGGGTCGTGCAGCGCATCGCCCGCGACCGGGTCCGGCATCCGGTCCGCGCGGTCTTCCCCGCGTCCGGCACGTCCTACTGGCGGCGGCTGCGGCACGCCGCCGCCTTCGCCGACACGCAGGTCATCGAGGAGCACCCCGTCTCCGGCTCGCGCGCCGCCGTCGGACCGCTCACCGCGCGCCGCCTGTCGCATCCGGTCGAGTCCTACGGCTACCGCGTCCAGGAGCCGCCGGGCGTCCGCATGCTGCCCGACCGGCTCGCCGCGCACGGCATCCGCGGCCCGGAGGTCAGCGAGCTGCAGCGCACCGGGTCGGTGCGCGGCGTGACGCTCGCCGAGTGCAGCGAGCCCCGGCCGGGGCAGAGCGCCGCGTTCGTCATGGACACGCGGCTGTGCGACACGGTCTTCGAGCTCGCCAACGGGGTGGACCTGCTGGTGATCGAGGCCACGTTCCTGTCGTCCGAGGGCGTGCTGGCCAAGGAGTACGGGCACCTGACGGCGTACGAGGCGGGCGTGGTGGCGGCCGACGCGGGCGTGCGGCGGCTGGTGCTGACGCACTTCTCCGAGCGCTACGGCATCACCCAGGAGGCGGCGTTCCTGGAGGAGGTGCGGCGCTCCTACGACGGCGAGGTGATCCTGGCCAGGGACCTCATGAAGATCCCGGTGCCGCGCCGCGCCGTCGCCACACGGCCGTGAAGTAGCCGACGCCGTAGGGGGCGGCCCGCGCGAGCAGGCTGCCGTCGAACGCGCCGCCCGCCGCCGCCCCGGCCAGCACCTGGAGCGCGGCCCGGCCGCTCGCCCAGAGCCGGTCGGCCGTGCCGGGGTCGAGCGCGGCCAGCGTCTCGTGGTCGCCCTTGGCGAGCGCGCCGGCGACCAGGTCGTCGTACGGGGCCGCCGCCGGGTCGAGGTGGCCAGGGGAGTTCGCGGTCAGGCAGGCCGACCCGTCGGCCGCGACGAGCAGCGCCACCCGGCCCTCCCCCGCCAGCTCCGCGCCGAGCTTCAGGCAGGCGTCCGCCGGCGCGTCCGCCGCCACGGCCCGCAGCGCGACCGCGCCGAAGTCGTACGCGGCCCGCTCCAGCAGCCAGCGGCCGACGGTCAGCGACAGCGGCAGCACCGGCTCGCCCGCCCCGGTCGTCACGTCCACGCCGTAGGAGCGCAGCGAGCCCGCCGCCCACCCGTCGAACGCCCTGTCGTGATCGGCCCCGCCCACGACCACGACCCGGTCGGGCCCGGCGGCGAGCAGGGCGGCGACGGCCTCATGACAGGCGGACCGGAGACCGGCCAGCTCGCCCTGGCCGGCGCCGGCCAGGGCGGGGACGAGCAGCGGGGTGTGCGGGCAGACGGCCGCGGCGACAAGCACAGGCGTCAGCGTAGTGGGACCCGGTCACTCCCCCCGCTGGTAGGGGTCGCGGCCCTGCGCGACCGCCTCGATCAGGCCCACCGCGTACGCGTGCGCGGCCTGGTGCAGGCCGTGGCCGTAGCTCACCCGGGCCACGCCCAGCTCGGCCAGCCTCGCCAGGCCGGGCACCCCCGGCCTGAACAGGATGTTCACCGGCCCCGGGACCTCCGACACCAGCGCGTCGATCTCCCGCTCGTCGGCCAGCCCGATCGGGTAGACGCAGTCGGCGCCCGCGTCCAGGTAGGCGCGTGCCCGCACCACCGCCGCCGCGCGGCTGGAGCCGCCCGCGATGTAGGTGTCGATCCGGGCGTTCAGCACCAGCCCGGGCCCCGCCGCCGCGCGCACCTCCGCCAGGAACCGCGCCTGCGTCTCCACGTCCACGAGCTCGCCCGTACGAGGGTCGGAGTCCTCCAGGTTGCACCCGGCCGCGCCCGTGGCGACCAGCCGGGCGGCCAGCTCGGCGGGCTCCAGCCCGAACCCGCGCTCCAGGTCGGCGGTCACCGGCACGTCCACCACCCGCGTGATCCGCGCCACCGCGGCCAGCATCTCCTCGACCGGCGTGCGCTCGCCGTCGTCGTAGCCCAGCACCCGCGCCACCGCCGCGCTCCCGGTCGCGACGGCCGGGAAACCCGCCTCCCGGACGGCCCGCGCCGACGCGGCGTCCCAGGCGTTGGGCAGGATCAGCGGCTTGCCGGGCACGTGCAGGGCCCGCAGCTCGGCTGCTCTGTCAGTCGTCATGCCGGAACCCTACGAAGCGGCCGGGCGCGCCTGTAGGTCCAGTCGCGGCGGTTACCGCCGGACCACTTGGCCGGGCCCTGGGCGGCACTCGGCCGGGCCCCTTGGGCGGCACTCGGCCGGGCCCCTTGGGCGGGCTCCTGGGACCGCACTTGGCCGGGCTCCTGGGGCGGCCGGAAAGGGAAGCGCGGGGCGCGGTCCGGAGGGTGGACGGACGCGCGGCCCCGCGCTGCCTTCACAGCCCGCGAAGGAGAACCCTGGTCAGCAGCCGTCCTTGGCGCACTGACCGGTCACGCTGCCCGCCGGACCGTCCGCCGGGCTGCTGCCGGCGTCCTCCGAGGGCTTGGGGGCGGTCGTGGGCTTCTTGCCCGTGTTGTCGTCCTTCTTGCCGGCGGAGCCCTTGTCGGAGGAGTTCCCCGTGTTGCCGGTCGTGGCCGTGTTGCCAAAGTCGCCGGCATCGGTGTTGCCCGTGTCGCCGGTGTTGGGGGCCGGGTCGGCAACGTCGCCGACTCCGCCGTCCTCGGCGGGGGCGTCCTCGGCCGGGGCGTCGGTCTTGGCGTCGCCCATCTCGGCCTCCTCCTCGCCGAGCAGCTCCTGCTCCGCGGGGTCGGGGGCGGGCTCGGCCTGTTGCTGCTGCTGGGTCGAGGCGGGGGTCGTGCCTGACGGGCCACCGGTCAGCAGGTAGCCCGCTCCCCCGGCCGCCAGCGCGAGGGCGACGACGGAGGCGGCGATGATCGCGGTCTTCTTGTTGTTCCTGCCTGGCCTGCGACGGCGGTCACCCGGCCCGTCGAGGATCTCCTGGCGATCCGGCTCGGTCGGATCTTGCATGGTTTTACAGCTCCCTGCGGTCGTATCGGGAAAGCACTCCGGCTTCCGCGGGCGATGGACCACACTAGCCGCAACAGCTGAATGCTCGCGCAACAATCACAAAGGAATCACGACTTGTCCCCCCTTAGATCCATTCGCCCAGGTAGCCGGGGGCGGCTCGCACCCGCCGCCGGCGTGATCGCGGTCCTGGCCGTCGCCGGTCTCGGCATTCTGCTGGCGTTCACCGCCCCGGGGAATCAAGGCCGGAATAGCGCGCCGGAATATGATCAGGAAAAGCCGCTTTTCCATGGATCAAGCGGATCTGTACGAACTCCCTGGTCATCCCCCGTCCGCCCGGCCCCCTCGGGGACGCCTTCCGGAGGGCCGTCCGGGGAGCCGTCGGGGGCGCCTTCAGGGGGGCTCACGTGGGTGCCGTCACCGGGCGTTCCGTCCGGGACCGCGCCTACGGCAGGGGTCCCGAAAGCGGGGGTCCCGGAAGCAGGCGTGCCCTCGTCCGGAGCGCCCTCGCCGGCCGCCACGACCGGATGGGCGCACGCCGTCCCGCCCCCCGCCAGAACCCGGGCCCCCTCGTCCACCCGCCCTCCGGCGCCCAAGGACACCGGCACGCTCCCGGCCCCGGCGACCACCCCGCCGCCGCCTGTGCCGACCCCGGCGTCCACGGCGCGCCTGGGCCCCGACCCGTGCGCGACCTTCCACGACTTCCGCCGCGACCCCTGCTACCGCTTCCTGGACCAGCTCACCCGCTGACCCCGGCACGCACGCCGGACCGACGTCGGTGGCCTGGCCACACCAGCACGCACGCCGGACCTGGGCCAGTGGGCTGACCACCCCCCGGCACGCACGCCGGACCTGGGCCAGTGGGCTGACCACCCCCGGCACGCATGCCGACGCCCCCGCGCCTGGCTTCGGTGCGGGGGCGTCGCGTACGGCTCAGTGGGCGGAGCAGCCGTTGACCGGCGGCGGGAGAGGGGCGGGGCGGCCGACGGCGGGCATGCCGAGCAGGACGCCGGGCCCCTGCGGCGGGCCGGCCTGGCGGGACTCCCAGGCGTCGCCCGCGCGGGTGCGGCGCACGGCCTTGGGGGCGCCGTCGGCGACGAGGTGGTGCGGGGCGGCGTAGGTGACCTCGACGGTCACCATGTCGCCGGGCCGGGGCGTCCGGTCGCCGACGGCGAAGTGGACGAGCCGGTTGTCGGGGGCGCGCCCGGACAGGCGGCGGGTGGCGTCGTCCTTGCGGCCCTCGCCCTCGGCGACGAGCACTTCCAGGGTGCGGCCGACCTGCTTCTTGTTCTCCTCCCAGGAGATCTCCTCCTGGAGGGCGACCAGCCGCTCGTAGCGCTCCTGGACGACCTCCTTGGGGATCTGGTCGTCCATGGTCGCGGCCGGGGTGCCGGGCCGGATGGAGTACTGGAAGGTGAAGGCGTTGGCGAAGCGGCTCTGCCGTACGACGTCGAGGGTCTGCTGGAAGTCGTCCTCGGTCTCGCCGGGGAAGCCGACGATGATGTCGGTGGAGATCGCGGCGTCGGGCATGGCGGCGCGCACCCGCTCGATGATGCCGAGGTAGCGCTCGGCGCGGTAGGAGCGGCGCATCGCCTTGAGCAGGCGCGAGGAGCCCGACTGGAGCGGCATGTGGAGCTGGTGCATCACGTTGGGCGTCTCGGCCATGGCGGCGATGACGTCGTCGGTGAAGGCGGCCGGGTGGGGCGAGGTGAAGCGGACCCGCTCCAGGCCCTCGACGTCGCCGCAGGCGCGCAGCAGCTTGCCGAAGGCGAGCCGGTCGCCGAACTCGACGCCGTAGGTGTTGACGTTCTGGCCGAGCAGCGTGACCTCGAGGACGCCCTGCTCGACGAGCGTGCGGACCTCGGCGAGCACGTCGCCGGGGCGGCGGTCCTTCTCCTTGCCGCGCAGCGACGGCACGATGCAGAACGTGCACGTGTTGTTGCAGCCGACGGAGATGGCCACCCAGGCGGCGTAGGCGGACTCGCGCCTGGTGGGGAGCGTGGAGGGGAAGACCTCCAGCGATTCCTTGAGCTCGACCTGCGCCTCGCCCTCGATGCGGGCGCGCTCCAGCAGCACGGGCAGCGAGCCGATGTTGTGGGTGCCGAAGACCACGTCGACCCACGGCGCCTTGCGGACGATCTCGCCCTGGTCCTTCTGCGCGAGGCAGCCGCCGACGGCGATCTGCATGCGCGGGTTGGACACCTTGGCGGGCCGCAGGTGGCCGAGGTTGCCGTAGAGGCGGTTGTCGGCGTTCTCGCGCACGGCGCACGTGTTGAAGACGACCACGTCGGCGGTCTCGCCGTCGGCCGCGGGCACGTAACCGGCGTCTTCCAGCAGGCCGGACAGCCTCTCGGAGTCGTGCACGTTCATCTGGCACCCGTATGTGCGCACTTGATAGGTGCGGGCGCTCTCCTGGGTCACAGTCATCGCATGTTCAAGGGTAGTCGTTGCGCGGATCGCGACAGCCCTCCGGAGCTAAAAGTCCAGCTTGACGGCACGATGTGACCGGATCGGTACCGGCCGGTTAGTGACCAGCGCCCTTCGTGCCTCTACCGTTTGACTCCATGACGGAGAACGGGGACGTCACTCCACTGGTGCAGATGGAGAACGTCAACAAGCACTTCGGGGCGCTGCACGTCCTGAAGGACATCAACTTGACCGTCTCTCGTGGCGAGGTTCTGGTCGTCATCGGTCCTTCCGGCGGTGGTAAGTCCACGTTGTGCCGGACGATCAACCGGCTGGAGACCATCGACGGCGGGAGGATCGTCTTCGACGGCCAGGTGTTGCCGGCAGAGGGCAAGTCACTGGCGCGGTTGCGGTCCGAAGTCGGCATGGTGTTCCAGTCGTTCAACCTGTTCGCTCACAAGACCATCCGCGAGAACGTCACCCTGGGCCCCGTCAAGGTGCGCGGCCAGGCGAAGGACGCCGCGGACAAGCGGGCGATGGAACTGCTGGAGCGTGTCGGGATCGCGGCGCAGGCCGACAAGTACCCGGCGCAGCTGTCCGGCGGCCAGCAGCAGCGTGTGGCGATCGCCAGGGCCCTGGCGATGGATCCGAAGATGATCCTGTTCGACGAGCCCACCTCGGCACTGGACCCGGAGATGGTGCAGGAGGTGCTCGACGTCATGATCGGGCTGGCCCGCGACGGGATGACCATGATGGTCGTCACGCACGAGATGGGGTTCGCCCGGCGGGCGGCCAACCGGGTGGTGTTCATGGCCGACGGCCAGATCGTCGAGGAGAACACCCCGGACGAGTTCTTCACCAACGCGCAGACGGATCGGGCGCGCGACTTCCTTTCGAAGATCCTTACGCACTGACGAGCAAGAGGCAGGTACACATGCACATGCGTCGAATGGGAGCGGTGCTGTCCTTTGCGGCGATGGCCGCGGGGCTGGCCGCCTGCGGCGGTGGCGAGACTTATGCGTCCGTGGCCGACAAGGTCGCCGACGGCGGCACCGTGGTGGTCGGCACCAAGTGGGACCAGCCGAGCTTGGGCCTGAAGAAGGGCGCCGAGCCCGAGGGCTTCGACGTCGACGTCGCCAAGGCCGTCCTGAAGGAGATGAACGGCGGCAAGGACGTGGCGATCGAATGGAAGGAGTCGAAGTCCGACAACCGGGAGCCCTTCCTGGCCAACGGCACTGTCGACATCATCTTCGCCACCTACTCCATCACCGAGTCGCGCAAGTCCAAGGTGACGTTCGGCGGCCCGTACGTGATCGCCCACCAGGACGTGATGGTCCGCAAGGACGACACCTCCATCAACACCCCGCAGGACCTGGTCGGCAAGAAGATCTGCAAGGCCGCCGGCTCCAACTCCTACAAGCGGATCACCGACCCGCCGCCGGACGGCGAGCTCGACCTCGACGCCACGACGGTCGACGCGGCCAGCTACTCCGAGTGCATCCAGAAGCTGGGCGGCAACAACCTTGACGCGGTAACGACCGACGACCTGATCCTGGCGGGCTTCGCCAAGCAGGCCGGCGGCAACTTCAAGGTGCTGGGCCAGGGCTTCACCGACGAGAAGTACGGCATCGGCCTGAAGAAGGGCGACACCAAGACGTGTGAGGCCGTCAACAAGGCGGTCCAGTCGCTCTGGCAGAAGGGGACGATGAAGCAGCTCCTGGAGAAGTGGTTCGGGGGCATCGAGGGCCTGAAGGTCTCGACGGAAGCCCCGCCCGCCGAGGGTTGCAGCTGATCCTCTCTGAGGCGGCGGCCGGTCTCCCGGCCGCCGCCCTCCTATGTGGTGGAGCACGATGGACGACCTAATCAAGTACGCACCCGAGCTCGCCTTGGGTTTCTGGGAGAACGTCAAGCTCTCGGCCGTGGGCGCGGTCGTCTCCCTGATCCTGGGCACGATCCTCGTGGCGATGCGGGTTTCGCCTACTCCCGTACTCCGAGTCGTGGGCACCTTTTACGTCAATGTGGTGCGTAACACGCCGCTGACGCTGGTGCTGGCGTTCTCCGCGCTGGGTCTGAGCGACCAGCTCGGTCTCGTCTTCTCACAGGTGCCGAGGACCAACTCGTTCTGGATCGTCGCCATGGGCCTGTCGGCCTACACCGCGGCGTTCGTGTGCGAGGCTCTGCGTTCCGGCATCAACACGGTGGCGCTCGGCCAGGCGGAGGCGGCGCGGGCGATCGGGCTGACGTTCTCGCAGTCGCTGCGCATGATCATTCTTCCGCAGGCGTTCCGCGCGGTCATCGCGCCGCTCGGCAGCGTCATGATCGCCATGATCAAGAACACCACGGTCGCGACGGCCGGCGGTTACCTCGCCGACGCCGCCGCCGTCATGAAGATCGTCTTCGACGACACCGGCGCGTCGATCCCGATCTTCATCGGAATCATCCTCGCCTTCATGGCCCTGACGATGCCGATCGGCTTCTTCACCGGCTGGCTGGCCCGACGTCTGGCGGTGGCCCGATGAGCACCTCGGTCCTCTTCGACACCCCCGGCCCGCGCGGCAGGATCCGCAACCACCTGCTCACGGTGGTCAGCGTCGTGGCGGTGGCGGCGCTCCTCTACTGGGTCTACAGCGGCTTCGACGCCAAGGGCCAGTGGGAAGGGAAGATCTGGGAGCCGTTCCTCCAGGCCGACACCTGGCGCTACTACATCATCCCGGGTCTGATCGGCACGCTCCGTGCGGCAGCGCTGGCCGCGGTGCTCGCGCTCGCGTTCGGCGCCGTCTTCGGCCTGGCCAGGCTCTCCGACCACCGGTGGATCCGGGTCCCGGCGGCCACGGTGGTGGAGGTCTTCCGGGCCATCCCGCTGCTGCTGCTGATCTTCTTCATCTTCTACCTGGCGCCGACGATGTTCGGCTCCGGCGACTACGCCTTCATCGCGGTGGTGCTCGGCCTGACCCTCTACAACGGGTCGGTGCTGGCCGAGGTCGTCCGGGCGGGCGTGCAGGCGGTGCCCAGGGGCCAGTCGGAGGCCGCCTACGCGGTCGGCATGCGCAAGAACCAGGTGATGCGGCTGGTGCTGCTGCCGCAGGCGGTCACGGCGATGATGCCGGCGATCGTGAGCCAGCTCGTGGTGCTGCTCAAGGACACCGCGCTCGGCTACATCATCGCCTATGTCGACCTGCTCAACACCGGCTTCAAGATCCTGCCTGCCGTGTTCTTCGGCTCGCTGATCCCGGCGGCGATCGTCATCGGCGTCATCTACGTCGGGCTCAACCTGCTGCTCAGCTATCTGGCCACCTGGCTGGAGCGCCGCAGCCGGCGCAGCCGCAAGACGTCGGCCGCGCCGGTCGCGCCTCCCGGGGCCGAGGCCGTCGGCCTGCGCTCCGGCGGCGGGCTCGACAGCACGGACTAGCCGCGCGGACGGGGTCCCGGGGCACGTCCCGGGGCCCCGCCGCCGTTCAGCTTCCTGACCATCACGCCCAGCAGGCTCTCGCCCGGGAAGTAGCCGCGCGTCCTGGAGTCGCTGCTGCGCGGCGGGTTGTCGCCGATCACCACCAGCTTGCCCGGCGGCACGCTCTCCTCGGGGACGCCGGCCAGGCTCGGCAGCACGTCCTTGGGCAGCGCGTCGCCCGGCGCGGCCAGCACCCGCTTGATGATCCACGGCCGGTTCAGCGCCGATCGGCGTACGGCGTCGGGGTCCTCACCGCCGGGGTTCAGGACGACGATGTCGCCCCGGCGGACGCGGCCGAGCCGGGTCCTGCGCACCAGCACCCGCTCGCGGGGCAGCAGCGTCGGCGCCATGCTCTCCCCCCACACGGTGACCACGACGTACGTGCGCCGCAGCCACAGGGCGACGGCCGCCGGCGCCCCCAGGGCGATCAGCCACCAGCTCATGTCGGCTGGTATCCCGTGGCCTGCAGCCTGAACAGGCGCGCGTAGGCGCCGTCACGCTCGATCAGCTCGTCGTGGCGGCCCTGTTCCACGATCTTCCCGCCTTCCAGGGTGACGATCAGGTCGGCGTCCCGTACGGCGCCGAGCCGGTGGGAGATGAGCAGGCTGGTCCTCCCCTCGCGCTGCCGCCGGATCTGGGCGTGGATCTCGTGCTCGGCCTCGGCGTCCAGGCCGGAGCTCGGCTCGTCCAGGATCATCAGGTCACGCCGGTCGCGCAGGAACGCCCTGGCCAGCGCCAGGCGTTGCCACTGGCCGCCCGAGAGCACCACGCCGGTGGCCGCGTCGTCCTTGTCGGCCTCGCTGGCGAACATCCGCGACAGCAGGGTGTCGTAGCCGTGCGGCAGCGTGGCGAGCTTGTCGTGGATGCCGGCCCGCCGGGCCGCGTGCTCCAGACGGGGCCGGTCGCCGAGGGCCGCCAGGTCGCCGAGCGCGATGTTCTCGGCGGCGGTCAGGTCGTAGTGCATGTAGTCCTGGAACACCGCGCCGATGCGGCGGCGCAGCTCGGTCACGGACAGCTCGCGCAGGTCGGTCCCGTCCCACAGGATGGCGCCCCGGCCGGGGTCGTAGAAGCGGCACAGCAGTTTCACCAGCGTGCTCTTGCCTGCGCCGTTGAGGCCGACGAGCGCCACCGCCGCGCCGTGCGGGATGAACAGGCTCACGCCCCGGAGGATCCACGGCTGGTCGTCGGCGTAGCGGAACCACACGTCCCTGAGCTCGATGCCTTCGCGCAGTCCGGGCAGCGGGCGCGGGGTGGCGGGTTCGGGCAGGTCGGGGCCGAGCTCCGTCACGGCCGAGAGGTGCGCGAACACCAGAAGCTCCTGGTGCCCCCGGCCGAGGCCGGTGACCAGCGACGTCACCGCCGCCTGGAGGGCGGCCACCGAGCCGATGACCATCGACACGTCGCCGACGGTGAGCTGTCCCCGGCTCGCCGCGAGCGCGGCCCACACCAGCCCGCCCCCGGCGACCAGGGCGCCGAGCAGCCCGTAGGCGGCCTGCGCCCGCGTCTCGCGCAGGTCCACGGCCCGGCGCCGGACCAGCGAGGCGCGGTGCTCGGTCAGCATCCGCCCGCGCAGGAACGACCCGATCTCGAAGAGCCGGATCTCCTTGGCCGCCTCCACGGTCCCCAGCAGGCGGCCGTAGAAGAACTCGCGCCGCTCGGCCGGGCTGATCTCCCACAGCATCCCGGCGCGCCGCCGCGACAGGGCCAGCTCGGCCAGGAACATCGGCACCCCGGCGGCCAGCGTCACGACCGCCAGCCACGGGCTGACCACGTACAGGGAGCCGAGCAGCCCCAGCACCGTCACGGCGTTGCGCACCAGGCCCAGGCCGCCGTCGACGAGCGATCCCGGCGAGCGCGCGGCCTGCTGGGCCAGCCTGAGCCGGTCCAGGAACTGCGGATCCTCGAACCGGGCCAGCCCCGCGAACCGCTCCACCGCCCGGAACAGCTCGTCCTTGGCGCGCAGGCCGCTCAGGCGGTCGATCTCCGAGCGGAGGAACTGCGCGGCCTGGCCGAGCACCGCCGCTCCCGCGCCCACGGCGGCCACCCCGGCGGCCGGCCAGAGCAGCGCGGCGGCTCCCGCCCGGTCGCCGAGCGCGTCGAACAGCAGCTTCGTCAGCCACACCGTGGTCACCGGCAGGCAGGCCTGCACGACGGTCACCAGCGCGTACGCGGTCAGCGTCCACCGGCCGGCCCGCCAGGCGATCGTCGCCGCCAGCGCCGCCGTCCGCGGCAGCGACGCCCGCGTCGGCACGCTCATACGAGCGCGGCGACCGCGGCCGGATCGGACCCCACGGCCTCCACCACGCCTCGCGACACCAGGGCGAACGTCGGGAAGCCCGACACTCCGAAGGCCGTGGCGATCGGGCCGTCCGGCCGCTCGATCACCACGGTGGCCACGGACTCCAGGGCCGACACGTACGCCGAGCTGTCCTCCAGCTCGGCCATCGTGGCCACGACCGCCACCACCGGCGTCGGGGCGCCCGCCGCCAGGGCGGCGAACTTCGGCAGGCTCTCCTCGCACGGCCGGCACCCGACGGCGAAGAAGCCGACCAGCGCCCGCTCACCCAGCGAGGCCGCCGACAGACCGGCCGAGCTGAACTCCCCCACCGGCCGGCCGGGCCGGGAGACGGCCGGGCGAGCCGGCTTCGCCAGCGCCTCGGTGTGTTCGCGCAGCCGGCGGATCACCCCGAAAGTCAGGAGCAGATTGAGCAGGCACACAATTCCCAGGACAATGACCGCGGCAGAAAGGACGTCCACTGTTGACTCTTTCTCTCTCATACGAGGATCGGGCTTGACCGGAAATGCGGCCAAGCCCAACCGTTAATCCCCAGGAATCAGGCGATCAGCATTCGTAGTGGCGCTCGAAGTAGCAGTTCATGGAGCCGGTGCCGCCGGGGCAGCACGTCTTCTTGCCGTACCAGAGCTGGCTGTGCCAGTAGTAGCATCCCCAGGTGACGACGCATTCGTCGTCCGCGGCGGCCGCGCTGGTCCGGGGGACGATCGCACCCAGAAGGCGATCGGCGAGGCTGCCCATTTTACTGAGCATTTGACTCCTTTCCGCGCTCAATTGTGCAAGTGAGATCAGTAAACATTTCCAGCTTTACCCCCTCAAGATCAAAACCATGTGATCTAGATCATATTGTCCTGTTCTGCTGGGCATAGTAATGGCCGGTAATTCAGCCGATGGAGCGTTCCCGCGCCCGGCGCCGGCCCCGGATCCGGCCGGCCATTACCGTGACCTTGACCACGGGCGGCGCGGATTTCCGGCAAGATTCGGTTATGCCCGTCGCATCGTGGCCCTCGCCCATCTCCACCGCCGATGTCGCCCGTGCCGGTGCTCGTGCCGGCTGGCCGTACGCCCTCGACGGGCAGACGTGGTGGACGGAGGAGCGGCCCGAGCAGGGCGGCCGCACCACGGTCATGCACCGCGCCGCCGACGGCCGCCACCGTGAGCTGCTGCCCGCGCCGTGGAGCGCCCGCACCCGCGTGCACGAGTACGGCGGCCGCCCCTACACCGTGACGCCCGACGGTGAGCTGATCTTCGCCAACCTGGCCGACCAGCGCCTCTACCTGCGTGACCACACCGGCGCCTGCACCCCGCTCACCCCCGAGGGCGACCGCTACGCCGACCTGCTCGTCCGCGACGGCCACGTGTGGTGCGTGCGCGAACGCCACCGCGACGGCAAGGTCAGCCGGGCCGTCGTGTCCGTCCCGCTGACCGGCGGGCCGGTGCGCGAGCACGTCACCGGCAGCGACTTCTACGCCTACCCCGCGCTGTCCCCCGACGGCCGCCACCTCGCCTACATCTGCTGGGACCATCCCCGCATGCCGTGGGACGGCACCGAGCTGCGCGTCACCCGGCTGCCCGACGGCCACACCCGCACCCTGCTGGGCGGCCCGTCGGAGTCCGTGCTGGCCCCGAGCTGGCGCGACGACGACACCCTCTACCTGATCTCCGACCGCTCCGGCTGGTGGAACCTGTACGAGACCGGCCTCGACGACCCTTCGCCCCGGCCGCTCTGCCCCCGCGACGAGGAGTTCACCGGGCCCCTGTGGAACCTGGGCGGAGCCCCGTACACGATCCTCGCCGACGGCCGGCTCGCGGTGCTGCACGGCCGCGCCGACCTGCGGGCCGGCGTGCTCGACCCGCGCACCGGCGTCCTCACCGACCTGCCGCTCCCCTTCGACGGCTGGGCGCCCGCGCTGAGCACCGACGGCACGTCCCTCACCGGGATCGCGTACGGGTCCGCGACGCCGCGCACGGTCGTCCGCGTCGACCTCGGCAGCGGCGAGGCCGAGGCGCTCAGGCGCGACGTCGAGCGGTTGCCCGACCCCGCCTACCTGCCCACGCCGCGCCCGATCGAGCTGCCGGGCAGCGGCGTGCACGGCTTCCTGTACGAGCCCGCCAACCCGGTCGAGATCCTCCAGGAGCCGCCCCCGTACGTAATTTTCGTGCACGGCGGGCCGACCGCGCACGCCGGGGTCGCGCTCGACCTGGAGAAGGCGTACTTCACCTCGCGCGGCATCGGCGTGCTCGACCTCAACTACGGCGGCTCCACCGGCTACGGCCGGGCCTACCGCGAGCGGCTGAAGGGCAAGTGGGGGCTGGTCGACGTGGACGACACGGTCGCGGCGGCCCGCTGGCTGGCCGCCGAAGGGCTCGCCCAGCCCGGCCGCATCGCGGTGCGCGGCGCCAGCGCCGGCGGCTGGACCGTGATGGCCTCCTGCTGCCGGTCCGGCGAGTTCGCGGGCGGGGTGTCCTACTTCGGGGTCAGCGCGCTCGCCCCGCTGATCGCCCACACGCACGACTTCGAGTCACGCTACGTGGAATGGCTCGTCGGCTCCGACCCCGCCGTCTACGCCGAACGCGAACCGCTCGCCCTCGCCGACGGCGTGACCTGCCCCATGCTGCTCCTGCAAGGGCTCGACGACCCCGTCGTGCCGCCCGAGCAGTCGTCCGCCTTCGCCGACGCCCTGTCCGAACGCGGCGTCCGCTGCACCTACCTCGCCTTCGAAGGCGAGTCGCACGGCTTCCGCCGCACCGAGACCCGCTCCGCAGCGCTGGCCGCCGAACTGGCCTTCTACCAGCAGCTGTTCACCTGATCAGCGCGCGAACTCCGTCGCCCGCGACTCCCGCACCACCGTGATCCGGATCTGCCCCGGATAGGTGAGCTCCTCCTCCACCTGCTTGGCCACGTCGCGGGCGATCACCTGCGCCTGGATGTCGTCGACCCCGTCGGGCTTGACCATCACCCGGATCTCCCGCCCCGCCTGCATGGCGAAGACCTTGTCCACGCCCTCGTACGACTGCGCGATCTCCTCCAGCCGCTCCAGCCGCTTCACGTACGCCTCCAGCGACTCGCGCCGCGCGCCCGGACGGCTGCCGCTGATCGCGTCGGCCGCCTGCGTCAGCACCGCCTCGACCGTGCGCACCTCGACCTCGTTGTGGTGCGCCTCGATGGCGTGCACCACGTCCTCCTGCTCACCGTAGCGCCGCGCGATCTCCGCGCCGATCAGCGCGTGACTGCCCTCGACCTCGTGCGTGAGCGCCTTGCCGATGTCGTGCAGCAGGGCGCAGCGCTTCATCAGCGCCTGGTCCATCTTCAGCTCGGCCGCCATGATGCCCGCGATGTGCGCCGACTCGATGAGATGCTTGAGCACGTTCTGCCCGTAGCTGGTGCGATAGCGGAGCTGGCCCAGCAGCAGCGTCAGCTCCGGATGCATGTCGGTGATGCCCAGCTCGACCAGCGCGTCCTCGCCCGCGCGGGCACACAGGTCCTGCACCTCCTGCCGGCTGCGGTCGTGCGCCTCCTCGATCCGCTGCGGATGGATGCGGCCGTCGAGCACCAGCTTCTCCAGCGTCAGCCGGGCCGTCTCCCGGCGCACCGGGTCGAAACACGACAACAACACCGCCTCCGGCGTGTCATCGATGATCAGGTTGACGCCCGTCGTCGACTCGAACGCCCGGATGTTGCGGCCCTCACGGCCGATGATCCGGCCCTTCATCTCGTCACCCGGCAGATGCAGCACGCTGACCACCGACTCGGCCGTCTGCTCCGCCGCCACCCGCTGCACCGCCAGCGTCACGATCTTCGTGGCACGCTTCTCGCCCTCCTTGCGGGCCTCACCCTCGATCTCCCGGATGATCAGCGCGGCCTCACGCTTGGCCTGGTTCTCGATCTCCTTGACCAGCTCGGCCTTCGCCTGCTCGGCCGTGAGCCCCGCCACCCGCTCCAGGATGACCCGGCGCTCCTCCTCGACCCGCAGCAGCTCCTCGCGCCGGTCGGCCAGCTCGATCTCCGTCTCGGCCAGCTTGCGGTCACGCTCCGCCTGCCGCCTGGCCTCCTCGTCCAGCCGCTGCTCACGCTCACCCAGGCGGCTCTCCCGCCGCTCCAGATCGGCGCGCAGCTCCTTCAGCTCCGACTTCAGGACCTGGCTCTCCTGCTCCACCTCGCGGCGCATCTGCGCGGCGCTCTCCGCCGCCGCCTCCGACCTGCGCAGGATCTCCTCCGCGTCGGCCTCGGCCCGGTCACGGATCTTGCCGGCCTCCTCGCGGGCCTGCTCCAGCTCGTCCGTGACAGCCTGCTCCTGCTCCGGGGTCAGCTTCTTCTTCGCGGGCGCACCGCCGGACGTCCGGCGTACGACGATGTAGAGGGCGCTCATCATCCCGCACGTCAGCGCCACGACCGCCACCGACAGCACCACGACCAGCGGCCCCATGTGCGCCCCGCCCTCCTCGCGTCGTCAACACCCACAAACGCGGCCCTCGCCCAGGAGGGTCACGGGCGCGGCACGGAAAGCCCGATCGGCGTCGTCACCAGGACCGATATCAAGCCAAGGCACATCGGGCGCCGACACCCGCAGCCGGCACCTCGCCTGCCTCGATCACTCAAGCTCGTAAGTCCGTCGTTCACCGGTATGGCAATCCGCACTGCGCGGAGTAACTCCTCACTGCCGTCGAGGTTATGCGTCGAACAGGTCACGAGCAAGCAAACGCGTTATCAAGCGTGTCTTACGCTCGCATCCGCCGTGCGTGAACACCTCGGGACACACCGCCCTCCCTACCGCTGGTGGACCCCCGATTCGGCACCGCCCGCACGGCCGGCTCTCTGGCGCCCGACGCGCCCGGAGCCCCGACGCCACGCCCATCCGGATCACCGCCCGCACGGGTCGCCGTCTGTCCGGGTCACCGCCCGTACGGGGTCACCGCCCATACGGGCAGCCATTCGAACGGGCCACCATTCGTACGGGCAGCTCCCTGCAGCCAGCCGCCCATACCTACAGCCGTCCACCCGCGTGACCTCCTACGGGTAGTCGTCTTCCATCTCGATGCCCTCCTGTTCGAGGGCCTCGCGGACCACGCGGAACGCCAGGCCGGACGGATAGCCCTTCCTGGCGAGCATGCCGGCCAGGCGGCGCGTGCGGGCCTTGGGGTCCAGGGACCGCGTACTGGCGAGCTTGCGCTCCACCAGGCGGCGGGCCGTTTCCAGCTCCTGGTCGGGGTCCAGGCGCTCGACGGCCTCGTTGACGGTCTCGGAGTCGACGCCCCGATGGCGCAGCTCGGCGGCCAGGGCACGCTTGGCCAGGCCCCGGCCGTGGTGCCGGGAATCCACCCACGCTTCGGCGAACGCCTCGTCGTTGATGAGCCCCAGCTCGGAGAACCGGTCGAGCACCGTCTCGGCGGCCTCGTCCGGTACGTCCCGCTTGCGGAGGGCTTCGGCCAGCTGGGCACGGGTCTTGGGAGCCATCGTGAGCAGCCGCAGGCAGATGGCCCGGGCCACCGACTCGGGATCGGCATGCGGGGTCGTACCTGCCGGCGAGTCCTGATCCGGGCCGTCAGGCAACCAACCGCGCCCGGCCCCACGCCCACCGCCGCCTGCAGCACCCCGCCCGGAGCGCCGCCCCTTCCCGTACCGACCCTTTCCTCCCGAACGGCGCCCCTTCCCGGAGCCCCACTCCCCGGGCTCCTCGGACCGGCCCTCGTCCGACCCTCCGTCCTCAAACAGCCCACCGAACGCCGCCTCTACCCGCCCACCGGACCCCGCGCCGGGGTTCTGGGCAACGGGGGGCGAGGGCTCGGGGTCCGCACGCTCGAACGGAGGTGCGGGCTCGGAGGCACTGGGGTCGGAGGCACTGGGGTCGGAGGCACTGGGGTCGGAGGCACTGGGGTCGGAGGCACTGGGGTCGGAGGCACTGGGGTCGGAGGCACTGGGAGCCGGCGGAGGCTCCGGCTCGGCCTCACGGGGCACGAACGGGGGCGGCGGCTCCGAACTGTCGGACGTGAACGAAAGCCCAGGCTCAGGCCCGACTTCCCCAGGCTGAGCCCCGGCCGGCTCGGTTCCCGCACGGTCGGATCCGACAGGCTCGGGTCCCACGGAATCGGATCCCACAAGGTCGGGGCTCGCAAGGTCAGGTTCCGCAGAATCGGACCCTACGGGCTCGCCCGCAGCGTCGGCCCCCGCAGGGTCGGGTCTCGTAGGGTCGGGTCTCGTAGGGTCGAACCTCGTAGCGTCGGACCCGACAGGCTCGAGTCCCCTAGCGTCGGGCGCCACAGACGCAGAACCGACAGGCTCGGGACCGATGGGCTCAGAACCGGCAGGCTCGGCGGGCCCGGAGCCGGTGAGCTCGGCGGGCCCGGAGCCGGTGAGCTCGGCGGGCCCGGAGCCGGTGAGCTCGAAACCGGCAGGGTCGGATTCGAGTGGCTTGGAGTCGGCGAACTCGAATTGTGGTGGCTCGGTGAAGGACACCGACGCCGTGGGCGCTTCCCAGGGGGCAGGCTCCGTACGATCCCCCGCAGACGCCGCATCGCCGGACCCGAAGAACGGGTGCGCCGTCCCGGCCGTCCCGGGGAACGCCGCCGCCTCCGACTGAGGAGCGGCCGGATCCGGTTCCGGGGACGATGGGGCAGCCGATCGGGAGCGGCGCAGCTCCTGCCACTCGTCCGGCGACGGCCAACCGCCACCGGCACGCTCGTCGCGCCCATCATCGAACCGTCGGCGGCCACCACCGCGGTCATCGTCACCCCGCGACCAGCCGCCGCTACCACCCGGTGCCCAGCCGGTGTCGCGGTCACCGTCTGATGACCGGCTGTTGGCGGGGGCGGGGTCCGCCCAGGGACCGTCGCCGTTGCGGGAACCGCGCGACGAGCGGCCGGGGGTGCCGGTCGGGTCGTCGGAGGCACCACGGCCACGGCCCGTAAGTCGGCCACCTCGACGGCCCGAGGTCGTCGAACGCCCAGAACGGCCACGCCCGGAGGCCCGCGACGACGGGGCATCCAGGGCGGAGGCATCGGCACCTGAGGCACCGGCCCCTGGGACACCGGCACCCCGAGCGTCGGGACCCTGACCGCCGGGACCCCGAGCGTCGGCACCCTGACCGTCGGCACCTCGGGCGCCGAAGCCCGAACCCCCGAAGCCCGAACCCCCGATGCCCGAAGCGCCGGCGCCCTGGCCGTCAGTGCCCTGGGCATCGGTGGGGCGGGGTAGGCCGCCCGGGGCGAGGCGGGTGGGTTTGCGGCGGCGGCGGGGTGGGGTGGTGGGGAGGTCGGGCCAGGCGCCCCAGTCTCTAGAGTGGGGCGCCTGGTCCGGATCCTTGTCACTCATGCGGCGACCGATCAGACGTCACCGGGCTTCGGCGTGGACTTGGAGCCACGGCCGGTGGGAGCCGGTGCGGCGGCGGCCGCGGGGGCGGGCTCCGCCGGGGTGTCGAGGCGGGGGCCGACGCCGAGCTTGTCCTTGATCTTCTTCTCGATCTCGTTGGCCATGTCGGGGTGGTTCTTCAGGAAGTTGCGGGCGTTCTCCTTGCCCTGGCCGAGCTGGTCGCCCTCGTAGGTGTACCAGGCTCCGGACTTGCGGACGAAGCCGTGCTCGACGCCCATGTCGATGAGGCCGCCCTCGCGGGAGATGCCGACGCCGTAGAGGATGTCGAAGTCGGCGACGCGGAAGGGCGGCGCCATCTTGTTCTTCACGACCTTGACGCGGGTGCGGTTGCCGACCGCCTCGGTGCCGTCCTTGAGGGTCTCGATGCGGCGGATGTCCATGCGGACGGAGGCGTAGAACTTCAGCGCCTTGCCGCCCGTCGTGGTCTCGGGCGAGCCGAACATGACGCCGATCTTCTCGCGGAGCTGGTTGATGAAGATGGCGGTGGTGCCGGTGCTGCTGAGGGCGCCGGCGACCTTGCGCAGGGCCTGGGACATCAGGCGGGCCTGGAGGCCGACGTGGCTGTCGCCCATCTCGCCCTCGATCTCGGCCTTGGGCACCAGGGCGGCCACCGAGTCGATGACGATGATGTCGACGGCGCCGGACCTGATCAGCATGTCGGCGATCTCCAGCGCCTGCTCGCCCGTGTCGGGCTGGGAGACCAGCAGCGCGTCGGTGTCGACGCCGAGCTTCTTGGCGTATTCGGGGTCGAGGGCGTGCTCGGCGTCGATGAAGGCGGCGATGCCGCCAGCGCGCTGGGCGTTGGCCACCGCGTGCAGGGCGATCGTCGTCTTACCGGAGGATTCCGGGCCGTAGATCTCGACGATCCTGCCGCGCGGCAGGCCGCCGATGCCGAGGGCCACGTCCAGGGAGATCGACCCGGTGGGGATCACCTCGATGGGGGCTCGGGCGTCATCGCCCAGGCGCATCACGGACCCCTTGCCGAACTGCCGCTCGATTTGAGCGAGCGCGGTCTCGAGGGCCTTCTCGCGGTCGTTGATTGCCATGGGAACTCCCCCTGGAGAGTCTTGGGTCCGAACAGTCGAGTGAAAGCTATGGCCTGCCACCGACATTTTTGGCCGCCGCCGGGGAAGAAGTGGCCCGGCGAGGTCCATGGTAGCCGAACGACTGTTCGATCACACGCCGAACGCGCCGTCACGGGCCCGGCGCGTTCGGGCTCACCGGCCGGGCGCGTTCCAGCTCACCCGCCGGATGCGTTCCAGCTCACCCGCCGGACGCGTTCCAGCTCACCCACCAGGCGCGTTCCAGCTCATGGGCCCGGCGCGTCCCAGATCGGGCGGATCTCGATGCCGGCGCCGATCGGGCAGTGGCGGGCGAGCTCTTCCGCCTCGTCGAGGTCGGCGCATTCGACCAGGTAGAAGCCCGCCAGCTCGTGCCGCAGCGGGACGAACGGCCCGTCGGCGGCGACCGGCGGCTCCCCGGGCGGGCCGGGGCGCAGCGTGCGGGCCGCCGGGTGCAGCGCCTCGCCGGTGAACGGGACGCCGCGCTCCCTCAGATGGCGCGCGAACGCCTCGTGCTCGGCGAGCGCGGCCGTCATCCCGGCCTCCGTGACGGACTCCGCGTAGCCCTCCGGGTCGAACAGCAGCAAAGCGAACCTCATCGTCGTACCTCCTCGAAGAGTCTCTTCGAGAAGCATGACGAACGGGCCGGTCCGCGATTCGACAGGGACGTGTTGTCAGCGGCTGTGAGCTGGGGAGACTCACAGAGAGACGTCAGGAGGCCGCGACGTGGCGAGCGCGTACACCGGGGAACGGCGCACCCATCTGGAGGCCCTCGCCGCGCTGCTGAAGGGCCAGGGACTGGTGAGCCGGCTGGTCGGCGGCGACGAACCGGTGCTGTGGACGTGGCATCCGCGTTCGGGACGGCGCACGCTGGTCTTCGCCACCCCGTCGCGGCAGGGCTGGCAGTTCCTGTGGTCGCCCGGCGGGCTGCACGACGCCGAAGATCCGGAAGGGGCCGCCGGCAAGCTGAGGGACGCGCTGGAGGCTCCGGAAGCCGAGTGATCAGCGGAGCCGGGGAGAGACGTCCTCCACCTGGCAGACCGCCCGCCAGACCGACTTGGCGCTCTCGCCGTCGGCCAGCGCCTGCACGACGGTGCGGCCGTCGAGCGGGGCCAGCACGTAGTCACGCGCCCACGACTCGGCGTAGGCGTCGCCGAAGTGCTCGCGCATCCGTCTCCAGAACTCGGTCAGGCGCATCACCCAAGTATGGGACGCCCCCGGGAGTGGGTAGGACATCCCCATGCCGAAGACCCCCAAGTCCTCACCCCCCAGATCCGCCAAGGTCAAGGCCAACAAGGCCAGGCGGCGCCGGTTACAGCTCGACCGGCGGCTCGCCGTACGGAAGGAGAAGGAAGAACGTGCCGAGAGGCACGCGGGCATCAGGCAGGAGCCGCGTGCGGGCGCGCCGCGCACGCGCAGGGCGTCGCGCCGCTAGCCGTACAGGGTCAGAGCACGCGTGCGCCGTACATCTCCCCGAGGTGGTCGGCGAGCAGCTCCAGCCGGGCGCCGTCGGGGTCCTTGAAGTAGATGGAGGCGCCGCTCTCGATCTGGTGCGGCACGCCGGCCGCCTCCAGCTTCCCGCGCAGCCGCTCCCAGGTGGCGGGGTCGACGGAGATCGCCACGTGGTGCAGGCCGCCGAACACCTCCTGGTACGGGCCGAGGTCCAGGCCGGGGAAGTCGAAGAACGCCAGCAGGTTTCCGTTGCCGATGTCGAAGAAGAAGTGGCTGGAGCCCTCGTAGTCGCGGTTCTCGAAGATCTCGGTGAGCGGGAACTCCAGCAGTTCCTGGTAGAACTTGACGGTGCGTTCCACGTCCGACGAGACCAGGGCGATGTGATGCAGGCCGCGGGCGCTGCTCGACGGACGGTGCGGTAAGACGTACCGTTCGCGAATCTCCTCGCGGCGAGCCTCCAGGGCTGCGTTGTCGATGGTCACGGTCGGTGTATGTCCGCTGAGCGGCCGCTCAATCACGCGGCGCGGGGCGAAGCGTTTTCTGTCGGTGCGGCGAGGCAGTATGAGCGCGTGAGCTCGCTCGACCACTTCAGCCAGGTGACCAGGCAATGGTTCGCCGGGGCGTTCGCCGCGCCCACCGCCGCCCAGGACGGCGCGTGGGAGTCGATCGCGCGCGGTGACAACACGCTCGTGGTCGCGCCCACGGGTTCCGGCAAGACGCTGGCGGCCTTCCTGTGGTCGCTCGACCGGCTGGCCGCCGAGCCGTCCGAGGGCGGCGGCACCAAGGTCGTGTACGTGTCGCCGCTCAAGGCGCTGGCCGTCGACGTGGAGCGCAACCTGCGCGCGCCGCTGGCCGGGCTCAAGCAGACGGCGCGGCGGCTGGGGCTGCCGGTGCCGGAGATCTCGGTGGCGATCCGCTCGGGCGACACGCCCGCCGAGGACCGGCGGCGGTTCGCGGCCCGGCCGTCCGACATCCTGATCACCACGCCCGAGTCGCTGTTCCTGCTGCTCACCAGCCAGGCGCGGGAGGCGCTGCGCGGCGTGCGCACGGTGATCGTCGACGAGGTGCACGCGGTGGCGGCGACCAAGCGCGGCGCCCATCTGGCGCTCACGCTGGAGCGGCTCGACGCGCTGCTGGAGCGGCCCGCCCAGCGGGTGGGGCTGTCGGCGACGGTGCGGCCGGTGAGCGAGGTGGCGGCGTTCCTCGGCGGCTCCCGCCCGGCGACGGTGGTGCAGCCGCCGTCCGACAAGGTGATCGAGGTCGAGGTCGTCGTCCCGGTGGAGGACATGACGGAGGTGGAGTCCCGCCCGCCCGACGCGGAGAACCTCGCGCCCGACCCGGCGAACCGGTCGATCTGGCCGCATGTGGAAGACCGGCTGTTCGACCTGATCGAGGCGCATTCGTCCACGATCGTGTTCGCCAACTCGCGGCGGCTGGCCGAACGCCTCTGCACCCGGCTCAACGAGCTGGCCTACGGCCGGCAGCAGGGCACCGAGGCCGTCGACCTGTCGATCTGGGAGACGGGGCCGCCGCGCGTGCCCGCCGAGGTGATGGCGCAGGCGGGGGCGAGCAAGGGCGTGGTCACCGAGATCGTGCGCGCCCACCACGGCTCGGTGTCCAAGCAGGAGCGGGCGCAGATCGAGGAGGCGCTCAAGTCGGGGCGGCTGCCGGCCGTGGTCGCCACCTCAAGCCTGGAGCTGGGCATCGACATGGGCGCGGTCGACCTGGTCGCGTGCGTGGAGGCGCCGCCGAGCGTGGCCAGCGGGCTGCAGCGCATCGGCCGGGCCGGTCACCAGGTGGGCGCGGTGTCCAAGGGCGTGATCTTCCCCAAATACCGCGGCGACCTCGTGCAGACGGCCGTGGTCGCCGAGCGGATGAAGAGCGGCCTCATCGAGGAGCTGCGCTATCCGCGTAATCCGCTCGACGTGCTGGCCCAGCAGATCGTCGCGATGACCGCGCTCGACGAGTGGACCGTCGACGAGCTGGAGGCCGTGGTCAAGCGGGCGGCCCCCTACTCGACGCTGCCCAGGAGCGCGCTGGAGGCGACGCTCGACATGCTGGCCGGCCGCTATCCGAGCGAGGAGTTCGCCGAGCTGCGTCCGCGCATCGTGTGGGACCGGGTGACGGGCACCCTCCAGGGCCGTCCCGGCGCGCAGCGGCTGGCCGTCACCAACGGCGGCACCATCCCCGACCGCGGCCTGTTCGGCGTCTTCCTCGTGGGTGAGAAGGCGTCCCGGGTGGGCGAGCTCGACGAGGAGATGGTGTACGAGTCGCGCGTCGGCGACGTGTTCGTGCTGGGCGCGACGTCATGGCGGATCGAGGACATCACCGCCGACCGGGTGCTCGTCTCGCCCGCGCCGGGGCAGCCGGGCAAGCTGCCGTTCTGGCACGGCGACACGCCCGGCCGTCCCGCCGAGCTGGGCAAGGCCATCGGCGGGTTCCTGCGCGAGCAGGCCGCCCAGGAGTCGCCCGACCGGCTGCGCGAGGCCGGGCTCGACCCCTACGCCGCCGCCAATCTGCTGGCCTACCTGCGCGAGCAGCGCGAGGCCACCGGCTACGTGCCCGACGACCGGACCCTGCTGGTCGAGCGCTTCCACGACGAGCTGGGCGACTGGCGGGTCGTCATCCACTCCCCCTACGGCGCGCGGGTGCACGCCCCGTGGGCGCTAGCGATCAACCGGCGGCTGCGCGAGCGCTACGGCGTCGACGTGCAGGCCGTGCACTCCGACGACGGCATCGTGCTGCGCATCCCCGACACGCTGGCCGAGCCGCCGACCGACGTGGCCGCCTTCGACGCCGACGAGATCGAGCAGATCGTCACCGAGGAGCTGGGCGGGTCGGCGCTGTTCGCCTCCCGGTTCCGGGAGTGCGCGGGGCGGGCGCTGCTGCTGCCGCGCCGCGTCCCCGGCCGCCGCAGCCCGCTGTGGCAGCAGCGCCAGCGGGCCGCCCACCTGCTCGGCGTCGCCTCCCAGTACGCCTCGTTCCCGATCGTGCTGGAGACGATGCGCGAGTGCCTTCAGGACGTGTTCGACGTGCCGGGGCTGGTGGCGCTGATGCGCGACCTGGCGGCGCGGCGGGTGCGGCTGGTTGAGGTGGAGACGTCGCAGGCGTCGCCGTTCGCCGCGTCGCTGCTGTTCCACTACGTGGGCGCGTTCATGTACGAGGGCGACGCGCCGCTGGCCGAGCGGCGGGCGCAGGCGCTGGCCCTCGACACGACGCTGCTGGCCGAGCTGCTCGGCCAGGCCGACCTGCGCGAGCTGCTCGACCCCGACGTGATCGCCGACACCGAGCGGGAGCTGGCGCGGCTCGACCGGCCGCTGCGCGACCCGGAGGACCTCGCCGACCTGCTCCGCTCGCACGGGCCGCTGCTCGCGCCCGACGTGAGCGTACGCGGCGGCGACCCGGCCTGGCTGGAGGAGCTGGAACGGGCGCGGCGGGCGATTCGCGTACGGATCGCGGGCGAGACGCAGTGGGCCGCGATCGAGGACGCCTCCCGCATGCGCGACGCGCTCGGGGCGCCGCTGCCCGTGGGCATCCCCCACGTGTTCCTGGAGCCGGTCGCCGACCCGCTGGCCGACCTGGTGGCGCGGCACGCGCGCACCCGGGGGCCGTTCCACGCCTCCACGGCCGCCGAACGGTTCGGGCTGGGCGTGGCCGTGGTGACCGACGCGCTGCGCCGGCTGGCCGTGCCCGGACGGGTGGTCAGCGGCGAGTTCCGGCCCGGCGGGCGGGGCGAGGAGTGGTGCGACGCCGGAGTGCTGCGCACGCTGCGGCGCAGGTCGCTGGCCAGGCTGCGCAAGGAGGTCGAGCCGGTCTCGGCGGAGACGCTGGCCACGTTCCTGCCCGCGTGGCACGGCATCACCGGATCACGGGGCGGCGCCCGCGCCGGCGGGTCCGGCGGCACGGCGCGGGCGATGGATTCGCTCGTACGGGCCGTCGAGCTGCTGCAAGGAGCAGCGGTTCCCGCTTCGGCGCTGGAGACGCTGGTGCTGCCGTCGCGGGTGCCCGGCTACCATCCGGCGCTGCTCGACGAGCTCACCTCGTCCGGCGAGGTGATGTGGGTGGGGCAGGGGGCCCTGCCGGGCGGCGACGGGTGGGTGTCGCTCTACTTCGCCGACACCGCGCCGCTGCTGCTGGCCGAGCCCGCCGAGATCACGATGACGCCGGTGCACGAACAGGTGCTGGAGGCGCTCGGCGGCGGCGGGGCGCTGTTCTTCCGCGGGCTGTCCGACCGGCTCGGGTCGCTCGACGACGCCACGCTGGCCGCCGCGCTGTGGGACCTGGTGTGGTCGGGGCGGGTGTCGGGCGACACTCTCGCGCCGCTGCGGGCCGCGCTCGGGTCCGGACGGCCCGCGCACCGGCCCGCGACCAGGCGGCGGCGGGCGGTGCTGCCCAGCCGGAGCGGGCCGCCGACCGTGGGCGGGCGCTGGTGGCTGCTCCCCGAGCCCGCCGCCGACGCCACCCAGCGGGCCCAGGCCCAGGCCGAGGCGCTGCTCGAACGGCACGGGGTGGTGACGCGCGGCGCGGTCACGGCGGAACGGCTGCCGGGCGGGTTCACGCCGATCTACCAGGTGCTGCGGGCGTACGAGGAGAGCGGGCGGTGCCGGCGGGGCTACTTCGTCGAAGGGCTCGGCGGGGCGCAGTTCGCCCTCCCGGGGGCAGTCGACCGGATGCGCGCCATGTCCCCGAGCCTCACCTCCCCGGCAGCCTCGCCGTCGGGGGGTGAGCCGTACGGGGGTGGGGTGGGAACGCCCACGGATTCGGCTTCGTACGGAGGCGGGCCCCGGGAAGGGGCGCCGTCCGATGAGGCTTGGTCCGGGCGCGCCCCGGCGGGTGCTGCTTGGGCGGCCTCCTCGGGGGCGGGCTCCTCAGGGCCGGGCTCGTCGGGGGCGGCCTTGTCCCGGACGGGGGAAGCGGGGCGGGGGCGGCAGGCGGTGGTGCTGGCGGCGGCGGACCCGGCCAACCCGTACGGGGCGGCGCTGGGGTGGCCGGCGCATCCGGGGGAAGTCGGGCACAAGCCGGGCCGGAAGGCGGGGGCGCTGGTGGTGCTGGTCGACGGCTACCTGGTGCTCTACGTCGAGCGGGGCGGCAAGACGCTGCTGTCGTTCGCCGACGGGGAGCGGTTGCAGCCGGCCGTCGACGCGCTGGCGCTGGCTGTGCGTGACGGGGCGCTGGGCAAGCTGACGGTGGAGCGGGCCGACGGGGAGCCGATCGTCGATTCGCCCCTCGCAGCGGCCCTGGAGGAGGCGGGCTTCCACCCGACCCCCCGCGGCCTCCGCCTACGAGCCTGACCGAGGCGCCGCCCACGGCTGCCGACCCTCGCAGGGCGACGGGCCGTACAGGGTGATGGGCCGCACGGGGTGGCGGGCCGCACGGGGTGGCGGGCCGCACGGGGTGGCGGGCCGCACGGGGTGGCGGGCCGCACGGGGTGGCGGGCCGCACGGGGTGACGGGCCGCACGGGGTGACGGCCGCTCACTGGGGGCGGCGCATAGGTGACGGGACCAGCGGGGTTGCGGCACGCAAGGTAGTGGGGGCAGGCGGCGGGGTGGTGGGCACGCCCCCGGAGGGCGGTATGTCCGGAGGTCGGGGCGTGCCCGAAGGTGGGGCGCGCCTGGTGGCGATGGCACGCCGAGGTCGCGGCACGCCCGCACGGGTGGCACGGCTGGAGACGGCGCACGCCCGGGGCGGTGGTGGCACGTCCGGACATGGCGGCATGTCCGGAGGTGGGAGGCGTGCCCGGACGTGGGGGCCTCACCGGCGCCCCGGTCTCGGGGCTGGGCGCCGGTGAGGTGAGGGGCTTCGTTGGGCTGAAGGTGCGGGACTCCGTTGGGCCGGGGGCGCTCCGTTGGGTCGGGGGCGGGACTTCGTGGGGGTTAGGGGGTGATTGTGCAGGGGGTGTTGTTGAGGGTGAAGCGGGTGGGCAGGGAGGGGTCGCCGGTGTGGCCGGCCAGATAGCCCAGGGTGACGGTGGCGCCGGGGGCGATGGTGCGGTTGTGCGGGGCGTTGACGGCTTGGACGATGTCGCCGCCCTGGGTGAGGGTGGTGTTCCAGTCGGAGATGATCTTCTGGCCGGGGGTGAGGGGGAAGGTGAGGGTCCAGCCGTCGACCGGGGTGTCGGCGAGGTTGGTGATGGTGAGGTCGACGGTCATGCCGGTGCCCCAGACCTGGGTGACGGGCTTGATGGCGCAGGTGGGCTCGGCGCGTTCGAAGGCGACGCGGTGCAGGCCGCCGGGGAGGTCGTTGACGACGTAGAGCTCGCCTTGGGGGGTGCTGCCGAAGGCGGTGACCTGGGTGGGCATCTCGCCGATCTCGGCCTGGTCGTAGCCGCCGGCGCCGTCCTCGCGCAGGGCCCACACGGTGGAGGAGCAGTAGTCGGTGGCGATGTAGGTGCCGCCGACGAGGTCGGCGTACTGGCGGCCGCGGTAGACCTGGCCGCCGATGACGGCGCAGCCGCCGGTGTAGGGCGAGTAGGTGAAGATCGGCTGGGTGTACTGGGCGTCGGGGCGGCACTGGGTCTCGTCGAAGACTTCGAGGCCCTCGTAGCAGGACCAGCCGAGGTTGGCGCCGGCCTGGTGCCCGGGTTTGACGTGGTTGATCTCCTCCCAGCGGCCCTGGCCGACGTCGGCGATCCACAGGGAGCCGTCTGCGTGGTCGACGGAGAAGCGCCAGGGGTTGCGGCCCCCGTACATCCAGATCTCGGGCCGGGCGCCCGGGACGCCGGTGAAGGGGTTGTCGTCGGGGACGCAGTAGGGCAGGTCGCCGCAGGTCCGGCTGACGTCGATGCGGAGGATCTTGCCGAGGAGGGTGTCGAGGCGCTGCCCGGAGTCGAAGGGGTCGCCGGCGCCGCCGCCGTCGCCGATGCTCCAGTAGAGGTGGCCGTCGGTGCCGAAGGTGAGCTGGCCGCCGTTGTGGTTGCTGTGTTCGGCGTGTTCCTGGGCGAGGAGGGGTTCGAGGCGGGCCTCGTCGAGCCGGTAGCGGGCGAGGGTGACGGCGCCGTCGGGGAGCGCGGTGTAGGCGAGGTACAGGTCCTGGCTCTGGGGGAAGTCGGGGGCGGGGGCGATGCCGAGCAGGCCGCGTTCGTTGCCGGATTCGTCGACGGAGGCGGTGATGTCGATGATCGGGGTCTGGGCGAGGCCGGTGTCCGGGTGGTAGACGCGTACGGTGCCGCGTTTCTCGGTGATGAGGAGCCGGTCGGTCCCGTCGTCGGGGGCGGCGATGGCGGTGGGGCGGCGCAGCCCGAAGGCGACCTGGGTGGTGGTCGCGCGGATCTCTTCCAGGGGTGGAGGGGTGGCCTCGGCCGCGGCGGCCGGGGTGACCGGGGTGAAGGGGGCGAGCAGGGACAGGGCGAGCAGGGCGGGGGCTGCCCAGCGTCGTGCTGGCATGCGGGCTCCAGAGGCGGGGCTTCGTCCGGGGTCCGGGGGGTTCTCCGGGACCGGGGCGCGGCGGGCATGCGGCGCGCCCGGCCGGACGGTACCGGCGGGGCGGCCGTCCGGCCAGCGCTCGGGGGCCGGGTGGGGCCGTGGTGGACGGCTTCCATGTCGCTGACCTGGGGCGCTTGGGACCTGGACGGATGAAACGTACATGGCCGTCGCGTGGCGTCCGTGATCGCTACGCTGCTCGTAACGGGACGTGGTCAGGAGGACGCCGGTGAAGAAGCTGATGGCCCGGCTCTGGCGTCGCATCAGCGGGCCGGTGCAGTGGCGGTTGCTCTATCTGTCGCAGGCCAAGTTCGTCGTCGGGGTGACCGGCGTGGTGCGTGACCTCGACGGGAACGTGCTGCTGCTGCGGCACCGGTTCTGGCCGGAGGGGCGGCAGTGGGGTCTGCCGACGGGCGGGGCGAAGCGGGGCGAGACGTTCGAGCAGACGGTGGTCCGCGAGGTCATGGAGGAGACCGGCCTGGAGGTGAAGGTCGGCGAGGTGGTGCGGGTGGGCAGCGGGTTCCGGCTCCGGGTCGAGATCGCCTACGCGGCCCGTCACGTGGGCGGGGGGACGATGCGGCTGAACTCGCTGGAGATCCTGGAGGCCCGCTGGTGCGCTCCGGACGATCTTCCTGAGGGTGTGCTGGAGTCGCACCGGCTGCTGATCGAGTCGTCGCTCCCGTAGACCGGGAGAACATGCGGCTTCCCAGAATCTGAACGGCCGTTTAAAGTTTTGACCGTGCCGTCAGAAGGCCGGTCGTTCATCGAGGAAGCACGGCGGGCGCAGATCATCGAGTGCGCGATCGACGTGCTCGCCTCGGAGGGGTACGCGCGGGCGTCGATGGCCAGGATCGCGCAGCGGGCGGGCATCAGCACCGGCGTGATCTCCTACCACTTCGGCGGCAAGCGGCAGCTTCTGGAGGCGGTCGTGAGCGCGGTCGCCAAGGTGGCGACGGACCTGATGGTGCCGCGCATCCTGGCGCAGCCCACGGCCACGGACATGTTGCGGGTCTACTTCGAGAGCAATCTCGACTTCATGCGCCTGCACCGCAAGCCGCTGCTGGCGCTGGTGGAGATCGTCACGTACAACCGGGGCGAGGACGATCGCGGGCCGGGCCCGTACGCGAAGCAGCACGAGACGGCGATCGACGACGTGGTCAAGCTGCTCGAGCGGGGCAAGTCGACCGGGGAGTTCCGCGACTTCGACTCGCGGAGCATGGCGATCGCGATCCGCGGCGCCGTCGACGCGGTGCCGGCGCGCCTGCTTCACGATCCGGAGCTCGATCTGGACGGGCTCGCGAGCGAGTTCGTCACTCTTTTCACGCTTGCCACGAGGAGGCAGCCATGACAGCGGCGCTGGACATCGCCGGTCTGACGAAGTCGTTCGGCGAGAAGGTCGCGGTGGATCACGTCGAGCTGACGGTTCCGCAGGGATCGTTCTACGGGCTCGTCGGGCAGAACGGCGCGGGAAAGACCACCACGCTCTCGATGGCGGTGGGGTTACTCCGGCCCGACGGCGGGAGCGCGCGGATCTTCGGCGCGGACGTGTGGGCGGACCCGTCGGGGGCGAAACGGCTGGTGGGGGTGCTGCCCGACGGCCTGGCCATGCCGGAGCGGCTGACCGGGCGGGAGGTGCTCACCTATCTGGGGCTGCTGCGCGGGCTGGAGAAGGACGTGGTGGCGGCGCGGGCCGAGGAGCTGCTGTCGGTGCTGGAGCTCGACGGGGCGGAGAAGACGCTCGTGGTCGAGTACTCGACGGGCATGCGCAAGAAGATCGGCCTGGCGACGGCGCTGCTGCACGGGCCGAAGCTGCTGGTGCTGGACGAGCCGTTCGAGGCGGTGGACCCGGTGTCGGCGGCGACGATCAAGACGATCCTGCGCGGGTTCGTGGCGAGCGGCGGCTCGATCGTGCTGTCCAGTCACGTGATGGCGCTGGTGGAGCAGCTGTGCGACCACGTGGCGGTGATCGACGGGGGCCGGGTGGCGGCGGCCGGGCCGCTCAAGGACGTGCGCGGCGACGCGACGCTGGAGGACAGGTTCGTGGAGCTGGTCGGCTCGGCCTCCACCGGCACGAAGGGGCTGTCGTGGCTGTAGCGGTGACGCTGGTGCGGATGAAGGTGGCGATCCTGCGCCATTCGCTGACCGGCCAGCGGGGGACGATGGCGGTCTCGGCGGGTTCGGTGGGCGCGCTGCTCGCGGCCGGCACGATCTATCTGGCGTTCCTCGACGGTGACTGGCTGGCGGCCGCGTTCGCGGTGTGGATGCTGGGCTGGATCATCGGCCCGGTCTTCTCCGGCGGCGGTGACGAGACGCTGCGGCCGGAGTTCTTCTCGCTGCTGGGGCTGCCGCCGCACCGGCTGGCGGCGGGGCTGCTGGTGTCGGCGTTCGTCGGGGTGGCGCCGGCGGTCAGCCTGCTGGCTCTGACGGGGCTGGTGGTGCTCGGCGTCCGGGAGGGGGCCGGGCCGGCGCTGGTGGCTGTGCCGGCGATGGTGCTGCAGCTGGCCGTGTTCGTGCTGCTGTCGCGGGTCGCGGTGGGGGTGCTGGGCATCGCGTTGCGCTCGCGGGTGGGGGCGATCGGCGCGGGGCTGGTCAACGGGGCGATCCTGGCGTTCCTGGGGCAGGGCTGGGTGTTCGCGGTCGCGCTCGGGCAGGCCGAGGGCATCCCGCCGATCGTGCGTTACCTGCCGTCCGGGTGGGGGGTGCTGGCCGTCCAGGGCGACTATCTGGCGCTGGCGGCGATGGCGGTGCTGATCGCGCTGCTGCTGGGCGCGTGGGCGGCGCTGCTGTCGAGGCGGGCCGGGGCGGAGCGGGCGTCGACGCGGGGTCGCAGGCCGATGCGGGCGGCCACGGCGCTGGACGCGGTGCTGGCCAAGGAGCTGCGGACGTGGTCGCGGGACCTGGTGCGCACCCATCAGCTCACGTTCGCGCTGGCCTACGGCGTGTTCTTCGCGGCGGCGCCGCTGGTGCTGGGGTGGACCGGGATGCTGCCGTGGGCGGCGCCGATCTTCATCGTGATGGCGGCGGCGATGACGGCCAACCTCTACGGCGCCGACGGCACCGCGCTCTGGCTGTCGGTGATGACGCCGGGCTCGTCGGACGTGCGCGGCAGGCAGCTGGCGTGGCTGGTGACGGTGACGCCGGTCGCGGTGCTGCTGGTGGTGGCGCTGACGGCGGTCAACGGCGGCCCGTGGCCGATGATCGTGGCGCTGTCGGTGGCGTTGCTCGGCGGCGGCGCGGGGCTGGTGCCGCTGGTGTCGGTGTACGCGCTGGTGCCGGGCACCGATCCGCAGAAGCGCGGCGGCAACCCGCTGCGCACGAGCGAGGACGACGGGGCGCTGACCGGGCTGGCGTACCTGATGATGGTGCTTGTGGCGGCGTCCGGGGTGCCGGCGGGCGTGGCGGCGGCGCTGTGGGGCTGGCCGGGCGTGGCGGTGGGGGCGGCGACCGGGGCGGCGTGCCTGTGGTGGTTCGGCGCGCTGGCCGAGCGGCGGCTCGCGGCGCAGGGGCCGGAGCTGCTGCACATGATGCGCACCGGCCGCCGGCCCGCCGCCGCCGGGGGAAAGGCGTCGTCGGCGTTCGCGCTGCCCGAAATGCCGAAGGTCCAGCGGGCGGTGGTGATCACGTGTGTGTCGCTGGGGGCGATCCCGCTCATCCCGCAGGGCATCCTGGCGGCGATGTTCGTGGCCAACGGGCAGCTCGGGCACAGCTGGTTCCTGGCCACGCACATGGCGCCGGGGCTGCGCTACCCGACGGCGGCCGTGATGATCGCGCTGGGGCTGGCGATGTACGGGACCGGGCTCGGGATCATGTACAAGTACAAGAAGAAGGTTGTATACGATAAATCACCTAATGTCTGATGTATCCCTCGGCGCAACCCACCGGACCCTGCGCGACGAGGTCACCGCAGAGCTTCGCCGGCGCATCGTGTCCGGCGAGTTCGGGCAGGGCGAGCGGCTGGTCGAGGACCGGCTGGCCGCCCTGCTCGGGGTCTCGCGCAACCCGGTGCGCGAGTCCATCCGGGTGCTGGCCGCCGAGGGATTCGTCCAGGTCGTCCCGCGGTGCGGGGCGACCGTGGCGACGCTGTCGGCCGAGGAGGGCGACGAGCTCTTCGACGTGCGGATGGCCGTCGAGGGGCTGGCGGCGCGGCTGGCGGCCCGCAAGCGCACGCCGGCGTCGGCCGAGCGGTTGCGCCGGGTGCTCGAGGAGGCCAGGCAGGCCGTGGACGAGGGCCGGCTGGACGCGGTGGCCGATCTCAACACCGCCTTTCACCTGGCCGTGGGCGAGGCGGCGGGCAACTCCTACCTCAACCTGATGATGACGCCGATGCTCCAGCGGGCGCAGTGGGTGTTCAGCCAGACGGCGGCGGCGCGCGGCCCGCACTCGTGGTCGGAGCATCTGAGCCTGTACGAGGCGATCGCGGCGGGTGACGAGGACGAGGCCCAGGCCAGGGCGGTGGCGCACGTGGCGGCCGCCAGGCGGTCGTTCCTGACGGCCGTCGGGCGGACTAACAGGACAAAGCACGCAATCAATTAGAAAACACTCAGGTAACAACCGCTCTTAACAGCGTGCAATTGCAATGTTAGGTCTTGTATACAGTGTCCGAACTGCCCGTTCCCCTCGGAGGCACCATGAGACCGTCCCCCAGAATCGTCGCGGCACTCGCCGTGCTGCCCCTCGCACTGACAGCGTGCGGCGGAGGCGGTTCCAGCGGTCCGTCGGCTGCTCCCTCCGTGGCCGACGCCTCGGCGGACAACCGGGCCGTGAAGAGCGGCGGCACGCTGAACGTGGCGCTCAACGCCGACCCCGACGCCCTCGACCCGAGCACCTCCACCACGCTCGTCGGCCGCGAGGTCTTCGCCAACATGTGCGAGAAGCTGTACGACATCGACGCCGCGTCCGAGCTGGTCCCCCAGCTCGCCGCCGCCCTCCCGGAGGTCTCCGAGGACGGCAAGGAAGTCACGATCAAGCTGCGTGAAGGCGTGAAGTTCAACGACGGCACGCCCTTCGACGCCGAGGCGGTCAAGAAGTCGCTGGACCGGCACCGTACCTGGGAGAAGTCCTCCCGCCAGGCCGACCTGGAGGCCATCGCCGAGGTCGAGGTCGTCGACGCGGCCACCGTGAAGCTCACGCTGAAGCGCGCGTTCACGCCGCTGACCGCGCAGCTCGCCGACCGGGCCGGGATGATCATGTCGCCGAAGGCGCTCGACGGCGCGGGCGACAACTTCGGCGCCTCCCCCGTGTGCGTCGGGCCGTTCAAGTTCTCCGCCCGGACCTCGGGCAGCCAGATCGTGCTGGACAAGGCGCCGGACTACTACGACGCCGCCAAGGTCAAGCTCGACAAGCTCGTATACAAAATCATCGTGGACCCGAACGTGCGGGCCGCCAACCTCAAGTCCGGCGACGTCCAGGTGGCCGACCAGCTCGCCACCACCACCGTCGCGGGCGTGCAGGCCGACCCGAACCTGAAGGTCGTCTCCGGCGGCGGCCTCGGCTACTACGGCCTGCAGATCAACGTCGGCAACGCCACCGGCTCCACCGAGAAGGCCGGCCCCGTCGACAGCCCGCTGGCCAAGAGCCCCGAGCTGCGCGAGGCGTTCGAGCTGGCCCTGGACCGCGAGCAGATCAACAAGACCGTCTACAACGGGCTGCACGAGGTCGACTGCTTCCCGGTGCCCGTCGACAGCGCCTACCGCACCCCCGACCTGCAGTGCCCCAAGCGCGACCTGGCCAAGGCCAAGCAGCTCGTCCAGGCGTCCGGCGTGCCGACGCCCGTCCCGGTCAAGCTCACCTCACCCAACGACGCCACCAACCAGCGGCTCGCGCAGGTCGTCCAGCAGATGACCAAGGAGGCCGGGTTCGCCGTCACGGTGGAGACCGCCGAGTTCGTCAGCACCCTGGAGCAGGGCAAGTCCGGCGACTTCCAGGCCATGCTGAGCGGCTGGTCCGGCCGCGTCGACCCGGACGGCAACCTGACGAACCTGGTCACCAGCCAGGGCAGCAACAACTTCGCCGGCATGGCCGACCCGGGCATCGACGAGCCGATCAAGCAGGCGGCGGCCACCCAGGACACCGCCGAGCGCGCCGAGCTCTACAGCAAGGCCATGAAGCGGGCCGCCGAGCTGCGCGGCGTCGTGTACCTGTACCACAACAAGTACTACCTGGGCATGAGCAAGAACGTCGCCGGCGTCCAGTACTTCAAGGACGGCCTGCCCCGCTTCGCCACCGCCGGGTTCGTCGCCTGATGCTCTGGTTCATCCTTCGGCGCTGCGGCTCGGCGGTGATCGTGCTGTTCGTGGCCAGCGTCCTGATCTTCCTGGGGGTCAGGGCGCTGCCCGGCGACCCGGCCGTGGTCATGGCCGGCGAGGAGGCCTCGCCCGCCGTGGTCGAGGCCATCCGGCACGAGTTCGGCCTGGACAAGCCGCTGCCCGCCCAGTACGTCGACTACGTGGCCCAGACGCTGTCGGGCAACCTCGGCCGGTCCACCCAGGACCAGATCCCGGTGGCCGACATCCTCGCCGAGCGGCTGCCGGTGACGCTGGAGTTGTCCGCGCTGGCCATGCTGGTGGCGATCGTCGTGGGCGTCGGCTCGGGCATCGTGGCCTCGGTGCGGCGCGGCAAGCTCGCCGACTACGTGGCGACCGGGTTCGGCCTGGCCGGGCTGTCGGTGCCGCACTTCTGGCTGGGGCTGCTCGGCATCCTGCTGTTCGCGGTGACGCTGCGCTGGCTGCCCGCCTCGGGGTACGTGCCGTTCACCGAGGACCCGGGGCAGAACCTGCAACGCATGCTGCTCCCCGCGCTGGTGCTGGGCACCGGGTTCGCGGCGATCCTCATGCGGCAGACCCGCTCGGCGATGCTGGGCGCGCTGTCGGCCGACTACGTGCGCACCGCCCGGTCCAAGGGCCTGGCGGAGGCCAAGGTGGTGGGCGCGCACGCGCTGCGCAACAGCCTGACGACCGTGGTGACCGTGCTCGGCCTGCAGCTCGGCGCGCTCATCAGCGGCGCGGTGGTGACCGAGCAGATCTTCGTCATCCCGGGCTTCGGCAAGCTGACCGTGGACGCGGTGCTCACCCGCAACTACCCGGTCATCCAGGCGGTGGTGCTGGTCACGGTGATCGGCTACGTGGTGGTCAACCTGCTGGTCGACATCGCCTACGCCTACCTGAACCCGCGCATCCGGCTCTCGGGAGGCGGTCATGGCTGAGACGCTGGCCGTACCCGTGAGGTCGGGCCGGGCCGACCGGCGGCGCAGGCTGTGGCGGCGCTTCCGGCGGCGGCCGATGCCGATGGCGGGCCTGGTGCTGGTGGCGGCGTTCCTGCTGCTGGCGCTGGCCGGGCCGCTGGTGACGGGCGATCCGTCGGCGCAGGACTACGCGGCGACGCTGGCTCCGCCGTCGGGCGCGCACCCGCTGGGCACCGACGACCTGGGCCGCGACGCGCTGGCCAGGATCGCGCACGGCGCGCAGGTGTCGCTCCAGGCGGGCGTGCTGTCGACGCTGCTGGCGATGGTGATCGGCATCCCGATCGGGCTGGTGGCCGGGTTCTACCGGCGCTGGCTGGACCCGGTCGTGATGCGGCTGGTGGACGTGACGCTGGCGTTCCCGTTCCTGGTGTTCGCGGTCGGCCTGGCGGCGATCATCGGGCCGTCGCTCAAGGGCGTGGTGCTCGCGCTGGGCTTCTCCCAGCTTCCGGCGATCATCCGGATCACCCGGGGCGAGGTGCTGGCGATCCGCGAGATGGACTACGTCGCCGCGGCCATCGCCGACGGCGCGGGCGACCGGCACATCCTGTTCCGGTACGTGCTGCCGAACTGCGCCAACCCGCTGATCGTGCAGGCCACGGTGGCGATCCCGGCGGCGATCATCGGCGAGTCGACGCTGTCGTTCCTGGGCCTGGGCGTGCAGCCGCCGACCCCGTCGTGGGGCGTCATGCTCACCACCGCCCAGCAGTACCTGGACGTCGCGCCCTGGCTGGCCATCTGGCCCGGCGTGATGATCGCGCTGGCCACGCTCGGCTTCAACCTGCTGGGCGACGGGCTGCGTGACGTGCTCGACCCGAGGAGCGGCAGATGAGCCTGCTGGAGATCACCGACCTGGCCGTGCACTTCGACACCGAGGACGGCCTGGTCCAGGCGGTCAGGGACATCTCACTCACGCTGGAGGAGGGCGAGATCCTGGCGCTGTGCGGCGAGTCGGGCTGCGGCAAGTCGGTCACCGCGATGTCGGTGCCCAGGCTGCTGCCGCCCGGCACGACGAAGCTCAGCGGCTCGATCAGGCTGGACGGCCGCGAGCTGACCACGCTGCCCGAGCCGGAGCTGCGCAAGGTGCGCGGCAAGGACGTGTCCGTCGTCTTCCAGGAGCCGATGACCTCGCTCAACCCGTCGTTCACGGTCGGCTACCAGATCGCCGAGGTCCTGCGCAGGCACGAGAAGCTGTCGCGCCGGGCCGCCATGGACCGCGCGGTCGAGCTGCTGGAGCTCGTCGGCATCCCGGCGCCGCGCCGCCGCGTCAAGGAGTATCCGCACCAGCTCTCCGGCGGCATGCGGCAGCGCGTGATGATCGCGATCGCGGTGGCGTGCTCACCGCGCGTGCTCATCGCCGACGAGCCGACGACCGCGCTGGACGTGACGATCCAGGCGGGCGTCCTGGACGTCTTCCGCGACCTGCGCGACCGGCTCGGCACCGCGATCATCCTGATCACGCACGACCTCGGCGTCGTCGCCGACATCGCCGACCGGGCCGTGGTCATGTACGCGGGCCGCGCCGTCGAGCAGGCGCCGGTGACCGAGCTGTTCGCCCGGCCCCGGCACCCGTACACGCTGGGCCTGATGCGGGCGCTGCCGTCGGCGGCGGTGAACGGGCGGCTGGCGGAGATCCCCGGCATGGTCCCCTCGCCGATGTCCGACCCGGACGAGTGCGCGTTCCGGGCGCGCTGCCCGCGCGCCCAGGACGACTGCGCCACCTCCAGGCCCCCTCTGGTACGGCAGGCGGCCGGCCACCTGGCGGCCTGCTTCCACCCTGGAGAGCAGCCATGACCGAACCCGTACTGAAGATCGACGACCTGGTCATGCACTATGGCCAGGTGCGCGCGGTGGACGGCCTGTCGCTGGAGATCGGCAAGGGCGAGGTGCTCGGCCTGGTCGGCGAGTCGGGCAGCGGCAAGTCCACCGTCGGCAAGTGCGTGCTGCGGCTGATCGAGCCCACGTCGGGCCGGATCAGCCTGAGCGGCACCGACATCACGCACCTGTCGCGGCGCTCGATGCGCCCGCTGCGCCGGGACGTGCACATGGTGTTCCAGGACCCGTTCTCGTCGCTGAACCCGCGCTTCACGATCGAGCAGATCGTCGGCGAGCCGCTGATCCACCACAAGGCGGTGGCCAGGCGGGAGGTGGGCCGCCGGGTCGCGCAGATGCTGGAGCAGGTGGGGCTGCGGCCGGAGATGGCCACCCGGTTCCCGCACGAGCTGTCGGGCGGGCAGCGGCAGCGGGTCGGGCTGGCCCGCGCGCTGATCCTCAACCCGAAGCTGGTCGTGGCCGACGAGCCGGTGTCGGCGCTGGACGTGTCGGTGCAGGCGTCGGTGCTCAACCTGATCACCGATCTGCAGCGGGAGCTGGGCTTCTCCTGCCTGTTCATCACGCACGACCTGTCGGTGGTGGAGTTCCTGGCCGACCGGATCGCGGTGATGTACCTGGGCAGGATCGTCGAGTCGGGGCCGACGGCGCGGCTGTTCGCCGAGCCGCGCCATCCGTACACGCAGGCGCTGCTGTCGGCGGCGCCGGTCGCCGACCCGGTCAGGCAGCGCGAGCGGCGGCGGATCGTGCTGGGCGGCGACGTGCCGAGCCCGGTGGACCCGCCGTCCGGCTGCCGCTTCCACACCCGGTGCCCGCTGGCGTTCGACGAGTGCCGCACCCGCGAGCCCGAGCTGGCCGACCCGCGCACGGGCGGCCACCCGGCCGCCTGCCACCTCGTCACGGCGGACCGCCTCCCCGACGCGGCCGCCGCCTCATGAAAGGACCGCACTTGTTCACCACGAGGCCCGAGCTGACGGGCGACTTCGGCATGGTGGCCAGCACGCACTGGCTCGCCTCCGCGACGGGCATGGGCGTGCTGGAGCGCGGCGGCAACGCGTTCGACGCGGCGGTGGCGGCCGGGTTCGTGCTGCAGGTGGCCGAGCCGCACCTGAACGGGCCGGCCGGCGAGGTGCCGATCCTGCTGTGGAGCGAGGCCGACCAGCGCGTGTCCACCGTGTGCGGGCAGGGCGTGGCCCCGGCCGCCGCGACCCTGGAGCGCTTCGCCGAGCTGGGCCTGGACGTGGTGCCGGGCACCGGGCTGCTCGCGGCCACGGTGCCGGGCGCGTTCGGCGGCTGGCTGCTCATGCTGGAGCGGTGGGGCACCTGGAAGCTGGCCGACGTGCTGGCCCCGGCGATCCACTACGCCGAGCGCGGGGTGCCGGTGCTGGAGCGGATCGCCACCACGATCGCCACCGTCAAGGAGCTGTTCACCGACGAGTGGACGACGTCGGCGGCCACCTGGCTGCCCGGCGGCGACGTGCCCGCGCCGGGCTCGAAGCTGGCCAACCCGGTGCTGGCCGCCACCTACCGGCGGATCGTGGCCGAGGCCGAGGCCGCGTCGGCCTCCCGCGAGGGTCAGCTCCAGGCCGCCCGCCGCGCCTGGTACGAGGGGTTCGTGGCGGAGGCGATCGCCGAGTTCAGCGCCACCACCTCCTGGCTGGACACCTCCGGCGAGCGGCACGGCGGCCTGCTCACCGGCGACGACCTGGCCTCCTGGTCGGCGTCGGTGGAGGAGCCGGTCACCTTCGACTACCACGGGCACACCGTGTGCAAGACCGGGCCGTGGGGCCAGGGGCCGGTGTTCCTGCAGCAGCTCGCGCTGCTGTCCGGGTACGACCTGACCGGCATGGGCGTGCTGAGCGCCGACTACGTGCACACCGTGACCGAGGCGGCCAAGCTGGCCTTCGCCGACCGCGAGGCCTGGTACGGCGACACCGACGTGCCCCTGGCCGACCTGCTGTCCGAGCCGTACAACGCCGGGCGGCGCGCGCTCATCGGCGACACCGCCAGCCTGGAGCTGCGGCCCGGCTCCCCCGGCGGGCGCGAGCCCCGGCTGCCGGTGCTGCCCCGGGCCGGCGCCGCCGGTCCGGCGCCCGGCGCGTCCGGGCGGCGGGCCGGGGTGGGCGAGCCCACCGTGAGCAGGCTCGTCGTCCCGGCCGAGGACACCGGCGACGAGGTCGTCAGCTCCGACGGCGCCGTGCGCGGCGACACCTGCCACGTCGACGTCGTCGACCGGCACGGCAACATGGTGTCGGCCACGCCGAGCGGCGGCTGGCTGCAGAGCTCGCCGGTCATCCCGTCGCTGGGCTTCGGCCTGGGCACCCGGGCGCAGATGTTCTGGCTGCAGGAGGGGCTGCCCGCCTCGCTGCGGCCGGGGGCGCGCCCGCGCACGACGCTTTCGCCGTCGTTCGCGCTGCGTGACGGCAGGCCGTGGCTGGCGTTCGGCACGCCGGGCGGCGACCAGCAGGACCAGTGGAGCGTCAACCTGTTCCTGGCGCTGGTCCACGGCGGCCTGAACCTCCAGGAGGCCATCGACGCCCCGACGTTCCACACCGAGCACTTCCCCAGCTCGTTCTTCCCGCGCGGCTCCCGGCCGGGGGTCGTGCACGTGGAGGAGCGGCTGGACCCGGCGGTCGTGGCGGAGCTGCGGCGGCGCGGGCACGAGGTCGAGGTGCAGGGGCCGTGGTCGCTCGGCCGCCTCAGCGCGGTGGCCCGTGACGGCGACTTCCTGAAGGCCGGCGCGAACCCGCGCGGCGCCCAGGGCTACGCGGTCGGCCGTTGACCGTTCCCTTCTCCACTGGTTCTCCCCGTTTCCCCCAGCAGCGGGATCCGCACGTAAGGAGTTCGCATGATCCCGCTGGGTGACGTCCTGTTCCTGGCCGGGGCCGGTCTGCTGGCCGGCGTGGTGAACGCGCTCGCCGGAGGCGGCACGCTGGTCTCGTTCCCGGCGCTGATGGCGCTCGGCTACCCGGGGGTGACCGCCACGGTGACGAACGCGGTGGCGCTGTGGCCCGGCTACCTCGGCGGGGCCTTCGGCTACCGCGCCGAGCTGCGCGGGCGGCGGCGCCGGGCGGCCGGGCTGGCGGCGGTGGCGGTGCTGGGCGCGGTAGCGGGCAGCGCGCTGCTGCTGAACACGCCGGGCGACACGTTCGAGGCGCTGGTGCCGTGGCTGGTGGCCTTCGCCAGCCTGGCGCTGCTGGCCCAGCCGTGGCTGCGCAAGCGGTTCGGCGGCGGCGACGGGGAGCGGCCCAGCAGGCTCGTGTACGCCGGGGTGTTCCTCGGCGGCTGCTACGGCGCGTACTTCAACGGCGGCATGGGCGTGCTGCTGCTGGCGGTGCTCGGCATGTTCCTGCACGACCACCTCCAGCGGGTCAACGCCGTGCGGGCGGTGCTGTCACTGGCGATCTGCACGGTTTCGGTGGTGGCGTTCGCGCTGTTCGGGCCGGTCGAGTGGGCGGCGGTGGCGGTCATCGCGCCGGCGAGCCTGGCGGGCGGCCTGCTGGGCACCCGCCTGGCCCGCCTCATGTCACCGGCGGTGCTGCGCGGCGTCGTGGTCGTCTTCGGGCTGGGCGTCGCGATGGCGCTCGCCCTGCGCTGACCCGTGCTGACCCCGGTCAGGCGACGGTGGCCTCGATGAGGTCGTCCACCACCTCCGCCAGGTCGTGGCCCCGGGCGTGCACCCGGCGCTGCCGCGCCGCCCCGGACCCCTTGCGGAGCAGCCGGTCCAGCCCCTCCTCGACGAACGGCAGGTCACCGGCCTCCGCCAGGGCGTGCCGTACGTGGTCGAGCAGGCGGCCGACCAGCACCGGGGCGGGCACGAGCGTGCCGTGCCGCACGTCCAGGCTGTCGCCCGCGAGCCCGTCGCGGGCGGCGCGCCAGTAGGCGGCGCGCAGCACCTCGCCGGGAACGGGCAGCCCGCGGTCGCCGCGCGCCACGGCGGCCAGCGACGTGACGACGAGGCCGCGGACCAGGCCGATGATGGTGAGGCTGTCGCTCACGTCGAGCGGCACGTCGGCGACGCGCACCTCGACCGTCGGCAGCTTGGGCGAGGGCCTGGCGTCCCAGAAGACCGTCTTCGGGTCCATCAGCGCCCCCGACTCCGCCAGCGCCCGCAGCGCCAGCTCGTAGTCGGCGAACGTCGGGAAGTACGGCGGCGCGCCCGACACCGGCCAGCGCCCCCACGAGATGACCCGCCAGGAGGCGTAGCCGGTGTCGCGGCCGACGAAGAACGGCGAGTTGGCGGCCAGCGCGATGAGGGTGGGCAGCCAGGGGCGCAGATGGTTGCCCACGTAGACGGCGTGCTCCTCGTCGGGCACGTCCACGTGCACGTGCAGGGCGCAGATGCTGATCTCGTCCTGTAACGCGCGGTAGAGGACGCGGCCCTGTTCGTAGCGCGCGTCCTCGGTCAGCGGCGGCGGCATGACGTTGCCGAGCACGGGGATGCCGCTGGCCACGACGGCCAGCCCGCACGAGCGGGCCGCCCCGGCCACCTCCTTGCGCGCGGCGCGCAGCTGTGTGCCCAGTTCGGTCAGGTCCGCGGACGGCGCTGTCCGGGCCTCCACCTGGAATCGGGTGATCTCGTGCGCCACGTCGAGCATGTCCGTGGCGGCGGCCAGCACGTCGGCCGCCCGGGGAGTGACGTGGCGGGTGCGGGGATCGACGACGAGGTACTCCTCCTCGATCCCGATCAACGGAACCATGCCCACACCTCGCAGGGGAAGTCAGGAGCCTCCTTACTGTTTGTGCCCGTGCAGTGTCGGCGGGAAAAGTATGTGGGCAAACTAGCCTTCGATAGCGCTTTTCAGCGCGGCCATGAACAGCGCCGCGTCACGCCCGTTGACCAGCCGGTGGTCGTAGGCGAGCCCGATGTGCGCGACGGTGCCGTCGGACGGCCCGGTGACGGCCAGCGCGCACGCGGTGCCCGGGAAGACGAACGGCACGGCCAGCACGACGTCGCCCTCGGTGTGCAGGGTGACGACGAAGTTGGCGCCGGCCAGGTCGGCCTCCTTGAAGTCGCCGGACGCGGCGGCCAGGCGGTGCTTCATCAGCGCGGTGGCGATCTCCTTGAGCGGGCGGCGGGCCGCGTCGTGCACGACCGGCACGTACAGGCCCTCCCCCACGTCGAGGGTGACGCCGATGTTCGGCTCGTCGGAGAGCAGCGCGTGGGTGCCCTCGTAGGTGGCGAAGAACAGCGGGTGCTTCTCGTGCAGCCCGGCCACCGCCTGGACGAACAGCTCGGCGAGCCCGACGGGCCTGCGCACCTCGCGGGTGGCCGCCTCGGCCCGCTTGAGCGCGGGGCCGAGGTCCATCCTGACGACCAGGTAGGCGGCCGGGATGCTCTGGTGGGACAGCTCCACGGCCCTGGCCACGGCCCGCTGGACGCGGGGCAGCTCGCGGCGGGCGGGGCCGTCGAGGAGGCGTTCGACGTCGGCCCGCCGGACCACGTCGACGCCGAGCCCGGCGAGCTGCTCGGCGGTGATGCCGTGCTCGTCGGCGAACGCCTGCGCGGGGGCGGTGACGAGCGGCCCGGCCTGCGACGCCGCAGGGGCCGTCGCGGGCGCGGGCTCGGCGGCGGGCGCGTCGCCGATCGTCGCCAGCAGCTCGCCGGGGCGGCACCAGGTGCCCGGCTTGACCGCGTGGCGCAGCGTGCCGGTGGCGTCGGCGGGCAGCTCCTCGGCCGCCTTGGACGTCTCCACCACGGCGACGGCGTCGTCCTCGTGCACCGGCGTGCCGTCGGGGACGAGCCACTCGACCAGCAGGTACTCGGTGTCGTTGTTGTTCAGCTTGGGCAGGCGCAGCTCAGCCACGGACGACCTTCCTGATCACGCGGTGGATGTCGGCCTCGTCCACCAGCACCTCGCGCTCCAGGTGGGAGGCCGTGGGGATGACGGAGCCGGCGGAGTGGACGAGCGTTACCGGGCCGGCCAGCCGGTCCCAGTGCCGCTGGTGGACGTGGTGCGCGACCTCCGCGCCCCAGGTGCCGCCGGCCGTGCTCTCCTCCACCACGAACACGTGCCGGGCCGCGGGCACCTCCACGTCGAAGGGGTAGAGCCGCGACGGCACCAGCAGCGTGCAGCCGATCTCGTCCTCCAGGAGCAGCGAGCGCATCGCCGCCACCACCCGGTGCGCCACGCCGCCCGGCGCGACGATCACGCAGTCGGGCGTGTCGTCCAGGAACACCCGGGCCACCCCGCCGGCCACCTCGACCGAGAAGGGCGCGTCCACCTGGTGCATCTGCCGCGTGTAGAGCACCTTGTCCTCGAACAGCACGCACGGCTCGGCGCGTGCCAGCATCTCCTCGAACACGGCGAGGTTGTCGTGGAAGGGCGACATCTCGTACAGCGCCAGTCCCGGGATGCCGATGAAGTGCTTCTGCAGGCTCTGGCTGTGCGTGGGCCCGTAGCCGCGCCCGCCGCCCATCGGGCAGCGCACCACCATCCGCATCGGCACCGTCTCGCCGTACATGGACACGGACTTGGCGGCGAAGTTGAGGAGCTGGTCGAAGGCCAGCGCGGCGAAGTCGCCGAACATGATCTCGACGATCGCCCGGTCGCCCGCCAGCGCCAGCCCGGCGGCCACGCCGGTGATCGCGCCCTCGCTGATCGGCGTGGACAGCACCCGCTCGGGGAACGCCGTCGACAACCCCTTGGTGATCTTGAAGGCGCCGCCGTACGGGTCGAGGACGTCCTCGCCCAGCAGGTAGAGGTCCTGCTGCCGGTCCATCACCGCGTGCAGCGCCGCGTTCAGGTTCTCCGCGACCCTCATGCGCGCACCCACCTGGACGGCGGCCGGGCCGCGACCTCCTCGGCGACGGCGTCGACGTGCTCGCGCGCCTCCCGCTCCAGCCGGCCGACGTGCTCCGGCCGCGCCGCGCGGCAGCGCTCCAGCCAGTCGGCGTCCCTCGCCTCCTGTACGGCCTGCGCGCTCCTGGTGTCGTCACCCTTGCTGTGCGGGCCCAGGCGGTGCGTGGCGAACTCCACCACGAGCGGTACGCCCTCGCGCACCCGCGCGACGAGCGGGTCGAGCCGCCGCCGGATCGCGGGCAGGTCGAACCCCTCGACGCGCTCGTGCGCGATGCCGAACGCCGCCGCCCGGCCCGCGATCGTGCCCGCCATGTGGGCCGTCGTGGGCGTGGACTGGGCGATGCCGTTGTGCTCGACGACGACCAGCACCGGCAGCCGCCACAGCGCGATCAGGTTGAGCGCCTCGTACACGGCGCCCTCGCCGAACGTGCCGTCGCCGATGTACACGCAGGCCAGCGCGCCCGGCTCGGCACGCCGCAGGCGCAGCGCCACCCCGGCGGCCACCGGCAGGCTCTCGCCCTGCACGCCGGTGGACAGGTAGCGCTCGCGCCGGATGTGCTGGCTGCCGCCCACGCCGTGGCAGACCGCGCCCTCCCGGCCCATGATCTCGGCCAGCAGGCCGTGCGGGTCGCGGAAGCGGGCCAGGTAGTGGCCGTGGCCCCGGTGGTTGCTGAAGACGTGGTCGGCCGGGCCCAGCAGCGGCTCCAGGGCCACGGGCACGTACTCCTGGCCGAGGCAGGTGTGCGTGGTGCCGTTGAGCCGCCCCTCGCCGAACAGGTCGAGCAGCTTGAGCTCGAAGGCCCGGATCGTGAGCATGAGCGACAGGTCGGCGTCGTCCAGGATGGGCCCGGCGGCCCGTTCGAGGAGCGAGGTCACCTCCTGATCACCTCGACGACGCCGGCGACGGTCGGGTTGTCGAAGAAGTCGTCCAGGTCGATCTCCACGCCGAGGCGCTTGCGCATGCGGGCGATGATCTGCGTGATGCTCAGCGAGTGGCCGCCCAGGTCGAAGATGTCGTCCTCGGGCTGGATCGGCGAGAGCTTGAGCACCTCCTCCCAGATCGCGGTGATCTCCCCGATCAGCGGGTCCCCGCCCAGGTCGGCACCCCCGTCGTCCACCTGGGCGGGTTCCGCGGCGGGCGCCTGCGGCTCGGCCGTGACGGTCTCCTGGAAGGCGGCCAGCTCGCGCAGCGGGCGCTCGGGCGTGACCCGGCCCAGCACCGCGATCAGGTCGGCGGCGAACCGGCCGGGGTCGCGCAGCTCGGCCGGGTCGTAGCGCAGGCTCGCCGACAGGCCGCCGGGCCCGTCCAGGAGCTGGAGCTGGAGCGCGCCGCGCACCGCCCCGTTGAACGCCAGCCAGTCGACGTCCCACCCGGCGGGAGCGGTCCCGCCGCGCCGGTAGCTGACGGAGATCGGGGCGAGCGCGGCGTGCGGCCTGATGCCGGGCACGGCGCGGGCGATGGGCACCTCGCGGACCTCGTACACCCGCCTGAGCTCGGCCCGCAGCCCGGCGGCGAACTCGCCGAACGGCGCGTCCGGCGAGGGCGTGGAGTAGACGGGCAGCTCGTTGACGTACGGGCCGACGTGACCGGTCTCGGCGGCGGTCCGGGTGGACAGGTCCACGGCGGTCACCACGTCGGCGTTGCCGTAGGAGCGCAGGAGCGCGTGCAGCGCGGCGACCACCACCTCGAACCTGGTCAGGCCGGGCAGCTCGGGCACGTCGAGGTCGAACTCGGCGAGCGCGCCGGTCCCGGCGCGGCGCGAGCGCAGCACGTCACCGGCTACCACGACCTCGCCCGGCTCGCGCCAGCGCCCGGCCCAGAACGCCCCGGCCTCGGCCAGCCGCGCCTCGACGCGCTCGCGCTGGAGCGCGGCGTGGTCGGCACGTTCCAGCGGCTCGGCGATCGTGCCGTCGAGCGCGGCGGCCAGGTCGGCCACCAGCACGTCCTTGGACTGGCCGTCGAACACCAGGTGGTGGGCGACGATCGTCAGCGTGTCGCCGTCGAGCTGGAAGCCGGCCAGCGGGCCGCGCTCCAGGTCCAGGGCCACGGGCTGGCCGGTCAGCGCGGGCTGGACGTCGGCCGGCACCAGGTGCGGCTCGCCGCCCCGGTCCTCGAACGCGCTGCCCAGCAGCGGGTGGCGCTCGACCACGGCGGTGACGGCCTTGGCGAGCGCGCCACGGTCCGGTGGCACGGCGAACCGGATCACGATCGGCATGTGGTAAGCGGACCCCGCACCCATCCTTTCCGTGATCCACATGCCGTGCTGGGCGTACGAAACCTCGGTCATCGAACAACCTCTCGCAGTGCGCGCTTGTCCACCTTGCCTCCGTGATTGCGGGGCAAGACGTCGACGGTCACGAGCCGTACGGGCAGCTCGTGCGGGGCCAGCCGGCCCTTCAGGAAGATCCGCAGGTCCTCGTGCGCCACGCCGCCGACGACGGCGACGGCGACCGCCTTGCCGAGCGTCGGGTGCGGGACGCCGAACGCCGCCGCCTCGGTCACGCCCGGGTGCTGGTAGACGGCGTCCTCGACGTGGATCGTGGACACCTTGTACGCGCCCGACTTGATCACGTCGCTCTCCCGGTCGACCAGGTAGAGGTAGCCGTCGCCGTCCAGGTAGCCGAGGTCGCCCATGCGCACCCAGCCGTCCCGGAACACCTCGCCGGTCGCCGTCGCGTCGCCGTAGTAGGCGCGCACGGCCGCCGGGGAGCGCATCCACACCTCGCCGGTGACGCCGGGCGGCAGCGGCTCGCCCTCGGCGGTGGCGATCCGCACCGCGCCCCCGGCGGCGGCCCGGCCCACGCTCGTCGGCCGTTCCGGGTCGTAGATCATCACGGTCTGGGCGGGCGCCGCCTCGGTGGAGGTGTAGTAGTTGGTGATCGTGGAGTTCGGGAAGGCGTCGGACAGCCCGGCGGCCACCCGGCCGGGCAGCGGCGCGGCGGCCGAGCCGAGCAGGAGCACGCTGGACAGGTCGTGCCGTTCGTGGACGCGGGCGGCGAGCATCTCGATGGCCATCGCGGGCACGAGGAAGACGGTGCCGACCTGGTAGTGCTCGATCAGCGCGGCGAATCTGGCGGGGGTGAACACCGGCAGCGTCACCACCTCGGGGTGGGCGTCCACGGCGTTGACGAGCATCCACTGCCCGGCGTTGGTGCCGATGGGGAAGGCGTGCGCCAGGTGGCGGCTGTGCGCGAAGGGCCGCCGCCTGCCCCCGCAGCCGTGGGCCAGGTTGGCGTGGGTGGCGCTGACGCCCTTGGGGCGGCCGGTGGTGCCGGAGGTGTAGAGGATCTGGGCCAGGGCGCCGGGCTCGGGCAGTGTCACCTCGCCGGGCGCGTCGGGCAGCTCGCCGGGTCTCAGCACGGCGGCGGCGCCGCAGTGCGCGAGCATCGCGTCGACGTCGGGGGCGGCCAGGCGGTCCGACAGCGGCACCGCCGCCGCGCCCGCCTTGGCCACGCCTAAGAAGGCGATGGCATACTCCAGCCAGTTGCTGTTTCCGAAGACCAGCCCCACCCGGTCTCCAGGGCGCACGCCGCGAGCGGTGAGCCCGGCGGCCACGCGGTCGGATCTGGTCTCCCACTCATCGAACGTGATCGAGCCCGAGCCGTGGACGGTCATCGCCACGCGGCCGGGGTCTGCTGCGGCCCGCTGCCTGAGCAGGCCGGGAAGGGTAACGCTCACGATCGGCCCCCGGAACAGCCATCGGCGTTTCTAATAGGAAACTTTACTTTTTATGGGTGGGCGTTCAGTGTGGCATGCACCGGCGACGCACACAAGGCCGTATTCCACGGCCTTGCGAGACTCGGAAGATCCGTGGAACACTCGAACAGTTAGGATTCTTTCCAGTTTCGGCGGGGGAGCCTGTGATGATCAGAGAGCGGCTCGCCGCGCTCGTCGCGGAGTCGTCCGACGGCGCGATCAGCGAGCACGAGGCCCTGACGGCGACGGTGCCGCTCACCGCGCTCGGACTGACCTCGATCGGCCAGCTCCGGCTCGTCGACGCCATCGAGACCGAGTTCGGGGTCACTGTCGACCTGACCGGCGATGGCCTCGACCTGCTCGACGACCTCGACCGGCTGGCCGGGCACCTGGCCGGACGATGACGATCCGGTTCTCCGCGCCCGACTCCGGCACCGCCCCGCTGACCTGGGGCCAGCGGGCGATCTGGGAGGCCGTCGAACGCACCGCGCCCGACGACCACTACTTCAACTTCGGCCGGGTGCTGAAAGTCCCCGGCACGCGGACCGTCGCCGAGGTCACCGTCGCGCTCACCGCCCTCGTCGAACGGCACGGCTCCCTGCGCACCCTGCTCGCCGACCCCGTCGGCCAGCGGCTGGAGGCCACCGGGCGGATACCCGTCGAGGTCACCACCGGCGACCCCGACAAGGTGATGGCCGAACTGGCCGCCACCCGGTTCGACTACCACGCCGAATGGCCGCTGCGCGTGGCGCTCGTCCTGGACGGCGACACCGTCACCCACGTCGTGCTCGTCTTCTGCCACCTGGCCACCGACGGGCTCGGCAGCGAAGTGGCCCTGCGCGACCTGCGGACCCTGCTGCTGCGCGGCCGCGTCTCCGGCCCGCCCGCGCCCCGCCCGCTCGATCTCGCCCACTGGCAGGCCGGCCCCCAAGGACGGCAGGTCGCCGACGCCGCCGCCGCCCACTGGGCCGGCGAGCACGCCCGCATGCCCGACACCATGTTCGCCGGCCCGAGCGGCGACCCCGCCGACCCGCCCATCCGGCGCGCCCTCCTCCGCTCCCCCGCCCTGCAACTGGCCACCCGCGCCGTCGCGCTCGCCAACCGCACCAGCACCTCCACCGTGCTGCTCGCCGCCACCGCCACGCTCGCCGGACGCTTCTCCGGCTCCGGCCGGTGCGCCATGCTGCCCATCGTCGGCAACCGGTTCCGCCGCGACACCCTCGGCATCGTCAGCACCCTCTCCCAGGAGGGCCTGTTCACGCTCGACGTCGACGGCGACTTCCCCGACGTGCTCCGCGCCGCCGCCCCGGCCGCCATGCGCGCCTACCGCAGCGCCTACCACGACCCCGCCGACCGCGCCAGGATCGTCCGCGACGAGAGCGCCCGCCGCGGCACCGCCGTCCACCCCAACTGCTGCTTCAACGACATGCGCTTCGCCGACCCGGGCCCCGCCGCCTGCACCCCCGCCGACCTCGACGCCGCGCTGCCCGCCACCGCGCTCGAATGGCAGATGAGCCAGGACAAGCTCAACTGCCGCTTCTGCGTGCACGTCACCACCGAAGGCGTCTCCCTCACCGCCGACACCCGCCACCTGTCGAGCGCCGCCATCGAACGCTACCTGCTCGCCCTGGAGGACCTGCTCGTCGAGGCCGCCCGCCGATGACCCCGCCCACCGGCATCCGCGCCTACGCCACCGCCACCTCCTGTCCCCAGGGCGCACGGCTGCCATTCGTCCTGTCCGGACCGGCGCCCGTCGAGGTCACCGACATGGCCGACGGCCGCGTCGTCCACACCGGCGACGCCGCCCCCGGCTGGGAGCTGCCGATCGGCGCCGACTGGCCCAGCTCCCTCTACCGCGCCCGGTTCGGCCCCGAACAGCCGTGGCCGCCCGGCCTGCCCGGCGACACGCCGTGCCCCGACAACGAGGTCTTCTTCGTCGTACGGGAAGCCGTGCCGACCGCGCCGATCCTCCTCAGCGTCCCCTTCACCACCTGGCAGGCGTACAACCGGGCAGGCGTGCCCGGCGAGAGCGTCTACTGGACCGAGGCGCCCGACCGCGCCGCCCGCGTCACCTTCGACCGGCCCGGCTGCGGCCCACCCCCCGAACGCTGGGAACAGGGCCTCATCGAATGGCTGCGCCCCGCCGGGTACGACGTCGCCTACTGCTCCAACCTCGACCTCCACGACGGGCTCGACCTGCTGACCCGGCACCGGATGCTCATCGTCAACGGCCACGACGAATACTGGTCCGCCGGGATGCGCGACTCCGTCGAGGAGTACGTCCGCCGCGGCGGCAACGTCGCGTTCTTCTCCGGCAACACCTGCTGGTGGCAGATCCGGCTGGAGGACGGCGGACGGACCATGGTCTGCCACCGCGACCCCGTCTCCGATCCCGTCGAGGACTCCCGCCTGGCCACCGTCGAATGGTCGGCCGCCGGCCGCCCCGAGAACTCCCTCACCGGCGTCAGCTTCCGCGCCGGAGCCGGCACCTGGGGCCCGCACATGCCGCGCATGCTCGAAGAGTCCTACACCGCGCGCTTCGCCTCCCATTGGGTCTTCGACGGCACCGGGCTGACCGACGGCGACAAGTTCGGCCAGGGCTGCCTCGGCTACGAGACCGACGCCGCCGAGTTCGAGGAGATCGGCGGAGTCCCGCGCGCCACGTGCCGCGACGGCACCCCGCCCACGTTCGTCGTCCTCGCCACCGCCGACCTGCGCCACTGGGCCGGCTACGGGCAGGGCGGGATGGCGACCATGGGCGTCTACACCAGCGGCCTCGGCACCGTCTTCACCGCCGCCACCGTCAACTGGGGCAACACCCTGCACGACCCCGTCGTCGACCGCATCACCCGCAACGTCATCGACCGGCTCTCCACCGGGACCGGCGACCCGTGGGAGGTCATCGGGCCCGAGGCCGACATCCGCGCCCTCGCCGCGCTCGGCCGCACCCTCTACGCCGTCGACGCCTCCGGCGACCTGCTGCGCCGCGAGCTCTGCGGCCAGAACCTGCCCTGGGAGCCCGTCGGGCCCACCCCCGGCGTCCGCGCCCTCGCCGCACCCCGCGAGGCCGCCGCCGGCGTGCCCGTCGCCCTCTACGGCGTCACCGGCACCGGGCGCCTGCTCCACTTCGACGGCGCCCACTGGCACGACCTCGTCGCCGCCCCGGCCGACGCCACGGGCCTCGCCATCGCCGACTGCACCTTCTACGTCACCACCGCCTCCGACCTCCTCTGGCGCCTCCCCTTCGGCACCACCACCTGGCACCCCACCCCCACCCCCACCCCCGAAGAAACCGCCACCAGCAACGGCGCGGCGGTAGGGGGCGGCGCGGGGCCGGCTCCAGGGGCCACCCTCCCCGTCCAGGGGACCGCCGCGTACGGGGAGCGCGCTGCGGACGGGGGACCCTCCCCCGAGAAACCCGCCGCCACCCGGACCGCCTCTCCCGAAGAAACCGCCACCGCCTACGGCGGGGCGGTGGGGGGCGGCGTCGGGCCGGCTCCGGGGGACGCCGAAGGGGCCGCCGCCCCGCGCGGGGAGCGGGCTGCGGATGGGGTTCGGGGGTTGGGGGCGATGAACGGGCGGCTGTTCGTGCTGGACGGCCGGAGGCGGTTGTGGAGCGGGGTGCCGGGCCAGGGGTGGGAGCCGCTGGAGGTGACGGTGCCCGGGACGGCGTTCGCCGCGCATGCGGGGATGCTGGTGGCGGGCGGCAGGGATCTGCCGTTGCGCCTGTTCAGATGGGACCGTACGACGCCCGGCCGGCTCCGGTGACGAACGCCCAGTAGCGGTCGCCGTACGACCAGTGCCACCACTCGGTGGGGTAGTTGACGAGCCCGGCGGGCTCCAGCGCGGCGGCGAGGATCTTGCGGTGCCGCCGGGCGTCCTCGGAGATGTCGGGCGAGGCGGTGTAGCAGGCGCCGCCGCTGGTCTCGGGGGTGTCGTTGACGGCGGTGCCCATGTCGTACTCGGCTCCGTCGGGGTCGCAGAGGGTGAGGTCAACGGCGGCGCCGGCGGTGTGGGGGGCGACGTCGACGGGTGAGACGTAGCGGCTGGCGGCGGCGTGGAGCTCGCCGGGGGTGAGGCCGGGGAAGCGGGCGGCGAGTTCGGCGCGGTAGTCGTCGAAGATCTTCCGCTGGACGGCGATGGGCCGGTAGCCCTCGACGATCAGCAGGTGGAAGCCGTCGGGCAGGCGCCGTTCGGCGGTCTCGAGCCGGTCGAGGAGGCCGGCGCGCAGGCGGGCGTAGGCGCCGTCGGGGTCGGCCATCCGGTCGTCGAGCCGCAGCCGTCCGCGTACCTCGGCGAGGGGTTCGCCGGTGTCGGTGACGGGGATGGCGGCCACCCGCGGATCGGAGATGAGCACGATGTCACCGGGAGGAAGCCACATGGGCAAGAATTCTCACACAGTGTCGGAGAAGACCTGCTCGCGGGCCTGCTCAAGGGCGGCGACGAGGGCGCCGCGCAGCACGGGGTTGCCGGTGATGCCGGTGGTGACGACCTGGGGGCGGCTGGGGCAGACCTTGGCGACGGCGTCCTCGACCATGGCGGCAAGTTCGGTGCCGCCGGCGCGGCCGACGTCGCCGGCGAGGACGATGAGGCCGGGGTCGAGGACGACGGTGACGGCGGCGACGCCGACGGCGAGGCGGGCGGCGACGGCGGCGAGGAAGCCGGTGCGGGCGCCGGCGACGGCGGCTCTGACGATCTCGGGTCCGGTGGCGCCGGGCCGGGCGGTGAGCCCGTGTTCCTGGGCGAGTCCGGTGAGGGCGTCGAGGCCGACGAGCCGCTGGTAGGAGCCTGATTGGGGGCGGGTGACGTCGGCGGGCAGGGGTTCGCCGGGGACGGGCAGCCAGCCGATCTCGCCGGCGCCGCCGGTGATGCCGCGGTGCAGCCGGCCGCCGAGCATGACGCCGAGGCCCTGGCCGATGCCGGTCCAGACGACGACGAAGTCGTCCTGTCCGGCGGCGGCGCCGTAGCGGTGTTCGGCGAGTGCGACGAGGTTGACGTCGTTCTCTATCGTGACGGAGGCGCCGAGGGTGCGGCGGAGGCTGGCGAGGACGCCGACGTGCCAGGAGGGGAGGTCGTGGGAGAAGCGCACGTCGCCGTTGGCGGGGTCGACGACGCCGCGGGTGCCGATGACGAAGGCTTTGAGCTGGGGCAGGGTGATCCGGGCGGAGGCGCAGGCGCGCTGGACGGCGGCGTGGACGGTGGCGACGGGGTCGCGCCCGTCGGCGGGGTCGACGACGACCTCGACGACGACCTTGCCGGTGATGTCCGCCACACCGACGGTGATGGCGTCGGGCAGGACTTCGAGCCCGGCGACGTGCGCGCTGGTGGGCACGACGCCGTAGAGGGCGGCGTTGGGGCCGCGTCCGCTGGCCCTGCGTCCGGTGACTTCGACGAGGCCGCGGTCCTCCAGTCTGGCGAGGAGCTGACCTGCGGTGACCTTGGAGAGTCCGGTGCGTTCACCCAGCTCGGAGCGGGTGAGGGGGCCTTCGGAGAGCAGCAGCTCCAGGGCGGTCCGGTCGTTCAGCCGGCGTAGCAGCCGCGGGACCCCCGGGTTCCGTGTCACGGGCATTCTCCCCTCTCGTCACGATCCGCTAACGCCAGTTTCTTTTAAGAAAGTTTCTTGTTAGTTTATCACCATTCAAGACTGACGATCAGCAAGGTGCGGACCACAGGCCCAGCACCCGATGACGCAGAGACCCGATGCGATTTAGCCGGGAAGGGAGCATCCCAGTGAGGATCTCTAAGATCACGGCCACCACGGTCACCACGGCCGCCCTGGCCCTGGGCCTGGCCGCTTGCGGCGGCGGCGCCGAGCCGGCCGCCAACGAGCCGGCGGCCTCCGCCAGCGCCTCCGGCCCCAAGTGGGCGGGGCAGACCCTCACCATGTGGCGGCTTGGCGTCCCGAACGAGCCGTCCCAGAAGTACACCGACGACCTGGTCGCCGAGTTCAAGGCCACCACGGGCGCCGAGGTGAAGGTCGAGTGGATCCCGTGGCCGCAGGTGAACGACAAGTTCACCGCCGCCGCCGCCGGTGGTGAGGGCCCGGACGTGACCGAGATCGGCAACGACCAGGTGCCGCTCTGGCAGAGCCAGGACGCCCTCGCGCCGGTCACCTCGATCACCACCTCCGGTGAGCAGGCGAACATTCCCAAGAACCTGTTCGGCCTGGAGACCATCGACGGCGAGGTCTACGCCATGCCGTGGGGCGCGGGCACCCGCGCGGTGATGTACCGCAAGGACTGGTTCGAGGACCTCAAGATCGAGGTGCCGAAGAACTGGGACGAGCTCATCGCGGCCGCCAAGAAGATCCAGGAGGAGAAGGGCAAGGACGTCGACGGCTTCGCCTTCAACGGCGGCTCCGACGCCAACCACCTCCTCGGCGCGCTGGCCTGGTCCGAGGGCGGCGAGTACGCGGTGAAGGAGGGCGACAAGTGGGTCGGCAAGCTCACCGACCCCGCCTTCAAGACCGGCTTCGAGACCTACACGGGCATCGTGAGCTCCGGCGTGTCCAGCAAGTCCCGCCTCACGCAGAACACGACCGACATCCGTACCCGGTTCTCCAACGGCAAGGTCGGCATGTACCTCACCGCGTCGTGGGACATCGCCACGATCAAGGAGGAGAGCAAGGGCAAGGTGAAGGAGGACCAGATGGCCTTCTTCCCGCTGCCCTCCAAGGCCGGCGGTGAGACCCCGGCGTTCTTCGGCGGCAACGACATCGCCGTCTGGAACGACGCCAAGAACAAGGAGCTCGCCACCGACTTCGTGAAGCTGGCCACCAGCAAGAAGTGGGCGGACCGCTACGCGATGGACGGCGGCCTGCTGCCCGTCTACCCGGACACCCTGGCCTCGCTGGCCAGTGACCCGGCCCAGGCTCCGTTCGCGGCCGCCTTCGCCAAGGCCAAGGCGTTCCCGGCCGACCCGAACTGGACCGAGGCCAACGAGACCAAGGCCGTCCTGCAGAACGCGGCCCGCTCGGTCATCGAGGGCAAGGCCACGGCCGACGAGGCGCTCGCCAAGGCCAACACGGAACTCGAAGAGATCCTGAACGCGCAGTAACGATGACGAACACGTCAACGCTCGCCAGGGGCGGAGGAAATTCCTCCGCCCCTGGGCGGCGCCGCCGTAGCTCCCGCAAGCCGGGCAAGGCCAGCGGGATGAACCCCAAGCTCGTCCCGTACGCCCTGCTCATCCCGGGCATTCTGGTCATCACGGGTCTGCTGCTGTACCCGATGGTCCAGATGTTCATCATGTCCTTCCAGAAGGTCACCCTCCGGGTGATCCGCGGGGCCGCCGAGCCGGAGTACGTCGGGTTCGGCAACTTCGAAGAGATCTTCGGCAACTCGATCTTCTGGTCCTCGCTCCGCAACACGGTCGTCTTCGCCGTCGTGGCCGTCACGCTCACGCTGGTGCTCGGCACCGCGGTCGGCGTCCTGCTCAACCGGCTCAGCAAGGGCATGTCCAGCTTCGTGATCATCGGCATCATGTCGGCGTGGGCCGTCCCGCCGGTCGCCCAGGGCACCATCTGGCGCTGGCTGTTCGACGCCGAGGCCGGGATCATCAACTGGGCGCTCAACCTGCTGCCCGACTGGCTGTCCAACCTGCTCTTCGGCCGCGCCGACTGGACGGGGCAGCCGTGGCTCAACGACGCCTGGTCGGTCTACCTGGTGCTGATCCTCACCGTCGTCTGGTCGTCGTTCCCGTTCGTGGCGGTGTCGGTGCTGGCCGGCCTGCGCGGCATCCCGGCGGAGCTGTACGAGGCGGCCCGGGTCGACGGTTCGACGCCGTGGCGCACGTTCAGGAAGATCACCTTCCCGCTGCTCAAGCCGGTCTTCGCCGTCCTGACGATCCTGTCGATCATCTGGGACTTCAAGGTGTTCAGTCAGCTCTACGTGCTGATGAACGGACCGACGAACCGTGAGGCGTTCAACCTGTCGCTCTTCTCCTTCGCCGAGGCGTTCAAGGCGCCGCCCAAGATGGGTCAGGGCGCCGCGATCGCGGTGGTGCTGACGGTCATCCTGCTCATCGTCACCGCGTTCTACACCCGGCAGATGGTCAAGTCGGAGGAGGTCCAATGACGCCGCTGGCGCGCAAGCGCTTCGCCAAGATCGGGCTGAACACCGCCGGGGTCCTGGTCTTCCTGTTCGCGATGTTCCCGGTCTACTGGATGGTCTCGACGTCGTTCAAGGCCAACGACCAGATCTTCACCACGGACTTCATCCCGTTCCCGACGCACTTCACCTTCGAGCACGTCGAGAAGGTGCTGACGGAGGGCGTGGCGGGCAACTCCATCTGGCTCTACATGCGCAACAGCGCGATCGTGGCGCTCGGCACCGTGCTCATCGGCTCGGTGTTCGCGCTGCTGGCGGCCACCGCGGTGGCCCGCTTCCGGTTCAAGGGCCGCACCAGCTTCCTGATCACGCTGCTGGTCGTGCAGATGATCCCGTCGGAGGCGCTGCTCATCCCGCTGTTCCTGAACGTCCGCAGGCTCGGCCTGTACGACCAGCTGCTCGGGCTGATCGTCATCCAGGTCGGTCTCACGCTGCCGTTCGGCATCTGGATGCTGCGCACGTTCGTCGCCGCGGTGCCCAAGTCGCTGGAGGAGGCCGCGTGGATCGACGGCGCGAGCCGGTTCACCACGTTCTGGAAGGTCCTGTTCCCGCTGGTGGCTCCGGGCCTGGTCGCGACGAGCATCTTCTCGTTCATCACCGCGTGGAACGATCTCATCTTCGCGCTGATCCTGATGAACGACAGCACCGGCTACACGATGCCGGTGGCGCTGCAGTTCTTCTTCGGGCAGCGCGGCACCGACTGGGGAGCCATCATGGCGACCTCCACGTTGATGACCTTGCCGGTCATCGCCTTCTTCCTGCTGGTCCAGCGCCGCATGGTCTCCGGCCTGGTGGCCGGGGCCGTCAAGGGCTGACCCCTTCCCTTCCCGCGGGTTCCGGTACGGCCAGCGCGCTCCACCGTGCGCTGGCCGTACCCATGTCCTGCCCTGACAACGATGAGGATTCATGAGCCAGAGTGATCGGGGGCTACGCCGCCTCGCGGCGGGCACGCTGCTCGTCGCGTTCGACGGGCTGAGCGCGCCCGCCTGGGTGCTGAGGGAGCTCGAGGGCGGGCTCGGCGGCGTGACACTCTTCGGGTTCAACGTCGGCGACCCGGCCCAGCTCGGCGAGCTGACCGCCGCGCTGCGTGCCGCCGGTGAGCCGGTCATCTCCCTCGACGAGGAGGGCGGCGACGTCACGAGGCTCGCCTACCACGTCGGCAGCCCGTATCCGGGCAACGCGGCCCTCGGCGCGGTGGACGACGTGGACCTGACCCGCCAGGTCTACCGGGCGATCGGCTCGGAGCTGGCCGCGGCGGGCATCAACCTCGACATGGCGCCGGACGCCGACGTGAACACGGCCGAGGACAACCCGGTGATCGGCACCCGGGCGTTCGGCTCGGACCCGGACCTGGTGGCCCGGCACACGGTGGCCGCGGTCGAGGGGCTGCAGGCGACGGGCGTGGCCGCCTGCGTCAAGCACTTCCCCGGCCACGGGGCCACCACGGTCGACTCGCACCTGGCGATCCCGGTGGTGGACGTGCCGCTTGAGGTGCTGCGGGCCAGGGAGCTGGCGCCGTTCCTGGCGGCCGTCCAGGCCGGCACCAAGTCGATCATGACGGCGCACGTGGCGGTTCCGGCCCTGACCGGTGAGACGCCCGCCACCATGTCGTCGGCCGCGCTGACCGGGCTGCTGCGGGGCGAGCTCGGCTACGACGGCGTCGTCGTCACCGACGCGCTCGACATGCAGGCGATCACCGACAGCGTGGGCCTGGCCGGTGGCGCCGTCGCCTCGCTGGCGGCCGGGACGGACCTGCTCTGCCTGGGCCCCAAGCCGGGCTACGACGAGATCCAGAAGATCATCGCGGCGATCATGGACGCCGTCGCCGACGGGGTGCTGTCGGTGGAGGGGCTGGAGCGGTCCGCCGCCCGCGTGGCCGCGCTGCGCGCCTGGGCCGGCCACAGCTCCGGCTCGCTGCCCGAGCTGACCCGGGTCGGCCTGGACGCCGCCCGCCGCGCGGTCCGGCTCGACGGGGCGCCGGCGCCGCTGTCGGACGTGCCGCTGGTCGTCGAGGTGGACACGCCGCCGACGATCGCCGTGGGCGACGTGCCGTGGGGGGTGTCGCCGTGGCTGCCGCACGCCGAGGTCGTCCGGATCAAGCCCGCCGACGCCTGCCCCGACGAGCTGCTCAAGCGCGCCGGGGGGCGTTCGCTGCTCGTCGTCGTCAAGGACGCGCACCGCTACGCCGAGAGCCGGACCCTGGTGTCCGCGCTGGTCACGGGCCGGCCCGACACCATCGTGATCGAGATGGGGCTGCCCGTGTGGCGTCCCGGCAGCGCCGCCTACATCGCCACATACGGCGCGGCCCGGGCGAACGCCCAGGCCGCGATGGAGCTGCTGACCGCCTGATCAGCCCTGGCGGGCGGCCGCCACCGCCTCCCTCAGCGGGGCGGGCGGCCGCTCGCCGAACCGTTCCAGGTAGGCCGCCGCGTGCGCGGGGTCGTCCTTGAGGAACGGGAAGTCGGAGGCCACCATGTGCCGGACGGCCAGCAACGGGACCGGGGAGCCCAGCGGCAGGAAGTCCGGGTTCCACAGGCCGTGCTTGGGCGGCGGGCCGGGGTAGAACTCGCCGACCATCAGCCCGGCCTCCACGTACCGGGTCTTGAGCGCGAGCTGGGCCGCGTCGATCACCGCAGGGGCGCGATCGGCGGGCAGGTCCGGCAGCAGCACCAGGATGGTGCGGAACTGCGGCGAGACCCCCTCAGGGGCGACCAGCCGCTGGAACCACGAGCGGTAGCCGTCGAGCACCTCGGCGACCTGCGCCGCGTCCGGCTCCCCGGGGCAGACGGCCAGGTAGAAGGTGCCGCGGTCGAGCGAGGTCTGCGCGTACGGGCAGACCGGTCCCTTCCTGCCGAGCTCCGGGTGCGGGCGGCACAGATACTCGCGCGCCCACGTCACGATGTGGCCGAGCGGCTCCGCGTACCGCCGCACCAGTTCGTGGCCGCCGTCGAGATCGCTCACCTCGATGAGCACGCGGGAGGGATCGGTGGGATCCGTGAGCATCAGCGAACCTTCCTGGCGAGCAACAACGCGGCGAGCCCGGCGGCTCCCAGGGCGGACCAGCGCAGCAGGGCGTCCTGGCGCCTGGCACGGGCCAGCGCGTCGGCGTACGGGGTGGTGGTGTGGGAGATCATCGTGTAGAGCGGGACCCAGCGGTCCGGGAAGAGGCCCGAGAGCACCAGGTCGGCGCGCTTGCGGGCCAGGTGCAGCGGCGAGCGGACCCGGTCGCGCAGCTCGACGAAGTTCTGCCTGGACAGCTCGTCCAGGACGTCGGTGTGCGGCCGGCGGGTCCGCTCGAACTCGGCGAAGGCCGCACGCGTATCGCCGAGTCCGAGGCATCGGTCGAGGACCGTGCAGTCCTCGAGGGAGGAGTTCATGCCCTGCCCGTAGAACGGGTAGACGGCGTGTGCGGCGTCGCCGATGAGGACGACCTTGCCGCCGTCGTGCCAGGGCGTGGTGCGGATCGAGACCAGGTGGCCCACGGGCCGGTCGGCGTACTCCTTGGCCAGGTCCGGCATGAGCGCGAGCGCGTCGGGGAAGCGTTCGGCGAAGAACGCCTCCGGGTCGTCGATCTCCTCGAACCGCTCGAACGGCAGGAACAGCGTGGCCGTCATCGAGCCGTCGAGGTTGGGGTGGGTGACGATGAGCCCGTCGTCGCCGCCGGGCCACACGTGCAGCGCCTCGTGGTGCTCGGGCACCTTGGGGATCGTCAGCTCCTTGTAGCCCCAGGGCAGGAACTCCTGGTGCAGGTCGGCGCGCGTGCCCCGGTGCATCAGCGTGCGCACCGCGGAGAACGCGCCGTCGGCGCCCACCACGGCGTCGGCCTCGACGGTGCTCCGGCCGTCCTCGTGCTCGACGGTCAGCGTGGGCGCCTCCTTGTCGAGGTCGACGACGCGGTGGCCGAAGTGGAAGGCGACGCCCTGCGCCTCGGCGTGGCCGATGAGGCTGACGACGAGGTCGCGGCGGCGCACGGAGTGCAGGATCTCCTCCTCGCGCCTGCCGTACGGGTGGAAGGTGACGGCGCCGTCGGGGGCGTGCACCGCGCGTCCGCGCATGGGCACGGTGCTCGGCCAGATCTCGTGCATGAGCCCGACGTCGGTGAGCGCGCGCACGCCCCGGGCGGACAGGCCCAGGTTGATCGAGCGGCCTTCCTCGTCGTCGCGCAGCCTGGGGTCGTCGCGGCGCTCGTAGACGGCGACGCGGTGGCCGCGCCTGGCCAGGTAGCAGGCCAGCAGGCTGCCGGCGGGACCGGCGCCCGCGATGAGGATCTTCACACCGTCTCCTGTCTTGCCACGAGCAGTTCGTCGGAGCCGGGGGCGTCGAGCGGGAGCCGCTCGATGCCGCCCAGCCCGGCCGCCTCGGCCCAGCCGGCCACCTCGGCGAACGTGTAGAGGCGTCCGCCCTGGGTGGCGGCCAGGTTGAGGCTGAAGCCGCCGAGGAAGGCGGCCGTGTGGCCCTGCGTGCCGGCGGGCGGGTCGCTGTACGGCTCCAGCACGAGCAGCCGCCCGCCGGGCCGCAGCGCCCGCGCCGCCCTGGCGACCAGGCCGGCGGCGCCGTCCGGGTCGAGCCCGTGCACGACGTTGAACAGCAGGACCGTGTCGTACGCGCTGTCGAGCGCGGCGGAGTCGGCGGGCACGGTCAGGTCGCCGGGCACGAGCGTGATCCGCCCGGCCAGCCCGGCCTCCTCGACCCGCGCCCGGCCCTCGTCCAGGGCTCCGGGCAGGTCCACGACGGTCGCGGTCGTCCCGGGCGCGGCCTCGCAGAAGGCGGCGCTGTAGATCGCGTGGCCGCCGCCGACGTCCAGCAGCTTCCCGTACGGGCCGGGCACCGCCGCGACGACGGCCGGGGCCAGGCCCCGCGCCATCCCGGCCAGCATCCCCTGGAAGGTGCGCAACGTGCCGGGCCGACGTTCCAGCCAGGCGTAGTACGGCTCGGGCGGCCGGCCGGTGCGCACCGCCTCCTCCAGGCCGGTCCACAACTCGCCGATCAGCTCGTGCCACAGTGCCAGCGTCGGCGCGAACCAGTCGCGTGGCCCGTTCGCCAGCCAGGGGTCGGCGGCCGGGCCCAGGGCGTAACCGTCGTCGTCGCGGAGCGCGTACCCGAAGCCGGCGAGCGCGTCGAGGAGCACGGTGAGCGGCCCCTCGGCGACGTCCAGCTTCGTGGCGAGCTCCGCCGGGGTGCGCGCTCCGGCGGCGAGCGCGTCGAAGACGCCGAGCCGCTGCGCGGTTCCCGCCGCGCGGAACGCCATCGCGCCCACGAGGTCGATGAACCCTCCGGGCGCTTGGTTCAGGTCACGAAATATGCGTAACTCTTCAGGATCGAGATAGAGCGGCATCGGATGACTCCTCAGCGTCGGGCAGTTCCGTCTCCACCCGGCGAAGGCGCGGCTGGAGGTAGGCCAGGGGCGCCAGCACGACCAGCGCGGCCCCGGTGAGCAGGAAGATCGTGGCGATGCCGCGGCCGGGCCCGGTTCCGATGAGCTGGCCGAGGCTGCCGGCCAGCGCGCCGCCCGGCGCGAGCATCGGCTCGAACACCTGGTCGGCGAGCGGCCCGGCCGCCAGGTAGGTGAGCACGGTCGCGGCCTGGGTGAGCATGCGGACGGCGCCGAGCACCCGGCCCAGCTCGGCCGGTGCGGTCTTGAGCTGGATCAGCGTGATGCCGGTGCCCTGCACGAACGGGATCGTGAACAGGAACGCGGGCGCGACCAGGCCGATGAGCAGCGCCGACGGGCTCAGGCTGTGCAGCATGAGCAGCACGCCGCCGGCGGCGACGAAGGCGAGCAGCCCGCGCACCCGCCGCTTGGGCCCGCCCCACGCGCTCAGCACCAGCCCGCCGACGAACAGGCCCGCGCCGCCCGCGGCCATGAGCGCGCCGAGCAGCGCCGCCGACCCGAACGACAGGATGAGCGGCTGCACCAGCACCCCGGCCATGCCGAAGAACAGGTTGTAGGCGGCCAGCAGCCCGACCAGCCAGCCGAGCCCGCGCCGGGTCCGCAGGTGGCGCAGCCCGAAGGCCAGGTCGCGCAGCCACGGCTCGGCGGGCCGCCCCTCGCCCGGCCGGGTCGCCTCGCGCGGCAGCGGCACCAGGTGGAGCACGATCCGCGAGGCCAGGAACGTCACCAGGTCGATCACCACGACCCCGGTGAGGCCGACGCCGACGAGCAGCGCCCCGGCGAGCAGCGGCGCGGCGACGCGGACGGCGTCGGCCACCTGCATGAGGCCGTTGGCCCGGCCGAGCTGCTCCTTGGGCACCAGGCTGGGCAGCATCGAGTGGTAGGCGGCCATCTGGGCGGTGCCGAAGACGGCGCTCACTGCGGTGACCACGTAGATGTGCCACACCTGGAGCTCGCCCGTGGTCAGCAGCAGGGCCAGTGCGCCGGTGGCCAGCGCGGCCCCCAAATCAGCGGCCAGCATCATCCGCCGCCGGTCCCACCGGTCGGCCAGCGACCCGGCGAGCGGCGCGAACAGCACCTCGGGCAGCACCGCGCAGAGCGTGATGGTGACGAACTGGGTCGCCGAGCCGGTCTTCTGGAACACCCACACGCCCAGGACGAACCCGGTGACGCTGGAGGTGATGATCGACAGGAGCTGGGACGACCAGATGGCCAGGAACGTCCTAGGCATCGCGGTCTCCGATCAGGTGGGGCAGGTACACGCCGAGCAGGTCGGCGGCGGGCGGACAGACGAGCCCCGCCTCGGCCAGCAGCCGCTCGGTCGCCGTGCAGTCGAACGTGGGGCCGGTGCTGTCGTCGCCGTACTCGGCGAAGAACGCGGGGAAGGGCGCGAGCGGCAGGCTCTCGCCGCCGTCGAGCCTGCGCCGCACCTCGGCGCGCCACTCGGCGGCGGGCGCGAGCCGCACCGGGACGCCGTGCGCGGCCAGGCCGGCCGCCAGGTCGGCGGCGCCGAGCGTGCGCGGGTTGCGGTAGTGGAAGTCGCCGGTGGCGCCGGTCCTGGCCAGGTGCCCGATGGCGGCGGCGACGTGGTCGACGGGGGCCAGGTCGAGCTCCTCGCCGTCGGGGACCGTGCCGAGCAGCGCGCAGGTGGCGACCAGGCGGCGCAGGAAGTCGTCGGCGGGCCCGGCGCCGGTGCGGCTGTCGCCGGAGATGCGCGCCGGGCGGTGCACGGTCACGGGCAGCCCGGCCTCGCGGGCCGCCGTGGCGAGCCGGTCGCCCACCCACTTGCTCTGGTCGTAGCCGAGGTGCAGGCCGGCGGGGTCGGGCAGCGGGTCGCCCTCGCGCACCACCCGCTCGCCCGGGGTCAGGTGGACGCCGAGCGTCGAGATCAGGTGCACGGGCGTGCCGCGGCGGGCGGCGAGCCTGAGCAGGGCGAGCGTGCCGTCCACGTTGGCGGCCTTGAGCGCGCGGTACGGGCGGGTGAAGTCGACCTGCCCGCCGCTGTGCACGATCAGGTCGCAGTCGACGTCGGGCAGCGGCCCCGCGAGGTCCCCGGGCTCGCAGGCGATGCGGCCGGCGAAGTCGTCGCGCCACAGCCCGTGCGCGGCGAGGTTGCGCCGCACCCGCTCCTGCGGATGGTCGCCCCTCACGAGGCAGAGCACGGTGGCGTCGGAGTGCGTGAGCAGGTCGGCGAGCAGGTGCGCGCCGAGGAACCCGGTCGCCCCGGTGAGCAGCACCCGGCGCGGCTCGCCCCGGCCGCCGCCCGGCGCCACGGTGAAGTCCGCCGGCAGCGTCGCCTCGGCGTGCAGGTCGGGCGGCCCCTCCGGGGCACGACCGTCGAGGGCGGCGGCGAGCTCGGCCAGGTCGGCGCAGGCGAAGAAGACCGGCAGCGGCACCCGGACCCCGGTCTCCTCCGCCAGCCGGGCCACCGCCCGGGGCGTGAGCAGCGAGTGGCCGCCCAGCTCGAAGAAGCCGTCGCGGCGTCCGGCCCGCACCCCGAGGATCTCCTCCCACACCGCCGCGACCACGCGCTCGGTCCCGGTGCGCGGGCTCTCGTACGGCGTCGCCGCGGCGGCGGGCTCGGGCAGCGCCCGGAAGTCGACCTTGCCGTGCGGCGTCAGCGGCAGCGCGTCCAGCGTGACCACGGCCGCCGGGATCATCGACGACGGCAGCCGGCCCGCCAGGAAGCCGCGCAGCTCGGCCAGCCCGACCGGTTCGCCGGTCAGGTAGGCGACCAGCCGCCCGCCCACGGCGGTGACCACGGCCTCCCTGACGGCCGGATGGGCCAGGCAGGCGGCCTCCACCTCGCCGGGCTCGATCCGCACCCCGTTGACCTTGAGCTGCCTGTCGGTGCGGCCGAGGAAGTCCAGCGTCCCGTCGGCGCGCATCCGCACCAGGTCGCCGGTCGCGTACATGCGGCCGCCCGGCAGGAACGGGTCGTCGCGGAAGCGCTCGGCGGTCAGGTCGGGCCGTCCCAGGTAGCCCTCGGCGACGCACTCGCCGCCCAGGTGCAGCTCGCCGGGCACGCCCGCGGGCGCGGGCCTGCCGTGCCGGTCCAGCACGTACGCGCGCACGTGCGGCAGCGGGACGCCGATCGGCAGGTGCGTGCGCTCCCCCAGCTCGCCGCCGTCGACGGTGCGGCAGACGGTCGCGCAGACGGTGGCCTCGGTGGGGCCGTAGTGGTTGTAGAAGGCGACCTTGCCGCCGGTGAGCCGGGCCCAGGTGCGCAGCCGTTCGAGGGGGACGCTCTCGCCGCCGACCATCATCGTCGTCAGCGGCCCGGGGTCGACCGGCCCGGCCTCCGCCAGGTCCTCCACCCACTGCTGCCACAGCGCCGAGGCCGTGTCGACCATGGTGATGCCCAGCTCGGAGCACAGGCGCATCAGCTCGGGCCCGCTGAGCGAGACCGGGTCGGGGTGCAGCACCAGCGCGGCCCCGCTGATCAGCGCCGGGAAGATGTCGCCCACCGAGGCGTCGAAGCTCAGCGGCGGCACCATCAGCACCCGCTGCCCCGGCCCGAACCCGTGCGCGTCGCGGAACGAGACCGCCAGCCGGGCGGCGCTGCGGTGGCTGACGACCACCCCTTTCGGCGTCCCGGTCGAGCCCGAGGTGTAGATCACGTACGCGGCGCCGTCGGCGGTGACCCGCCCGGACACCAACTCGCCCGCGCCCCCGCCGGTGACGTCCAGGACGTCCCCGGGGACGGGCTCGTGCACCTCGCCCGGGACCGGCGCCACGCCGTCCTCGCCGATCACCGCCGCGCAGCCCGCCAGCATGGCGCGCGTGCGGTGCTCCGGCTGCGCGGGGTCGACGGGCACGTACGCGGCCTCGCACATCAGCACGGCGAGCACGGCCACCATGGCGTCGGGCCCCGCCTTGAGCCGGACCGCGACCAGGTTGCCCGCCCGCACCCCGGCCTCGCGGAGCTCACCGGCCAGCACGCGGGCGCGGGCGGCCAGCTCGCCGTAGGTGAGGACGCCGCCGGGCGTGACGACGGCGGGGGCGGCGGGCGTCCTGGCGACCTGCCGGGCGATCAGCCCGTCCAGCCGGTCGGGCAGCACCAGCGCCAGCTCCTCCGGCGGCAGCATGCGCAGCTCGGACAGCCGGGCCTCGGGCCGCGCCGTCATCTCCTCCAGCAGCCGCCGCAGGTGCCCGCCCATCCGCTCCACGGTGGGGCGCTCGAACAGGTCGGTGCTGTAGGTGAGCATGAACTGCAGGTGCTCCTCGAACACCACCACGTCCACGGCCAGGTCGAACTTGGCCGGGGCCAGGCCCGACACGACCGGCGTGCGCTCCAGCCCGGCCAGGTGCAGCGGATCGGGACCCTCCTTCAGCCCTTCGCCGGGGTTGTCCAGGTTGAGCAGCGTCTGGACGAGCGGCGCCTGCCCCCGGGACGGCCGCAGCTCGGACACCACCTCGTCGAACGGCACCGCGGCGTGCGTGAACGACTTCAGCAGGCGGCGTCGCGTCCGCTTGATCAGCTCCTGCACGGTCGGGTCGCCGCCGAGGTCGGCGCGGACGGCCAGCGTGTTGATGAACAGCCCGAAGACCCGCTCGAACTCCTCCTCGTCGCGCCCGGCGACCGCCGTGGCCACGCAGAAGTCGTCCTGGCCCGAGTGCCGCGACAGCATCGCCTGGTAGGCGGCCATCAGCACGATGAACGGCGTGCACCGCTGCGCCCTGGCCAGCTCCCGCACCCGGGTCCACAGCTCGACCGGCATCCGCTGGATGACCAGGTCGCCGTGGCCGCTCGGGGTGGCGGGCCTGGGCCGGTCGGCGGGCAGCTCCAGGGCCGGGACCCCGGCCAGCTCGGTGCGCCAGAACTCCAGGTGGGCGCCGTGGTCCTGTTCGCGCTGGCGGCGGGCGTACTCCGAATAGGGCACGGCCGGCTCCAGCGGCGGCGCGGGCAGGCCCGCGGCGAACGCGGCGTAGAGCGCGGACAGCTCCGGGTACAGGATGCGCTCCAGCGACCAGGCGTCGCTCACGATGTGGTGCAGCACCATCAGCAGCACGTGCTCGCGCGGCCCGGCGCGCAGCAGGCTCACCCGGAACAGCGGCCCGGCGGCCAGGTCGAAGGGCCGGTTGGAGCGCTCGGCCAGCAGCCCGGGCAGGCTCTCCCCGGCGGCCTCGACGCGCTCGGCGACGACCGGCTCGCAGGGGCGTACGACGGCCGTCGGCACGCCGTCCACCTCGGGGAAGACGGTGCGCAGCGCCTCGTGCCTGGCGGTCAGCTCGGTGAGCGCCCGCTCCAGCGCCGCCACGTCCAGCTCGCCCGTGAGCCTCTCGGCGACGGCGATGTTGTACGAGGCGTCGCCGCCGGAGAGCCGGTCGAGGAACCACAGGCGTTCCTGGCCCCTCGACATGACCGCGGCACGGCCTGCCAGCTGCATGGTGACGAGTCCCCTAACCGCGGATGTCTGACTGGGAGGTTTGACTCAATAACTCTTAGGAAAGTTTCCTATTTATTGACTGGGGTTGATGCTATACACATGGGGCGACCACAGACAAGGACCACCCGGCGAAGATCCGAGCCGGGCGCAAGGGGAGGCACGATGGGCGCGTCGATCGTCAGGAGTCCCGTACTGGCCGGGCTCGCCGACACCGTGCTGCAGCCGGGGTTCAAGGGCACGACCCTGCCGGACTGGGTGCGCAAACGACTTTCGACGGGGCTCGGCGGCATCGCCCTGTACTCGCGCAACCTCGTGACAAGCAGTCAAATACGTGACCTAACCGCCGCAATTCGGGCAGAGAATCCGGAAGTGGTCATCGCTCTCGACGAGGAAGGCGGCGACGTCACCCGGCTGGAGGCCTTCACCGGCAGCTCCCGCCCCGGCAACCTCGCCCTCGGCGCCGCCGGCGACCCCGCGCTCACCCGCGCCGTCGCCCAGGGCATCGGCCACGACCTCGCCGCCGCCGGCATCAGCCTCAACTACGCGCCCGTCGTCGACATCGACGCCGAGGACAACCCCGTCGTCGGCACCCGCGCCTTCGGCTCCGACCCCGAGCTCGTCGCCCGCCACACCACCGCCTGGGTGACCGGCCTCCAGTCAGCGGGCGTCGCCGCCTGCGCCAAGCACTTCCCCGGCCACGGCGCCACCTCCGTCGACTCCCACGACGCCCTGCCCGTCGTCCGCCTCTCCCGCGAGGAGCTCGCCGCCACCGCCCTGCTCCCCTACCGCGCCGCCATCGCCGCCGGGGTGCGCGCCGTCATGACGGGCCACCTGCTCGTCCCCGCGTACGACGAGTCCGAGCCCGCCACCACCAGCCGCCGCCTCATGGTCCAGCTGCTGCGCGAGGAACTCGGCTTCGACGGGCTCATCGTGACCGACGGCATCGAGATGCCGGCCGTCTCCGCCCCGTACGGCCTCGGCGGCGCCACCGTCCGCGCCCTCGCGGCCGGGGCCGACGCCATCTGCGTCGGCGGCGAGAACGCCACGCCCGGCGTCGTCGGGCTGCTGCGCAACGCCATCATGGCCGCCGTCGCCGACGGCACCCTGCCCGAGGAGCGCCTGGCCGAGGCCGCCGCCCGCGTCCGCGCCCTCACCCACTGGACCGCCACGCATCTGCCGATGCGCCCGCACGCCCAAGCGGTCCACCTCACCCCGCCCCCGCTCACGAGCCCCCAGACGCCCCCCACAGCGCCCAGCGCCCCGGAGTCCACCGTCCAGCCCTCCGCAGCGCCCGCCGGCCCGGGAGCGCCGGTCGAGCCCGCCGACGCCCCTGCGGCCGCCGCGCGGCCCTCCACCGGCGCCTCCCCTACGCAGTCGCCGGTCACGCCGCACCTCCCCGCCGCGCTCCCGCCAGTCGTGGGCTACCCCGAGTCCGCCCCGCGCAACGCGGCCCTGCTCGCCGCCCGCCGCGCGCTGCGGGTGACCGTGCACGAGCGCCCCACCGGCGACGGCCCGCCCCACGTGGTCGAGCTCGACTCCCCCGTCAATCTCGCCGTGGACCGCGCCACCCCGTGGGGCCTGGTCACCCCGCTGACCCGGCTCTTCCCCGGCACGACGAGCGCCCGCCTGGCCGACCCTGAGCCGGAGGACCTGGCCAAGGCCGTGGACGCGGCCGAGGACCGCCTCCTGGTGGTCGTCATCCGCACCGCCTACCGCCACACCTGGGTGACCGCGACGGTGGACGCCATCCTCGCCCGCCGCCCGGGCAGCGTCGTCGTCGAGCTGGGCACCCCTGGCCACGAACGCCCCGGCGCCGTCCACATCGCCACCCACGGCGCGACGAACCCGTGCAGCGATGCGGCGGCCACCGCCATCGCGCACCTGATCAGGACGTGAACAGCTCCTCGCGGGCCTGATCGAGGGCCGCCAGGACGGCACCGCGCAACACCTGGTTGCCCTCGACCGTGCTGGTGGCCACCTGGGGCCGCACCGGGCAGATCCTGGCGACCGCCTCCTCCACCCGGGAGGTGAGCGTGCGCCCGCCCGCGTGGCCGACCTCGCCGCCGAGGACGACGAGCCCCGGGTCGAGGATCACGCACACGGCCGCCACTCCCAGCGCGAGCCGGTGGGCGATCTCGTCGAGCAGCGGCTCGCCCTCGGTGCCCGCCGCGATGGCGACCTCGACGCACTCGCCGGCGTTGGCGGCCTCGAAGCCGTGGCTGCGCGCGAGCTCGGTCACCGCCTCGGCGCTGACGAGCGACTGCAGGCCACCGGCGAGCGACGGGAGCCTGCCCGGCGAGGTGCGGATGTCCTCGGGCAGCGGCACTCCGGGCACGGGCAGGTAGCCGATCTCGCCCGCGCTGCCCGAGCGGCCCCGGTGAAGCTTGCCGCCGAGCATGACCGCCATGCCGAGCCCGCGGCTGGACCACAGCAGCACGAAGTCGTCGAGCCCCTTGGCCGCGCCGTCGGAACGCTCGGCGATGGCGGCGAGGTTGACGTCGTTCTCGATCGTCACCTCGCGCTTGAGGTCGCCCGCGAGCGCCTCGTGGATGCCCTCGTGCCAGCCGGGCAGGTCGAAGGAGAACCGCACGTCGCCGCTGCGCGGGTCGACCACGCCCGGGGTGCCGATGACCACGCCGCGCAGCTTGGCGACGCTCACCTTGGCGCTGCGGCACGCCTTCATCACGGCCTCGTGCACGGCGGCGACCGGGTCGTCGTGCCCGTTGGGGTCGACGGCGGCCTGCGCGACCGTGCGCCCGTTGATGTCGGCGATGGCCGCGGAGATCAGCTCGGGGCCGATCTCCAGCCCGGCCACGTACGCGCTGGAGGGGATCACGGAGTAGAGGGCCGCGTTGGGGCCGCGCCCGCCGCCCTGGGTGCCGACCACCTCGACCAGCCCGCGCTCCTCCAGCCGGGCGAGCGTCTGCGAGGCGGTCACCTTGGACAGCCCGGTCAGCTCGCCGATCTGGCCACGGGTCATCGGACCGGTGGCCAGCAAGAGCTCAAGCGCGGCCCGATCGTTGATCTCCCGAAGAAGTCTGGGCACACCAGGCCGTCGCTCCACGCTTAATCCCACCGTCACATAGAAAAGGGTTGCTGGAAGTTTAGCGCTCTCACCACTCCTCTCCAGTGGTCAGGAGCGGTCTTGGATCTCATTCCCCGCTCCCGCGCTCCCCTATGCCACTAGGCATGTCCGGCTCGCCCGGATACGTCCGACTGCCGGTTTTCGGCGACCTTGCGGCGAACCAGTGTTGACCAGGAGGGATAATCGAGAACATGCGCCTTTCCGCTCGTGTCGACTACGCCCTCCGCGCCGCCGCCGAACTCGCCGCCGCCGGTGCCGGCCCGACCACAGTGGGCGAGCTCGCCAAGGAGCAGGACATGCCGCCCAAGTACCTGGAGAACATCCTGCTGCAGATGCGCCGCGCCGGACTCGTCCGTGGTCAGCGCGGCCCCGAGGGCGGCTACGTCCTGGCCCGGCCCGCCGCCGAGATCTCCCTGGCCGACGTCATCAGGGCCGTCGACGGCCCGCTCGCCAACGTCCGCGGCGAACGCCCGGAGCACGTCGGCTACCGGGGGCCCGCCGAATCCCTCCAGCAGGTGTGGATCGCCCTGCGCGCCACCGAGCGGGCCATCCTGGAGGAGGTCACGCTGGAGCAGGTCGCCACCGGCGCGCTGCCCGACCGCGTCCGCCAGCTCGCCTCCGACCCCGCCGCCTGGGACTGACCCGCCCGGCGGCGCCCCGTCAGCGGCCCAGCCTGGCCGCCGCCCAGAACAGCCCCAGCGCGGCCAGCTCGACGACGGCGGCCACGACCGGCAGCACGCCGCTGCCGTACGTCTCCAGGACCAGGCCGCCGAGCGCGCCACCGGCCGACACGCCGACGTAGACCGCGCTGCTGTTCAGCGCCAGCGCCTGCGGGCCCGCCGCGCCCGCCAGGGCGAGCAGGCGCGTCTGCGCGGGCGGCGGGATCCACCAGGACACGCCCGCCCACACCAGCAGCACCGGCAGCAGCCACAGCAGCGCCACCGGCCGCAGGAACCAGCTCCCCACGAACACCGCCATCACCGCCGCGAACCCGCCGATCCCCGCCAGCAGCGCCCGGTCCGGCCCCCACCGGTCGGCGGCCCGCCCGCCGAGCATCCCCCCGGCCAGCCCCGCCACCCCCGCCAGCGCGAACACCCACCCCAGCTCCCTGGACCCCGCCCCGGCCAGATCCCGCAGGAACGGCGCAAGGTAGGTCAGCAGCATCATGCTGCCGGTCACGATCGCCACGATCCCCAGCAACCCGAGCGACACCCGCGGCCGCCCCAACGGCCGCACCCGCCCCCACACCCCTCCCCCACCCCCGGAATCGCGCACGCCCGCAGGCGCCTCCCCACCCCCAGACTCAGAATCCCGCACACCCGTAGACGCGAGGGCGGCGGCCGACCCGGACGGAGAGTCGGGGGCGGACGCGCCCCCCGAGGCGGGAGCCGACGCGGAGGCGGACGCGGACCGGGAGGCTGCGGGGTCCGGGACAGTCGCGTCGCCCGGGGCGGACCCGGTGGCCGTACCGGTCAGGGTTTTGGGCTCGGGCTCGGGCTTGGTCGGGCGGGTTGCTGCCAGTACGAGGTCGCGTACGTCCGGGAGGGTGCGGTGGACAGCGACGAGGGCGGCCAGCCCGAGCAGCCCGCCGAGGACGAACGTGGCCTGCCACCCGAACGCCCCGCCCACCCAGGTGCCGATGGGCACGCCGAGCACGAGGGATCCGGTGAGCCCGCCCATGACCAGCGCCAGGTAGCGCCCCTGGCGGCCTTCGGGTGCGAGGGAGGCGGCGATGGCGTACGCGGCGGGCATGACGGCGGCGGCGGCCACGGCGGCGAGCACGCGCAGCCCCATGAGCACGGGATAGCTGCTGACCAGCGCGGACGCCCAGTTGGCGGCGACGAACAGCAGCAGCGCCCCGGTGATGAGCCGCCGCCGCGGCCAGGAGGCGGTGACCACGGAGGCGACCGGCGCGGTGAGCGCGAAGGCGAGCGAGAACGCGGTGACGAGCTGCCCGCCCGCAGCCTCGCTGACGCCGAGCCCGCCGGAGATGGCGGGCAGCACGCCGGCGATCACGTAGTCGTCGGTGGCGAACGCGAACGCGGTGAACGTCAGCGCGAGCAGCCACCCGGGCGCACGGAACACGAGGAGACCCCCTCAATAAAGGTAACAGTCGTTACCCAAGATAAGGTAACAGTTGTCACCCCATCGCCGGCAAAGGGGATTCGCCGATGGCCAGGACCGCCGACCCGGCCCGCCGCGCCGAGCTGCTCGACCAGATCGTGGACTACCTGGCGGGCCACGGCCTGTCCACGCTGTCCATGCGCCCGCTGGCCGAGCACCTGGGCAAGACCACGCGGGTGCTCACTCACCACTTCGCCGACAAGGAGGCCCTGCTGTCGGCCACGATGGAACGCCTGGACGAGCGCCACCGCGCCTGGCTGCGCGCCCAGCCCGGCCGGACCGGCGCCGACAGCGTGGGCACGATCATCCGCGCCACCTGGGACTGGCAGCTGCGCGAGGAGAACCTGCCGATCGCGCGCCTGGTCCACGAGATCGAGGGCCTGGCGGCGGGCGGCCGGCTGGCGGGGCAGGTGCCGAGGCTGCTGGCGGACCGGGCGGAGTTCGTGGCGGGCCTGCTGCGCGAGCGCGGCGTGCCGGAGGCCGACGCCGTGCGCATCTCGACGCTGGCCAACGCCGCCTACGCGGGACTGCAGGCCGACCTGCTCACGACGGGCGAGCGGGAGCGCGTGGAGCAGGCGCTCGACCAGCTCGTCGCCCTGGTGGACGCGTGGGTCGCCGAAGCCACCCAAGATCATCCCGAGGACTAGACTGGGGGCATGCCGGAAGGGGATGCCGTCTACCGCACGGCCGCGCGGCTGCGGGGAGCGCTCGACGGGCAGGTGCTGACCCGCTCCGACTTCCGGGTGCCCCGCCACGCCACCGCCGACCTGACGGGCCGGACGGTGCTGGAGACCGTCTCGCGCGGCAAGCACCTGCTGACCAGGGTGGAGGGCGGCCTGACGGTCCACACCCACCTGCGGATGGACGGAAGCTGGCAGATCGCGCCCGCGGGCCGGCGGGTCGCGGGCGGCGACCAGGTGCGGCTGGTGCTGGCCAACAGCCGGTGGCAGGCCGTGGGCGTGCGGCTGGGGATGGTGGACCTGCTGAGGACGGCGGAGGAGAGCCGGGTGGTCGGCCATCTGGGGCCCGACCTGCTGGGCGACGACTGGGATCCGGCCGAGGCCGTGCGGCGGCTGCGCCGCACCCCGGACGCGACCATCGGCGAGGCGCTGCTGGATCAGCGCAACCTCGCGGGCATCGGCACCATCTACCGGGCCGAGACGCTCTTCCTGCGCGGGATCTGGCCGTGGCGCCGGGTCGGGGACATCGAGGATCTGGAGGGGGTCGTCACGCTCGCGCGGCGGCTGCTCGACGCGAACAAACCTCATGCGGGCACGGTGACCACAGGTGACCGCCGTCCGGCGAACCAGACCTGGGTCTACGGCAGGGCGGGCAGGCCCTGTCGTCGATGCGGCACCCGCATCAGCCGCGGGGAGATGGGGGCGCAGTCACAGGAGCGGCTGATCCTGTGGTGCGGCGGCTGCCAGCCGGGCTAGGCCGCCACCATGTCCTTGACTTCGGGGAAGACGGAATCGGAGATCGACCCGGGGACCGAATCGGCAAGGGGGATGCGCTCGTGCTCGGGGGCTTCGGCGAGCACAGGGGCAGCCTGGAGCTCCGCCAGCGCGAACTGGTCGGAAACCTCACGCAGCACCTGCGACAACGGCACTCCCAGTGCCCCGCAGATGGACGCGAGCAGCTCGGAGGATGCCTCTTTCTGGCCACGCTCGACCTCGGACAGATAGCCGAGCGAGACACGCGCCAGCGTGGAAACCTCGCGAAGTGTGCGTCCCTGCCGCACGCGCAGCCGCCTCAGCACATCACCGAGCAGCTGACGCAGCAGAATCATCTGTCGCTCCCTCCCCGGCGTGGATGTCTTCACCACGCCCCGCGCGATCGGATCGTGCCGCCCATTGTTCTTCTTCGCTTCGTACATACTCCTCGCCGTCATCATCGGGCGTCTCCGCCCCTGGGCCGCCGCTCGTGGCTCATCACTCACAGCTCCACCGTACCCGTATCAACCGACACCGCGTCAGACCGTGCCTCGCATGTTCGCTCGGGACGTAACACGGTAATCATCCGGAATGTTCCCCTTTATTGGCCCTCAGCACACTTGCCAGAAGATCGATGGCCTCGTCCACCGTCCCCTCTCTGATACGCGCCCGCTCCCCCGAAAGGCTCAACCGGCGCCGCCACACTTGCCCGTCGGGACCGCTGACCGCGACGTGGACCGTGCCGACCGGCTGCCCGTCCTGCGGCTCGGGCCCGGCCACCCCGGTCACCGCCAGCCCGTAGCGGGCCCCGCACACGCGGGCCGCCCCGGCCGCCATCGCCGCCGCCACGTCCGGATGCACCGCGCCCTCCCGCCGCAGCAGCTCCGCCGGCACCCCCAGCAGCTCCTGCTTCAGCTCGGTCGCGTACGAGATCACCCCGCCCCTGAACACCCGTGACGCCCCCGGGACGGACGTGACCGCCGCCCCGATGAGCCCGCCGGTCAGCGACTCGGCCACCGCCAGCGTGGCCCCCTGCCGCACCAGCTCCGCCACGACCTCGGCGACGTCCGCCATGCTCTCACTCCCCGCGTGCCTGCCTGGCCACCTTGCGCAGCTTGACCGCCCTGATCACGTAATCGGCGCCGGTGCCCACGGTGACGACCAGGGCGGCCCCCATCACCGCCCACCGCAGCGGGTCGGGCACGCCCGGCAGAATGTACAGGACGATCGCGGCGATCTGCAGGACCGTCTTGACCTTGCCGCCATAGCTGGCCGGGATCACCGCGTGCCGGATCAGCAGCAGCCTGAGCAGCGTGATGCCGAGCTCGCGGCCCAGGATCAGGATCGTCACCCACCACGGCAGCTCGCCCAGGATCGACAGGCAGACCAGCGCGGCGCCGGTCAGCGCCTTGTCCGCGATCGGATCGGCGATCTTGCCGAAGTCGGTGATGAGCCCGTAACGCCGGGCCAGCTCACCGTCGAGATGGTCGGTGAGCGAGGCCACCGCGAACACGGCCAGCGCGGCCAGCCGCCAGCCCGTGCCCGGCAGGAAGAGACACACCACAAAGAAGGGGACGAGCGCCAACCGGAGGACCGTGAGGACGTTGGCGATGTTCCACGGGCTCACCACGCGGCGCTCGTCCCTGGTCATGGACCGGCCTTGATCCGCGCGATGAGATCGACGCCCTCGGCGTCGACCACGACCGCACGGACGATCTGCCCCTTGACCAGACCGATGCCCTGAACCGTGACGGAACCGTCGACCTCGGGCCCCTGGTGGGCGGCCCGTCCCTCATAGCCGCCGTCGCCCAGGTCCTCGTCGATGAGCACGTCGACCTCGGTGCCGATGCGCTCCTCGGCCCGCTGGGAGGTGAGCTCCTCGGCCAGCTCGGTGAGCACGCGCACGCGCTCGTCGATGACCTCCTGGTCGAGCTTGCCGTCGAAGCCGGCCGCCTCGGTGCCGTCCTCGTCGGAGTAGCCGAACACGCCGATCACGTCGAGCCTGGCCTGCTCCAGGAAGGAGACCAGCTCGCCGAACTCCTCCTCCGTCTCGCCGGGGAAGCCGACGATGAAGTTGGAGCGCACACCGGCCTCGGGGGCCCGCTCGCGGATCGTCTCCAGCAGCCCGAGGAAGCGCTCGGGGTCGCCGAAGCGGCGCATCCGGCGCAGCACCGGCCCGCTGGCGTGCTGGAAGGACAGGTCGAAGTAGGCGGCGACGCCCTCGGTGCCGGCGAGCACGTCGATGAGGCCCGGCCGGAGCTCGGCCGGCTGCAGGTAGCTCGCCCGCACCCGGTCGACGCCCTCGACCGCGGCCAGGCGCGGCAGCAGCTTCTCCAGCGCCCGCAGGTCGCCGAGGTCCTTGCCGTAGGAGGTGGAGTTCTCGCTCACGAGGACGAGCTCGCGGACGCCGCGATGGGCGAGCCAGTCGGCCTCGGCCACCAGCTCGTCGGGGTCGCGGGACACGTACGCCCCCCGGAAGGCCGGGATGGCGCAGAACGTGCAGCGCCGGTCGCAGCCGGAGGCGAGCTTGAGCGAGGCCACCGGGCTCTCGTCGAGCCGCTTGCGCAGCACGCGGGGGCCGCTGGCGGGAGCCACCCCGGAGGGCAGGTCGCCGTGGCCGGGGATGGAGGATCGGGACCCGGCGCGCTCGACGGGTGAGATGGGCAACAGGGTGCGGCGGTCGCGCGGCGAGTGCGGGACGAGCCGCCTGCCTGCGATGACGTCGTCGAGGCGGCCACCGATGTCGGCGTAGTCGTCGAAGGAGATGACCGCACTGGCCTCGGGCAGCGCCTCGGCGAGCTCGTTGCCGTAGCGCTCGGCCATGCAGCCCGCGGCGACCACTTTGGCCCCCGAGTCCGCGGCGGCCAGCAGTGTGTCGATGGAGTCCTTCTTCGCCGAGTCGATGAAGCCGCACGTGTTGACGACGACGACATCGGGGTCGTCGTCGCCGAGCTGCCAACCGGCAGCCTCAAGTCGCGCGGCGAGCTCCTCGGAGTCGACCTCGTTGCGCGCGCAGCCCAGGGTGATCAGCGATGCGGTTCGGCGGGATGACATGGTGAACACTACGGTATCGGGAGTTGGCCACCACCCGATGCAGGGGCTACCTGGCTCGCGGCTTCCCAGGCCCGAACGAGCGGCGCACGACCTCCCCCCGGTCGCCGATCCGGCCCAGCTCCTTGCCGTTGACCTGCAGTGACACCGCGCCCGCGTCGGCCAGCAGCAGATTGACCTTCGAGGCGGCCCGCCAGGTCGAGCTCGCGCCCGCCTTGAGCGTGCCGGAGAAGAGCTTGCGGCCCTGCGCGTCGTGCACGTTGAGGTAGGACGAGCGCTTGGCCTTGACCTTGACCACGACCAGGTCGCCCTTGGCGATGGCCATCGCCTGGCGCGGCGGCCTGGCCGGCGCCTCGGTGAAGGGCCGGTTGGGCGGCACGCTCGGCGCCGACGTGGCGTGCTGGACCCCGGCCGAGCGGACCCGGTCGGACTCGCCGCCCATCACCCGCACCACGCCGAACACCACGACCACGGCCAGCGCCACGCCCAGCGCGGTCGTCCAGCTCGGGCCGCGCCGCTCGCCCAGCCGGACGCCGCGGTCGGCCCGGAAGACGTCAGAGGCCCGCACCGGCGGCGGCGCACCGCCGTGCTGCTGGTCGTAGAGATGGACGACCGCCTCCGGGTCCAGGCCCACCGCCTTGGCGATCGCCTTGACGTGCCCCCGGGTGTAGAAGTCGTTCTCCGCGGGGTCGTCCCGTTCGATCGCCTGAATGATCACTTCGCGGATGCGCGTGTCCGCGCTCAGCTGCGCGACCGTCAGGCCCGCCGCCTCCCTGGCGGCCGCCAACATGGCACCCGTGCTCTGTTCCTGCATCGCAAACGCCTCCCGACCACAACGGAGCGTAGTCAGATATATTCAACCAGCTACGCTCCGGGAAACGTGCATTGGGGTCATTCGCCACGCAGGTCGGCTAGCAATCCGGGCAGATCATCCGGTTTCACCAGCACCTCGCGGGCCTTCGACCCCTCGCTAGGGCCGACCACGTTGCGGCTTTCGAGCAGGTCCATCAGCCGCCCGGCCTTGGCGAAGCCGACGCGCAGCTTGCGCTGGAGCATCGACGTGGAGCCGAACTGCGTGGTCACGATCAGCTCGGCCGCCTGGATCAGCAGGTCGAGGTCGTCGCCGATCTCCTCGTCGATCTCCCGCTTGACCGGCGCGGCGGCCACGTCGTCGCGGTACTCGACCTGCATCTGCGTCTTGCAGTGCGCGACGATCTCGGCGATCTCCTTCTCCGAGACGAACGCGTTCTGGATGCGGATCGGCTTGCTGGCCCCCATCGGCAGGAACAGCGCGTCACCCTGGCCGACCAGCTTGTCGGCGCCCGGCTGGTCGAGGATGACGCGGGAGTCGGTCAGCGACGACACCGCGAACGCCAGCCGCGACGGCACGTTGGCCTTGATGAGCCCGGTGACCACGTCGACCGAGGGCCGCTGGGTGGCGATCACCAGGTGGATGCCGGCGGCGCGGGCGAGCTGGGTGATGCGCACGATCGAGTCCTCGACGTCGCGCGGCGCCACCATCATGAGGTCGGCCAGCTCGTCCACGATCACCAGCAGGTACGGGTACGGCTGGTAGACGCGCTCGCTGCCGGGCGGCGGCTGCAGCTTGCCGGCCCGCACGGCCTCGTTGAACTCGTTGACGTGCCGGAACCCGCTGGCGGC